>NZ_JBIWOX010000042.1:0-1009 GCF_044767975.1 Streptomyces sp. NPDC101181 | reverse complement strand
CAGCTCGGTGGCGAGGGTGTGGAGGGTGTGGAGTGCGGTGGGCTGGTCGGGGGCGTCGAGGATGGCCTTGACGAACGCGGAGCCGACGATGACGCCGTCGGCGAACGCGGCGACCTCGGTGGCCTGGGCGGCGGTGGAGACCCCCAGACCGACACAGACCGGGAGATCGGTGGTGGCACGCGTCCGGGTGACCAGATCATGGGCCTGGACACCGACGGAAGCACGGGTCCCGGTCACACCCATCAGCGACGCGGCATAGACGAAACCGCTGCCCGCCTCGGTGATCGTGGCCAGACGGGCGTCCTGACTGCTCGGGGCCACCACGAACACCGTGGCCAGACCATGCTTCGACGCGTGCTCACGCCACAGCGCGGACTCCTGGACCGGCAGGTCGGGCAGGATGCACCCGGCGCCCCCCGCCTCGGCGAGTTCCGCGGTGAAGCGCTCCACACCGTAGCGGTCGACGGGATTCCAGTACGTCATGACGAGGACCGGGACACCGGTCGCCTCAAACGCCTCCCGGACCGTGCGCAGCACATCGGCGATGCGCACCCCGCCGCGCAGCGCGATGTCATCAGCGGTCTGGATGACCGGCCCGTCCAGCACCGGGTCACTGTGCGGCAGCCCCACCTCCACGATGTCCGCGCCACCCGCGATGACCGCCTTGACCGCCTCGATACCACCCTCGACCGTCGGGAACCCCGCCGGGAGATAGGCGATCAGCGCCGCCCGGTCCTCCGCCTTCGCGGCGGCCAGGGTGGTGCTCAACAGCTCGATGTTCCCGCTCACTTGGCGTCCCCCTCGATCTCCGCACGGTCGCTGTCGTGGTCGGCCTCGACGGCCGCGTCGGTGTCGTAGAGCCCGAAGTAGCGGGCGGCGGTGTCCATGTCCTTGTCGCCCCGCCCCGACAGGCTGACCAGGATCAGCCCCCCGGGACCCAGCTCCCTGCCCAGCTCCAGCGCACCCGCCAGCGCGTGCGCCGACTCGATCGCCGGGATGATCCCCTCCG
>NZ_JBIWOX010000041.1:0-1559 GCF_044767975.1 Streptomyces sp. NPDC101181 | reverse complement strand
CCCCCCCGTTACCTTCTACGTGGCTCCGCAATGGGGCCTCCGGCCTTCGGGTCCGGCATGAATTCCCCCCCTTGTTGTTCATGATCCGGGGGGGTGGTGTCACCGGACCTGGAGGCATCGACGGACCGCTGATGAGGGGCTTGAGCACCGGCTTCACCCGGGCCGGTTGAGCTCTCCGTAACGTGGATGTGGCAGCTCGGTGCCCTGGCAAGGCCGGACGAAAGCGTGATGGAGGGGCCTGCGCGTGATCGACACCGGCGACATCGACGTCTTCCTCGGCCTGGACGTCGGCAAGGGCGAACACCACGCCACCGCCGTCACCCCGGCCGGGAAGAAGGCGTTCGACAAGCGCCTGCCCAACACCGAACCCAAGCTCCGCGAGCTGTTCGCGAAACTCCAGGCCAAGCACGGAACGGTGCTGGTCGTGGTCGACCAGCCGGCCTCAATCGGCGCCCTGCCGCTGGCGGTCGCCCGGGACATGGGCTGCCCGGTCGCCTACCCGCCGGGGCTGACGATGCGGCGGATCACCGACCTCTACCCCGGCGAGGCCAAGACCGACGCGAGAGACGCATTCATCATCGCGGACGCGGCCCGCGCGATGCCGCACACACTGCGGGCGATTGACGGCGAGGACGAGACGATCGCCGAGCTGGAGATGATCGTCGGGTTCGACGACGACCTGGCCGGCGAGGCCACCCGCGTCGCCAACCGGCTGCACGGCCTGCTGACCCAGATCCATCCATCGCTGGAACGGGTCCTGGGACCGCGACTGCAGCACCCTGCTGTCCTGGCCTTGCTGGAGCGGTTCGGCTCACCGGCACAGATACGCAAGGCGGGCCGTCGGCGGCTGGTCACGCTGCTGCGACCGAAGGCGCCAAGGATGGCTGAGCGGCTGGTCGAGGAGATCTTCGCCGCGCTGGACGAGCAGACCGTCACCGTTCCGGGGACCGACGCGGCCGCGTTGATCGTCCCGAGTCTGGCCAGATCACTCGCCGCTGTCCTTGACCAGCGGAAACTGCTGGCCGGCCGGATCGAGGAACTGCTGGAGAACCACCCTCTTTCCAAGGTCCTGACGTCCATGCCGGGCGTCGGCGTCAGGACCGGAGCCCGCATCCTGATCGAAGTCGGTGACGGCAGAACCTTCCCGACCGCCGGCCACCTCGCCGCCTACGCCGGCCTCGCCCCCGCGACCCGCAGTTCCGGGTCGTCGATCCGCGGTGAACAGCCCTCCCGGAGAGGAAACAAGCAGCTCAAGCGGGCCTTGTTCCTCTCCGCGTTCGCCGCCTTGGCCGACCCTGCATCGCGTGCCTACCACGACAAGAAGATCGCCCAAGGGAAGCACCACACTCAGGCACTGCTCTGCCTCGCCCGCCGCCGGGCCGACGTCCTGTTCGCGATGCTCCGCGACGGAACCTTCTACGAACCGCAGCCGTCGGCCGCAGTCACCTGACCTGCGGGTCTGCGAGGAGGACGACCCGATCGGCCTCGACGTCGAAGCCGATCACCGGATGCCCATCGTCGCCCTCCAAGTCCATCAGCACAGGCTTGCCCAGCCGCCG
>NZ_JBIWOX010000040.1:0-2808 GCF_044767975.1 Streptomyces sp. NPDC101181 | reverse complement strand
TAGGGACGACCAGCGTTCGGCACCGTGGCGCAGCTTCAGCACCCGCCACATGCCGTGGTCGCGGCCGACCGCCACCGCCGTCAGCCCCGCCCCCGTGATGTCGGGGACCAGCTCGGGCTGGGACGCCACCCGCACCTCATGACCGGCCGCCTCCAGGGCCCGCGCCAGAGGCACCATGCTGTAGAAATGCGTGCGCACCGCATAAGCGGTGAAAAGTATGCGCATGCCGACTCCTTGAATTCGTGCTCCTGTGTTGACTCCTGGGCCGTCAATGGGGTCAACCTATGGGGGACGTATATTAGGTGCGAAGGGGAGGGCCGTGAAGGGGATAATCCTTGCCGGGGGCACCGGCAGCCGCCTGATGCCCATTACTTCCGGAGTTTCGAAGCAACTGCTTCCGATCTACGACAAACCCATGATCTACTACCCGCTCTCGGTGCTGATGCTCGCGGGGATCAAGGACATTCTGATCATCACGGCCCCGGAATCCATGGAGCCGATCTCCCGGCTGCTCGGCGACGGAAACCGCTGGGGGGTCGACATCAGCTATGCCGAGCAGCCGGAACCCCGGGGAATAGCGGACGCCTATATTGTCGGCGCAGACTTCGTCGGGGGTGAACCCTCCGCCCTGATCCTCGGCGACAATCTCTTCCACGGCGCCGGGTTCCAGGAACTGCTGCGTGAATGCCGGACGATGTCGCGGGGCTGCACGCTCTTCGGCTATCCCGTCGCCGACCCGGAGCGCTACGCCGTCGGCGACGTCGACAGCGAGGGCAGGCTGGTCGGCATCGAGGAGAAACCGGCGCACCCGCGTTCGCGCAACGCCATCACGGGGCTGTACTTCTACGACAGCGACGTGGTGGAGGTGGCCCGCGGGCTGCGCCCCTCCGCCCGCGGCGAGCTGGAGATCACCGATGTGAACCGCGCCTACCTGGAGGCGGGGACGGTGCGGCTGGTCGAGCTGGGGCGCGGCTTCACCTGGCTCGACACCGGGACCTACCGGTCGCTGCTCGACGCCGGCCAGTACGTCCAGGTGCTGATGGACCGTCAGGGAGTGCGCGTCGCCTGCCTGGAGGAGATCGCCCTGCGGATGGGATACATCACCGCCGACGAGTGCCACGCGCTCGGCGCCGCGATGCCCCAGGCCGGTTACGGGCGCTACGTGATGGAGACAGCGAAGGCGCTCGCGTGACGCGCCGGAAAGGGTGACACCGTGAGAGTCCTGGTCACAGGCGGCGCCGGCTTCATCGGCTCGCACTTCGTCCGATGCCTGCTGGGCAGCGGGTACCCGGGGCTGGAGGACGCCCGGGTCACCGTACTGGACAAGATCACCTACGCGGGCGACCCCCGCAACCTCGGCCCCCTGCTGGACGATCCGCGGCTGCGCTTCCTGCGTGGCGACGTGTGCGATGCGGCGGCCGTGCGCGAGGCCCTGCGGGAGTGCTCCGTCGTGGTGCACTTCGCCGCCGAGTCGCACGTGGACCGCTCCGTCGCGGACGCCGCGGCCTTCGTGCGGACGAACGTGCTGGGCACCGGGGTGCTCCTCCAGGAGGCGCTGGCAGCGGAGGTGGACAGCTTCGTCATGGTCTCCACGGACGAGGTGTACGGCTCCGTCGCGTCGGGCTCCTGGGACGAGGACTTCCCGCTGCGCCCCAACTCGCCCTACTCGGCGTCCAAGGCGTCCGCCGAACTGCTCGCCCGGTCCTTCCACCGCACCCACGGGCTGCCCGTCCGTATCGCCCGGCCGTCCAACACCTACGGCCCCCACCAGTTCCCCGAAAAGGTCATCCCGCTGTTCGTCACCAGGCTGCTGGACGGCCGGAAAATCCCTCTGTACGGTGACGGCTCCCACGTGCGGGAATGGATTCACGTGGACGACCACTGCCGGGCCCTCGCGCTCATCGCCGTCAACGGCAGGCCGGGCGAGGCCTACAACATCGGCGGTGGCAAGGAGATATCGAACCGGGAACTCACGGAAATGCTGCTGGAGCTGTCCTCGGCGGACTGGTCCAGCGTGCTCCACGTCGCCGACCGAAAGGGTCACGACTTCCGTTATTCGGTCGACCCCGGGAAGATATTCGGTGAACTCGGCTTCACTCCCTCCGTCGACATCGCCACGGGCATGGCCGACACGGTGCGCTGGTATGCCGAGAACAGGCACTGGTGGGAACCGCTGGTGCGGGACTGACGCAAGCGAAACGCAGGAGAAAAGGGAGCATCACCATGGACGTCGTACTGGACGAGGCATCGGTCAAGGCGCAGATCCGCGTCTTCCTGGAGCGCTATTACGCCCAGGAGAAGGACCCCGATTCGGTGAAGCTGGGCGACCTCGACTCCTTCACCCTCATACAGCTGCTGCTGCACATCGAGGACGTCTTCGACATCGTCGTGCTGGAGGAGCTGCACAACTTCCGCGGCGGCGGCTTCGACGAGTTCTCCGCGTTCGTCGTCCAGATGGGCACCCGCAAGCCGGTCCACACCCCCTGACCCCCGGGCCCGGCGTCCTGTCGCCGCCCCCCCTGTCCCGCCGGCGGGACAGCGTCCCCGTTCCCTCGTCGTCGGAGGTCCCCGGCCATGCGCGTGCTGTTCGCCCTCTACGCGGAGAAGACCCATCTGTACATCCAAGTGCCTCTGGCACGGGCCCTGGAGGCGGCCGGTCATGAGGTGCGGGTGGCGTCCCAGCCGGAGCTGGCCCCGGAGATCACCCGGGCGGGGCTGACGGCGGTGGCGGTGGGCCGCGACCACGGCATGGGCCGCCTCCTGGCGATGCGCCCCGAGTGGAAGTCCCGGTTCGGCGGCTCCTCCCTG
>NZ_JBIWOX010000039.1:1944-3278 GCF_044767975.1 Streptomyces sp. NPDC101181 | reverse complement strand
AGGGCGGGGTGGTGGGTGGCTGGTCGTTGTTTGAGAACTGCACAGTGGACGCGAGCATCTGTGGCCAAGTTTTTAAGGGCGCACGGTGGATGCCTTGGCACCAGGAACCGATGAAGGACGTGGGAGGCCACGATAGTCCCCGGGGAGTTGTCAACCGAGCTGTGATCCGGGGGTTTCCGAATGGGGAAACCCGGCAGTCGTCATGGGCTGTCACCCGCTGCTGAACACATAGGCAGTGTGGAGGGAACGAGGGGAAGTGAAACATCTCAGTACCCTCAGGAAGAGAAAACAACCGTGATTCCGGGAGTAGTGGCGAGCGAAACTGGATGAGGCCAAACCGTATGCGTGTGATACCCGGCAGGGGTTGCGTATGCGGGGTTGTGGGATCTCTCTGTCATGGTCTGCCGGCTGTGAGACGAGTCAGAAACCGTTGGTGTAGGCGAAGGACATGCGAAAGGTCCGGCGTAGAGGGTAAGACCCCCGTAGCTGAAACATCAGCGGCTTGTTTGAGAGACACCCAAGTAGCACGGGGCCCGAGAAATCCCGTGTGAATCTGGCGGGACCACCCGTTAAGCCTAAATATTCCCTGGTGACCGATAGCGGATAGTACCGTGAGGGAATGGTGAAAAGTACCGCGGGAGCGGAGTGAAATAGTACCTGAAACCGTGTGCCTACAAGCCGTGGGAGCGTCGCTGTGTGTGCTTGCACATACAGTCGTGACTGCGTGCCTTTTGAAGAATGAGCCTGCGAGTTAGCGGTGTGTAGCGAGGTTAACCCGTGTGGGGGAGCCGTAGCGAAAGCGAGTCCGAACAGGGCGGTTGAGTTGCACGCTCTAGACCCGAAGCGGAGTGATCTAGCCATGGGCAGGTTGAAGCGGCTGTAAGAGGTCGTGGAGGACCGAACCCACCAGGGTTGAAAACCTGGGGGATGACCTGTGGTTAGGGGTGAAAGGCCAATCAAACTCCGTGATAGCTGGTTCTCCCCGAAATGCATTTAGGTGCAGCGTCGTGTGTTTCTTGCCGGAGGTAGAGCACTGGATAGGCGATGGGCCCTACCGGGTTACTGACCTTAGCCAAACTCCGAATGCCGGTAAGTGAGAGCGCGGCAGTGAGACTGTGGGGGATAAGCTCCATGGTCGAGAGGGAAACAGCCCAGAGCATCGACTAAGGCCCCTAAGCGTACGCTAAGTGGGAAAGGATGTGGAGTCGCAGAGACAACCAGGAGGTTGGCTTAGAAGCAGCCACCCTTGAAAGAGTGCGTAATAGCTCACTGGTCAAGTGATTCCGCGCCGACAATGTAGCGGGGCTCAAGCGTACCGCCGAAGTCGTGTCATT
>NZ_JBIWOX010000039.1:0-1847 GCF_044767975.1 Streptomyces sp. NPDC101181 | reverse complement strand
ATGGGTAGGGGAGCGTCGTGTGCCGGGTGAAGCCGCGCCGGAAGGCAGTGGTGGACGGTTCACGAGTGAGAATGCAGGCATGAGTAGCGATACACACGTGAGAAACGTGTGCGCCGATTGACTAAGGGTTCCTGGGTCAAGCTGATCTGCCCAGGGTAAGTCGGGACCTAAGGCGAGGCCGACAGGCGTAGTCGATGGACAACCGGTTGATATTCCGGTACCCGCTTTGGAACGCCCAGTACTGAATCAGGCGATGCTAAGTCCGTGAAGCCGGCCTGATCTCTTCGGAGTTGAGGGTAGTGGTGGAGCCGATGACCCAGACTTGTAGTAGGTAAGCGATGGGGTGACGCAGGAAGGTAGTCCAGCCCGGGCGGTGGTTGTCCCGGGGTAAGGGTGTAGGACGCACGGTAGGTAAATCCGTCGTGCATATAGTCTGAGACCTGATGCCGAGCCGATTGTGGTGAAGTGGATGATCCTATGCTGTCGAGAAAAGCCTCTAGCGAGTTTCATGGCGGCCCGTACCCTAAACCGACTCAGGTGGTCAGGTAGAGAATACCGAGGCGTTCGGGTGAACTATGGTTAAGGAACTCGGCAAAATGCCCCCGTAACTTCGGGAGAAGGGGGGCCACGTCTGGTGACCGGATTTTCTCCGTGAGCTGGGTGTGGCCGCAGAGACCAGCGAGAAGCGACTGTTTACTAAAAACACAGGTCCGTGCGAAGCCGTAAGGCGATGTATACGGACTGACGCCTGCCCGGTGCTGGAACGTTAAGGGGACCGGTTAGCTGCTCTTCGGGGTGGCGAAGCTGAGAACTTAAGCGCCAGTAAACGGCGGTGGTAACTATAACCATCCTAAGGTAGCGAAATTCCTTGTCGGGTAAGTTCCGACCTGCACGAATGGCGTAACGACTTCTCGACTGTCTCAACCATAGGCCCGGTGAAATTGCACTACGAGTAAAGATGCTCGTTTCGCGCAGCAGGACGGAAAGACCCCGGGACCTTTACTATAGTTTGATATTGGTGTTCGGTTCGGCTTGTGTAGGATAGGTGGGAGACTGTGAAGCGGCCACGCCAGTGGTTGTGGAGTCGTCGTTGAAATACCACTCTGGTCGTGCTGGATGTCTAACCTGGGTCCGTGATCCGGATCAGGGACAGTGTCTGATGGGTAGTTTAACTGGGGCGGTTGCCTCCTAAAGTGTAACGGAGGCGCCCAAAGGTTCCCTCAGCCTGGTTGGTAATCAGGTGTTGAGTGTAAGTGCACAAGGGAGCTTGACTGTGAGACCGACGGGTCGAGCAGGGACGAAAGTCGGGACTAGTGATCCGGCAGTGGCTTGTGGAAGCGCTGTCGCTCAACGGATAAAAGGTACCCCGGGGATAACAGGCTGATCTTCCCCAAGAGTCCATATCGACGGGATGGTTTGGCACCTCGATGTCGGCTCGTCGCATCCTGGGGCTGGAGTCGGTCCCAAGGGTTGGGCTGTTCGCCCATTAAAGCGGTACGCGAGCTGGGTTTAGAACGTCGTGAGACAGTTCGGTCCCTATCCGCTGTGCGCGTAGGAATATTGAGAAGGGCTGTCCCTAGTACGAGAGGACCGGGACGGACGAACCTCTGGTGTGCCAGTTGTTCTGCCAAGGGCATGGCTGGTTGGCTACGTTCGGAAAGGATAACCGCTGAAAGCATCTAAGCGGGAAGCCTGCTTCGAGATGAGTATTCCCACCCTCTTGAGGGGTTAAGGCTCCCAGTAGACGACTGGGTTGATAGGCCAGATGTGGAAGCCCTGTGAGGGGTGGAGCTGACTGGTACTAATAGGCCGAGGGCTTGTCCTCAGTTGCTCGCGTCCACTGTGTT
>NZ_JBIWOX010000038.1:0-6786 GCF_044767975.1 Streptomyces sp. NPDC101181 | reverse complement strand
ACTCACCCCCCCCCCCCGCCGGGGCGGAGCGGGGGGGGGGGGGGGGGGGGGGGGTGTTGCCCGGGGGGGGGTTTCACCCCGGGCGGGGGGCGGGGGGGCCCGGGGGGGCCCCCCCCCGGGCCCGCTTCCGCGTGCGCGGCTCTCGCGCGCGCCGCCGCCCGTGCGGTCGGAGGCGTTACCCGTGCGGGTCGGATGGGGCCGCCGGAGGGTTGTCCGCCGTGGGTGAGGGGTAGTACCGCCTACGACCGATTTGCCCGCCCCGCACACCCTCGCGAGGTGATCCTCTGTGATCTGGGAATTCCTCGGCTCCGCCCTGCTCGGACTCGCCCTGTCCTGGGTGGCGCTGCGATCACTGGCCGACCGGCTGCCGCCCGCCCGCGCGGTGTATCCCACCGGCGCGCTCGGCGCCCTGTTCGGCGCCTGCCTGACGCACGCGGCGCTGGGCACGGGCCAGGTCGCGGCGACGCTGATCGGGGCCGTGTCCGTCGGGGCGGTGACACTGTCGCTCCTGATCCGCCCACGCGGCCGCCGCCTCGCCCCGCCGGCGGCGGCCCGGTAGTCCAGTCCGCTCCCGCTTCTCCCTCGGGGAAACCGGGAGAACCGGGGGAATCGGGTAACGAGGTCTGTCGCTCGCGGGCGGGGCGAGGAGGCGGGTTACGCGCAGCGGGAAGGGGAGCGGGTCACGCGGCCAGTCCCAGGGCCGCCATCCGCTTGGTGTGGGCCTCGGTGATCCGGGAGAACATCCGGCCCACCTCGGCCAGGTCGAAGCCGTCCGCCACCCCGCCCACCAGCATCGTCGAGAGCGCGTCGCGGTCGGCGACCACCCGCTGGGCCTGCGACAGGGCCTCGCCCATCAGCCTGCGGGCCCACAGCGCGAGCCGTCCGCCCACCCGGGGGTCGGCCTCGATCGCGGCGCGGACCTTCTCCACGGCGAAGTTCCCGTGTCCCGTGTCGTCCAGCACGGACAGCACCAGGGAGCGGGTGTCGCTGTCCAGCCGGGCGGCGACCTCCCGGTAGAAGTCGCTCGCGATGGAGTCCCCGACGTACGCCTTGACCAGGCCCTCCAGCCAGTCAGACGGCGCCGTCTGACGGTGGAAGTCGTCGAGCGCCTTGGCGAAGGGCTCCATCGCGGCGGTCGGCTCCTCGTCCACCGCCGCGAGCCGCCGGGTCAGCTGCTCGAAGTGGTGGAACTCGGCGGAGGCCATCTTCGCCAGTTCCGCCTTGTCCCCGAGTGTCGGCGCGAGTTTCGCGTCCTCGGCCAGTCGCTCGAAGGCCGCCAGCTCTCCGTAGGCGAGGGCGCCGAGCAGGTCCACGACCGCGGCGCGGTACTGCGGCTCGACGGACGCGGTGGCCCAGTCCTGGGCGGCGATTCCGGTGGCCGCGGGGGCTTCGGCGGGGGTGTCAGTGGCGTGGTCAGGCGTCTCCATGATGCGAACGATAGCCCGCTCCGAGGGGGGCGGAAGGGCCTGGTCAGCGACGGAGGTCATACCGTTCCGATGAATTCGCCCGACACACATGCGCGAATCCGAGGTACAGTGGTAATGCGCCTGCTGAGCACTGTGCTGTGCCAGTGGCGCGACCCTTGAATGAGGATGCCCGGTCGGTGGCCCGATCGGCTCCGACCCGACAGCCCTCCGGGCGGTCCGTGCGACACGTACGACCGCAGATGAGGGGCCCCCTCAGCGGCACGAGCGCTAGAGCGACGGCAGTGGTCCCGCGCCACCCGGCCCATCCACGGCCGGATGACCAACCCCGGCACGGTACGACCCCCAGCGTTCGCCTTCGGGCCGCGTCTCACAGAAGAGGCAGCACCCTGACTACGTTCCGCGACCTCGGGATCCTTCCCGAGACGGCCGAAGCCCTTGAGGCGGTCGGCATCACGTCCCCCTTCCCCATCCAGGAGCTGACGCTCCCCGTAGCCCTCTCCGGCTCCGACGTCATCGGCCAGGCCAAGACCGGCACCGGCAAGACGCTCGGCTTCGGTCTCCCGCTCCTGGAGCGCGTGACCGTCCCCGCCGACGTCGAGGCCGGGCGCGCGAAGCCCGAGGAGCTGACCGACGCGCCGCAGGCGCTCGTCGTCGTCCCCACCCGCGAGCTGTGCACCCAGGTCACCAACGACCTGCTCACCGCCGGCAAGGTCCGTAACGTCCGCGTTCTCGCGATCTACGGCGGCCGGGCGTACGAGCCCCAGGTCGAGGCCCTCAAGAAGGGCGTCGACGTGATCGTCGGCACCCCGGGCCGGCTGCTGGACCTCGCGGGCCAGCGCAAGCTCGACCTGTCCCACATCCGCGGACTCGTCCTCGACGAGGCCGACGAGATGCTGGACCTCGGCTTCCTGCCCGACGTCGAGCGCATCATCACGATGCTGCCGGCCAAGCGCCAGACGATGCTGTTCTCGGCCACCATGCCCGGGGCCGTCATCAGCCTCGCCCGCCGCTACATGTCGCAGCCGACGCACATCAACGCCACGTCGCCCGACGACGAGGGCACCACCGTCAAGAACACCGTGCAGCACGTCTACCGCGCGCACTCCATGGACAAGCCCGAGATGGTCTCGCGCATCCTCCAGGCCGAGGGCCGCGGGCTGGCGATGATCTTCTGCCGGACCAAGCGGACCGCCGCCGACATCGCCGAGCAGCTGGAGAAGCGCGGCTTCGCCTCCGGCGCGGTCCACGGCGACCTCGGCCAGGGCGCCCGCGAGCAGGCGCTGCGCGCCTTCCGCAACGGCAAGGTCGACGTCCTGGTCTGCACCGACGTCGCCGCGCGCGGTATCGATGTCGAGGGTGTCACCCACGTCATCAACTACCAGTCGCCGGAGGACGAGAAGACCTACCTCCACCGCATCGGCCGCACCGGCCGCGCGGGCGCCAAGGGGACCGCGGTCACGCTGGTCGACTGGGACGACATCCCGCGCTGGCAGCTGATCAACAAGGTGCTGGACCTGAAGTTCCCCGACCCCCCGGAGACGTACTCCACCTCCCCGCACCTCTTCGAGGAGCTGGGCATCCCGGCGGGCACCAAGGGCATCCTGCCGCGCGCCGAGCGGACCCGGGCCGGGCTGCGCGCGGAGGAGGTCGAGGACCTCGGCGAGACCGGCGGCCGCGGCCGTAAGTCCGCCGCCACCGCCGCTCCCGCGCGTGAGGAGCGCGAGCCGCGCACCCGTACGCCGCGCCAGCGCCGCCGCACCCGCGGTGGGACGAACCCGGCGGAGGGCGCCGCGGCGGTGCCCGCACCCGCCGAGGAGGCCGCCCCGGCGGCCCCGGCCGGTGACGGATCGGCCGAGACGCCGCGTACGCCGCGCCGTCGCCGTCGTACGCGGGTGAACCCCGCCGAGGCGGCCGTGGCGGTCGCCGAGACCCCGGCGGTCCCGGCCCCGGTGGCCGCGCCCGTGGCCGTGGCCGAGCCGGTCGCGGAGCCCGCGGCCGAGACCAAGCCGCGCCGACGCCGCAGCCGCGCCGCGAAGCCGGTGGCCGAGGAGACGGTCCAGCCCGTCGACCGGGCTCCGGCCGCCCCGGCCGAGTTCCAGACCGTGGCCTTGGCCGCCTTCGGCTCGGCGCCCGCCGCCGAGCCGAAGGCCGCCCGGCCGCGCCGCCGCGCCCGGGTCGTGAAGCCGGCCGACGAGGTCGACTTCCAGATCGCCCCGCCCGCCGAGCCCGAGCCGGAGACGAAGACCCGTCGCCGTCCGGCCCGCACCGCGAAGCCGAAGGCGGAGCAGGTGACGCCGGAGGCCACGGGTGAGGCGAAGCCCGCCGCCGAGGCGAAGGCCGCCAAGCCCGCCAGGGCCAGGGTGGCGAAGAGCGCCGAGGCCCCCGAGGCCAAGGAGACGAAGCCCCGGGCCACCAGGTCCCGGAAGAAGGCGGAGGCTCCTGTCGCGGCCGAGGCCACCGCGGAGGCGGCGCCCGCAGCGGAGGCTCCGGCCGTCGAGGCGGAGGCCAGGCCGCGCCGCCGCCGCGCCACGCGGAGCGTCACCTCGACCGCGACCCAGGAGGCCGCCGTGGTTTCCGAGGCCGAGGCCGTGGTGAGCGAGGCCGTCACCGAGACGAAGCCGCGCCGCCGTCGCGCCACCCGCCCGGCGGGCAAGGCGACGGTGTCGACCGAGAGCTGACGCCCCACCGCACGACCGGCAGGCCCCGGCCCCGCACCCGCGGGGGCCGGGGTCTGCCGCTTGCCGTACGGGCCCGGCACGACGTTCCGGGCCCGTAGGGCGGTTCGACAAGGTCGACGGGTCCGGGCGAGTTCAGCGAGTTCAGCGACTTCGACGGGCCGGCCGCGTTCCACGAATCCGGCGACAGTCCCCGGGGCCGTTCGGCCGCCCCTGAGGCCCGCCACCCCGGTCGCGGGGTTAGCCTCGCCGTATGAGCCGTCCGCCCACCTTCGCCCCGCCCTCCTGCGCCACCTCCCGCGTCCTGCGGACCGAGCGCGGGGACTTCGCCGTCCTGGACGCCGTACCGACCGCGCCGGGCCGGGCCACCGCCCTGCTGCTGCCCGGCTACACCGGCAGCAAGGAGGACTTCATCACCCTGCTCGAACCGCTGTCGGCGATGGGCTACCGGGTGGTCGCCGTGGACGGCCGCGGACAGTACGAGACCGCGGGGACGGGCCGTCAGGACGAGTACGGGCAGGCCGAGTTGGCCCGTGACGTGCTGGCCCTGGCGGCGGCCCTGACCGAAGGCGACCTGGACGACGAAGAGCGCGAGGAGGCCCGCGGCGAGGGGGTCGGCGAGGGAGGACTGCATCTGCTCGGGCACTCGCTGGGAGGGCAGATCGCCCGCGCCGCCGTCCTGAGCGACCCCGCCCCGTTCCGCTCGCTGACGCTGATGTCCTCCGGGCCCGCCGCGGTGGTCGCGGCCCAGCGCGACAAGGTGAAGATGCTGAGCGACGCGCTGTCCGTGCTGCCCATGGACGAGGTCTGGCAGGCGATGCAGGCGCTGGACCCGCCGCAGGACGCGGACACCGGCGACGGCGAGGACCTGCGCCGCCGCTGGTTGCGCCACGACCCGGCCCAGCTGATCGCGACCGGCGCCCAGCTGGCCGCCGAACCGGACCGGGTGGACGAACTGGCCGCCGTCGGGCTGCCCGTCCATGTCCTGTCCGGCGAGCGGGACGACGTGTGGCCGGTGGAGCTGTTCGACTCCATGGCCCGCCGTCTCGGCGCCCGCCGCACCACGATCGCCGGGGCCGAGCACTCCCCCAACACCGCCCGCCCGCAGGAGACCGCGCAGGCGCTCGCCGCGTTCTGGGACACGTTCCCGGTCGCCTGAGCGGCGTGGGTCGCGCGTACGGTGGCCGCCGTACGCGCGACCCACGCCCGGTCCGGAAGCGAGGCTGGTCGGGAAGCGCGCCCGGTCCGAGAGCGCGCCCGGTCCAGAACCGCGCCTCGTTCAGAACTGCGCCTGAAGGTGCTGCCAGAAGCCGTCGCGCAGCGCCCGCCGCAGGTGGGCGTGGCCGCGCAGCGAGTGCTGGAGCAGGCGTTCGGCGTCGACCAGCAGGTCCTGGTCGACCGCGCCCGGCAGGAACGGGTGGCCGGGCAGCAGGTCGGCGAGGGACTCCCGGCCCCGCGCGGCGATCCAGGCCGCCGCGATCTGCGCGCCGACGAAGCGCACGGCCTCCCGGGAGGGGGCCGGGGTGTCGTCCTCGTACGTCGTGACGGGGCGGCGGGTGACGTAGGGGCGGCAGAAATCGAGGTCGAAGGTGCGCTGGCTGTCGACCTCCCAGAGCAGCGGTTCGGCCTGGTTGCGCCCCTCGGCGGCCTCGATGCCCCAGAGGTGCACCCGGGCCCCGTAGCCCTGGGCCGCCTCCACCGCCGAGACCAGGTCCTCGTCGCCGCCGACGAGCGCCGCGTCACTGATGGCGCGGTGCCGGGCGAGGGATTCGAGGTCGGTGCGGATGAGTGAGTCGACGCCCTTCTGCTGGTTGTTGGCGTTGAGGTTGCCCAGCCTGACCTTGACGTCGGGGAGTTCGGCGATGGCCTGCTGTTCGGTGGTGTGGATCCGGCGCCGGGCGCCGTCGTACCAGTAGACGCGCAGCAGACGGCTGTCGGCGAAGATCGTGCGGGCCTTATCGATGAAGGCGTCGATCAGCCCTTCGGCGTCGAGGTCGAAGGAGCGCCGGTCCTCGGTGCCGGTGACGAGCAGTCCGGCCGCGGCGTACACATAGCCCGCGTCCACGAAGATGGCGTGCGTGGAGGGGGTCTTCGCCACCTCGACCAGCACGCGTTCGAGCAGCTCGTTGGCGCGGTCCAGGCGGGCGCCGAGTTCGGCCGCGCCGGGGACCCGCGGGTCCGCTTCCGTCATGCCGACCTCGGACCCCGGGGCGGCCCGGCTACCGGTGAGTATTTAGGCATCCGAAAAATTTCCTTAGCGTAGGGAATGTTTGTAGCGTGCAAGCCGTTGTCACCCGTGGGGAACACGAAGGAAACCTCGCGTTCCTATCCTCGCGGGTGGGGACGCCCCCATCGCATCAGCAGTTCTCCAGCAGGAGGATCAGACGAAGGGAAGCACTGTGCGCTTCGAGATCATGCGACTCGACGACGTCGACGGTACCGCCGTGGACAGCACCGTCGTGGACGCAGCCTCCGTCAACCGGATGGTGCAGCAGGCCGCCGCCGTGGGCCAGCGCATCTACATCCGCCCGGCCGAGAGCCCGGCTTCGTAACATCCGACGCCTGGACGTGGGGGGGGGCGCCCCCCCCCGGGCGGGGGGGGGGGGGGCGGGGGGCCCCGGGGGGGGGGGGGGGGGGCCGGGGGGGGGGGGGGGGCGCGCGGGGGGCGGGGGGGGGGGGGGACC
>NZ_JBIWOX010000037.1:0-14289 GCF_044767975.1 Streptomyces sp. NPDC101181 | reverse complement strand
TCCAGCGTCAGGTCATCGGCGAAATGCCGGTCACCGGTCGCATCAGGCACGTACTTCACACAGACAACGATCCTCAAGCTCACGCCGGCTCTCCTACTGCATCGTCATTTCCGGGCTGCCTTGTCGCACGCGGCACAGGCGTCATGCGGGCCCTTTCCGGTCAGGACGACCGAGGCTCCGAGCCCGATATTACTCGCCAGTACACCCAGTCTCTTACCCCTGGGCAACCGCTGTGCACTGTGACCTTGCCAACGGCGAAGGGCCTGTGCGCGCCGTGCGTGAGGTCAGTCTCGCAGAGTGGTGAAGCGTCCCTGGTGATAGACGAGCGGGCGGCCTGCCCCGGAGGGGTCACCGGCCACGGTCTCCGCGATCACGATGCGGTGGTCCCCGGCCGGGACACGGGTCACCACCCGGCAGACGAGCCACGCCGGGACACCGGTGAGCAGCGGCACGCCCTCGGGGCCGGTGGTCCAGTCGGTGGCCGGGCCGAAACGGTCGGCGCCGCTCCGGGCGAAGGTGGCGGCCAGTTCCTGCTGGTGCTCGCCGAGCAGGTGGACGCCGACGTACTCCGCCTCGGCCAGCACGGGCCAGCTGGAGGAGGACGTACCGATGCCGAAGGAGAGCAGCGGCGGTTCGGCGGCGACGGAGGTGAGTGAGGTGGCGGTGAAGCCGGCCGGGCGCTCCCCCGCCGCGGTGATCACGGCGACGCCCGCGGCGTGGCGGCGGAAGACGGAGCGGAACAGCTCGGGCGTGGCGCCCGTGGGGGCGGGGGCGAGATCGGGTGAAGCCGTCATGGAGGTGTCCTTCTGTGGGAGCGGCATACGGGTCCGTAGGTGCTCAGGCACCCGGACAGCGCGCGCTCGCGCACCGCACGAGGTCCACGTGGACCCGGCCGTGGAGAAGGAGATCTGGCGGCATAACGTCAGAGTGACGATGCGTGGTGGGTGCAGTCAAGAGGGGTCCGGGATGTGGGAGATGCGTCACGGTCCGTCAGATGGCGTGCCCCAGCGCCGCGACGACGTCGGCCGTGCGCGGCTGACCGGCCGCGCGGCGCACCTCCCGGCCCCGGGCGTCGAGCACGAGGACGGTCGGTGTCCGGGTGATCTCCAGCTCTCGTACGAGCGCGAGACGCGCCTCCGCGTCGATCTCGATGTGAGCCACCCCCTCGACCATCCCGGCGACCTCCGCGAGGGTGCGCCGGGTGGCGCGACAGGGCTGGCAGAAGGCGGTGGAGAACTGCACGAGGGTGGCCCGTTCCCCCAGTTCCGCGCCGAGTCGGGATGCGTCGAGCCGCTGCCCGCCGGTCGGGACGTCCACGTACCGCCTCCTGTTCGAGAACTCTTCACCAGGTGACAGCGCCGATCGGTCCCCGGTCATTCCCGCAGCTCCCGGTGGCCGCGCACGTGACAAGAATCTCCCGGAGGGAGCCCACCGGGGCTGGTCAGGGGCTCGTCCATGGGGCACCATCGCCACAATGCCGAAAACCTACGGCTGCGTAACTTCCGCCGGGAGAACCTCCCCAGGCACTGAAGAAGGGTCTTCACCAGATGGCAGAACTCGTCTATCGACCGGTCGTCGGCGCCGCTCGCACCATGTTCAAGGCGCTGGACCTGAAGATCGACACTCAGGGTTCGGAGCACATCCCGAAGACCGGTGGTGCGGTGCTGGTCAGCAACCACATCAGCTATCTCGACTTCATCTTCACCGGCCTGGGCGCCCTGCCGCAGAAGCGGCTCGTCCGGTTCATGGCGAAGGAGTCGGTCTTCCGGCACAAGATCTCCGGTCCGCTGATGCGGGGGATGAAGCACATCCCCGTCGATCGCGACCAGGGTGAGCACGCGTACGCCCACGCCCTCAGCTCGCTGCGCGCCGGTGAGATCGTCGGGGTGTTCCCCGAGGCCACCATCTCGCAGTCCTTCACGCTGAAGAGCTTCAAGTCGGGTGCGGCGCGCCTCGCCCAGGAGGCCGGGGTCCCGCTGATCCCGATGGCGCTCTGGGGCACGCAGCGGATCTGGACGAAGGGGCGGCCGCGCAACTTCAGGCGCAGCCACATCCCGGTCACGATCCGGGTGGGCGAACCCGTGGAGGCCCCCGCCGACCAGTACGCGGGCGCGATCACCCGGCGGCTGCGGGAGCGGGTGCAGGAGCTTCTGGAGGCCGCCCAGCGGGCCTATCCGGTGCGTCCGAAGGACGCGAGCGACACCTGGTGGGTTCCGGCCCACCTCGGCGGTACGGCCCCGACGCCCGCCGAGGTGCGCGAGCTGGGCTGACCGGCCCCCGCCCGCGCCGCACGCCTTGGAGCGCGCGAAGCGGTCGGCCGGGATCCTCGTGATCCCGGCCGACCGCACCGTCATGTGGGAGGGGTGGCGGGTGTCTACCGCGCCGTCCCTTCTTCGAGCGCTACCGCGCCATCTCTTCCTTGAGCGCCTGGACGAAGGCGTCGACGTCGTCCTCGCGGGTGTCGAACGCGCACATCCAGCGGACGTCCCCGGCCGCCTCGTCCCAGAAGTAGAAGCGGAAGCGCTGCTGGAGCCGTTCGCCGACCGCGTGCGGCAGCCGCGCGAAGACCGCGTTGGCCTGCACCGGGTGGAGGATCTCGACCCCGTCGACCGCCCGGACGCCCTCGGCGAGCCGCTGGGCCATGGCGTTGGCGTGCCGGGCGTTGCGCAGCCACAGGTCCTTGGCGAGCAGCGCCTCCAGCTGGACGGAGACGAAGCGCATCTTGGAGGCGAGCTGCATGGAGAGCTTGCGCAGGTGCTTCATCGCGCGGACCGCGTCGGGATTCAGGACGACGACGGCCTCGCCGAACAGCGCCCCGTTCTTCGTACCGCCGAAGGACAGCACGTCGACGCCGACCGTGTTGGTGAACGTCCGCATCGGCACGTCCAGGGAGGCGGCCGCGTTGGCTATCCGGGCCCCGTCGAGGTGCACCTTCATGCCCCGCTCGTGGGCGTGCTCGCAGACGGCGCGGATCTCGTCGGGGGTGTAGACGGTGCCCAGCTCGGTGTTCTGGGTGATCGAGACGACCTGCGGCATGGCCCGGTGCTCGTCGTCCCAGCCGTACGCCTGCCGGTCGATGAGCTCGGGGGTGAGCTTGCCGTCCGGGGTGGGCACGGTGAGGAGCTTCAGGCCGCCCACGCGCTCGGGGGCGCCGCCCTCGTCCACGTTGATGTGGGCGGACTCGGCGCAGATGACCGCGCCCCAGCGGTCGGTGAGCGCCTGGAGGGCGACCACGTTGGCCCCGGTGCCGTTGAAGACCGGGAAGGCCTCGGCGGTGGGGCCGAAGTGGCTGTGCATGATCCGCTGGAGGTGCCCGGTGTACTCGTCCTCGCCGTAGGCGACCTGGTGGCCTTCGTTGGCGAGGGCGAGGGCCGCGAGGACCTCGGGGTGCGCGCCCGCGTAGTTGTCGCTCGCGAAGCCGCGGAGCAGCGGGTCGTGGCGGCGTCGGGCGTCGGTCCTCACGGTTGCGGGGTCAGCCACAGGCGCTTTCCGTTCACTTCGGTGGCGGGCCGGTCCCAGACGCCGGTGATGGCCTCGGCCAGTTCCGTGACGTCGGTGAAACCCGCGAACTTCGCATTCGGGCGCTCGGCGCGCATCGCGTCGTGCACCAGTGCCTTGACCACCAGGATCGCAGCAGCGGTGCGCGGCCCGTCGTCGCCCCCGGCCTTGCGGAAGGCGTCGCCGAGCGCGAGGGTCCACGCCTCGGCGGCGGCCTTGGCGGCGGAGTAGGCGGCGTTGCCCGCGGTGGGCTTGCTGGCCCCGGCGGCGCTGATCAGGAGGTAGCGCCCCTTGTCGCTGCGCTCCAGGGCCTCCTGGAAGGCCAGTGAGGTCGACTGGACGGTGCGGATGAGCAGCTTCTCCAGGGCGTCCCAGTCGGACAGGGCGGTCTCCTGGAACGACGGGCTGCCGCGCCAGCCGCCGACGAGGTGTACGAGGCCGTCGACGCGGCCGAACTCCGCCTCGGTGCGCTCGGCCCAGTCCCGGGTGGCGTCGGGATCGAGCAGGTCGACGGTCTCGCCGGTGACGGTGGCCCCGCCGTGGGCGTACCGGGCGGCGTCCACCGCCTCGGCGAGCCGTTCGGGGTGGGCGTCGCAGCCGACGACGGTCGCACCGGCCTCGGCGAGCCGCAGCAGGGTGGCGCGGCCGGCCGGGCCCGCCGCCCCGGCGACCGCGACCACGGCTCCTTCGAGCGCACCGGTCCCGTTGCCCGTAGCGTCCGGGTTCATGGCCACCGCCTCCTCGGGGGATGTGTTCACGCGGCTGCCCGCTCGTCGTTCGCCGCGGTGATGCCCTTGGTGGAGGCGATCACGTTCTTCAGCTTCTTGGCGAGCGCCTCATAGAACATGCTCAGGGGAAACTCGTCCGGAAGCACGTCGTCGACGAGCTTGCGCGGGGGCAGGGTGAGGTCGAGGGCGTCGGGACCCTTGGCCCAGCGCGATCCCGGGTGCGGGGCGAGGTAGGTGGAGACCAGGTCGTACGCGGCGAACCAGTGCACCAGCTTGGGGCGGTCGATGCCGTCGCGGTAGAGCTTCTCGATCTCGGCGCAGAGCTGGTTGGTGACCTGCGGGGCACGGTCCCAGTCGATCTTCAGGGTGTTGTCGGTCCAGCGGACGACCTCGTGCCGGTGGAGGTAGGCGAAGAGCAGTTGGCCGCCGAGTCCGTCGTAGTTGCGGACGCGCTCGCCGGTGACGGGGAAGCGGAACATCCGGTCGAAGAGCACCGCGTACTGCACGTCGCGGCCGTGGGTGTTGCCCTCGGCCTCCAGCTTCACGGCCTCCTTGAAGGCGGTGAGGTCGCAGCGCAGCTCCTCCAGGCCGTACATCCAGAACGGCTGGCGCTGCTTGATCATGAACGGGTCGAAGGGCAGGTCGCCGTGGCTGTGGGTGCGGTCGTGGACCATGTCCCACAGGACGAACGCCTGCTCGCAGCGGCGCTGGTCACCGATCATCTCGCGGATGTCCTCGGGCAGCTCCAGGCCGAGGAGTTCGACGGAGGCCTCGGTGACGCGGCGGAAGCGGGCGGCCTCGCGGTCGCAGAAGATGCCGCCCCAGCTGAAGCGCTCGGGGGCCTCGCGGACGGCGATGGTCTCGGGGAAGAGGACCGCGGAGTTGGTGTCGTACCCGGCGGTGAAGTCCTCGAAGGCGATGCCGCAGAAGAGCGGGTTGTCGTAGCGGTCCGCCTCCAGGTCCGCGAGCCACTCGGGCCAGACCATCTTCAGCACGAGGGCTTCGAGGTTGCGGTCGGGGTTGCCGTTCTGGGTGTACATGGCGAAGACGACGAGGTGCTGGAGGCCGTCGACGCGGTTGCGCGCGGGCTGGAAGGCGAGCAGCGAGTCCAGGAAGTCGGGGACGCGGAAGCCGTCGGCGGCCCAGCGGCGCAGGTCGGTGACGAGCGCGCGGTGGTAGTCGGCGTCGTGCGGCAACAGCGGGGAGAGCTCCTCGACCGCGCCGGTCACCCGCTCGACGGCGCGCTCGGCCGTCGCGGGGGACGGGGCGCCCTCGGCCTCGAAGTCGATCGACCCGTCCTTGGACTGCCAGGGCCGGATCTCCTCGACGGCACCCTTGAGCACGGACCAGGCCGGGTGCTCGACCACACGCCGTTCGGTGACTGTTGCGCCGCCTGTGGCGTCGTGCACAAGAATTTCCGTCATAACACTTCCTCCACAGGAGAACCTCGCGTCCAGTCACCGTAGCCGCGCGGCCTTCCTTCAGACAAGTGGAGATCAGAAAATTATCCTGCCGAACCCCCATGGTCACCGCTGTTTTTCCTGTCATATCCCGGACAGACGCTCAGTTCGCGCAGTCGTTCCCGGATGACGCGGATGAGGTCCGCGCGGCGGCAGACATCGCGGGCCCCGGCCGTTACCCTCCCCAGTGCCGCATTGCGGTACCTCGGTGCCGCATTGCCGTACCTCCGCGCGGGCAGGAGCAGCCGGCGGGCCAGCCGCCGACGGAAACGAGGTCGCCTTGTCTTTTCTCACCCTGGGTCATCGCGGAGTGATGGGCGTCGAGCCCGAGAACACCCTCCGCTCCTTCGTCCGCGCGCAGGAGTCCGGCATGGACGCCATCGAGCTGGATCTCCACCTCAGCAAGGACGGCGCGCTCGCCGTCATGCACGACGCGGACGTCGACCGCACCACGGACGGCACCGGCCCGATCGCGGCCAAGACCCTGGCGGAGCTGCGCGAGCTGGACGCCGGGAAGGGCGAGCGGGTGCCCGTCTTCGAGGAGGTACTGGACGCCGTGTCCGCGCCGCTCCAGGCCGAGATCAAGGACGTGGCGGCGGCCCGCGCGCTGGCGGACGTGATGCTGGAGCGCGATCTCGTGGGACGGGTGGAGGTGTCCTCCTTCCACGACGAGGCCGTCGTGGAGATCGCCCGGCTGGTGCCCGGCGTACGGACGGTGCTCATCGCCAGCCGCTGGGGCGCGGACGTGGTGGACCGGGCGAGGGCGGCGGGCGCGGCCACACTGGCGCTGAACATCCGCCGCCTCACCCTGGAGGTGGTGGAGCAGGCGCACGCCGAGAGCGTGAAGGTGCTCGGCTGGGTGGTCAACACCCAGGACCACCTGCGCCTGGCGCGGGCGCTGAACCTGGACGGCGCGACGACCGACTTCCCCGAGATCCGCCGCACCGGCCGCTTCACCGCCTGACCCGCCGGCCGCTTCACCGTCTGAGCCACCGGCCGCTCGCAGTCCGGCCCGGCGGCCCCTCACCGCCCTGACCCACCGCGCCCGGGAGTTCGCTCACCGCCCGAGCCGCGGCCGGGCGGGGCGTCGTCCGGCCGCGGCTCAGATCTCCTTGACCAGCAGCTCGAAGGCCAGGTCGTCGCGGAGCGGGACGCCGAAACGCTCGTCGCCGTACGGGAACGGGGTGAGCTTTCCCGTGCGGCGGTAGCCCCGGCGCTCGTACCACGCGATCAGGTCCTCACGCACCGAGATGACCGTCATGTGCATCTCGCCGACACCCCAGCTCTCCTTCGCCGCACGCTCCGCCTCGGCGATGACCAGCTTGCCGAGTCCGCCGCCCTGGAGGCCGGGGCGTACCGAGAACATCCCGAAGTAGGCGGCGTCGCCGCGGTGTTCGAGCTGGCAGCAGGCGACGAGATCGCCGTCCCGCTCGACCGCGAGCACCCGGCCGTCCGGGGCGTCGACGGCGTCCCGCACGCCTTGTTCGTCGGTGCGCTGCCCTTCGAGGATGTCGGCCTCGGTGGTCCAGCCGGTGCGGCTGGAGTCCCCGCGGTAGGCGGACTCGACGAGCGCGACGAGCGCCGGGACGTCGTCGGCGGTGGCGTCGCGGAAGGTCAGCCGGACCGGGTCGGCGGGCGGGGCGGTGTCCATGGTGGTGCTCTCCTGTTGCAGCGCGTTCTCGATTTCCCGTCGAGGGTAACGCGACCCGGAGCGCCCCTCCCGGGCCCCGGCGCACCCCCCGCACACCCCCGTGCGCCGGGTTCGGCGGCGGGGGCCTGGGCATCCACTCAGACGACCCGTGAGAGTGCCGTACGTCCGAGGGGGAGGCGCGCCGTGCACGGAGGGACCCCGGTCGGCTGGCTGCTGATGGCGTTGTGCGCGGCGAGCGGCGCCTACTGTCTGCTGCGCGCCCGCAGCGGCAGCACCGCGCAACGGCGGGCGGCCCGTGCGGAGGCGCTGATGGGCTTCGGCATGGCCGCGATGGCCGTCCCGGCGGCGGTGCTGTCACCTCCGGCCTGGGCGTGGGCGGTGTACGCGGCACTGTTCGGCGCGGCGGCGCTGCGGGCGCTGCGGCCCGCCCTGAGCGGCGGCCATCATCTGCACCACCTGGTCGGTTCGCTGGCCATGGTCTACATGTCCGTCGCGATGGCGCCGGGCAGCGGGGGCGGGCACGCCGGGCACGCGGCGGCGGGCGGTGCCGGGGGCATACCGGCGCTGACGGGAGCGCTGCTTCTCTACTACGCGTGTTACGTCCTCGGCTCGGCCGGACGGCTGCTGCCGCTGGCCCCCGGGAGCGGCGGGATGGTGGGCGTCGTCGGGGGCGGTGCGGGCGGTTTCGGAAGCGGCACGGACGAGCGGGCCGAGCTGACGACGGCCTGCCGACTGACGATGGGCATCGCCATGTTCGCCATGCTGCTCACTCTGTGAGACGGGAAGTGGGACAGAAGCCCCGATGGAGCGTGGTCTGCGTCACTTTGCCGGTCGCGGCCGTACCGGGGGCGCTCCCGCCCCTCATAGTCTGAGGCCATGCTGGTCTCCCTCGCGCTGCTGCTGCTCGGTGCACTGACCGCTGTGGTGACCCCGCGGCTGATGGCGCGCGCCCGGTGGCCGGAGCGCGAGCCGGTGGTGGCGCTCTGGGTCTGGCAGTGCGTGGTGGCGGGGGTCCTCGTCTCGTTCGCCCTGTCCATGACGTTCAGCGCGGCGGCGGCCTGGCAGGCGGTGCGCGGCCATGTCTTCGCGCCCGCCCCGCACGCGGTGGTCGAGGCGTACGCCCTGGCGGCGTACGGACCGTGGTCGGCGGTCATCGCGGTGCTGCTGGCGCTGGGTGGTCTGTGGAGCGGCGCGATGCTGCTGCGGGAGGTCCGGCGGGCCCGGCGGCGGCGCGCGCGGCGACGGGCCGAACTGCTGGTCCGCTCCCCCCTGTTGCCGGGCGAGGAGCCCGGCGCCGACCGGCTCGTGGTGCTGGAGGGTGAGCGCCCCGACGCCTGGTGGCTGCCCGGCTCGGCGCCGCAGCTCGTCATCACGACCGCCGCGCTGAGCCGCCTGAAGGGGCGTCAGCTGGACGCCGTGCTCGCCCATGAACAGGGCCACGCCCAGGCGCGGCACGACTGGCTGCTGCACTGCTCGTCGGCGCTCGCGATCGGCTTCCCGCAGATCCCGGTGTTCGCCGCGTTCCGCGACGAGATGCACCGGCTGGTCGAACTGGCCGCCGACGATGTCGCCTCGCGCCGTTTCGGGCGGCTCACCACCGCGCTCGCTCTGGTCGGACTCAACGAGGACCGGGGGGTGTTCGGCCCCTGCCCCACTCCGGACGCCCAAGTCCCGTTGCGTGTCAACCGGTTGCTGGCGCCCGCCGGACGGCTGACCGCCGGACGCCGGCTGCGCCTGACGGCCGCCGCCGCGCTGGTGCCGGTGGTCCCGCTGGTCGTGGCCTTCGTTCCGGGCCTGCGGGCGCTGGGGTAGTCCCGGCTACGGAGCGGGAGTTCGCGTGGGGCGGGTTGGCCAACGCCCCGCGTCCTCCGCGAGAATCGGAACCATGCCCTCCTCCCGAACCACCCCGCCGCCTTCGCCCTCCCGGCTCCGGACGGCGGTTCCGTGGATCGCGGTCCTCGCCACCGCGGCCTCCCTGGCGCTGCTCGCGCTGGTGGCCGCGCGCTGGTCCCCGCTGAAGTCCCTGGACCGCGAGGTCGCCGACGCCCTGCACCGGGACGCGGTCACCGACCCCGGGCTGGTCCAGGTCAACCGGGTACTGACGGACTGGGTGTGGGACCCGTGGACGATGCGCCTGCTGATCGCGGTGGCGGTGGTCGCCCTGTGGTGGCACGGCGCCCGGCTGCTCGCCCTGTGGCTGGCCGCGACGAGCCTGCTCGGCACGCTGCTCCAGCAGGCGTTGAAGGCCGCTGTGGGCCGTGAGCGCCCGCAGTGGCCGGACCCGGTCGACTCGGCCAACTTCGCGGCCTTCCCCTCCGGCCACGCGATGACGACGGTGGTGAGCTGCGGGCTGCTCGTGTGGCTGCTGCGGCTGTACGGCGCGCCCGCCGGCGCGACGGGCGCGGCCCTGGCCGTGGCGGTGGTCTCGGCGGTCGGCGTGGCGGCGACCCGGGTGTATCTGGGGGTGCACTGGCTGAGCGACGTCGTGGGCGGCGCGCTGTTCGGGGTGGCCGTGGTGGCGCTCAGCGCCGCCGGGTACGCGCGCGTCATGGCACGTCGGCCCGCGGCGGGGCCGGACCGGTCTCCGCGGCCCTGACGGCCGCCGTGCGCCCGCGATGCCGAGGGCGGTCCTGCCGACGGGGGAACGCGCCTTCGAGCACGGGCCGCGGAAACCCGCCGCCGGGCTGGTCCGGACCGCCTGCTCGCGTCCGGGGTGTGAGCCATATCCCGCCGTGCGGGGGTGGCGCGGGACGCTCATGGCCGTAGCCTGGGGAGCATGTCCCCGATGTCGTCGTCGTCCGTTTCCGTGCGTTCCGTGGCCGAGGTCAATGCGGCGATCCGCGACCTCTGGCAGCGCTCGGGCGGTCGGCTGACCCCGCAGGACGAGGGCGAGTACCAGCGGCTGCTGGTGGAGTGGGCCGCCGCGACCGGCGACACCGTCCGGACCGCCGCCTGACGGCCGCCGCACAGCCGTCCACCCGGTCCGAGGCGTGGGACGCCCCGTCCGCCTGAGCCGGAAAACGCCCGCGTACTCCTGAGCCCGGGGACGGGGCGCCCGGCGCCTGTCCCCCGAGACCCGTGACCGTACGCCGGTGAGGGTGCCCGGTCCGGCGATCCCCCGCGTCACCGGAACCGGGCGCGTCCAGCATGTCCCGGCCCGGCTCACCGGTCAATGAATTTCCGGGCGCGCACGCACCGGGGCCGGTGCCTCCCGGCGGCGAACCGCCCGGGTGACACCGGCCCCTGCCACGGTACGCGGGAACCCGCGGACTTCTCGGCCGGTCAGCGGTCGAAGTAGTCCGGCTGCGTCTGTACGTTGAGCTCGTCCAGCTCGACCCGCTTCGCCGGGTCGGTGCGCCGGTCGTCGACTCTCAGCACGTCGAAGCCCTTGGCGATGTCGGCGGAGTAGATGTGCCCGTTGTAGTAGTACGCCGACCAGGGGCCCGCCGTGGTGACCTGGTCGAGGGTGACCGGGCCGCGCTCGAAGAAGGCGATCTCCTTCGGCTTGGCCGAGTTGGTGAAGTCCCAGACGGACACCCCGCCCTGGTACCAGGCCTGGACCATCACATCGCGGCCCTTCACCGGCATGAGCGAGCCGTTGTGGGCGACGCAGACCTCGACATCGGCCTGGTGACGGTCGATCTTGAAGTAGCTGCGGAAGACGAGCTTGCGCTGGTCGCCCTTGCCGACGATGTCGTAGATGCCGTTGGCACCCCGCTGGGGGCCGATCTCCTCGTTGCAGGTGGCCGCGCCGCCGCCACCGAGCTCATCGGTGAAGACGACCTTGTCCGCGTCCTGGTTGAAGGTCGCCGAGTGCCAGAACGCGAAGTTCTCGTTGTCCTGGACGCGGTCGATGATCCTCGGTCGCTCCGGGTCCTCGATGGAGAACAGCAGACCGTCGCCCATGCAGGCCCCCGCGGCCAGGTCCTTGGACGGCAGCACCGTGAGGTCGTGGCAGCCGGTCGTCTTGGAAACGCCCGGGTTCTCGGGTGCTCCCGGGTTGCCGCCGTCCGGGAAGAGCACGGGGAAGTTCACGACCCGGGCCTTCTGCGGCTTCTTGACCGGCACCTTGATGATGGAGATGCCGTCGTGCGGCGGCTGGCAGTCGGGGAACGTCTCGCTGGGCGCGTACGAGGAGACGTAGACGTAGACGTTCTTGCCCTCCGGCACCAGGGTGTGGGTGTGGGAACCGCAGGCGGTCTCCACGGCCGCGACGTACTTCGGCTTCCGCTTGTCGCTGATGTCGAAGATCTTGATGCCCTCCCAGGAGGACTTCTCCGTGGCGGGCTGCGAGGTGCTGGAGCACGAGTCGTCGCTGCGCGAGGAGTCGGTCGACAGGAACAGCAGGTTCCCCGAGACCGAGATGTCGTTCTGCGAGCCGGGGCAGAGGACCTGGGTGACGGTCTTCGGCTTCTTCGGCTTGCTGATGTCGTAGATGACGAAGCCGTCGTAGTTGCCGACGAAGGCGTACTTCCCCTGGAACGCGAGATCCGTGTTGAGGCCCTTCAGGTCCCCCTTCGGCACGTTCGACAGGTGCTTGATGTTCGGACTGTGGACGATCTCGTCCACGCCGGGTATGTTCCCGGCGGCTATCGCGTCCCGGACCTCGGCCTGGGCGCCGGTGGTCACGGCACCACGGTTGCTCGGGGCGTCGCCCGGGTCGGGCGTGGCGGCCGCTGTGGTGGCCGTCAGCAGTGTGGCGAGGAGTCCGGCCGCGGCTGCCACCGCGCCCAGACGTCTGCGCCGCACGCGGGTGGTGTGCAACGAGGTCACTGCGTCCTCCCTTGTATCCGTTCGGGTCGAACGGTTCATGGACCCCGGCAGTATCGTCCCTCCCATGTACACATCAACAGATGGCAACACAGACGTCATAAAACTTTCTGATCTTCCGGCCGGGAAAGCGTGTTAGGACGGTCTGCGACAACCCACGTGGCACAGGAGGTCGCCGTGATGATCCACCACCGGTCCGTACGCGGGCGCACAACCGCCCTCGCGGCGGCGGCGATCGCCGCCGTGCTCACCCTGGGAGGCTGCGACGCGGACAGCGGTGAGGCGAAGCCGGCCGCGGGCCGGGACACGGGGCCGGGCGTGGTGGCTCCCGGCAGACCCGGTGAGCCCGCGCGGACGCTCTCCCCCGAGGAGGCCGCGAAGGAAGCCCCCCAGGACACCCCGAACGCGGCGGACTTCCGCTACGCGCGGATGATGATCGAGCATCACGGCCAGGCCCTCGTGATGACGGCGCTCGTCCCCGAACGCGCCTCCGCCGACTCCGTCAAGCGGCTCGCGGCACGCGTAGCCGCGAGCCAGAAGCCGGAGATCGGCGCCATGGAGGGGTGGCTGACGAGGAACGACGGGGACCGGCACGAGGAGCACCACGACCACGCGGGGATGCCCGGCATGGCGACCGAGGCCCAGCTGAAGAAGCTCCGCGCCGCCGACGGCGAGGCCTTCGACCAGCTCTTCCTCCAGCTGATGATCACCCACCACCAGGGGGCGGTCACCATGGCCGCGGAGGCGCTCGCCGACGGGAACGACGTCTTCGTCGAGGAGATGGCGAGCGACGTCTCCGCGCAGCAGACCGTGGAGATCAACCGGATGCGCGCGCTGATGACCTGAGCGCCCGCACCCGCCGCGTGCGGGAGGGTGGCGCCGGGATCCGGCGCCGCGATCCTGGAAGGACCTCGCGCGGCCGTGGGGCCGGGCCGGCCGGACTACTCCCGCACCGCCACCACCAGGCGCGCCCGGGGGCTGCCGTCAGGGCGCTCGCCCAGCTCGGTCAACGGCAGCAGCCGCACGGCGAACCCGGCCCGGGTCAGATCCTCCAGCAACTCGCCGAGCCGGAACGTCCGGTAGTACATGATGAACTTCGGGCTCCACAGGGCGTTGCGCACCCGCATCGCCGCGTCGAAACCGAACAGCGACCAGTAGGCGCGCGACCCCACCGGCGGCGGCGCGCCGAGCGGGAAGACGAACTGCCCGCCCGACCGCAGCGAGCCGTGCACCTCGGCGAAGAGCGCGTGGCGTTCTTCGGGCAGGAAGTGGCCGAACGCGCCGAGGCTCAGGGCGACGTCGAAGGCGGGCGCGAAGGGCAGGGCGCGGGCGTCGGCCCGTACGAGATGCACCGCCGGGCCGTCCGCGGGACCACCCGCGGGCGGCGGGTACGCGGCACGGGCCTCGGCGAGCATGCCCGCGCTGAAGTCGACCCCGGTCACCCGCTCCCGGCACACCCGCCGCAGCACGCCGATGCCCGCACCGGTGCCGCAGCAGACGTCGAGCCCGGCGTCGAAGGGTCCCAGCGGGCCCAGCGCCCGGGTGACGGCGTCGAGCACGCGGTCCGGGGTCCGGTAGGGCGTCAGGTCGAACTTCGGGGCGAGGAGGTCGTATCCGCGCTCCGTCGAGGACAGCGCCTGGACGGCCAGTTCGCGCACGGTGGGACCCTGTTTGGTGAACATCACGGACCACCCTACCGACGCGGCCGCCCCCGGTCGGGGCTCCCACCGGCCGTGACCGGTCGCCGTCGGGCCGTCCCCACGCTCTCAAGCGCTCTCGCGCAGCCGCCGCTTGAGGGTGATGGCGGCGTCGGCGTCGTACGCCTGGGTCCAGCTGCGCCCGGCCCCGGAGCGCCAGGTGACCTGGACCGTGCCGCCGTCGGTCCGCACGCTCTCGACGGTCATGGCGCGGTCGCCGTCCCGGACGTCTCCCCGGCGCAGTCCGGCGGCCGGGACGGTGAGGGGGCGTTCCCCGGGCGCGTTCTCGGCCTCTTCGGCAGCCTGTACGAGTGAGGCGGCCAGCTCCCGGGCGGCCTCGGGGGTGCACGACCAGAAAAGTTCCTCCCCGGCCGTGGCGGGGGGCCGCGCGGCCCCCCCCCCCCCCGCCCGGGCCCCCCCGGCCGCGGCGGCCGGCGGGGGGGGGGGGGCGCGGGCCCCGCGCCCGCACCGGGGGGGGCGCGCGG
>NZ_JBIWOX010000036.1:0-17324 GCF_044767975.1 Streptomyces sp. NPDC101181 | reverse complement strand
CGCCCGGTTACATTCCGAACCCGGAAGCTAAGCCTTTCAGCGCCGATGGTACTGCAGGGGGGACCCTGTGGGAGAGTAGGACGCCGCCGAACAATCTTTCAAGGACCCCTGGTCCCAGCGTTCATGCTGGGACCAGGGGTCCTTTTTTGTTTTTCCGAAGCGCGTCGGATGGTCGGCTGCGCGAGAATGTCTGTGGTACCCGACGACAGGAGTCACACCGATGTCCACCAACTCTCCCGACGATCGTCCGGAGCGCGAGCCGCGTCGCCGGGACAGCGGTGACAGGGGCGGTTACCGCGGTGGTCGTGACGACCGTCCCGGTGCCGACAGGCCTCGGCGTGACAACGACCGTCGGGACAACGACCGTGGGGGCTTCCGGCGCGACGACCGGGACCGTGACCGGGGGCCGCGTCGTGACGACCGTCGCCCCTCCGGCGGGGGATTTCGGCGGGATGATGACCGTGGTGGGTATCGCGGTGGTCAGCAGCGTGATGACCGGGGTGGTCGTCCCGGTGGCGGCTTCGACCGGCGCGATGACCGGCCGCGCGGGCCCCGTCGTGACGACGACCGGCCCAGCGGTGGCGGCTTCCGACGCGACGACAACCGGCCTTCCGGATTCCGTCGCGATGACAACCGGGGCGGCGGCTCCGGTGGCGGTTTCCGGCGTGACGACAACCGCCCCTCCGGTTTCCGGCGGGACGACCATCGCGGTGGCGGTTTCCGTCGTGACGACCGGGATCGGGACCGTGACCGGGATCGTGGGTTCCGGCGGGATGATGACCGTGGTGGGTATCGCGGTGATCAGCAGCGTGATGATCGGGGTGGTCGTCCCGGTGGCGGCTTCGACCGGCGTGACGACCGGCCGCGCGGGCCGCGTCGCGAGGACGACCGCCGCCCCTCCGGCGGTGGGTTCCGCCGCGATGACGACCGGTCCTACGGTGGCGGCTTCCGGCGCGACGACAGCCGGGGTGGTCGCCCCGATGGTGGGTTCGATCGGCGTGACGACCGGCCGCGTGGTCCCCGCCGCGACGACGACCGGCCCAGCTTCCGTCGTGATGACCGTGACCGGGATCGGGATCGTGGGTTCCGGCGGGATGATGATCGTGGTGGGTATCGCGGTGGTCAGCAGCGTGATGATCGGGGCGGTCGTCCCGGTGGCGGCTTCGACCGGCGTGACGACCGGCCGCGTGGCCCCCGTCGCGACGACGACCGCCGCCCCTCCGGCGGCGGCTTCCGGCGCGATGACAACCGAGGCGGCGGTGGCGGCTTCCGGCGGGACGACCGGGACCGTGACCGGGACCGCGGGGGATACCGCGGCGGGCAGCGCGACGACCGGGACCGGGGTGGCTTCCGCGGGCGGGACGAGCGGGACCGTGACCGGGAGCCGATCAAGCGGCTGCCGATTCCCGACGACGTCACCGGCGACGAGATCGACAAGGACGTGCGCCAGGAGCTGATGAGCCTGCCGAAGACCCTGGCCGAGGATGTCGCGCGCAACCTCGTCATGGTGGCCCGGCTGATCGACGAGGACCCCGAGGAGGCGTACGGGTACTCCCGTATCGCTCTGCGGCTGGCCTCGCGGGTGGCCGCGGTGCGGGAGGCCGCCGGGTTCGCGGCGTACGCCACGCAGAGGTACGCCGAGGCGCTCGCGGAGTTCCGGGCCGCGCGGCGGATGACCGGGTCCGTGGAGCTGTGGCCCGTCATGGCGGACTGCGAGCGCGGGCTCGGGCGGCCCGAGCGTGCGTTGGCCATGGCCGGGGAGCCCGAGGTGCAGAAGCTGGACAAGGCCGGACAGGTCGAGATGCGGTTGGTGGCTGCCGGCGCCCGCCGGGACATGGGGCAGATCGACGCCGCGATCGTGACGCTCCAGAGCCCCGAGCTGGCCTCCAGTTCCGTCCAGCCGTGGACGCCGCGGCTCCGTTACGCGTACGCGGACGCGCTGCTGGCCGCCGGGCGCGAGGACGAGGCACGGGAGTGGTTCGGCAAGGCGCTGGAGGCCGACAAGGACGGCACCACGGACGCGTCCGACCGGCTGGCCGAGCTGGACGGTGTGGAGTTCGTGGACGCCCTCGGTGACGACGAGGCCGACGACGTCGCCGGTCTCGATGCCGAGGCCCCGGTGCGCCGCGACGACGACGGTGACGCCGACGAGGACGGTCCCGCCAGGGGGTAGCCGGTCGGTTGATGGGTGAAGGGGGCGGTACTCCCGGTCGTGGAGTACCGCCCCCTTCGGCGTGCTCGGCGCAGGCCGGCTCTCATTCGACGGTGAGACTCCGCATCACCAGGCCCGTCGCGGGCTTCGGGCCGAACGAGGTCGACTTGCGGGGCATGGTGACGCCCTGCCGGGCCAGCTCCCGGACGACCTCTTCGCGTACCGGATGCATCAGCACCGCCGTCGCGCCGAGGCGTTCGGCCTGCTCGACGGCTGCCGACGTGTCGTGGATGTAGCCGATGTGCTCGGGTGCGTCGGGGATCCGCCACACCTCGTCGAGCAGGGTTGAGTGCAGGACCGTCGCGTCCAGGGTGCGCCAGGCGGCGGGACGGTCCGGGCGGATGCTCCGCTCCAGCAGAGCCGGGTCGGGGCGGTCCACCAGGTGGAAGCCGCCGTCGCCCGCCAGGAGGAACGCGTTGCCCTCGGCGGCCGCCGAGGCGAGGGCGTCGAGGGCCCGGGGGAGCGGCCCGTCGACCGGGGTGACCCGGAAGCTGCCGGTCAGCGCCTCCAGGACCCGGGGGACCGGCAGGGTGCGCAGCAGACGGTGGATCGCGCGGACCTGGAGAGGGTGGCGGGCCGTGTCGACCAGGAGCACGAGGCCGTAGTCCCACGGGCCGGGGGCGGTCCGTTCCCGCTGGAGCCGGAGGTAGGTGGCCCAGCGGTGGTGGCCGTCCGCGATGAGCGCCTGGTACCGGGCGAGGTCGGTTTCGGCCTCGGTCCGCTCGGCCGGGTCCGTCACGGCCCACAGCCGGTGCCGGAAGCCGTCCTCCGTCGTGGTGGCGAGCAGCGGTTCCCGGCCGGTCGCGCGCTCGATCACCGCCGCAGCGCCGGTCGGTGTCCCGTCGGGTGCGGCGGCGTCGCCGCGGTAGGTCAGCAGCAGCGGCTCCAGATGGGCCCCCGTGGTGCGCATCAGCTCCGCGCGGTCCGCCACCACGTCGTCCATGACGTCCTCGTGCGGGAGCACGATGCCTTCGGAGGCCGGGGAGAGCGCCAGGGCGCCGATCAGGCCCCGCTGGAGGATCTCGTCGTTCCGCTGCTCGTAGACGTAGAGCGCAGGCGCCGGATCCGCGGTGATGACCCCCTCGGCCAGCCAGCGGTCCAGGGTGGCGGCCGCCTGCCGGTGCCGGTCCCGGGCGGTGTCGGCCTGGGGGAGGATGAGGCGCACGATGTTGTGCGGATCCGCGGACTCCAGATGGTGCAGCCCGTCCGGCCGGACGACCACGTCGTACGGCGGAGAGGTCACGGCGGCGAGGCTCCCGACGCGTTCGGGGTCGTAGCGCAGTCCGCGGAACGGGATCAGCCGCAGCCCCTGGCCGACGGGGCCTGAAGTGTTCATCAGGGCATCGTATGTGTGCAGGGGGCATACGCGATGATCGGGGCAGACGCAGAGCAAAGAGGAGCAAGGCATATGAGCCACCAGCAGGACAGGTCCCGGCCGTCGGGGAGCAGCGCGCCGCTGAGCGAGGCGTACGACACGGCTCTCCTCGATCTGGACGGGGTCGTGTACGCGGGCGGGGAGGCCATCGGGCACGCCGTGGACTCGCTGACCGCCGCGCGGGCCGGAGGCATGCACCTCGCCTACGTCACCAACAACGCGCTGCGGACCCCGGACGCGGTGGCGGAGCACCTGACGGAGCTGGGGGTGCCCGCCGCACCCTCCGACGTGATCACCTCGGCCCAGGCGGTCGCCCGGCTCGCCGCCGGTCAACTGCCGCCGGGTGCACGTGTGCTGCTCATCGGCGGCGAGGGGCTGCGGGTCGCGCTGCGCGAGCGCGGGCTGGAGCCGGTGGAGTCGGCGGACGACGACCCGGTGGCCGTCGTCCAGGGGTACGGCGGGCCGGACCTGCCGTGGGGGCGGTTCGCCGAGGCGAGTTACGCGATCCGGCGCGGGCTGCCGTGGTTCGCGTCCAACACCGACCTGACCATTCCGAGCGCCCGGGGGATCGCGCCCGGCAACGGGGCCGCCGTCGAGGTGGTCCGGATCGCGACCGGGGCCGAGCCGCAGGTGGCCGGGAAGCCGCTGCCGCCGATGCACCGGGAGACCGTGCTGCGGACCGGGGCGCGGCGGCCGCTCGTCGTCGGGGACCGGCTGGACACGGACATCGAGGGCGCGTTCAACGGGGGCGTGGACTCGCTTCTGGTCCTCACCGGGGTGGCCGACGCCGCCCAGCTGCTCGCCGCTCCGCCGCGGCACCGGCCGACCTATGTGGACCGCGACCTGCGGGGGCTGCTGACCGGGCAGCCCGAGGTGACGCCGGCCGGTGACGCCCACCGCTGCGGGGGCTGGACGGCCGCCGCGCGCGGGGACGGGCTGACCCTGGAGGGCGAGGGGGAACCGCTCGACGGACTCCGGGCGCTCTGCGGTGCCGCGTGGACCTCTGCCGGGGACGGCGTGTGCGAGCGGGACGCCGGGAAGGCCCTCGCCCGGCTGGGGCTGTAGCGGGGGCGCGGTCGGCGTACGGACGGTGGCCGCACCCCGCGCACGGACGGGGCCGCGCTCCGCGTTCGGACGGGATCGCACTCCACGCAGGGCCGGGGCCGCGATCGCCGTACGGACGGTGGCCGCACTCCGCGTACGGACGGGGCGCGCTCGGTGTGCGGACAGGGCCGCGCCCTCCGTACCGGCGGGAAAGGTAGGCTAGCCTAACTTGGCCTCGGCCGGTGGTCCGCCCGGCCCTGGTCCGCCGGACACCCCTTTCACCTCCGGGAGTACGACCATGCAGCGCCTCAGCGCGGAATCGCTGACCCTCGGCTACGACCAGCGGGTCATCACCGAGGACCTGTCGGTGGAGGTTCCCGACAACTCCTTCACCGTCATCGTCGGGCCCAACGCCTGCGGCAAGTCGACTCTGCTGCGTGCCCTCGCCCGGATGCTGAAGCCGAGCCGGGGGCAGGTGCTGCTGGACGGGCAGACCATCCACCAGCTGCCCGCCAAGAAGGTCGCCCGGACGCTGGGGCTGCTGCCGCAGTCGTCCATAGCCCCGGACGGGATCACCGTCGCCGACCTCGTCGCCCGCGGCCGCTACCCCCACCAGGGGCTGCTGCGGCAGTGGTCCCCGGAGGACGAGCGGGTGGTCCAGGAGTCGATGGAGTCGACCGGGGTGGCCGAGCTGGCCCAGCGCTACGTCGACGAGCTCTCGGGCGGTCAGCGCCAGCGGGTCTGGATCGCCATGGCGCTGGCCCAGCAGACCCCGCTGCTGCTGCTCGACGAGCCGACGACGTACCTCGACATCCAGCACCAGATCGACGTACTGGATCTCTGCGCGGAGCTGCACGAGACCCAGGGGCGCACGCTGGTGGCCGTGCTGCACGACCTGAACCACGCCGCGCGGTACGCCACGCACCTCATCGCGATGCGGGACGGGGCGATCGTCGCCGAGGGGGCGCCGTCGGACGTGGTCGACGCCGAACTGGTCGAGCGGGTCTTCGGTATGCGGTGCCAGGTGATCGACGACCCCGAAACCGGTACGCCGCTCGTCGTCCCCGCCGCCCGGAAGGCGCGCCGGAGCGCGGTGGCCGCCGCCGGTACGACCGAGGTCAAGGCCGGGGCGGCCTGATACCTGAGGCCGGGGCTGCCCGGGGCCTGTCGGGCCCCGGGGGGCGGTCGGCTACAGCAGGGATCTCAGCTTCAGGAGGTCCCTGAAGCCCGCCTCCAGGCGTACCCGGCCCGAGGTCCACGCCTTCGCGAAGTTCAGGTCGCCGTCCACCAGCGCGACCAGGTCGTCCCCCGTCATCGCGAGCCTGATCTCGGCCTTCTCGCGCGGCGGGCCCTCGACCGTGTCCCGCACCTCGATCCGGCCGTCGGTCAGGCGGCCGGTGAACGTGACGTCGAGGTCCCTGATGTGACAGCTCAGCGAGCGGTCCAGGGCAGCGGCGCCGCGCACGTCGCCGTCGGCCGCCGCGAGGTTGTCGGAGAGTCTTCTCAGTGCGCTGCGGCACTCCGTCAAGGTCGCCATCGTGCTCGACCGTACACCGGCCCGCCGATGTAGCGTTTCGGCATGAGCGACTGGATGCCGGAGACGGGGACGCCCGAGACGCGGACCCCGCCCGTGAGCACGCCCGGGGAGCCGGACGCCCCGCAGGACGCGCAGGGCCTGCCCGGGGCCGGAGAGGGGGAGCCGCCCTCCTCCGAGCCCGCCGAGCCCGCGCCGCTGGGCGTCGGACGCACCCCCACCGGCCGCGACGAGGTCGACGGGCTGCTGGAGCGTCTGGCGGACGCGGACCACCTCCCGGCGGACGGGCACATCGCGGTGTACGAGGATGTACACGGCGGGCTCAGGTCCGCGCTGACCTCGCTGGACGGCCGTCCCGCCGTTCCCGGGCCGTCCGGGACCCCGGCCCCGCCCGCGTACGACCGCACGCACGACCACAGGAGCTGAACCGAACGTGGCAGGAGTGGCACGTCGCCGCCTCGACGCCGAGCTGGTACGTCGCAAGCTCGCCCGCTCACGCGAGCACGCGAGCCAGCTGATCGCCGCGGGGCGGGTCACCGTGGGCCGCACCACCGCGACCAAACCCGCCACCCAGGTCGAGACGGCCGCCGCGATCGTCGTCACCGAGGACGAGGCCGACCCCGAGTACGTCTCGCGCGGCGGGCACAAGCTCGCCGGGGCGCTCGCCGCCTTCGTCCCGCTCGGTCTCGCCGTCGAGGGGCGGCGCGCGCTGGACGCCGGGGCGTCGACCGGAGGGTTCACCGATGTGCTGCTGCGCGCGGGCGCCCGGCAGGTCGTCGCCGTCGACGTCGGGTACGGGCAGCTGGCCTGGTCGCTGCGGTCCGACGAGCGGGTCGTCGTCAAGGACCGTACCAACGTGCGGGAGTTGACCCCGGCGGACATCGACGGGGAGGTGGTGGACCTGGTGGTGGGGGACCTGTCCTTCATCCCGCTGGGCCTGGTGCTGCCCGCCCTCGCCCGGTGCGCGGCGCCCGGCGCCGACCTGGTCCTCATGGTCAAGCCGCAGTTCGAGGTGGGCAGGGAACGGCTCGGCAGCGGCGGGGTGGTGCGGAGCCCGGAGCTGCGCGCCGGGGCGGTACGGGACGTGGCCCGCCGGGCCTGGGGCCTGGGCCTCGGGGTGCGCGCGGTGACGGCCAGTCCGCTGCCCGGCCCATCGGGCAACGTCGAGTACTTTCTGTGGCTGCGGGCCGGCGCACCCGAGCTGGATCCCGCGGATGTCGACCGCGCAGTGGCGGAGGGACCCCGTTGACGACGAATGTGACGACCGATCCGGCACGAACAGTCTTCCTTCTCGCGCACACCGGCCGGCCGGCCGCGATCCGCAGCGCCGAACTGGTCGTGCAGAAGCTGCTGTACAACGGGCTGGGCGTGCGGGTCCTGGCGACCGAGGCGGCCGACCTGCCGCTGCCGGAGGCCGTCGAGACGGTCACCGACACCAGCCCGGCGGCCGTGGACGGCTGCGAGCTGCTGATCGTCCTCGGCGGTGACGGCACCCTGCTGCGCGGCGCGGAGTTCTCCCGCGCCTCGGGGGTGCCGATGCTCGGCGTCAACCTCGGACGTGTCGGCTTCCTCGCGGAGGCGGAACGCGACGACCTCGATCAGGTGGTCGCGCGGGTCGTCACCCGTGACTACGACGTCGAGGAACGCATGACGATCGACGTCCTCGTGCACAGCAACGGCGACGTCGTGCACACCGACTGGGCGCTCAACGAGGCGGCCGTGCAGAAGGTCTCGCCCGAGCGGATGCTGGAAGTGGTCCTGGAGATCGACGGGCGTCCGGTCACCGGGTTCGGCTGTGACGGGATCGTCTGCGCGACGCCGACCGGTTCGACCGCGTACGCCTTCTCGGCGGGCGGGCCCGTCGTCTGGCCGGAGGTCGAGGCGCTGCTGATGGTCCCGATCAGCGCTCACGCCCTGTTCGCCAAGCCGCTGGTGACCTCGCCGTCCTCGGTGCTCGCCGTCGAGGTCCAGCCGCACACCCCGCACGGGGTGCTGTGGTGCGACGGGCGAAGGACCGTAGAGCTGCCCTCCGGAGCCCGGGTGGAGGTGCGGCGCGGGGCAGTGCCCGTACGGCTGGCGCGGCTGCACCAGGCCTCGTTCACCGACCGGCTGGTCGCGAAGTTCGCGCTGCCGGTCTCGGGGTGGCGGGGTCTGCCGCACTGACGGGGCGGCCACCGGGGTGGTCCGGCGGCCCGCGCGGTGTCCGGGACGCTCGGGAGAGTGAATCCGGGAGCGGGGGCCGTCGCGCGTCCGGCCCGGGACCTCGTAAGGTCGTGTCCGTGTTGGAGGAGATGCGGATACGGTCGCTCGGAGTCATCGACGACGCTGTGGTGGAGCTGTCACCCGGCTTCACCGCGGTGACGGGTGAGACCGGTGCGGGCAAGACCATGGTCGTGACGAGCCTCGGGCTGCTGCTCGGCGGGCGCGCCGACCCCGCCCTCGTAAGGGTCGGCGCCAAGTCCGCGGTCGTCGAGGGCCGGATCACCGTGTCCGAGGGCGACGCGGCGGTGCTGCGGGCTGAGGAGGCCGGGGCGGAACTGGACGACGGCGCGCTGCTCATCAGCCGTACCGTTTCGGCCGAAGGACGTTCCCGGGCCCACCTCGGCGGCAGATCCGTGCCGGTGGGGGTCCTCACCGAGCTGGCGGACGACCTCGTCGCCGTCCACGGGCAGACCGACCAGCAGGGGCTGCTGAAGCCCGCGCGGCAGCGCGGAGCCCTGGACCGGTACGCCGGGGACGGGGTGGAGGTCCCGCACACGAAGTACGCGGCGGCCTACCGGCGGCTGCGGGCCGTCGCCGTTGAGCTGGAGGAGCTGACCACCCGGGCGCGGGAGCGGGCCCAGGAGGCGGATCTGCTGCGCTTCGGGCTGGACGAGGTGGCCGCCGTCGAACCCCTGCCGGGCGAGGACACCGAGCTGGCCGCCGAAGCGGAACGGCTCGGGCACGCCGAGGCACTCGCCTCGGCCGCCTCCCTCGCCCACACCGCGCTGGCGGGCAACCCCGAGGACCCGGAGAGCATCGACGCCACCACGGTCGTCGCCGCCGCCGGGCAGGCCCTGGACGGGGTGCGGGCCCACGATCCCGCCCTGGCCGCGCTGGCCGACCGGGTCGGAGAGATCTCCATCCTGCTCGCCGACGTCTCCGGCGAGCTGGCCGGGTACGCGGACCAGCTCGACGCCGATCCGCTGCGGCTGGCCGCCGTGGAGGAGCGCCGGGCGGCCCTGACCGCCCTGACCCGCAAGTACGGCGAGGACATCGCGACCGTACTGGCCTGGGCGCAGGAGGGCGCGAACCGGCTCACCGAGCTGGAGGGCGACGACGAGCGGATCGGCGAGCTGACCGCCGAACGGGACGCGCTGCGGGCCGAACTCTCGGCGCTCGGGCAGGCGTTGACCGACGCGCGCACGGAGGCGGCGGCCCGGTTCGCGGAGGCGGTGACCGAGGAGCTGGCCTCGCTGGCGATGCCGCACGCCCGGGTCTCCTTCGCCATCGGGCAGACCGAGGCGGCGGACGAGGCGTCCGGCATCGACGTCGGCGGCCGCAGCGTCGTCTACGGCCCTTCGGGCGCCGACGAGGTGGAACTGCTGCTCGCCCCGCACCCGGGGGCCCAGCCCCGGCCGATCGCCAAGGGCGCTTCGGGCGGTGAGCTGTCCCGGGTGATGCTCGCGGTGGAGGTCGTCTTCGCCGGTTCCGACCCCGTGCCGACGTATCTCTTCGACGAGGTCGACGCGGGTGTCGGCGGCAAGGCGGCGGTCGAGGTCGGGCGGCGCCTGGCGAAGCTCGCCAGGTCGGCGCAGGTGGTCGTCGTGACCCACCTGCCGCAGGTGGCGGCCTTCGCGGACCGGCAGTTGCTGGTCGAGAAGACCGTGGACGGCTCGGTGACCCGCAGCGGTGTCACGGTCCTGGAGGGCGAGGACCGGGTCCGGGAGCTGTCCCGGATGCTGGCGGGCCAGGAGGACTCCGAGACGGCCCGCGCCCACGCCGAGGAGCTGCTGGCGACGGCGCGCAAGGACGCCTAGCGCCGACGCGGTGACGCGCGGCGGTGCGGGCCGGAGGCCGCCGCCTCCGGCCCGCACCGCGGACGCCGGGCCCGGCCGGACGGCGAGAGCCCCGGGCGGCAACAGCGCGCCCGTTCGTTCACCCGTGAGGGTGGTGCCGCGTGGCCGGTTGCCGTCGTCGACGCCGCAGCAACGTTCCGCCGGTCCCGGAACGCGCCTACGCAATGGCATCCTTGGCGCTGTACTTTCCGCCGACCAGGCGATCTTGGGGAGCCAGTCAACGTGTCACAGCTGCGTACGGTCCAAGTCCTGGGCGGCGGCAGTGCGGGCAGCAGCGCGCACGTCGGCTCGCTGGCCGCCGGGCTCGTCGCGCGCGGGGTCGACGTGAGCGTCTGCGCCCCGGAAGCCGTGGACCGCGCCTACGACTTCACCGCGACCGGAGCCCGTTTCCTTCCCGTCCCCCGGCGCAGCGACCCGGCCGCCGTCGCCGCGCTCCGGGCCGCCTGCGCCGGAGCGGACCTGGTCCACGCCCACGGGCTGCACGCGGCCTCCCGTACCGCCCTCGCGCTGAGCGGGCGGGACGTGCCGCTGGTCATGACCTGGCACACCCGGCGGTACGCGGAGGGCGCCCGCCGCCAGATCCTGCACCTGCTGGAACGCCGTGCCGCACGGGCGGCGGCCGTCGTCCTCGCCCCCTCGTCGGACCTGGTGGACCGGGCCCGGGAGCGAGGGGCCCGTGACGCTCGCCTCGCCCCGGTGGCGGCACCGCTCCCGCGCCTGGCCGCAGCCGTCCCCACCGGCAAGATCAGGGCCGAACTGGGCGCGGTCGGAAGGCCGTTGCTGGTGGCCGTGGGCAGCCTCGTCCCGCACCACGGCTTCGCCACCCTGCTGGACGCGGCCCGCCTCTGGCGTCGCCTGGACCCCCTGCCGCTGCTCGTCGTCGCGGGGGAGGGGCGCGACCGTGCCGCCCTGCACCGGCGGATCCACGAAGAGGAGCTGCCGGTCTGCCTCGTCGGACGCCGGGACGACGTGGGGGACCTGCTCGCCGCCGCCGATCTGGCCCTGCTGCCCAGCCGGTGGGAGGGCCGCTCCCTGCTGGCGCAGGAAGCGCTGCGGGCGGGCGTACCGCTGGTCGCCACCGCCGTCGGCGGCACCCCCGAACTGGTCGGCCGGGCCGCCGAACTGGTCCCGTACGGCAACGCCGAGGCGCTCGCCCGCACGGTCGTGCGGCTGCTCGGGGACCCCGGGGCGCGGGACCGGCTCACCGAGGCCGGGCGGGCTCAGGCGGCGGGCTGGCCCACGGAGGACGACACCATCGCCCAGGTCCTCAGCGTGTACGACGAGTTGGCCCAGCCGACAGCGCGCGACCGCTGACCCGGTGGCCTACGCGGTGTGACGGCGGGCCCGCAGCGCCAGGCTGAGCGCCAGCACCGTCTGCGGGTCGTCCAGGTCCGTGCCCAGCAGCTCACCGATCCGGGCCAGCCGGTTGTAGAGCGTCTGGCGGTTGAGGTGCAGCTCGCGGGCGGTCTCCGCCTTGCGGCCCGCGTGCGCCAGATACGCCTGGAGCGTCGGGAGCAGCGGCGGGCGCGAGACGCGGTCGTGCTCGCGCAGCGGCCCGATCGCCCGGTTCACGAACGCCGCCAGGTCCGGGTGGTCCCGCAGCCGCCACAGCAGCAGGTCGATGTCCAGGCGCCGGGCGTCGTACCAGGGCCGGTCGTCCAGGCCCTGCGCGGCCGTCGCCGTCTCCGCTGCGTGCCGCAGCCCCGCGCCCGCCGCCGCCCAGCCGCCCGCGACACCGACCACGACCACCGGCGGGTGGGCGCCGGCGCGGTCGAGGCCCGCCCGCTCCACGCCCGCCCGCAGCGCCGCCGCCACCCGGTCCGCGACCGCCGTGCGCTCCCCCTCCGAGCGCAGCCCGAGCAGCAGCGGCACCCGCCCCTCGACCGGCCGCACCCCCAGCAGCACCGGCACACCGACCGGGGCCAGCTCCTCCAGCACCGCGCGGGCCAGCAGGGCCCAGTTGCCGGACGGGGACAGCTCGGGCGCCAGTCGCATGACGACCGGGAGCAGCGGGGTGCCGCCGGGCCGGAAGCCGAGGACCCGGGCCTGGGCGGGGGCGTCCTCCGGGGCGATCCGGCCCTCCGCGAGGTCGGTCAGGAAGTCGCCCCGGCCCCGGGCGGCCAGCTCCTCCTCCTGCCGGGCCTGCATCAGGACCACCGCGAGGAGGCCCGCCGCCCGCTCCGCCGCCATCCGGTGCACGGTCGCCAGCGGCCCGGCCACCGCGAGGAGCACCAGCCGCGCCCGCAGCGCCCCGGTCTCCGGACCGCCGCCCGGTACGTCCACCAGGAGCGCGCCCGACGGCGGGCTCTCCCGGGCCGCCCGGTCGCCCCGCAGCCCCTCCCACACCTGGAGCGGGTCCGCCCCCACCGGGCCGGTGCCCGTGGACGCCGCGTACAGCAACTGGCCGTCGGGTGTCTCCAGGAAGACCGGGTTGGCGGTGAAGTCGGCGAGGATGCCGAGGACCTGCGGCACCCCGCCGCCGTCGAGCAGCGCCCGGGTCGCGTGCCGGTGCACCTCCTCCGCCTGCTGGAGCAGCGCGTAGTGCCCGTTGACGATCTCGGTGTGCACCTCCTCGGTCACCGCGACGAACGGCACCTCGCGGTGCAGCTGGACCAGGGGCAGACCGGAGGTGCGGGCGGCTTCCACGATGGCGGCGGGCAGCCGGCCGAAGCGCGGGCCCAGCTCCACCACCAGGGCGGCGATGCCCCGGTCGGCGAGGCGGCGGACGAACGCGCGCTGTTCGGCGGGGCGGGCGCCCAGGCCCAGGCCGGTGGTCAGGAGCAGTTCGCCGCCCTTGAGGAGCGAGGCGATGTTCGGCACCTCGCCCGCGTGCACCCAGCGGACCGTACGGTTCAGCCGCTCGGCGCCCGCCACCACCTCCGGGAGCCCGGCGCGCAGCCCCGGCAGCTCCAGCGCCCGCCGCACGGTGATCCCGCTGTGCCTCTCCACGTACCCGGCCCGCTTCCCCTTGTGCCACGCCCGGATCCCGGGCGGCCGTCCTGTTCGGGACGCTACCGCCCGGGACGGGGGACACGCATCGCAGGGGCGGGCCGGACGCCGGGGTCAGCCCACGTACGCGCCGCTCGCCGTCAGCCGCAGCGCGGTGTCGATCAGCGGCACATGGCTGAACGCCTGCGGGAAGTTGCCCACCTGGCGCTGGAGGTTCGAGTCCCACTCCTCCGCGAGCAGCCCCAGGTCGTTGCGGAGCGACAGCAGCTTCTCGAACAGCTGGCGCGCCTCGTCGACCCGGCCGATCATCGCGAGGTCGTCGGCCATCCAGAACGAACAGGCCAGGAACGCGCCCTCGTCGCCCTCCAGACCGTCGACGCCCGCGTCCTCACCCTCGGTGGGGTAGCGCAGGATGAAGCCGTCCTCCGTGGACAGCTCCCGCTGGATCGCCTCGATCGTGCCGATGACCCGCTTGTCGTCCGGCGGCAGGAAGCCCATCTGCGGGATGAGCAGCAGGGAGGCGTCCAGTTCCTTGGACCCGTAGGACTGGGTGAAGGTGTTGCGCTCCTTGTCGTAGCCGCGCTCGCAGACGTCCCGGTGGATGTCGTCCCGCAGCTCGTACCACCGCTCCAGCGGGCCGTCCGCGTCCCCCGACTCGATCAGCTTGATCGTCCGGTCGACCGCGACCCAGGCCATCACCTTGGAGTGCACGAAGTGGCGGCGCGGGCCGCGCACCTCCCAGATGCCCTCGTCGGGTTCCTCCCAGTGCTTCTCCAGATACTCGATCAGCTTGAGCTGGAGGCCCATGGCGTAGTCGTTGCGGGTCAGTCCCGTCATGTGCGCCAGGTGCAGCGCCTCGGTGACCTCGCCGTACACATCCAGCTGGAGCTGGTTGGCGGCGCCGTTGCCGACCCGGACCGGGGAGGAGTTCTCGTAGCCGGGCAGCCAGTCCAGCTCCGCCTCGCCCAGCTCCCGCTCGCCCGCGATGCCGTACATGATCTGGAGGTTCTCCGGGTCGCCCGCCACCGCCCGCAGCAGCCACTCGCGCCAGGCGCGGGCCTCCTCGCGGTATCCCGTGCGCAGCAGCGAGGAGAGGGTGATCGCGGCGTCCCGCAGCCAGGTGTAGCGGTAGTCCCAGTTCCGTACGCCCCCGATCTCCTCGGGCAGCGAGGTGGTCGGCGCCGCGACGATGCCGCCGGTCGGGGCGTAGGTGAGGGCCTTGAGGGTGATCAGGGAGCGGACGACGGCCTCCCGGTAGGGGCCGTGGTACGTGCACTGCTCGACCCACTCGCGCCAGAAGTTCTCCGTCGCCGTCAGCGAGTTCTCCGGCTCGGGGAGCGCGGGAGGCTCGTGGTGCGAGGGCTGCCAGCTGATCGTGAACGCCACCCGGTCGCCGGGGGCCACCGTGAAGTCGGAATACGTGGTCAGATTCCGGCCGTACGTCTCCGCCTCGGTGTCCAGCCAGACCGAGTCCGGTCCGGCGACCGCGACCGTACGGTTGTCGACCTTGTGCACCCACGGCGTCACCCGGCCGTAGCTGAACCTCATGCGCAGCTCCGAGCGCATCGGCACCCGGCCGCTGACGCCTTCCACGATGCGGATGAGCTGCGGCGCCCCGTCACGCGGGGGCATGAAATCAGTCACACGTACCGTGCCGCGCGGGGTGTCCCACTCCGATTCCAGGATGAGGGAGTCCCCGCGGTACCGCCGCCGGTCGGCGCTGGGTGGCTCGGCTCCCTCCGCTCTCGCCGGCCCCAGCCGCCAGAAGCCGTGCTCCTCGGTGCCCAGCAGTCCGGCGAAGACGGCATGCGAGTCGAACCGGGGTAGGCACAGCCAGTCGGCCGTACCGTCCCGGCAGACCAGTGCCGCGGTCTGCATGTCTCCGATGAGTGCGTAATCCTCGATGCGCCCGGCCACGTGCGTCTCCAGTCGAACGGCCATGTCGCCCCGTCAAGGGGCGCTTACTGCGGGTCAAGGGGGTCGTAGGGTCTTTCACCCGGGAAGATCCGACGAGTCCTGTACCGGTGGGCGGCCTGGGTGGTGCCGCCGCCCGGCCGTCTCGGCAGCGAGTGTTTGAGCAGGATACGACGCACCGCGAAGATCCGCGCGACCGTCCCCGCAACATCTCTGAGCTGATCGGGTGGGGCGTGAAACCACTGGGGGGATGATGTGAGGCTGCTGTGCAGGGTGTGGCCGGAAGCAGCCTCCCCCCGTCGCTGTTACCCTGGTAGCCCGTGGACCGGTGGTCGTCCCCGACAGCGGACGAGCCCCCCGAACCGCAGCGACGGCACCCCCGGAATCTCCGGTTCGGCGGCCGGTACGCACCTCAGAACCGCGACCACGGGAGCCCCCTTTGGCTATGCAGCCCACATCCACGACGACCAAGCACATCTTCGTCACCGGGGGTGTCGCCTCCTCCCTCGGCAAGGGTCTGACTGCCTCCAGCCTGGGTGCCCTGCTCAAGGCGCGCGGCCTGCGGGTCACCATGCAGAAGCTCGACCCCTATCTCAACGTCGACCCCGGCACGATGAACCCCTTCCAGCACGGTGAGGTGTTCGTCACCAACGACGGCGCCGAGACCGACCTGGACATCGGCCACTACGAGCGCTTCCTCGACGTCGACCTCGACGGCTCCGCCAACGTGACGACCGGTCAGGTCTACTCCCAGGTCATCGCCAAGGAGCGGCGCGGGGAGTACCTGGGCGACACCGTCCAGGTCATCCCGCACATCACCAACGAGATCAAGCACCGCATCCGCCGCATGGCCACCGACGACGTCGACGTCGTCATCACCGAGGTCGGCGGCACGGTCGGCGACATCGAGTCCCTGCCGTTCCTGGAGACCGTCCGCCAGGTCCGCCACGAGGTCGGCCGGGACAACGTCTTCGTCGTGCACATCTCGCTGCTGCCCTACATCGGCCCCTCCGGCGAGCTGAAGACCAAGCCCACCCAGCACTCGGTCGCCGCCCTGCGCAACATCGGCATCCAGCCCGACGCGATCGTGCTGCGCGCCGACCGCGACGTGCCCACCTCCATCAAGCGCAAGATCTCGCTGATGTGCGACGTCGACGAGGCCGCCGTGGTCGCCGCGATCGACGCCAAGTCCATCTACGACATCCCCAAGGTGCTGCACACCGAAGGCCTGGACGCCTACGTCGTGCGCAAGCTCGACCTGCCCTTCCGGGACGTCGACTGGACCACCTGGGACGACCTGCTGGACCGCGTGCACAACCCCGACCACGAGGTCACCGTCGCGCTGGTGGGCAAGTACATCGACCTGCCCGACGCCTACCTCTCGGTCACCGAGGCGATGCGCGCCGGCGGCTTCGCCAACAAGGCCCGGGTCACGGTCAAGTGGGTCACCTCCGACGACTGCCGCACCGCCGCGGGCGCCGCCGAGCACCTGGGCGACGTCGACGGCATCCTCATCCCCGGCGGCTTCGGCGAGCGCGGGGTCGACGGCAAGGTCGGCGCCATCCGCTACGCCCGGGAGAACAAGGTCCCCCTCCTCGGCCTCTGCCTGGGTCTCCAGTGCATCGTCATCGAGGCGGCGCGCAACCTCGCCGAGATCCCCGACGCCAACTCCACCGAGTTCGACGCCGCCACCTCCCACCCGGTCATCTCGACCATGGAGGAGCAGCTGGCGTACGTCGAGGGCGCGGGCGACCTCGGCGGCACCATGCGGCTCGGCCTCTACCCGGCGAAGCTGGCCGAGGGCTCCCTGGTGCGCGAGGCGTACGCGGGCGAGCCGTACGTCGAGGAGCGCCACCGCCACCGCTACGAGGTCAACAACGGCTACCGCGCCGAGCTGGAGAAGAAGGCCGGACTGGTCTTCTCCGGCACCTCCCCGGACAACAAGCTCGTCGAGTACGTCGAGTACCCGCGCGAGGTCCACCCCTACCTCGTCGCCACCCAGGCGCACCCGGAGCTGCGCTCCCGCCCGACCCGCCCGCACCCGCTCTTCGCGGGCCTGGTCAAGGCCGCCGTCGCCCGGCGGACGGGCGCGGGCGAGTAGCCCCGGAGCGGGTACTACGGTTGACCGGGGTGGGGGGGGGGGGGCGGCGCCCCCCCCCCCCGGGGGGGGGGCGGCGGGGGGGGCGGGGCCCCCCGGGGGGGCGGCGCCCCCCCCCCGGGGGGGGGGGCCCGCCCCCC
>NZ_JBIWOX010000035.1:0-17559 GCF_044767975.1 Streptomyces sp. NPDC101181 | reverse complement strand
GGGTGGGGTCCCCCCGTGTCCAAACCACTTGGCCCCCCGGGGGGGGCGGGGGGGGGGGGGCCCCCCCCCCCCCCGGCCCCCCCCCGGGGGGGGGGGGGGGGGGGGCGGGGGGCCCCCCCCCCCCCCCCCCGCCCGTCGCCCGTTGATCTACCGATCGGTAGCATCCTGTCCATGGCAGAGAAGGCAGCAGAAGCGGCAGACACCGGGCAGACCTCGCGCACCGAGGCCCGGAAGGCGGCGCGCGCCGAGCGCACGGCGGCGAAGCTCGCCCGCGAGATCGGCTCCTTCGCCAAGGAGCACGGCGGCGCGGAGGGGCAGCTCGCCTACATCGGCCAGGCCGGCGCCCGGATCGTCCTGGTCGGTGAGGACGGCGCCTGGGGCGACCTCGTCGCCCCCACCTACGCCGTCGCCCGGAGCGCGGCGGAGAAGTCGGGCATCACGCTGCACGCGGCGTTCGACGGCGAGTTCGCGCTGAAGGTCCGCACCGGCCCCTACGAGTGGTCCCGGATGGCCGGATCGCAGATCGGCGGCCCCTCCAACGGGAGCTGAGGGGCACCCGCCCGCCCCAGGGGCGTCCGGCTCGGCACCCGGGCAACACCTGACCCGGGGCTCACCCGTTAGGCCGTGCACACGCACGCCGTCGCAGGGAGCCCCGGATGACCGACCCCGTGCCCGTGGCCGACCTGGTCGACCAGAACTGCCACGGCATCCTCCGTACCGAGCTGGGTCTCGGCACCTTCGAGGCCCGGCTCACCGCCGCCCGGGCCCCGGCCGCCCCCGGCACCACCTTCTTCGACACCCAGACCGGCTTCGCCGTGCGCCGCTGGTGCCCGCCCCTGCTGGGCCTGGAACCGCACTGCCCGCCCGCCCGCTATCTGGCCCGCCGCCGAGAGCTGGGGGTCGCCGAGACCGCCCGGCGGCTGCTGCGCGCCACCGGCGTCTCCGCCCACCTCCTCGACACCGGCCTCCCCGGCGACCTTACGGGCCCCGCCGAGATGGCTTCGGCGGCCGGGTCCGAGGCCCGCGAGATCGTCCGCCTGGAGATCCTGGCCGAACAGGTCGCCGACACCTCCGGGACCGTCGACGCCTTCCTGGCCAACCTCGGCGAGGCCGTGCACGCCGCCGCCTCGTCGGCCGTCGCGTTCACCTCCGTCACCCGCGCCCCGGACGTCCGCCCCGCCGCGCCCGAGCCGCCAGGCCCGGTCCGGGTGCGGGCGGCGGCCGGGCGCTGGCTCGCCCGGCGGGAGGCGGAGCGCCGGGCCGTCCGCCGGGGCGAGGGGAGCCGGGGCGAGGGCGGCGGGGCGCCCGCCGAGCCGGAGCTGCTGGACCATCTGCGGTGGAGCGCGGTGGCCTGCGGGCTGCCCCTCCAGCTGCGGGCGGGGCCGGGGGGCCCGGCCCGCCTCGCGGACTTCGCCGCGGCCACCGAGGGCCACGGCTGCGACCTGGTCCTGCTGCACGGCTACCCCTACCACCGGCAGGCCGCCGCGCTGGCCGACCGGCATCCGCACGTCTACGCGGACCTGGGGACCGTGCCCGCGCGGACCGGGGCGCGGGCGGCCGGGGTGCTGGCGGAGATCCTGGAGCTCGCGCCGTTCGGCAAGCTGCTGTTCTCCAGCGGGGCCCAGGGGCTGCCGGAGCTGCACCTGGTGGGCGCGCGGCAGTTCCGCGAGGCGCTGGGGCGGGTGCTGGGGGACTGGGTGGCGGACGGCGCGTGGACCCGGAGCGACGCGGCGCGGGTCGCCGCCATGATCGCCTCGGGCAACGCGCGCCGGGTGTACGGGCTGGGGTGAGGGGCCCTGGTACGGCCGAGGGGCGACGGGCGCCGGCCCGTCGCCCCCTCGGGTGGCGTGCGGGGTGCTCAGACGGCCGTCGCCGACGCCGTCCCGGCCCGCTCGGCGGACGGGCCGGGCAGCGGAACGGACCCGTCGTCGCCGCGCTCGCGCATGCTCAGGACCAGGCGGAGCACCGCGATCCACATGATGGCCGAGCCGAACATGTGGATGCCCACCAGGATCTCGGGGACGTCGCTGAAGTACTGGACGTAACCGATCGCGCCCTGGGCGAGCAGCACGACCAGCAGGTCGCGGGAGCGGGCCCGGGTGTCGGCGGGTGCGTCGACCACCCGCAGGGCCAGCCACATCGCGATGGCCAGGGCGCAGACCACCCAGGCGGAGACGGCGTGCACATGGGCGGCCGCCGACCAGTCCCACGGCATCCGCGGTACGTCGCTGCTGTCGCCCGCGTGCTTGCCGGAGCCCGTCACCGTGGTGCCCAGCACGATCAGGACCACGGTGGTCGCGAGGATCGCCCAGGCGAGACGCCGCACCGGCAGCGGAGCGCGCGGGCGCGGCGGCCCGTCACCTTCGCCGACCCGCACCCAGGTGATGACGGTGACCGCGAGGAGCGCGTTGGCGAGCAGGAAGTGCCCGGCCACCGTCCACGGGTTGAGGCCCGCCCAGACGGTGATGCCGCCCAGGACGGCGTTGCCCAGGACGATCCAGAACTGCGACCAGGCCAGCCGGGTGAGCTTGCGGCGCCGCGGCTTGAGGCAGCTGACGGCGACGATCGTCCAGCCGACGGCCGCCGACAGGACGTACGTCAGCATCCGGTTGCCGAATTCGATCGCGCCGTGCAGACCCTGCTCGGGCGTGGCGAACAGACTGTCGTCGGTGCACTTGGGCCAGGTGTCGCAGCCGAGTCCCGAACCGGTCAGCCGTACGGCACCGCCGGTCACGATGATGAAGACGCTCATCGCGACGGCGGAGAGCGCGGCACGCTTCACCACTCCGGTGGACGGCGTCCAGCGCCTGGCGATGGCAGTGATGGGGGTTTCCACGCGGACCATCGTAGGACGGTGCTTGTGCATGATTTCACGAGGGGTGGGTCCGAGGGTGTTTGCCCGGGAAGATCCCCGCAAGGGGCCGTACGAGGACCCGCCCCCGGCCTACTCCCAGCGGAAGAACTTCGCCGCCGCGCCCAGCCCCAGCACCGCCCACACCGCGAGGACCGCGGCCTGGGCCCACGGCATCGGCCCGCCGTGCTGGAGCACGTCCCGCAGCCCCTCGGAGAGCGCCGACACGGGCAGCAGCTCCAGCGCCGACCGCACCGCGTCCGGGAACTTCTCCAGCGGCACGATCACCCCGCCGCCGACCAGCAGCAGCAGGAACACCAGGTTGGCGGCGGCGAGCGTCGCCTCGGCCTTCAGCGTCCCGGCCATCAGCAGCCCCAGCCCGGAGAACGCGGCGGTCCCGAGCGCCAGGAGCAGCAGCACGGAGAGCGGGCCGCCCCCGGGCGACCAGCCCAGGGCGAAGGCGATCGCCGTCAGCAGCGCGATCTGGAGCACCTCGGTGACCAGCACCGACAGCGTCTTCGCGGTCATCAGCGCCCAGCGCGGCAGCGGGGAGGACCCGAGCCGCTTGAGGACCCCGTAGCGGCGCTCGAAACCGGTGGCGATGGCCTGGCCGGTGAAGGCGGTGGACATCACGGCGAGCGCGAGGACGCCCGGGGCCAGGAAGTCGACCGACGCGCCCGGGCCGGTGTCCACGATGTCGACCGCGCTGAACAGCACCAGCAGCAGGGCCGGGATGATCACCGTCAGCAGCAGCTGCTCGCCGTTGCGCAGCAGCATCCGGGTCTCCAGTGCGGTCTGCGCGGCGATCATCCGGGGGAGCGGGGCGGCGCCGGGGCGCGGGGTGTACGTACCGGCGCTCATACGCGCAGCTCCTTGCCGGTCAGTTCGAGGAAGACGTCCTCCAGGGTGTGCCGCTCCACGGAGATGCCCTCGGGCATCACCCCGTGCTGGGCGCACCAGGAGGTGACGGTGGCCAGGAGCTGCGGGTCGATGCTGCCGGAGACGCGGTACGTCCCCGGCAGCGGCTCGGCCGCCTCGGAGCCGTCGGGCAGCGCCTTGACCAGCGAGCCCAGGTCGAGCCCCGGGCGGCCGGTGAAGCGCAGGGTGTTCTCCGCCCCGCCCCGGCAGAGCTGCTCCGGGGTGCCCTGGGCGACGACCCGGCCCGCGTCGATGATCGCCACGTCGTCGGCGAGCGTCTCGGCCTCGTCCATGAAGTGGGTGGTGAGGACCACGGAGACCCCGTCGCCGCGCAGTTCGCGGACCAGGTCCCAGGTGGAGCGGCGGGCCTGCGGGTCCAGGCCCGCGGTCGGCTCGTCCAGGAACACCAGCTCGGGCCGTCCCACGACGGCCAGGGCGAGGGCGAGCCGCTGCTGCTGGCCGCCGGAGAGCCGCCGGTAGGCCGTGCGGCCGCAGGAGCCGAGGCCCAGGCGCTCGATCAGGGCGTCCACGTCCAGGGGGTGGGCGTGCAGCTTCGCCATGTGGCGGAGCATCTCCTCGGCCCGCGCGCCGGAGTAGACGCCGCCGGACTGGAGCATCACCCCGATCCGGGGGCGCAGCCGCCGCGCGTCGGCGACCGGGTCGAGTCCCAGGACCCGCACGGTGCCCGCGTCGGGGCGGCGGTAGCCCTCGCAGGTCTCGATCGTGGTGGTCTTCCCGGCGCCGTTCGGGCCGAGCACGGCCGTCACCGCGCCGGTCCCGACCACCAGATCGAGGCCGTCGACCGCGGTCTTCGCGCCGTACCGCTTCACCAGGCCGGTGACCTGTACGACGGGCTCTCTCTCCATGGCAGGGAAGTCTAGGCAGGGCCTGCGCCGGGCCCGGCCCCGGGGGCAGATTAGGTAACCCTAAGTGACGAACCACACCGTTGATCGTTTCGGACCGTGGTTGTCAGGGCCGAATGAATTACGCAACAATGGTGTTGTGAAATACGACGGACGGGCTCCCCAGGAGGACCTCGCGACCGGTGAGCGCTCGACGCGCAACCGGGTCGCGCGCTCCATCCTGGACCACGGCCCCTCCACCGTCGCCGATCTGGCCGGGCGCGTCGGCCTCACCCAGGCCGCCGTCCGCCGCCACCTCGACGCCCTCGTCTCCGACGACGTCGTCGAGGCCCGGGAACAGCGGGTCTACGGGGCACGGACCCGCGGCAGGCCCGCCAAGGTGTTCGCCCTCACGGACTGCGGCCGGGACGCCTTCGACCAGTCCTACGACAAGCTGGCCGCCGACGCCCTGCGCTTCATCGCCCAGTCCGGGGGCGACGAGGCGATCATCGCCTTCGCCCGCGCCCGGATGGCCGCGATGGGCGAGGCGTACCGCGCCGCGGTCGAGGCGGCGGAGCCCGAACGCCGCACCGAGGCGCTGGCCAGGGCCCTGACCGCCGACGGGTACGCTGCTACGGCGCGAAGCGCGCCCGGCCCCCAGCAGGGCGAGCAGCTGTGCCAGCACCACTGCCCGGTGGCGCACGTCGCCGAGCAGTTCCCACAGCTGTGCGAGGCGGAGACGGAATTCTTCTCCAGCCTCCTCGGGACCCATGTGCAGCGTCTGGCCACCCTCGCCCACGGCGACGGTGTGTGCACGACCTACGTGCCGCGCAGTGGTCACGCGGCACCGCCCAAGACCACCCATTCAGCATCTGCAAGCACGGCCGGGAGGAACCCCGCATGACGCTCCCCACGGAGACTGCCCACCCCGAACTAGAGGGTCTGGGCACGTACGAATTCGGCTGGGCCGACTCCGACGCGGCAGGCGCGGCGGCCAAGCGCGGTCTCTCCGAGGCTGTCGTCCGCGACATCTCGGAGAAGAAGAACGAGCCCGAGTGGATGCTGAAGCTCCGTCTCAAGGGTCTGCGGCTCTTCGACAAGAAGCCCATGCCCAGCTGGGGCTCGGACCTGTCGGGCATCGACTTCGACAACATCAAGTACTTCGTGCGCTCCACGGAGAAGCAGGCGGCCTCCTGGGAGGACCTGCCCGAGGACATCAAGAACACCTACGACAAGCTCGGCATCCCCGAGGCGGAGAAGCAGCGCCTGGTCGCCGGTGTCGCCGCACAGTACGAGTCCGAGGTCGTCTACCACCAGATCCGCGAGGACCTGGAGGAGCAGGGCGTCATCTTCCTGGACACCGACACCGCGCTGAAGGAGCACCCGGAGCTCTTCAAGGAGTACTTCGGCACCGTCATCCCGGTCGGCGACAACAAGTTCGCCTCGCTGAACACGGCCGTGTGGTCCGGCGGCTCGTTCATCTACGTCCCCAAGGGCGTCCACGTGGACATCCCGCTCCAGGCCTACTTCCGTATCAACACGGAGAACATGGGCCAGTTCGAGCGGACGCTGATCATCGTCGATGAGGACGCCTACGTCCACTACGTCGAGGGCTGCACCGCCCCGATCTACTCCTCGGACTCGCTGCACAGCGCCGTGGTCGAGATCATCGTCAAGAAGGGCGGCCGCTGCCGCTACACGACCATCCAGAACTGGTCGAACAACGTCTACAACCTGGTCACCAAGCGGGCCGTGGCCTACGAGGGCGCGACCATGGAGTGGGTCGACGGCAACATCGGCTCCAAGGTCACCATGAAGTACCCCGCGGTCTACCTCATGGGCGAGCACGCCAAGGGCGAGACCCTGTCCATCGCCTTCGCGGGCGAGGGCCAGCACCAGGACGCCGGCGCCAAGATGGTCCACATGGCCCCGAACACCTCCTCCAACATCGTCTCCAAGTCGGTGGCGCGAGGCGGCGGCCGTACCTCCTACCGCGGACTGATCGAGATCGGCGAGGGCGCACCGGGCGCGAAGTCCAACGTCCTCTGCGACGCTCTGCTGGTGGACACCGTCTCGCGCTCGGACACCTATCCCTACGTCGACGTCCGTGAGGACGACGTGTCGATGGGCCACGAGGCGACCGTCTCCAAGGTCTCCGAGGACCAGCTCTTCTACCTCATGAGCCGCGGACTCACCGAGTTCGAGGCCATGGCGATGATCGTGCGCGGCTTCGTCGAGCCGATCGCCAAGGAGCTGCCGATGGAGTACGCCCTGGAGCTCAACCGGCTGATCGAGCTGCAGATGGAGGGTTCGGTCGGCTAGGTCCCTCCCGGACCCCGGGGACGGCCGTCCGCGGCCGTCCCCGCCCCACCGAACCGCACCCCTTCTTGACTGAGAAAGCGAGCACTACGACAGCCATGGCTGAGGCTCAGAACACTCCGGTGGGTTCCACCACCGCCGGCTCCATCGCGGTCGCCGCCGAGTCGACCGTCGCCACCCGCATGAGCGCACCCCCCTCCTTCGACGTCGCGGACTTCCCCGTCCCGCACGGCCGTGAGGAGGAGTGGCGCTTCACGCCGCTGGAGCGGCTGCGCGGGCTGCACGACGGCACCGCCGTCGCCACGGGCAGCGGGGTGAAGGTCGCGATCGAGACCCCCGAGGGCGTCACCGTCGAGACCGTCGGCCGCGACGACGCCCGGCTCGGCAGGGCGGGCACCCCGGTGGACCGGGTCGCCGCCCAGGCCTACAGCTCCTTCGAGCAGGCCTCGGTCGTCACCGTCGCCAAGGACGCCGTGCTCACCGAGCCGATCCGGATCGCCGTGCACGGCGAGGGCGGCACCGCCTTCGGCCACCAGCTCATCGAGCTGGGCGCGTTCGCCGAGGCCGTCGTCGTCATCGACCACACCGGTGACGCGGTGCTCGCCGCCAACGTCGACTACGTCCTCGGCGACGGCGCGAAGCTCACGGTCGTCTCCGTCCAGGACTGGGACGACACCGCCGTCCACGTCGGCCAGCACAACGCGCTGGTCGGCCGGGACGCCTCGTTCAAGTCGATCGTCGTCACCTTCGGCGGCGACGTCGTGCGGCTGCACCCGCGGGTCGCCTACGCGGCCACCGGCGGCGAGGCCGAGCTGTTCGGCCTGTACTTCACCGACAAGGGCCAGCACCAGGAGCACCGCCTCCTGGTCGACCACAACACCCCGCACTGCAAGTCCAACGCGGTGTACAAGGGCGCCCTCCAGGGCGACGGCGCGCACGCCGTCTGGATCGGCGACGTCCTCATCCAGGCCGCGGCCGAGGGCACCGACACCTACGAGATGAACCGGAACCTCGTCCTCACCGACGGCGCCCGGGTCGACTCCGTACCCAACCTGGAGATCGAGACCGGCGAGATCGTCGGCGCCGGACACGCCTCGGCGACCGGCCGCTTCGACGACGAGCAGCTGTTCTACCTCCAGTCCCGCGGCATCCCGGCCGAGGAGGCCCGCCGCCTCGTCGTGCGCGGCTTCTTCGCCGAACTGGTCCAGCAGATCGGCCTGCCGGACGTCGAGGAGCGGCTCATCGAGAAGATCGAGGCCGAGCTCAAGGCGTCCGTCTGATGGCCTTCGTCAAAGCCTGTGCGCTGAGTGAGCTGGAGGACGACACCCCCCGGCGGGTGGAGCTCGACGGCACACCCGTCTCCGTCGTCCGCACCGAGGGCGAGGTGTTCGCGATCAACGACATCTGCTCGCACGCGAACGTCTCCCTCTCGGAGGGCGAGGTGGAGGACTGCGCGATCGAGTGCTGGCTGCACGGATCGTCGTTCGACCTCCGCACCGGCAAGCCGTCCGGCCTTCCCGCGACGCGCCCCGTCCCCGTATACCCCGTAAAGATCGAAGGGGACGATGTGCTCGTCTCCGTCACCCAGGAGTCCTGAGTCACCCATGGCAACGCTTGAAATCCGCGACCTGCACGTCACCGTCGAGGCCGACAACGCCACGAAGGAGATCCTCAAGGGCGTCGACCTGACCGTCAAGCAGGGCGAGACCCACGCCATCATGGGCCCCAACGGGTCCGGCAAGTCCACCCTCGCGTACTCCCTCGCGGGTCACCCCAAGTACACGATCACCAGCGGTACGGTCACCCTGGACGGCGAGGACGTCCTGGAGATGTCCGTCGACGAGCGGGCCCGCGCCGGCCTGTTCCTCGCCATGCAGTACCCGGTCGAGATCCCCGGCGTCTCGGTCTCCAACTTCCTGCGCACCTCCGCCACCGCCGTCCGCGGCGAGGCCCCCAAGCTGCGGACGTGGGTCAAGGAGGTCAAGGAGACGATGGCCGGACTCCAGATGGACCCCTCCTTCGCCGAGCGCAACGTCAACGAGGGCTTCTCCGGCGGTGAGAAGAAGCGCCACGAGATCCTCCAGCTGGAGCTCCTCAAGCCGAAGATCGCCGTCCTGGACGAGACCGACTCCGGCCTCGACGTCGATGCGCTCAAGACCGTCTCCGAGGGCGTCAACCGGGTCCGCTCCACCGGCGAGGTCGGCACCCTGCTGATCACCCACTACACCCGTATCCTCAAGTACATCCAGCCCGACTTCGTGCACGTCTTCGCGGGCGGCCGCATCGCCGCCTCCGGCGGCGCCGAGCTGGCCGACCAGCTGGAGAACGAGGGCTACGAGGCATACACGAAGGGTGGCGCTTCAGCGTGACTGACGCCCGACAGGGGCTCACCGGCCTCCTCGACACCGAGGCGATCCGCAAGGACTTCCCGCTCCTGGATCGCACGGTCCACGACGGCAAGAAGATCGTTTACCTGGACTCCGCGGCCACCTCGCAGAAGCCGCGCCAGGTCCTCGACGCCCTCAACGCGTACTACGAGCGCCACAACGCGAACGTGCACCGCGGTGTCTACACGGTCGCCGAGGAGGCCACCGCGCTGTACGAGGGCGCCCGCGACAAGGTCGCCGCCTTCATCAACGCACCCAGCCGCGACGAGGTGATCTTCACGAAGAACGCCTCGGAGTCGCTGAACCTCGTGGCGAACATGCTCGGCTGGGCGGACGAGCCCTACCGGGTGGACCGTGAGACGGAGATCGTCACCACGGAGATGGAGCACCACTCCAACATCGTGCCGTGGCAGCTGCTCGCGCAGCGCACCGGTGCGAAGCTGAAGTGGTTCGGCATCACCGACGACGGCCGCCTGGACCTGTCGAACATCGACGAGATCATCACCGAGAAGACGAAGATCGTCTCCTTCACGCTGGTCTCCAACATCCTGGGCACGGTCAACCCGGTCGAGCAGATCATCCGCCGCGCCCAGCAGGTCGGCGCGCTGGTCTGCATCGACGCCTCGCAGGCGGCCCCGCACATGGTGCTCGACGTGCAGGCGCTCCAAGCCGACTTCGTGGCCTTCACCGGCCACAAGATGGTCGGCCCGACCGGCATCGGCGTGCTCTGGGGACGGCAGGAGCTGCTGGAGGACCTGCCGCCGTTCCTCGGCGGCGGCGAGATGATCGAGACCGTGTCGATGCACTCGTCCACCTACGCCCCCGCGCCGCACAAGTTCGAGGCCGGTACGCCCCCGATCGCCCAGGCCGTCGGCCTCGGCGCGGCCGTGGACTACCTCTCCTCGATCGGCATGGAGAAGATCCACGCCCACGAGAAGGCCATCACCGGGTACGCGGTGGAGCGTCTTCTGGGCGTCCCCGACCTGCGGATCATCGGTCCGGCGACGGCCGAGGACCGCGGCGCGGCGATCTCCTTCACGCTCGGCGACATCCACCCGCACGACGTGGGCCAGGTCCTCGACGAGCAGGGCATCGCCGTCCGGGTCGGCCACCACTGCGCGCGGCCGGTCTGCCTGCGGTACGGAATTCCCGCGACGACGCGAGCGTCGTTCTATCTGTACTCCACGCCCGCCGAGGTCGACGCCCTGGTGGACGGTCTGGAGCACGTCCGGAACTTCTTCGGCTGAGGGCGCAACGGTGAAGCTGGATTCCATGTACCAGGAAGTGATCCTGGACCACTACAAGCACCCCCACGGGCGTGGCCTGCGGGACGGCGACGCCGAGGTGCACCATGTCAATCCCACGTGCGGTGACGAGATCACGCTCCGGGTGAAGTACGACGGCGAGACCGTCGCCGACGTGAGTTACGAGGGCCAGGGCTGCTCCATCAGCCAGGCCTCCGCCTCCGTGCTGAACGAGTTGCTCGTCGGCAAGGAGCTGTCCCAGGCGCGGCGGATCCAGGACGCCTTCCTGGAGCTGATGCAGTCCAAGGGACAGCTCGAGCCGGACGACGCGATGGAGGAGATCCTGGAGGACGCCGTCGCGTTCGCCGGTGTCTCCAAGTACCCCGCCCGCGTCAAGTGCGCGCTGCTGAGCTGGATGGCGTGGAAGGACGCGACGGCCAAGGCGCTGTCCGAAGGGAAGACCGCATGAGCGACAACGAGACCGCGACCATGAAACCGGCCTCCGAGGAGGAGGTCCGCGAGGCGCTCTACGACGTCGTCGACCCCGAACTGGGGATCGACGTCGTCAACCTGGGCCTGATCTACGGCATCCACATCGACGACGCCAACATCGCCACCCTCGACATGACCCTGACGTCCGCGGCCTGCCCGCTGACCGACGTCATCGAGGACCAGGCGAAGTCCGCGACGGACGGCATCGTCAACGAGCTGCGGATCAACTGGGTCTGGATGCCGCCGTGGGGCCCGGACAAGATCACCGACGACGGACGCGAGCAGCTCCGCGCGCTGGGGTTCAACGTCTGACGCACCGCTGCGCCCCGAGGTGACGGCCATGCCCGCCAGGCATACTGGCGGGCATGGCCGTCTCTCTGTACCACATCGCCGTCGACGCCCACGACCTGCCGCTCATGGCCCGCTTCTGGAGCGCGGTGCTGGACTGGAAGGTCCTCTTCGAGGACGAGGAGGAGATCGTCATCGGCGCGCACGAGACCGCGCTGCCGGGCATGTGCTTCCTCCCGGTGCCGGAGGGCAAGACCGCCAAGAACCGGCTGCACCTCGATCTGACCCCGGACGACCGGGACGCCGAGGTCGAGCGGATCATCGCGCTGGGCGCCCGGCGGGTGGACGTCGGCCAGGGGCCGGACAGCACCTGGGTGGTGCTGGCCGACCCCGAGGGCAACGAGTTCTGCGTCCTGCGCCCGAAGCGGACCCTGACCGACTGAGGGCGGATCGCCCGCGGGGCCGCGCTAGCCGTGGGCGGGCGGCGGCGGGCCGTACTGCTCGGGCAGCGTCCGTGCCGCCGCCTCGGCCAGGACCGGGGCCAGGTTCTCGGTGCGGATGCGCCGGTCCACGTACAGCAGGCCCACCACCAGCGGTGGGAAGACCGATGAGAAGAGCTGCGCGATCAGCTGGCTGACCAGCGAGAGCGCGAAGAGGCCGCCGAACAGCGCGATCAGCTCACCGCCGCTCGGCCCGGACCCCGTGTCGGCGGGGTCGAAGATGCCCGGGAGCATACCGGCCAGCTGGAACGGCAACTGGATCATGTAGCCGATCATCGAGGCCAGGGTGTAGGCGAGCAGGGTCACGCCGAAGACCCGCCACCAGCTGTCGCGCACCAGGTGGGCGGAGCGCCGCAGAGCCGCCGCCGGGCGCTGCTCCTCGAAGATCACGGTGGTCGGCGCGAGGGAGAACTTCACCCAGAGCCACACCGCGACCGGCCCGACGGCCAGGGTGCCGACGACGCCGATCCACATCAGCGGCAGTACCCCGTCCGCGTCGCCCATCGAGGCCAGGTAGACCATCAGGCCGACGAAGGCGGCCAGGAAGAGCGCCATCGGGACGAACCCGATGAGGCCCACCAGGAACACCGTGCCGATCATCGCCCAGACCCGCGACCAGGCCCGGCTCCACACCGCGCCGAAGCGGATCGGACGGCCCAGGACCGCCTCCTGGAGGACCACCGGCACCGCCGCCTGGACGACGGCCGACGCCAGCAGGTACACGATCACGCCGAGCAGCATCAGCGCCCCGAAGGCGACGCCGAACGGGACCAGTTCCGAGGCGCCGGGGGAGTGCGACGAGGACGTCAGGGTGTCCCACTCGGCGGCCAGCGCGGCGAACGCGACGGCCACCGCCGCGCCCATCACCAGCGTCGCGGCGCCGAACAGGGTGAGTGCCACCCCGACCAGCGGCTTCCAGTAGCGCCCGAGCGTCGCGAAGGCGCCGCTGAGCATGTCGGAGATCCTCAGCGGCGCCAGGGGTATCACCCCCGGCTTCGGGGGCGCCCACCCCCCGTGCCATCCGCCCGGTCCGTGCGCTCCCCCGTGGAAGGGTCCCCCGTTGTGAGGGGCGCCCCCGTAGGGACCGCCACCCCACCCTGCGTCCTGCGCCACCGCGTCTCCGCTCCGTGTCGTCACCGTCGTTGGTCGGGACACGGTAGCGCCCCGGTGCGGACCGATGATATGTACGGGCGTACGCAACGTTGTGTACGCTTGTACACATGGGATACGCATACGGACTACTCGCCGCGGCCATCGCGGCCGAGGTGGCCGGGACGACGGCCATGAAGTACAGCGAGGGGTTCACCCGGCTCTGGCCCTCGATCGGCACCGCGGTGGCCTATCTGGTCGCCTTCACCCTGCTCGCCCAGACCCTCAAGACGCTGTCGGTGGGCACCGCGTACGCGATCTGGGCGGGCGTCGGCACCGCGGCCGTCGCCCTCATCGGCATCCTCTTCCTCGGGGAGTCCAGCAGCCTCGTCAAGATCGCGGGGGTCGCCCTGATCGTCGCCGGGGTCGTCGTGCTCAACCTCGGCGGGGCGCACTGATGGCCCGGCGGTACGACCCCGGCCGGCGAGCCCGGATCATCGACGCGGCGCTGAGCGTGGTCGCGGCCGAGGGCATAGCGGGGCTCAGCCACCGCAGGGTCGCCGCCGAGGCCGACGTGCCGCTGGGCTCGACCACGTACCACTTCCGCTCGCTGGACGAACTCCTGATCGCCGCCCTGCGCCGCTGCAACGAGAACTTCGCCGAGGCCCTGCGCGGCAGCGAAGTGCTCGCCGGGCCGCCCCCGCCGGGCGGGGCCGCCTCCGGTGCGGAGCTCGCGGAGGAGCTGACCCGGCTGCTCGGCCAGTGGTTCGCGGGCGAACGCGGGGCGATCGAGCTGGAGTACGAGCTGTATCTCGCGGCCCTGCGCCGCCCCGCGCTGCGCCCGGTCGCCGCCGAGTGGACCGAGGAAGCCGTCGAGGTGCTGTCCCGGACCACCGATGAGGAGACCGCGCGGGCACTGGTCGCGCTGATGGACGGTATCTGCCTCCAGGTCCTGCTGACCGGCGGCACATTCGACGCGGACCATGCCCGGGAGATGCTGGGGCGGGTCGCCGGGGCCGGGCCGGGCGCCCGGGAGCGCGAGCGGCCGCGAGGGGCCCCGGACCGGCGCGCGGCCGGAAGCTGAGACCGGTTCGCCCGAGCGGGCCCCGGCCGGTTAGGTTGCTGTGCATGACCGACACGACTTCCCAGGGTTCTGCCCGCACCACCGGCGCTGTCGCCGCCGGCCTCGCGACCGTCGCCGGTGACGGCACCGTCCTCGACACCTGGTTCCCCGCCCCCGAGCTGACCGCCGACCCCGGCCCCGCCGGAACGCAGCGGCTCACCCCGGACGAGGCCGTGAACCGGCTCGGCGAGGGCGCCGCCAAGGCCATCGGTGTGGACGCCCGGCGCGGTGTCGAGGTCGTCGCCGTGTCCACGGTCATCTCCTCGCTCGACGACAAGCCGCTCGACGCGCACGACGCCTACCTCCGGCTGCACCTGCTCTCGCACCGGCTCGTCCGGCCGCACGGCCAGAACCTCGACGGCCTCTTCGGGCTGCTCGCCAACGTCGCCTGGACCTCGCTCGGCCCGGTCGCCGTCGACGACCTGGAGCGGGTCCGCCTCAACGCCCGCGCCGAGGGCCTGCACCTCCAGGTCACCTCGGTCGACAAGTTCCCGCGGATGACGGACTACGTGGCGCCCCAGGGCGTCCGCATCGCCGACGCCGACCGGGTCCGGCTCGGCGCGCACCTCGCCGCCGGGACCACCGTCATGCACGAGGGCTTCGTCAACTTCAACGCGGGCACCCTCGGCACCTCCATGGTCGAGGGCCGGATCTCCGCGGGCGTCGTCGTCGGCGACGGCTCCGACATCGGCGGCGGCGCGTCCACCATGGGCACCCTCTCCGGCGGCGGCAACGTCCGTATCGTCATCGGCGAACGCTGCCTGGTCGGCGCGGAGGCGGGCGTCGGCATCGCACTCGGCGACGAGTGCGTCGTGGAGGCCGGGCTGTACGTCACCGCCGGCACCCGCGTCACGCTTCCGGACGGGCAGGTCGTCAAGGCCCGCGAGCTGTCCGGCGCCTCCAACATCCTCTTCCGCCGCAACTCGGTCACCGGCACGGTCGAGGCCCGCCCGAACAACGCGGTGTGGGGCGGCCTGAACGAGGTCCTGCACGCCCACAACTGAGCCTCCGGCCCAGCCGGGCCCCTGGCCGCGCCGAACCTCAGGCCGCGAGGAGTTCCCCGCAGGCCGCCCGCAGCCCGTCGACCGCCCCGCGGTCGGCGGGCTGCCTCCGCGGTCGCCGTGGACATGGGCCCCGGTGGAGACCTCGATGACGCACCGGGCCGCGTCCGTCATGGGCGCACCCCGGTGGACCCGGCGTTCCAGGCGCTCGCGGAGGCCGCCGTGGGAGCGCGTGCGCAAGCGGCCGGGGACGACCGGCGCGGACGTCAACCGTCCCGCTCCAGCGCCCGGCGTGCGGCCCGGCGCGGGCGCGTGGGAGCGCGCCGGGCGACGGGTACCGGGCGCCGGGCGGCGGACGGTGAAATGCGTCTACGCTTGGGCGGCTGAAGCGCGTAGGCACTCCGTACGCACCCGAGCACGCACCGAGGAGAACCCCCGATGTCCGCAGAGCGTCCCTCCCTGCCGCCGGTGCGGCTGAACTCCGAGGCCGAACTGGCACGGGACGCGCTCGCCGCTCCGCTGTTCGTCCGCGCCGTCCGGCTGGCGCGCTGGGCCGGGGCCGGGACCCGGGTCGGCGCGGGCGGTGAACTCGTCGACGCACAGCTCCCCGCCGCCGCCGAACACTTGGGGCTCGCGGCCGACGAGGACGGCGCGGCGTACGCCAGCGAGGCCTGGCGGCTCGCCGTGGACACCGGGCTCCTGGACGTCACCGACCCCGAAGAGGGCGGCGAGGACGCCGAGGGCACCGTCACCACCGGCGAGAACCTGGCGCTGCTCACCTCCGGCTCACCGAAGGACGTCCTCGGCATCTGGCTCGACGGGCTGGACGCCGTGCACGCTGACGCCACCGCGCCGGTCCTGGACGACTTCGCGGACCTCGTCGGTGAGGACGGCTCCATCGACTTCGACGCCCTGGACTGGGACCCGGAGGCCGAGGCGGAGTTCCTCGACGGCGTCCTCGGCAATCTCTACCTGCTCACCCTCGCGGACAACGGCGCGGGCGACGCGCCGGTGCCGCTGCCCGCCCTCGCGGCGTCGATGATCGTCCCCGACGACATGGGCGAGCCCACCGACGACATCCTGGAGCAGGTGTCGGAGGCGATGATGCGCCTGGACGACCAGTTCCGGCTCCTCGAACCCATCGGGATCGTCGACTACCGGCCGGTGGACGAGGCGTTGATGGCCGAAGAGGGCGAGACGCCGGTGGACGCCGCTGTCGGCGGGGGAGCCGAGGAGGACGTCACCCGGTACGGCATGGTCAGGCTCACGCCCCTCGGCCTCTACGGCATCCGGTCGCTGATGCTGGAGGCCGGGTTCGACGCCCCCGCCGTGGGGGACCTCGCGGACAAGAAGGCCGACGCCCTCCTCGACGGCATCGCCCACTACCCGGAGTCCGCCGCCCGCACCGAGGTCGAGCTGTGGCTCGCCGGGTACGGCCCCGAGGGGGCGGTGGCCGCCGCCACCGAGCTGCTGGCCGCCGCCCGGGGCGCCGACGAGGGCGCCCCGCTGCGCCGCCTCCACTGTCAGCAGGCCCTCGCCCTGGCCGGACCCGGGGCGGAGCCCGCCGTACGCGCGGTGCTCGACGACCCCCAGCTGGGCGGCCTGGCCCGGGTCTGGCTGGCGGAGCGCGGCGCGACCGACGTCCCCGCCCCGCCGGAGGACATGATCTTCTGGCTGGCCGTCGACACCATCGCCGCGCAGCTGGACGCGGACGGCGAGCTGGACGAGCTCCAGGGTCTTGTCGAGGGCCTCTCCGCGCAGCACAGCGGCTTCTTCGACGAGGCCTGGCGCGTCGACCACCCGGCCACCGCCGACGTCCTGGAGGCCATGGGGCGGCTGCACAGCGACAAGAAGGCCGCCAAGGAAGCCCGTAAGGCGGCGTTCCGGGCCCGGTCGCGCGCGGGCGGCTGACCCGGGGGCGCGCCGTCCGGCGGGCGCCGGGCGTAGGAAACCGCCACACGTTCGGGGGGCTTTCCGGCGCGGTGTTCCGCGCGACACCGCTGCCCGCGACGGTAGAAAGCGCTGACCGGCCGTGCCGTTCGCCGGATGACGAATCGGGCACGTCTGGACCCCGGAGCCCGACGGGCATGGCGTCGGGCCTTTACAGGGCGCATACTCGACACGATGAAACAGTCAGCCGGCTCCCGGCGTCACCTGCCGTCCAGTCCCTTCAACCGCCCGGCCCAGGAGGCCCCACCGGTCGAATGCTTCGATGTGGGCGACCGGGTGTCGCACGACCAGTTCGGACTCGGCAGGATTCTCGCTGTCGAGGGCGACAACGACGCGGTCCTCATCGACTTCTCGGGGCGCCAGGGAAGGATCCTGAGCCCCTACTCCAAGCTCACCAAGCTCTGAGCGGAGCACACTCCGACCCGGGAGGGGCCGGGGGGGGCCCCCCCCCCGGGGGCCCCCCCCCCCCCCCCCCCCCCCCCCCCCGGGGGGGGGGGGGGGCCCCCCCCCCCCCCCCCCCCCCCCCCCCCCCCCCCCCCCCCCCCCCCCCCCCCC
>NZ_JBIWOX010000034.1:0-23696 GCF_044767975.1 Streptomyces sp. NPDC101181 | reverse complement strand
CACCCGCAAGAACTGACCCCCACACAACCAACCCGGACCCCAACCCCGGATCCGGACCTGGGCCGCACGGTGCACCCCACCGCGCGGCCCAGCGCCATTCCCCCGCGACCGTTGACGGCCTCGAACCGTTACCGCCGCTCCCCGGCGGACCCGTGCGGTATCCGCTCACCGTCTGCCCCACGGTCCTGCGCGGCGCCAAGGCCGAACGTGGTGAACGCCGTCCGGTCCGGCAGCGGGTACGTCTCCTTGCCGGTGAGCGCGTTGACGATCACGGCGGAACGCCAGGCGGCCAGGCCCAGGTCGGGCGCCCCGACCCCGTGGGTGTGCCGCTCCGCGTTCTGTACGAAGACGGAACCCGTGATCTCCGGGGCCAGGAGCAGCCGTTGGGCCTCGTCCACCTCGGGGCGTCCGGCGTGGTCGCGGGCGATGTACGGGTCGAGCGCGGCGAGCAGCGTGTCCACGGGGCGTTCCCGGTAACCGGTGGCGAGGACGACCGCGTCGGTGGTCAGCCGCCCCCGGGCCTCCTGTTGGCCGTGCTCGACGCTCAGTTCGACGCGTCCGCCGGTGACCGCCGCACCGGTGACCTCGATGCCGGGGGTGAGGGTCACGTCGGGCCAGTCGCCACCGAGGCTGCGCCGGTACAGCTCGTCGTGGATGTCCCCGAGCGTGTCCCCGCTGACCCCCTTGTAGAGCTGCCATTGGCGGGGCAGCAGCCGGTCCCGGGTGGCCTGCGGGAGCCCGTGGAAGTAGCGGGTGTAGTCGGGGGTGAACTGCTCCAGGCCGATCTTGCTGTACTCCATGGGCGCGAACGCCGGGGTACGGGCCAGCCAGGTCAGGCCCTCCGCCCCCTCGGGCCGGGAGCGCAGCAGGTCCAGCAGCACTTCGGCGCCCGACTGACCGGAGCCGACCACGGTGATGTGCCGGGCGGTCAGCAGCTTCTCGCGCAGGCCCAGGTAGTCCGCCGAGTGGCAGACGAGGGCCGCCGGGTCCGACGCCAGCGCCCGCAGCGGCTCGGGGACGTACGGGGCGGTCCCGACGCCGAGGGCGAGGTTACGGGCATGGGTGAGCCCGGTCGCGGGTGCCTCGCCCTCCGGTCCGAAGCGGGTGAACTCCACCGCGAACGCCCCCTGTCCGGCGTCCCAGGACACCGTGTCCACGCGGTGCCCGAAGCGGGTGGAGGGGAGTTCGGTGCTCACCCAGCGCAGGTAGGCGTCGAACTCGGAGCGGTGGATGTGGAAGCGCTCGGCGAAGTAGAACGGAAAGAGCCGACGACGGGTCTTGAGGTAACTGAGGTAGGACCAGGGGCTGGTGGGCTCGACAAGGCTCACCAGGTCGGCGAGGAAGGGTACTTGCAGGGTCGCCCCCTCGATGAGCAGCCCGGGGTGCCACTGGAACGCGGCCCGCTGCTCGTGGAAGGCGCTGCGCAGGCCGGGTACCCCGTCGGCCAGCGCGGCGAGTGAGAGGTTGAAGGGGCCCGCGCCCACTCCCAGCAGGTCGAGCGGTGGCGTGCGCGGTCCGGACGTCATCGGGTTCCTCCCACGAGGTTCGTACGTTTCGTCAGCCCTTGCGTCGACTGCTTCGTCGACCGCTTCGTCAGCGTCATGGCGACAGCCTTTCCGCCACCGGGCCGCCGCTACCGCCGCCCCCGGGCCCGCCGTCCGCCGCGGGGTCCTCCGTCGCCCTGCTCTCCGTCAGAACGCTTTCTGCCAGGGCGCGTTCCGCCGCGTCCGTGACGAGATCGAGGAGCGGCAGCAGTTCGGCCGTGGCGGCGTCCGGGTGCAGCAGGGTGGCCTTGAGCCAGAGCCGCGCGTGTCCGTCGTCGTCCTGTGCCACCGCCCGGCCCAGCACCGCGGTCCCTTCGGCGAGCAGGGTGCGGCGGACGGCGGCGACCACGGCGTCCCCGGCCCGGTCGGGCAGCGTGTCGGCGACGGCGGGGCGGAACAGTACGGTGCTGATGCCGATCTCACCGGGTCGGCGGCGCAGAGCGGGCCGGGCGTCGATCGCGTCGGCGAACGCGTGGGCCGTACGAACGCAGGCCTCGACCAGCTCGCCCAGTCCCCGGCGTCCCAGCGCCCGGAAGGTGGCCGCGATCTTGAGGGCGTCGGGGCGTCGGGTGGTGCGGATCGAGCGGCCCAACAGGTCGGGGAGCCCGGCCTCGGTGTCGTCGTCGGCATTGAGGTAGTCGGTACGCAGGGACAGGGGCGCCAGGCGGCCGGTATCCGCGACGGTGAGCACCCCGGCCGCGACCGGCTGCCAACCGAGCTTGTGCAGGTCGAAGGTGACGGAGACGGCGTGCTCAAGACCGGCGAGGCGCGGTGCGAGGCGGTCGCTGAACAGCAGGGGCCCGCCGTACGCCGCGTCGACGTGCAGTTCGGCGGCGTATCTGCGGGTGATGCGGGCGATCTCCGGGAGCGGGTCGATCCGGCCCTCGTCGGTGGTTCCGGCGGTGGCGACGACCAGCACCGGTTCCCCGGCGAGCCCGAGGAGGGTGCCGTCGAGGGCGGCGGGGTCGACGCGGCCGTCGCGGCAGGCGACGACGGCCGGGGTGGGGAGCCCGAGCATCCAGGCGGCGCGGTGGACGCTGTGGTGGGCGTTGGCCCCGGTCACCACCCGCAGGGGGCGTGTGGTCGCCGCCGCTCGTTCCCGGGCGAGGAGCAGGGCGACAAGGTTGGACTCCGTCCCGCCGCTGGTGATCAGCGCGTCGGGGGCGGCCGCCGCCGGGTGGACGAGCCGGGCGAGCGCGGCGGTGGTCAGCTCCTCGATCACTCCGGCGGCGGGCGCCTGGTCCCAGGAGTCCATGGACGGGTTGAGCGCCGCGCCCGCCAGCTCCGCCGCGACGGCGACGGCGAGCGGCGGGCAGTGCAGATGGGCGACGCACGCCGGGTCGGCCGGGTCGGCGGCCCCCTCGGTGACCGCGCGGACCAGGTCCCTCAGCGCGGCCTCCGAACCGACCCCCTCCTCGGGCAGGACCGGGGTGCAGCGGGCGGCGGTCAGCCGTGATACGGCCTCCGGGCCCCCGGCGGGCAACGGCCCGCCCCGGGTCCGCGCGCCGGTGTCCAGGGTGTCCAGCACGATCGCGGTCAGCTCCCGGAGGCGGTCCGGCCCCCGCACCCCGCCCGCGAGGTCCCACGGCCCGTCGGCGCCCGCGCCTCGCGCCCCGCGCTCCGGGGCAGGTCCACCGGGAGGCGGGAGCGAAGCACGCGGCATGGCGGGGCCCTTCGGTCGGAGTGCGGGGCGGGTCGTGCGGGGTCGGCGTTCCGCACGCGGGGCGGCGTCGGTGGCGGGAAGATCACCACCGCGATTCGCTGGTTAGGCTAACCTAACTACTGACGTGCGGCGGACGGGGCCTCCCATTGGCCGCGAAAGCCACTTCGCCTACCAGGGGCCCAAGTTGCCGGTACGCGACTCCGAAGTCTGACGCGACGCCAGGTTCCCACGGCGACCGACCCCCTGAGCACGCCCTTGACCTGGTGGTCCGTCAGCGCGTGGGTGTGTGCCGCACGGGGCGTGCGGGGACAGTGACCCAGATGTAACCGAATGGCGTAGGGGAAGACGGAACCACGGAGCGTCACAGGCCGTTCTTCTTCCCACTACACGGCCCCTCCGATCCCCGGCGGGGCCGATCGAGGAACGGAAACGCCATATGAAGAAGACAGTCGGGTGGGCCCAGGACGGCGACGACTGGACGATCACCGTGAACGGCACGCAGTACCGCGCCGTCGAGCGGCCGTCGGACGGCCGGGTGAACAACTACCTGGTGCGGGGTGACGATCTGAGCGCCGAGTGCCCGAGCCTCGGTCACGGCCTCGGCGTGATCCGGGAGTACGAGTCCCGGCGCTGACCCCGGCCGGTCCGACGACGAGGTGCGGAGGCCACCCCAGGCCCGCACCTCGCACGGCCCCGCTCGCCGCCTCGCCACGCCCCCGGACGGGATCCGGTCCCCGCCTCGTCACGGCCGCGCTCCGGTGCGGCGCGCGCCGGGCGCGCGGGCCCGCCCATCGGCCGGCGCGGGCAGCCGGTCAGCCCGGGGCGCCGTCCGCGCCCGCTGCCGGACGGTCCGTCTCCTCCGTGCTCTGGCGCAGCAGGTAGGTGTCCATGATCCAGCCGTGCCGTTCGCGGGCCTCCGCCCGCAGCCGGCTGATCCGCCCGGCGACCTCGTCGAGCGGTCCGGAGACCAGGATCTCGTCGGGCGTGCCGATGTAGGCGCCCCAGTGGATCCACAGGCCGCGCCCCGTCAGCTGGGTGAAGGTCTCGTGGCCGTCGAGCATCACCACGATGTCGCCGTCATCCTCGGGGAAACCCTGGGCGAGGCGCCTGCCGGGGGTGATGTGGATGGGGCGGCCGACCCGGTTGAGGGTGACGCGGTGCCGGGCCGCGAGGGCGGAGACGCTGCTGATGCCCGGGACCACCGTATGGCCGAAATCCACCGTGCCCCGGTCCCGGATGTCCTCCAGGATCGCGAGGGTGCTGTCGTACAGGGACGGGTCGCCCCACACCAGGAACGCCCCGCACTCCCCCGGTGCCAGTTCCTCGATGATCAGGCGTTCGCAGATGTCGGCCCGCCGGTGGCGCCAGTCGTGCACGGCCGAGGTGTAGCGCGCGCCGTCGTCCTGGGTGCGGTCGCGCCACGGGTCCTCGGCCTCGACGACCCGGTAGGGGCCGGTGAGGTGTTCGTCCAGGATGTCGCGCCGCAGCCGGGTCAGCGACTCCTTCTCCCGGCCCTTGCCCAGGACGAAGAACACCTCGGCCCGGCGCATCGCCTTCACCGCGGCGAGGGTCAGGTGGTCGGGGTCGCCGGCGCCCATGCCGATGACCAGGATGTGCCGGGGTGCCGCGTTGTTCTCCGCCATGTCTGCCATGTCTGCCGTGCCCGTCGTGTCCGCGTCCGCCATGTGCGCCGATCATGCCAGGTGGCGCGGGCACGCCACTGATCCGGTGGACACACCAGGGGCGGGGTGGACTTACTAGGACGTCCAACTATATGTTCGGGGCAGAGGGGTGCCCGATGTGCAGTCGGGTGCTCCGAAGGCCCGCGGTGTCAGGGAAGCCGGTGCGATTCCGGCGCGGTCCCGCCACTGTGACCGGGGAGTTCGTCCTCGCAGGACCCGCCACTGACGGAGCGTAGGCCGTCGGGAAGGCAGGGGACGCGCGCTGATCCGGGAGTCAGGATACCGGCCGCGGGTTGTTCCGTGTTTCCACGAGGATGGAGCAGACACGCATGGCACCGGTCCGCACCCACGGCCCCGCAGGCACGTCCCGGCGAGCGGTTCTCCCCGCCCCCTGACGGCCTTCGCCCTCCGCGTCCCCCTGACGGCGAGTCCGTCCGCGTCCGCGCGCATCCGACCGGTGCGCCGCGGCCCGGCGGGCCCGTGCGCCATCCCCGGATCTCACCTGGCGATCTCACCGACGAGAGCAGGCTTCCATGGTCCGCGAACTCACCCACTTCATCGGCGGCAAGCACACGTCCGGTACCTCGGGCGGCTTCGGCGACGTCTTCGACCCCAACACCGGCCGGGTGCAGGCCCGGGTTCCCCTGGCCGACCGTGCCGAGACGGAGGCGGCCGTCGCCGACGCCGTCGAGGCGCAGCGCGCGTGGGGCGAGTGGAACCCGCAGCGCCGCGCCCGGGTGCTGCTGCGCTTCCTGCGACTCGTCGAGCAGGAGAAGGACTCGCTGGCCCGGCTCCTCTCCTGCGAGCACGGCAAGACCGTGGCCGACGCGCACGGCGACATCGCCCGCGGACTGGACGTGGTGGAGTTCGCCGCGGGCGTCCCGCACCTGCTGAAGGGCGAGTTCAGCGACAACGCGGGCGCCGGGATCGACGTCCACTCGCTGCGCCGCCCGCTCGGCGTGGTCGCGGGCATCACCCCGTTCAACTTCCCCGCGATGATCCCGCTGTGGAAGGCCGCGCCCGCTCTGGCCTGCGGCAACGCCTTCATCCTCAAGCCCTCGGAGCGGGACCCCTCGGTGCCGCTGCGGCTGGCCGAACTGTTCCTGGAGGCGGGGCTTCCGCCCGGGGTGCTGAACGTCGTCAACGGCGGCAAGGAGGCCGTGGACACCCTGCTGGAGGACCCGCGCGTGAAGGCGCTCGGCTTCGTCGGCTCGACGCCGGTCGCCGCGCACATCTACGCCACGGCCGCCGCCCACGGCAAGCGCGCGCAGTGCTTCGGCGGGGCGAAGAACCACATGATCGTGATGCCGGACGCCGACCTGGACCAGGCGGTGGACGCAATGATCGGCGCCGGGTACGGCTCGGCGGGCGAGCGGTGCATGGCCGTCTCGGTGGCGGTGCCGGTCGGGGAGGCCACCGCCGACGCGCTGGTCGCCCGGCTCGCCGAGCGGATCGCCGGACTGCGCATCGGCCGCTCGGACGACCCGGAGGCCGACTTCGGGCCGCTGGTGGGCCGGGACGCGGTGGACCGGGTGCGCGGCTATGTCGACCTGGGGGTCGAGGAGGGCGCCGAACTGGTCGTGGACGGGCGCGGCTTCACCCTGGAGGGGCACGAGGAAGGGTTCTTCGCCGGCGCCACGCTCTTCGACCGGGTCACCCCGGAGATGCGGATCTACCAGGAGGAGATCTTCGGTCCGGTCGTCTGCGTGGTCCGGGCCGCCGACTACGAGGAGGCGCTGCGGCTGCCCTCGGAGCACCCGTACGGCAACGGGGTGGCGCTGTTCACCCGGGACGGCGACACGGCCCGCGACTTCACCCGGCGCGTGGACACCGGGATGGTGGGCGTCAACGTGCCGATCCCGGTCCCGGTGGCGTACCACACCTTCGGCGGCTGGAAGCGGTCCGGCTTCGGGGACCTGAACCAGCACGGCCCGGACGCCATCCGCTTCTACACCCGTACGAAGACCGTCACCTCCCGCTGGCCCGCCTCGGGCGTCCGGGACGGGGCCAGCTTCACGATTCCGACCACGGGATGAGCGCCGTGACCACGCTCCTCACCGACGACCAGCTCGCCGTCGTCGAGACGACCCTGGACTTCGCCCAGGAGCACCTCGCCCCGCACGCCGTGGCCTGGGACCAGGACAAGCACTTCCCCGTCGACGTGCTGCGCAAGGCGGCCGGGCTCGGCCTCGGCGGCGTCTACGTCCGGGACGACCTCGGCGGTTCGGGGCTGACCCGCTCGGACGGGGTCCTCGTCTTCGAGGCCCTGGCGACCGGCTGCCCGTCGATCGCGGGCTATCTGTCCATCCACAACATGGTCGGCTGGATGGTCGACCGGTACGGCACCGAAGCCCAGCGGAGCCACTACCTGCCCACGCTCTGCACCATGGAGACCCTGGGCAGCTACTGCCTCACCGAGCCGGGCGCGGGGTCCGACGCCGCCGCGCTGCGCACCCGCGCGGTGCGCGACGGCGGCCACTACGTGCTGACGGGGACCAAGCAGTTCATCTCCGGAGCGGGTGCCTCGCACCTCTACATCGTGCTGGCCCGCACCGGCGAGGACGGGGCGCGCGGGATCTCCGCGTTCCTGGTCGAACGGGACGACGCCGGGCTGTCGTTCGGGGCCAACGAGAAGAAGATGGGGTGGAACGCCCAGCCCACCCGGCAGGTCCTGCTGGACGGGGTCCGCGTCCCGGCCGGCCGGCTGCTGGGCCGGGAGGGCGACGGCTTCCGCATCGCGATGAACGGGCTGAACGGTGGCCGACTGGGCATCGCCGCCTGCTCGTTGGGCGGCGCGCAGAGCGCTCTGGACCGCAGCCTCGCCCATCTCGCGGACCGGGAGGCTTTCGGCGGCAGGCTGCTGGACGCGCAGGCGTTGCAGTTCCGGCTCGCCGACATGGCGACCGAACTGGCCGCCGCCCGAGCGCTGGTGCGGCAGGCCGCGGAGGCGCTGGACCGGAACGTGGCCGGTGCCCCGCACCTGTGCGCGATGGCCAAGCACTTCGCCACCGACACCGGCTACTCGGTGGCCGACCGGGCGCTCCAGCTGCACGGCGGCTACGGCTATCTGGCCGAGTACGGCATCGAGAAGATCGTCCGGGACCTGCGGGTCCACCAGATCCTGGAAGGGACCAACGAGATCATGCGCGTGATGGTGGCCCGGAGCCTGACGGGAGCCCTGCGATGAGCGAGGAGCTGGTACGGCTGGGCGTCGAGGGGCGTACGGGCGTGGTGACCCTGAACCGGCCGAAGGCGCTCAACGCCCTGACCCACGCCATGGTGAGGACGATCGCGGCGGCCCTGGAGGGCTGGGAGCACGACCCCGGGGTGTCGGCCGTCGTCCTGACCGGGGCCGGGGAGCGCGGCCTGTGCGCGGGCGGCGACATCCGGGCGATCTACGAGGACGCCCGCGCGGGCGGGACGGCGTCGGCCGCGTTCTGGCGCGACGAGTACCGGCTCAACGCCCGGATCGCCCGCTATCCGAAGCCGTACGTCGCGGTCATGGACGGCATCGTGATGGGCGGCGGGGTCGGCGTCTCGGCGCACGGCAGCGTCCGGATCGTCACCGAGCGGTCCGAAATCGCCATGCCGGAGACGGGCATCGGCTTCGTGCCCGATGTCGGCGGGACCTACCTGCTGGCGCTGGCCCCCGGCGAGCTGGGCACCCATCTCGCCCTGACGGGTGCGGTGGTGGGGGCCCGGGACGCGCTGCTGTGCGGGCTGGCCGACCACTTCGTCCCGGCGGACGAGCTGGCCGCTTTCCTCGCCGCACTGCGCACCGAGGCCCCGGCCCAGGTGCTGCCCCGCCATGTCCGGGAGGCGCCGCCCGGGGTGCTGGAGCACAACCGGGCCTGGATCGACCGCTGTTACGCCGCCGACACGGTCGAGGAGATCCTCGACCGGCTGCTCGCCTCCGGCGTCCGGGCGGCGGAGGAGGCGGCCGCCACGCTGCTCGGCCGCTCCCCCACCGCGCTGAAGGTCACGCTCGCCTCGCTGCGCCGGGCCCGTGAACTCGGCCCGCTGGAACGGGTGCTGGAGCAGGAGTACCGCGTCTCGTGCGCGGCGCTGACCTCACCCGACCTGGTGGAGGGCATCCGCGCCCAGGTGATCGACAAGGACCGCGACCCGCGCTGGCGGCCGGGGACGCCGGCGGAGGTCACGGACACGGACGTGGCCCGCTATTTCGCACCGGCCGACGACGCGGGGCTGTCCCTCGCCGCGGCCGGCTCACCGCAGGAGGTGCCCTGGTGACCACGACTGTCGCCTTCGTCGGACTGGGCCACATGGGCGGGCCGATGGCCGCCCGGCTCGTCCGGGCCGGATACCGGGTGCTGGGCCACGACCTGGTGGAGACGTGTCTGGCCGCCGCCGTGGAGAGCGGGGTGGAGCGGCCGGGGTCGGCCGCCGAGGCCGCCGCGGTCGCCGACGTGGTGATCACGATGCTGCCCGCGGGCCGTCATGTGCTGTCCCTGTACGCGCAGGAGGGGCTGCTGGCGGCGGCCCGCCCCGGCACCCTGTTCGTCGACTGCTCGACCATCGACGTGGCCGACTCCCGGGCCGCGCACGCGGCGGCGGCCGCGGCCGGTCACCGTTCGCTGGACGCCCCGGTCTCCGGCGGGGTGGTGGGGGCGGCCGCGGGCACGCTCACCTTCATGGCCGGAGGCGAGGAGGCCGCGTTCGCGGAGGCCGGGCCGCTGCTGTCCGCAATGGGGAGGAAGGCGGTCCACTGCGGGGCGGCGGGCGCCGGGCAGGCGGCGAAGATCTGCAACAACATGATCCTCGGCGTCTCGATGATCGCGGTCAGTGAGGCGTTCGTCCTCGCGGAGAGCCTCGGCCTGTCCGACCAGGCGCTGTTCGACGTGGCCTCGGCGGCGTCCGGTCAGTGCTGGGCGCTCACCGTCAACTGCCCGGTCCCCGGGCCGGTTCCGGAGAGCCCGGCCAACCGGGACTACCGCCCCGGGTTCGCCGCGCCCCTGATGGCGAAGGACCTGGGGCTGGCCGCGAACGCGCTGCGCGCGGGCGGAGTCAACGCCGAACTGGGTCTGCGCGCAGCCGAGTTGTACGAGCGGTTCGCGCAGGGCGCGGGAGCCGACCAGGACTTCTCCGGGATCGTCCGCGCCATCCGGGCCGCCTCGTCCCCCACCACCGCACCGCAGGAAGGCGGCACCGGCGTATGAGCGAGCACAGCGAGCCCACGGCCACCCCGGGCCCGTACCGCACCATCCTCGTCGAACGCCGGGGCCGTACCGCCCTGCTCACCCTGAACCGGCCGGCGGCGCTGAACGCGCTGAGCCTCGCGGTCATGCGGGAGACGGTGGCGGCGGCCGAGGAGCTGGACCGGGACCCGGACGTCGGCTGCGTCGTCATCACCGGCAGCGGCGAGAAGGCGTTCGCGGCCGGGGCGGACATCAAGGAGATGCAGCCGCGGAGCTCCACGGACATGTATCTCAGCGACTGGTTCACCGCCTGGGACCGGCTCGGGCAGCTGCGTACCCCGACGATCGCCGCCGTACGGGGCTACGCCCTGGGCGGCGGGTGCGAGCTGGCGATGCTGTGCGATGTGCTGATCGCCTCGGACACGGCCGTCTTCGGGCAGCCGGAGATCCGGCTCGGGGTGATCCCCGGTATCGGCGGCTCCCAGCGGCTGACCCGGGCGGTCGGCAAGGCCAAGGCCATGGACCTCTGCCTGACCGGCCGGACCATGGACGCGCGGGAGGCCGAGCGGGCCGGTCTGGTCTCCCGGATCGTCCCGGACGCGGAACTGCTGCGCGAGGCGCTCGCCGTCGCGGACACGGTCGCCGGGATGTCGGCGCCCGTGGCGATGATGGCGAAGGAGGCGGTGAACCGGGCCTTCGAGACGACGCTCGCCGAGGGCGTCCGCTTCGAACGCCGTCTGTTCCACGCGGTGTTCGCGACGGCCGACCAGAAGGAGGGGATGAAGGCGTTCATCGAGAAGCGTCCGCCGGAGTTCACCCACCGTTAGAGGGTGCCGGGCCGGGCGGCGGCCGTCCCCCGGGGACGCCGTGTGCGGGATGATCCGCACCGGGATGCGCGTTGTATACGGATGTGTCCGGCTCATCCGCGGCCGGGCCGGACCCCGGCCGCGGATGAGCCGGACCAGCGGACAACGAGCGGACAGAGACCTGGAGGCGGCGTCGTGCACGGTGAGTACAAGGTTCCCGGCGGGAAGCTGGTCGTGGTGGACCTGGAGGTGGCGGGCGGCGCGCTGCGCGACGTCCGGGTCGCCGGGGACTTCTTCCTCGAACCGGACGAGGCGATCCTCGCCATCGACGCGGCGCTGGAGGGCGCCCCGGCGAACACCGCCACGGCCGGGCTCGCGGCCCGGATCGAGGCGGCGCTGCCCGCGGGCACGGTGATGCTCGGGCTGAGCGCGGAGGGCGTCGCCGTGGCCGTGCGCCGGGCGCTGGCGCGGGCCACGGAGTGGTCCGACTACGACTGGCAGCTGATCCACGAGGCTCCGCAGTCGCCCGCGCTGCACATGGCGCTCGACGAGGTGATCACCGCCGAGGTCGCGGCGGGTCTGCGGCCGCCGACGCTGCGGGTCTGGGAGTGGGACTCCCCCGCCGTGATCATCGGCAGCTTCCAGTCGCTGCGCAACGAGGTCGACCCGGCGGGTGTCGAGCGGCACGGGGTGGACGTGGTGCGCCGGATCTCCGGCGGCGGTGCGATGTTCGCCGAGCCCAGCTCGACCATCACCTACTCGCTGGCGGTCCCTCAGGCGCTGGTCTCGGGGCTCTCGTTCGCCGACAGTTACGCCTATCTGGACGACTGGGTCCTCGACGCGCTCGCGGACATGGGCATCAAGGCCTGGTACCAGCCGCTCAACGACATCGCCACCGAGGTCGGCAAGATCGCCGGTGCGGCGCAGAAGCGGGTGGTCGGGCCGGACGGCGGTCCGGGGGCCGTGCTGCACCACGTGACGATGGCGTACGACATCGACGCCGACAAGATGCTGGAGGTGCTGCGGATCGGCCGGGAGAAGATGTCCGACAAGGGCACCCGGTCCGCGCAGAAGCGCGTCGACCCGCTGCGGCGGCAGACGGGGCTGCCGCGTCAGGCGGTGATCGAGCGCATGATCGACTCGTTCCGCGGCCGCCACGGCCTCACGACCGGCAGCGTGACCGCCGCCGAGCTGGCCCGCGCCGAGGAGCTCGTACGGACCAAGTTCGCCACGCCCGAGTGGACGGCCCGGGTGCCCTGAGGGCTGTCCACACCCTGCCGACTGCCGCGCATACTGGGAGGCATGGATACAGAGCGGCCAGGCCCCGGAGTGCGGGAACGGATCGGCAGGAGCCTGTTCTCCCGGGTGGCCGGGCCGTCCGGGCCGGAGAACCGGGCCCGGATCCACCAGACCCCGGGCCCCCGCTGGTTCGGCCCGGAGCGGCCGGTGCGGCGGGTGCACGGGGACGCGTCGATGTTCATCGGCGGGCTGCGCGCCCTGCTGCTCCAGTCGCTGCACCCGCTCGCCATGGCCGCCGTGGCGGGCCACTCGGGCTACCGGGGCGATCCGTGGGGGCGGCTCCAGCGGACCAGCACGTTCCTCGCGGTGACCACGTTCGGCACCGCCGTCCACGCCCAGGAGGCCGTGGACCGGGTGCGGGCCGTGCACGAGTCGGTGCGCGGGCTCGCCCCGTCCGGGGAGCCGTACCACGCGGCCGACCCGCACCTGCTGTGCTGGGTGCACATCGCGGAGGTGGACAGCTTCCTGTGGGCCCACCAGCGGTACGGGCAGCGGCCGTTGGACGGCGCGGAGTGCGACGGGTACATCGACGACATGGCGACGGTGGCCCGCGCGCTCGGTGTGCCGGACCCGCCGCGCGACCGGGCGGGGCTGGCCGCCCGTATCGCCGCCTACCGCCCGGAGCTGCGCGGCACCCGGCAGGCCCGGGAAGCGGCGCGCTTCATCCTGCTGCGCCCGCCGCTGCCGTGGCCCGCCCGGCCCCCGTACGCCGTCCTCGCCGCCAACGCGGTGGCCGGTCTCCCGCCGTGGGCCCGGGAGCCGCTGCGGCTGCCCCGGGCGCCGGGGGTCGAGGAGGTCTGCGTACGGCCCGCGGGCAAGGCGCTGACCAGGACGATCCGGTGGGCGATGACCCCGCCCCCGGCGCCGGCGGGTCCGTAAGGGCTGTCCCGTCATCCCTGGCGGATCAGCGTGCGGCGTCAGATGCGGTGCATCGCAAGGCGGAGGGACGTCCGCATACTGGATGTATTCGGACGTTCCGACAACGCGGCGAGGTGCCGCAGCTGTCGTCGTGCGCCCGCCAGGGATTAAGGGACAGCCCTTAGCCGCCGCGGAGCGTCAGTCGACGGTGACGACCACCGAGTGCCAGCCGCTGGCCCCGTCCGGGACGGTCTTGGTGCGCTTCTCGGTCTGCGTCTCGCCGGTGCCGTCGGTGGCGCGGACGGTGAGGGTGTGGCCGCCGGGGGTCGCCTTCCACGGGTAGGTCCACTGGCGCCAGGTGTCGACGGTCGCCTGCTCGGCGAGCTGGACGGGCCGCCAGGGTCCCTCGTCGACCCGGATCTCGACCTTCTCGATGCCCCGGTGCTGGGCCCAGGCCACCCCGGCGACCATGACCGTGCCCGCTTCGGGGCGGCCGAAGGGCTTGGGCGTGTCGATGCGGGACTGGGTCTTGATCGGGGCCTCGCGGGCCCACTTCCGCTTCACCCAGTACGCGTCGTAGTCGTCGAACGTGGTCAGTTCGATGTCCTCGATCCACTTGCACGCCGAGACGTACCCGTACAGCCCGGGGACGAGCATCCGGACGGGGAACCCGTTGACGAAGGGCAGCGGTTCGCCGTTCATGCCGAGGGCGAGCATCGCGTCCCGGCCGTCCATGACGTCCTCGACGGGGGTGCCGAGCGTCATGCCGTCCACCGAGCGGGCGATGATCTGGTCCGCCGGGCCGCCCCGGGAGGGCGGCTTGACGCCTGCCTCCTTCAGCAGGTCCGCCAGGCGCACGCCGATCCACCGGGCGTGGCCGATGTAGGGGCCGCCGACCTCGTTGGAGACGCAGCACAGGGTGATCTCACGTTCGATCAGGGGCCGGTCCAGCAGATCCTGATAGGTGAACTCCAGGTCCCGGCGGACGCCCTTGCCGTGGATGCGCAGCCGCCAGGAGTTGGCGTCGACCTTGGGGACGACCAGGGCGGTGTCCACCCGGTAGAACTTGTTGTTGGGGGTGGTGAACGGGCTGATGCCGCGCGCCCTCGGCTGTGCTCCGGCCGGGATCGGCTCGGCCGCCGACGCGGGGGCGGGCAGCCGTACGGCGTCGCGCGAGGCGACGGCGTCCTGGGCGCCGCGGCTGTTCAGGGTCCGGCCGGCCGCTCCGGCCACGGTGGAGGCCGCGGCCGCGGCACCGGCGGCGATCAGGAAGCCGCGCCGGTCCCAGCCGCTCTCCTCGCCCTCGGGGTGGGCCCGCCGGATGGTGAGCCTGCCGATGAGGACGTACAGCAGGACGGCCCCGGCGACCGCGCCCACCAGGGACGGCAGCCCGTCGGTGAACCCGGAGGAGTCGGGCCTGCTGACGGCGGCGGCCGTGCCGACCGCGCCGAAGACCAGGACGGCGGCGGAGCCGGTACGGCGGAAGCGCAGCGCCAGCAGGCCGACGGCGACGGCGAACAGGGCGAGGGTGACGACGATGCCGAGCTGGAGGACGATCTTGTCGTTCTCGCCGAAGGTGCGGATCGCCCAGTCCTTCACCCCGGCGGGCGTCCGGTCGATGGCCGCACCGCCGACCGCGGTGACGGGACTCGCCTCGGGTCTGACGGCGGCCGAGACGAGTTCGGCGACGGTCAGGGAGGCGAATCCCGCGAGAAGTCCGCTCAGGGCGGCGAGGGAGTTACGGGTCAGGGCGGTGCGGTTGATCCTCACGGTCCTCATTCGGAGCCGGGGACCCGCCGGATTGCCCCACGTGCCCGTACGTCTCACAAACCCCACCCGTACGAGTGGTACCGGACGCGAACCGCCCCGGACGGCAAGGCCGTCCGGGGCGGACACGGGCGGGGGCGACAGGACCGCCCCCGGGTCACGTCATGTCAGGCGAGGGAGGCGATGGCCTGGTTGAACGTGGCGGACGGGCGCATGATCCTCGAGGCCCTGGCCGGGTCGGGCTGGTAGTAGCCGCCGATCTCGGCCGGGGAGCCCTGCACCGCGATCAGCTCGGCGACGATGGTCTCCTCCTGCTCGGCCAGGGTCTTGGCGAGCGGGGCGAACGCCTCGGCGAGCTTCGCGTCGTCGGTCTGCCGCGCCAGCTCCTGGGCCCAGTACAGCGCCAGGTAGAAGTGGCTGCCGCGGTTGTCGATACCGCCGAGACGGCGGCTCGGGGACTTGTCCTCGTTGAGGAAGGTGCCCGTCGCCCGGTCCAGGGTGTCGGCGAGGACCTGGGCCCGCGCGTTGTCCGTGGTGGTGGCCAGGTGCTCGAAGCTGACCGCGAGGGCCAGGAACTCGCCCAGGCTGTCCCAGCGGAGGTAGTTCTCCTTGACGAGCTGCTGGACGTGCTTGGGGGCCGAGCCGCCCGCACCGGTCTCGAAGAGGCCGCCGCCGTTCATCAGCGGGACGACGGAGAGCATCTTCGCGCTGGTGCCCAGCTCCAGGATCGGGAAGAGGTCCGTGAGGTAGTCACGGAGCACGTTGCCGGTGACGGAGATGGTGTCCTCGCCGCGGCGGATGCGCTCCAGGGAGAAGGCGGTGGCCTCGACGGGCGACTTGACGGAGATGTCCAGGCCGTCGGTGTCGTGGCCGGCGAGGTACGTGGTGACCTTGGCGATCAGGTTGGCGTCGTGGGCGCGGCCCTCGTCCAGCCAGAACACGGCCGGGGTGCCGGTGGCGCGGGCGCGGGTGACGGCGAGCTTGACCCAGTCCTGGATCGGCGCGTCCTTGGTCTGGCACATCCGGAAGATGTCACCGGCGCCGACGGCCTGCTCCAGCACGACCGCGCCGCTCGCGTCGACGACGCGGACGGTGCCGGTGGCGGGGATCTCGAAGGTCTTGTCGTGGCTGCCGTACTCCTCGGCCTTCTGCGCCATCAGGCCGACGTTGGGCACCGAGCCCATGGTGGCGGGGTCGAAGGCGCCGTTGGCGCGGCAGTCGTCGATGACGGCCTGGTAGACACCGGCGTAGCTGCTGTCCGGGAGGACGGCGATGGTGTCGGCCTCGTTGCCGTCCGGGCCCCACATGTGGCCGGAGGTGCGGATCATGGCGGGCATGGAGGCGTCGACGATCACGTCGCTGGGGACGTGCAGGTTGGTGATGCCCTTGTCGGAGTCGACCATGGCGAGGGCCGGGCCCGCGGCCAGTTCGGCCTCGAAGGACGCCTGGATGTCGGCGCCGGTGTCCGGCAGCGAGGCCAGGCCCTTGAGGATGCCGCCCAGGCCGTCGTTGGGGGTGAGTCCGGCGGCGGCCAGCTGCTCGCCGTACTTGGCGAAGGTGTCCGGGAAGAAGGCGCGGACCGCGTGGCCGAAGATGATCGGGTCGGAGACCTTCATCATGGTGGCCTTGAGGTGCACGGAGAACAGCACGCCCTCGGCCTTGGCGCGGGCGACCTGCGCGGTGAAGAACTCGCGCAGCGCGGCGACGCGCATGACGGCCGCGTCGACGACCTCGCCCTTGAGGACGGGTACGGACTCGCGCAGCACGGTGGTGGCGCCGTCGTCGCCGTGCAGTTCGATGCGGAGCGAGCCGTCCTCGGGGATCACCACGGACTTCTCGGTGGAGCGGAAGTCGTCGACGCCCATGGTGGCGACGTTCGTCTTCGAGTCGGCCGTCCAGGCGCCCATGCGGTGCGGGTGGGCCTTGGCGTAGTTCTTGACGGAGGCGGGGGCGCGGCGGTCGGAGTTGCCCTCGCGCAGCACCGGGTTCACGGCGCTGCCCTTGACCTTGTCGTAGCGGGCGCGGACGTCCTTGTCCTCGTCGGTCCGCGGGTCGTCCGGGTAGTCCGGGAGCGCGTAGCCCTGCTCCTGGAGCTCGGCGACGGCGGCCTTGAGCTGCGGGATGGACGCCGAGATGTTCGGCAGCTTGATGATGTTCGCGCCGGGAGTCCTGGCCAGCTCGCCCAGCTCGGCGAGTGCGTCATCGATACGCTGCTCGGCCGTCAGCCGCTCCGGGAAACTGGCGATGATCCGCCCCGCGAGGGAGATGTCGCGGCGCTCCACCGTGACTCCCGCGGTCGAGGCGTAGGCCTCGATCACGGGCAGGAGCGAATAGGTCGCCAGGGCAGGGGCCTCGTCGGTGTGCGTATAGATGATGGTCGAGTCAGTCACCGGGTGCTCCGCTCCACGTCTGCAACATTGCTTGACATCAAGATATCTCCTCGCCGTCCGCGGCTCCACAAGGCCCCCGCACGGCTTCGCGGCACCGGCCGCCCGGCGGATGGCCCCTGGTGGGCCGGGCCCGGCGGCCCGGCTCGCACATTCGAACGAATATGCGAACATAGAGGTGGAGTGCTTCTCCCGATCGGTACGAACCGGTCGGACGCATCGCCAGGAACACCGGACCGACGGACCAGAACATCCGAAGGGGGGACATGAGCAGCAGGAGGTGTGTATGTCGTTTACGCACCTCCATGCCGCGAGCGGTTACTCACTGCGGTACGGAGCCAGCCACCCGCGCACCCTGGCCCAGCGGGCCGCCGAGCGGGGCCTCGACGCCCTCGCGCTGACCGACCGGGACTCCCTGGCGGGCGCGGTGCGCTTCGCCAAGGCGTGCGCGGAGGCCGGGATCCGGCCGCTGTTCGGCGTCGACCTGGCGGTGCCCGGCGCACCGGCGTACGGTCCGGCGGCGTCGGCACGGCAGCGGACCCCCGCCCGGGGCGGCGCGTTCGTCGCGGAGGCGCCGCAGCGCGCGGTGTTCCTGGCCCGGACCGAACGCGGCTGGGCCGAACTGTGCCGTCTGGTGACGGCGGCGTCGCACCAGGGCGTCACCTGGGAGGACCTGTCCTGCCCGCGGGACGAACTGTTCGTCCTGCTCGGGGCGGACTCCGAGGTGGGCCAGGCGCTGGCGACCGGACGTCCGGACCGGGCCGCGGCCCTGCTGGGCCCCTGGCGGACCCGGTTCGGCCCGTCGTTGCGCATCGCGACGTCCTGGGACGGGCGGCACGGGACCGGCCCGGGATCGCTGCGCCTGGCCGCACGCATGCTGGGGTTCGCCGCCGACCAACAGGTTTCCCCCGTGCTGACCAACGCCGTGCGCTACGCCGACCCGGACCAGGGCGAGGTCGCCGACATCCTGGACTCCGCCCGCCTGCTGGTACCGACCGACGCCCGGGACGCGTCCCGGCTCGACAGCGGGCAGCGGTGGCTGAAGGACACCGGGGAGATGGAGCGGATCGCCGGACGGATCGCGGAGGCCGCGGGCGGCCGGAGCGGGGAGGCAGGGCGGCTGCTCACGGCCACCGAGGAGACGGCCGAGGCGTGCGTGGTCGATCCGGGCGGCGCGTTCGGGCTCGGCAGGCTGAACCTCCCCGAGCCCGGACTGGTGGGCGCGAGCGACGCACCGGCGGACCGGGTGCTGGCCGACCGGTGCGCCGCGGGCATGCTGAACCGCGGCTACCACCGGGACGGGGAGCGCTGGGAGCGGCTGGAGGAGGAGCTGGGGATCATCACCGGGCACGGTTTCGCGGGGTACTTCCTGACCGTCGCCGAGGTCGCGGCCCGGGCCCAGCGCCTGGGCGTCCGCGTGGCGGCGCGGGGCTCCGCCGTGGGCTCGCTGGTCACCCATCTGCTGGGGATCAGCCCGGTCGACCCGGTGGCGCACGGCCTGGTGATGGAGCGCTTCCTGTCCGAACACCGCTCGGCCCTGCCCGACATCGACCTGGACGTCGAGGCGGCCCGCCGCCTGGAGGTCTACCAGGCGGTACGGGAGGGGTTCGGGGCCGAACGGGTGGCGACGCTCGCCGTGTACAAGACCTACCGGGCGCGCGGGGCGATCGAGGTCGTGGCCCGCGCCCGCGGCATGGCCCCGGACGAGGCGGCCCGCCTCGGCAAGGCGTTCCCGCACATCCGGGCCAAGGACGTGCGGGCCGCGCTCGCCGAGCTGCCGGAGCTGCGCGAGGTCGCCGCCGAGGACCACGGGCGGCTGTGGGAGCTGGTGGAGACGCTCGACGAGCTGCCGTTCGAGGCGGCGATGCACCCGTGCGGGCTGCTCGTCTCCGACGCGGCGCTGGGCCGGCGCACCCCGATGGCGCCGACCACCGTGGAGAACATCGCCATGTCCCAGTTCGACAAGGAGGACATCGAGGACACCGGGCACCCGAAGGTCGACGTCATCGGCGTACGGATGCAGTCGGCGCTCGCGCACGCGGCCGCCGAGATCGAACGCGTCACCGGCGAACCCCTCGACCTGGACGATCCCGCACAGGTGCCGCCGGACGACCCCGCCACGTACGACCTGATCTCCGCCGGGGACACCCTGGGCACCTTCCAGCTGGAGAGCCCGGGACAGCGGGAGCTGGTACGGAATCTGCGGCCGCGGTCGTTCGACGACCTGGCGCTCGACATCAGCCTGTTCCGGCCCGGACCGGTCGCGGCCGACATGGTGAATCCGCTGATCAAGGCCCGGGACAGCAGGGCCGAGGCCCGTTACGCGCACAAGGATCTGAGGGACATCCTGGCGGAGACCGAGGGGCAGGTGGTCTACCACGAGCAGGTGATCGCGATCATGGTGATGCTGACCGGCTGCGAACGGGGCAAGGCGGACGAGGCCCGCCGCGCCCTGTCCGTCCCCGAGCAGCGGGGCCGGGTCCGGGCCTGGTTCGCCGATCGGGCCCGCGGGCGCGGCTATTCGGTCCAGGTGGTCCGGGACGTGTGGAGGATCCTGGAGAACTTCGGCAGCTTCGGCTTCGCCAAGGCGCACGCCGCGGCCTTCGCGCAGCCCGCCTACCAGTCGAGCTGGCTCAAGGCCCATCGGATGGCCGCCCTCATCGCCGGGCTGCTCACGCACGACCCGGGGATGTACCACAAGCGCGTCCTGGTCTCGGACGCCCGGCGGCACGGGGTGCCGCTGCTGCTGCCGGACGTCAACCGCTCCCGCTCCGCCCATACAATCGAACTGGTGTCCGGTAAGTGGGGGGTGCGGATCGGTCTCTCCCAGGTGCGGGGCATCACCGAGGCCGAGAGCGGGCGTATCGCGGACGGACAGCCGTACGCCTCGGTCGAGGACTTCTGGGAACGCGCCCGGCCCAGCCGCCCGCTGGCCGAACGCCTGGCCCGGGTGGGCGCGCTGGGCGCGTTCGGCCCCAGCCGTGAGCTGCTGCTGAAGGTCGCCGAGCTGCACCGCTCGGGTCGCGGCAAGGGCGGCGCGCCCGCGGGCCAACTCCCCATGGAGCCCGCGGAGTACACCGGCGCCGAAGCGGACGGGGGCACCGCGGCCGCCGTCACGGGCCTGCCGGCCATGGACGCGTCCGAACAGCTCGCCGCCGAACTGGACGTCCTCGGCCTGGACGTCTCCCGTCACCTCCTGGACGAACACCGCTCGCTGCTCGCCGACATCGGCGCGACCCCCGCCGCCGATCTGGCGGGCATCCGGCACGGCGCGACCGTGCTGGTCGCCGGGGTCAAGGTCGCCACCCAGACCCCGCCGATCCGCTCCGGCAAGCGCGTCATCTTCGCCACCCTGGACGACCCCACCGGCCTGTCCGACCTGGCGTTCTTCGAGGACAGCCACGCGCGCTGCGCCCACACGGTGTTCCACAGCAGCCTGCTGCTGGTCCGCGGCACCCTCGCCCGCCGTCCGCCGCGCGCCTTCAGCATCACCGGCGCCGCCGCCTGGAACCTGGCCGAGCTGATCGACCTGTACCACGAGGGCGGACCCGCCGCCGTCGCCGACCGCCTCACCCGCCCCGCGCCCGCCGCGCCCACGGCCCGACCGGACCGGACCCTCGTCCAGCCGAACGGCTACGCCCTGCACCCCTGGGCCGACCTCCAGCCGCCCGGCACCCCCGCCTCCGCCACCCTGCCCGCACTCGACGTGCTCGACGGGCGGTCCTTCCACCACGCGAGCCCCGGAAGCGCGGGGTGAGCCGGGATGATCCTCTACCTCCACTTCGGCGCCCCGCAGCCGGAGCCCGCCTACCGCCGACTCCTCGGCATGGTCGGTGAGTTCACCCCCGTCGCCGAGGCCCTGCCCCCGGACGCGGCCCTCGCCGACGTGTCCGGAAGCACCCGCTACTTCGACCGCGACGCCGCCGGGCTCGCGGCCCTGATCCGGATGCGCGCGGCCGCGCTCCACGGCCTCGACATGACGGTCGGCATCGGCCCCAACCCGCTGCTCGCCCGGCTCGCCGCCCACCGGGGAGAGCCCGGCGCCATCCGCACCGTCCCGGACGACCCCGAGGCCGTCACCCGCTTCCTCACCGGGCTTCCCGTCACCGCGCTGCCCGGCGTCGGCCCGGCCACCGCCCGCACCCTGGCCTCGTACGGCCTGCGCACCGCCGACCGGATCGCCGCCACCCCGCTGCTCACCCTCCAGCGCATCCTGGGCGCCGCCGCCGGGCGCGAACTGCGCGACCACGCGACCGGGACCGACGCCACCCCGGTCCGCCCCGGCGCCCCGCCGCGCACGGTCGACGCCGAACACCGCTTCGGCCGCGACGAGTCCGACGCCGCCCGGCAGCGGGCCGCCCTGACCCATCTGACCGAACAGCTCGGCGCCCGCCTCCGCGACGAGCGGCAGACCTGCCGGGCGCTGACCCTGACCGTCCGGTACGCCGACCGCGCGGGACACACGTCGATCACCCGCAGCCAAACCCTCCCGGAGGCCACCGCGCACAACCCCCGGCTCCGCGCCGCCGCACACGCCCTGCACGGGGCTCTGGGGCTCCAGCGGGCCCGGGTCCGCTCCCTCGCCCTGCGCGCGGACGGACTCGGTGACGCCGCCCACGCCTCCCGGCAGCTGTCCTTCGGCCCCGACGACGACCGGGCCATCCGGATAGAGGCAGCGGCCGACCGCGCCCGCGCCCGCTTCGGCCCGGGTGCCGTACGCCCCGCCAGCACCGCGGGGATGCGATGAGCACCCGCGCCCGGCCGGACGGACGGAGCGGGCGGAAGGGCGAGGGCGGGCGGACGCCCTGGTCCGTACGGTCAGACGGGTGGCCGGTGCTCGTGCCAGCGCCGGTCGTCCTCCAGCTGGGCGGCCAGCGCGATCAGCCGCTCCTCGCTGCGGGAGGGGCCCAGCAGCTGGGCGCCGAGGGGCAGTCCGGAGCGGGTGAATCCGGCCGGGACGCCGACGCCGGGCCAGCCGAGGACGTTCCAGGGCCAGGCGTACGGGCAGGCGGCCGTCATCGCGAGGTCGGTGCGCCAGGCGCTGAGGTCGTCGAACCTGCCGATCCGCGGCGGCGGAGCGGCCGTGGTCGGCGTGAGGAGCACATCGAACCCGGAGACGTCGAAGAGCGCGCCGATCCTGCGCTGCTGGCGCACCTCGCGGGCGCGGGCGGCCCGCACGACCCGCCCGCCGAGCCGCGTCCCGGTCCGCAGGGCGCTGCGGGTGCGCGGGTCGAGGAGGGCCGGTTCGGGGTGGCGGGCGGCGATCTCGGCGATGCCCGCGGTGGCGCGGGGCACGAAGGCGAGACCGATCAGCCCGTAGCGGGGGCGGGCCTCCTCGACGTGGTGGCCGAGCCGGGCCAGGATCTCGGCCAGCGCGGTGACCGCCCGGCGCACCTCGGGGTGCGGGGCCGCGCGGGTCAGGGTCAGCGGGGGACGCCAGGCCAGGGCGATGCGCAGGCGGCCCGGGTCGCGGCGGGCGGCGTCGGCGGCGCGTACGGCGGGCGGGCGGTGCGGGTCCGCGGGGTGCGCTCCGGCGACGGCGTCCAGCAGCAGCGCCGCGTCGGCGACCGTACGGGCGAGCGGGCCGTTGACGGTGAGGCCCTGGAAGGCGTCGCTGTGCGGGTGGACCGAGACGCGCCCGCGCTGCGGCTTGATCCCGACGAGGTGCGTCCAGGCGGCGGGGATGCGGACGGACCCGGCGCCGTCCGAGCCGAGTGCGGCGGGGACGAGCCCGGCGGCCACCGCGGCGGCCGATCCGCCGGAGGAGCCGCCCGGGGTGTGGGCGGTGTTCCAGGGGTTGCGGGTGGCGCCGAAGGCGGGGCCCTCGGTGAACGGCCACTGGCCCAGCTCGCAGGAGTTGGCCTTGCCGACGATGACGGCCCCGGCGGCGCGCAGCCGGCGGACCACCTCGCTGTCGGCGGTGGCGGGGGGCCGTTCGCCGTCGCAGCCGAAGTGCGTGGGCAGGCCCGCCACATCGGTGTCGTCCTTGACGGCGACGGGAACACCGAGGAGCGGCAGCCGCTCACCGGCCGCGAGCCTGCGGTCGGCCTCGGCCGCCTCGGCGAGGGCCGCTTCGGCCCGGACCTGGCGGAAGGCGTTGAGCGTGGGCTGGGTGGCCGCGATCCGGGCGAGCGCGTCGGCGACGAGTGCGGTGGAGGTGGTGGCGGAGGCGGCGAGGCGGCGCGCGCTCTCGGCGAGGCCGGGCAGCGGCGGCGGTACGGGGGCGGGCCGGGGGCTCGCGGCGGGGAGGCGGGTCCGGCCGGGACCCGGCTGAGTCGCCGGTCCGCTCTGTTCGGTGGGCTCCGCTGCGGACATGGGCGTGCCGCCTCCCTCGTGGCCGCGGGCCGACCGGTCCTCCCGGCCGCGCCCACGGGTACCTACTGGAGGGTAACGAGAGGGGGCGGCACGCTCAAGCGGGGCGGGCGGGCCGGGGGGGCCCGCCCCCCGGGGGGGCACCGGGGGGAGGGGTTTGCCACCACGCGCGGGGCCCCCACCCAGAGAGGGGGGGTGGGCGGGCGCGCGAAACCCCCCGCC
>NZ_JBIWOX010000033.1:23367-36444 GCF_044767975.1 Streptomyces sp. NPDC101181 | reverse complement strand
GCTGTCACCGGGGGCCCCGGCGGAGACGCGGGGGTACCGCCCTTGGGGCCCCCGGGGGGGCGGGGGCCCCCCCCCACCGCTTCGTGCCGGACGGGTCCCGCGCGCTCAGGCGCGCAGGGAGACGTAGTACGCGCCGACCTCGGACAGGTAGCCGTGGTCGGTCGTCTCGCTGTCGGTGGTGAACCGGGGAGCCGACTTGATCTCGTCCCGGGACAGCGCGACCTTCGCCGTCTGCGCCCCGGTGTCGACGGTGGCCACCACTCCGGCCGGGATCAGCACGCTCCGGCCGAACTTCCACACCCCGGTGTCGACCACCAGGTGCTGCATCCCGGGGGTGTCCTCCTGGCGTTCCACATGGCCGATGACTCCGTCGGCGGCCTCCACGCTGAACCCGACGAGCGACTGCCCCGTCGCACAGCCGCTGTCCGGTCCGAATGCCCACACATCGCTCACAGGCATGACTCCTCACTCCCGCCCGGCCCCAGGCCGGACGTCTTGCCGATCGCCTCCCCCGGCTGATGCCCCGCTCTGTGCCGGACAAGCCCAACCGGCCCCCTATGGTGGCTACGGGACAGCCCTCAGGCCTCCTCGCCGATCGACCGGATCACCCGCGCCGGGTTGCCGACCGCCACCACGTTCGGGGGCAGGTCCTTCGTGACGACCGCGCCGGCGCCGACCACGGTGTTCTCCCCGATGGTCACCCCGGGGCAGACGATCACCCCGCCGCCCAGCCACACGTTGTCGCCGATGGTGATCGGCTCCGCCGCCTCCCACTTGGCGCGGCGCGGCTCGGGGTCGACCGGATGCGTCGGGGTGAGCAGCTGGACGTTCGGGCCGAACTGGACGTCCGCGCCGATGGTGATGCGGGCGACGTCCAGCAGGATGGCGCCGAAGTTGACGAACGTACGCGGGCCGACGGAGATCTGGTAGCCGCAGTCGACCCGCAGCGGGGGCCGGATCTCCACGTCCTCGCCGAGGTCGCCGATCAGCTCGGCCAGGGCCGCCCGGCGGCCCTCGGGGTCGGCGGCCGACGTCGCGTTGAACCGCTCGCTCAGGACCGCCGCGTTCAGCGCCTCGGCGGCCAGCTCCGGGTCGTCGGCGATGTAGAGCGCGCCGGAGAGCATGGCCTCCTTCTGGCTGAGCTTGCGGGGCGGGTTCTCCTGGCCGGGGGCGGTGTCCTCGCCGCGGGCGGAGGTGTCGGTCATCGGGCCTCTTCCGTGTCGGTGTCTTCCGGCTGCCTCGCCGCATCCTGCCCCGACGACGCTCCGGCCAGTCTGCCCCCGGCCTGCTGCCGCGCCAGTCCTCGGGGTGTGCCCGGCCCGGCGGTCCGGGCGGTCCGTGCCCCGTTGCCGTACGGAGGCGGGCGACACGTTCCGTGCGGAGGCGGGCGACACGCTGGTGCACGGCGCGAGCCGGCGGGGTCTGGAAGCGCCCCCGGCGTGCGCCCCTCCGCCGGCCCCCGCCGCACCCGCCCGCAGCTGGGCAACGCGCGAAAACGCATGGCCGCGCGGTGCACTCCGCATGGTGCGCGCGCATGTACGAGTCGTGACAACGGTGACTATGGGCACCGCTCGTCGTTATGACAACTTCTCTCTCGCCGCGAACGACGCGTCAGAGCCGAGCGAGGGGAACGTGCGTGAACACGGAATACGCCGCGTACTGCCAAGCGGATCGGTTCTTCTACGACGCACCCCACCGCACCCCGGCATCCGACCGCGCCACGGACGCCGCCGCGGCTGACGCCGCCGTCCCCGCCGCCACCGCCGAGCGCTCGTCCTACGCGGCGGTCCGCGGTCCGGCCCCCGAGGGCTGGACCCGCTCCCGGCGCGGCGACTGGCTCTCCTACAGCCCCGACGGGCTCCGGCTGCCGCCCCAGGGCTGGAAGATCCACGTCGCCGCCGCGCTCGACAACGCCTCCTCCGTGCTCGACCGGGTCATCGCCCACTGTCTGGAGCGGCGGATCGCCTTCAAGTGCCTTCCGGAACCCGGGCTGTTGGCCCTGCGCAACGCCAAGTACGCCGACCGGGCGGGCAGCGGCAAGTTCATCACCGTCTACCCGCCCTCCGAGGACGCGTTCCCCGAGGTGTGCGCGGACCTGATGCGGCTGCTGGAGGGCGAGCACGGCCCGTACATCCTGAGCGATCTGCGCTGCGGGGACGGGCCCGTGCACGTCCGGTACGGGGCGTTCGCCGCCCGCTTCTGCTCCGGCCCGGACGGGCGGCCGGTGCCCGCCGTCGCCGATCCGCAGGGGCGGCTCGTCCCCGACGACCGGGGCCCGTCCTTCCGCATCCCGTCCTGGGTGACCCCGCCGGACTTCCTGCTGCCGCACCTCGAAGCCCGCGCCGCCGTGGGCCTCGGCGACCTCCCGTACACCGTGGAGAAGGCGCTGCACTTCTCCAACGGCGGCGGGGTCTACCTCGGCCGCGACACCCGCACCGGAACGCGGATCGTCCTCAAGGAGGCCCGCCCGTACGCCGGTCTGGCCGCCGACGGGGCCGACGCCGTCGCCCGGCTGGAGCGTGAGCGGTCCGCGCTGGAGCAACTGGCCGGACTGGCCTGCGTGCCGGACGTGCTGGACGCGTTCGAGGTCGGCGACCACCACTTCCTGGTCCTCCAGTACATACCCGGCGCCACCCTCAACACCGTCTTCGCCCGCCGCTTCCCGCTCGCCCGGCAGCACCCGACGCCCGACCTGCTCGCCGAGCACCACGCGTGGGCCGAGGAGGTGTACGGGCAGGTCGAGCGGGCCGTGGCGGCGGTGCACGAGAGGGGGCTGGTCATCAGCGACCTCCACATGAGCAACGTCATGGTCGACGAGGAGTCCTCCCGGATCGTCCTGCTCGACTTCGAGGCCGCCTCGCCCCTCGCCGAGAACCGTCGCCAGATCGTCGCCAACCCGGCCTTCGTCGCCCCGCCCGACCGGCGCGGCGCCGACATCGACCGCTACGCGCTGGCCTGTCTGCGCCTCGCCCTCTACCTGCCGCTGACCACGCTGTTCGGCATCGACCGCACCAAGGCCGCCACGCTCGCCCGCGACATCGCCCGGGTCTTCCCGGTCACCGAACAGGCGCTGAGCCCGGCCGTCGAGGAGATCCTGCGCGACACCGCGGAGCCCGCGGCCCCGTCCTCCGCCCCGGTCGCCGTGCCCGCTCCCCGGGACCGGCCGCGCGGTGCGGCGGCCGTCCCCGACCCCGGCGACTGGCCGCGCAGCCGGGACGCCATGGTCCGGGCCATCACCGCCTCCCACACCCCCGAGCGCGAGGACCGCTGCTTCCCCGGCGACATCGCCCAGTTCGCCACGGCCACCGGCGGCCAGTCCTTCGCGTACGGTGCGGCCGGAGTGCTCTACGCCCTCCACGAGACGGGTGCGCCGCCGTGCGCACCGGCCGAGGAGTGGCTGCTGCGGCACGCCAAGGACCCCGCGTCCGGCAGCCCGCTCGGCTTCTACGACGGCCTCACCGGCATCGCCTGGACCCTGAACCGCATCGGCCGCACCGCCGAGGCCGCCGACCTCCTGCGGATCATCCTGGACCAGCCGCTGGAGGGCCTCGCGCCCGGCCTGCACAACGGGTACGCGGGCATCGGCCTGGCCCTCGACGACCTGGCCCGCACCGCGTCCGCCGACGACGCCCCGGCCCTCGCCGACGCGGCGGCCCGCTGCACCGCCCTCGCCGTCCGCGCGCTCACCGAGGGACCGCCCTCGCCCCGCACCGGGCTGCTGCACGGCGCGAGCGGCGTCGCCCTGCTGCTGATCCGGCGCTACGCCACCACCGGGGACAGCGCCCTGCTCGACCTGGCCGCCGCCGCCCTGCGCCGGGACCTGGAGCGCTGCCGGGCCGGGGAGGACGGCTCGCTCCTCGTGGTCGAGGGCAAGCGGCTGATGCCGTACGTCGGTGCGGGCAGCGCGGGCATCGCCGCCGTCATCGACGCCTACCTCGCCCAGCGTCCCGACGCGGACCTCGAAGCCGCGGGCCGGGCCCTGCTCCCGGCGGCGCTCTCCGCCTTCTACATCCAGCCCGGTCTGCTCCGCGGCTCGGCCGGACTCCTCCTGCACGTCGCGTCCACCCCGCTCTGCGAGGCGGCCGACCGGGAGCGGGCCCTCGCCCGCCACACCGAGCTGCTGGCCAGTCACGCGATGCCGTACGCCGACGGACTCGCCTTCGCGGGCGAGCAGTTGACGCGCCTGTCGATGGACCTGGCAACCGGCACCGCGGGCGTGCTCCTCGCCCTCGGCGGCGCGTTCGGCGCCCCCACGACGCTTCCCTTCCTCACCGCCGCCGCCCCGGCGGCGCACCCGGCCGCACCGGCGGCCCCACGAACCGGCCCTGTCCCAGGGTCGTGATGAAACCGGTCCGCTCCGCGGGCCGGGCTGCACCACCGTCCGCACCATCAATCGTCCCCGAAAGGACACATCATGGCCCTTCTCGACCTTCAGGCGATGGACACCCAGACCGAGGAGTCCTTCGGCGAGCTCGCCACGGGCAGCCAGGTCTCGCTGCTGGTCTGTGAGTTCAGCTCCCTCAGCGTGACCCTCTGCACCCCGTGAACCACTCCGGCCGGGCCGTCGGTGATCTTCACCGGCGGCCCGGTCGGGCACGTGCCCGCACCACCCGGGGCGCCCGACAGCGCCCCAGGGCCCGTCGCACCGACTCCGGCGGAGGCCCGACGCCCGCCTGAGGCACAGGTGTTCAGCAGAAGCCACACACCCCGCACGCCCGCACCCCGCACGCCCCGTACAGCCCGCGCACCCCGGAGAGCCACCGCGCCTCGCGGGGGCCGCACGCTCGCATCAGGCCGTGCGCGCCGCAGAGCCCGCGCGCTCGCATCAGCCCGCGCACCCCGCACGGCCCGCCCGTCCGCAGAAGCCCCAGCGCCCGCAGGAAAGGCGACTCCGTGCCGCTGCCGCACCTCCGCCCGAGCACCGCCTCCGGCGTCCGGCGGCTCGCCCGGCGCCACCCGGCCGCCCTCACCTGGCTGTTCCTCTGCTCCACCGGCGGGGCCCTCGCCGCCCTCGCCCTGCCCGCCGTCCTCGGCCACACCGTCGACCGGCTCGTCGCCGGGGGGCCCGTGCCCTGGGCCGGGCTGCTGCTCTGCGCCGCTCTGGTCCTCGCCGAGACCGCCTTCGACGCGGCCGCCGCCGTCACCGGCGCGACCACCACCGCCCGGCTCACCGCCTCCCTGCGCACCCGCACCGCAGCCCGGGTCCTGGCCGCCGAACCCCGCCGCGCCCTCGCCCTGCCCACCGGCGACCTCACCGCCCGGCTCACCGCCCGCACCGCCGACGCCGCGTCCGCGCCCGTCACCGCCGCCGGAGCCGTCGCGGGCGTCCTGCTCCCGCTCGGCGCGGTCGTCGGACTCCTCGTCATCGACGTGTGGACGGCCGCCGCCCTCCTCCTCGGCGCCCCGCTCCTCGTCGCGCTGCTGAGCAGCTTCACCCGCCGGACGGCCGACGCCGGGGCGGACTACCAGCGCGCCCAGTCCCTCATCGCCCACCGGCTGACCGAGGCGCTCGACGGCGCCGACACGATCCGCGCCGCACGCACCGGGGCCCGCGAACACCGTCGCGTCCTGGCGCCCCTGACCGGGCTCGCCGAGCACGGCCGCCGCACCTGGACCGTCTACGGGCGGGCCGTCGGCCGCAGCGGGCTGCTGCTGCCGCTGCTCATGCTGCTGGTCCTCGCGGTCGGCGGGCTGCGGCTCGGCGCGGGCGCGATCGGCGTAGGTGACCTGGTCGCCGCGACCCGCTACGCGAGCCTCGCCGTCGGCATCGGCGTCCTGACCGGCGCCCTCGGCTCCCTGGCCCGCAGCCGCGCCGCCGCCGACGCCCTGGAACCCCTCCTCGGCCTCGCGCCCCTCCCGCACCGCGGCCTCGGCCCCGTACCGCAAGCCCCCGGGCACCTCGAACTCCGGGACGTCGGCGTGGAACAGGACGGCACCCCCCTGCTGACCGGCATCCGCCTCACCGTGCCCGGCGGCACGTCCCTCGCCGTCGTCGGGCGCTCCGGCTCCGGGAAGTCACAGCTCGCCGCGGTCGCCGGACGGCTGCTCGACCCGGACACCGGCTGCGTGCTGCTGGACGGTGTGCCCCTGGACGGCATGGAACCGGCCCGGCTGCGCCGCGAGGTGGCCTACGCCTTCGCCCGCCCCGCCCTGCCCGGGACCACCGTCGAGGACACCATCGCCTACGGCCCCTGGACCGCACCGCCCGACGCCGTACGCTCCGCCGCCCGCGCGGCCCGCGCCGACGGGTTCGTCGCGCTGCTCCCGTACGGCTACGCCACCCCCCTCGCCGAGGCCCCGCTCTCCGGCGGTGAGCGCCAACGCCTGGGTCTGGCCCGCGCGTTCGCCCACCCGGGCCGTCTGATGATCCTGGACGACGCCCTCTCCAGCCTGGACACCGTGACCGAACACCACGTCCGGCAGGCGCTCGACGCGCGCGCCGGGCGCTGCACCCGGATCATCGTCGCGCACCGGCTGTCCTCGGCCGCGCGGGCGGACCGGGTCGCCTGGCTGGAGGAGGGCCGCCTCCGCGCCACGGGCAGCCACGAGGAGCTGTGGGCCGACCCGGACTACCGCGCGGTGTTCCGTACGGACGCCCCCGGCACCCCCGCGGGTGACAGCGCCCCCGCACCCGCGGGCACGTCCGCCCCCGCCGCCGGAGCTGAGGCCCGGTGAAGGGCCGGGGCGGCGGCGACCGGCCCCCGGCGCGGGGCGCGCTGCGGCGGGTCGCCCGCGAGGCCCGGCCCTTCCTGCGGGCGCGCACCGGGGTGATCCTGCGGCTGGCCGGGTGGTCGCTGCTGGAGTTCGCCCAGACCTTCCTCAGCGGCTACGGCGTCGCCCGCGCCCTCGACGACGGGTTCCTCGCCGGACGCCCGTCGACCGGTGTGCTGTGGCTGGCCGTCGCCGCCGTGGCCGTGCTGCCCGCGCTGCTCGCCGCGCGCGGGGTGTTCGGCGGGCTCGCGGACCTGGTCGAGCCGTTGCGCGACGGCCTGGTGCGGCGCGCCGTGGCCCGTGCGCTGACCGGCGCGCTCGGCCGCGCCGGAGACGTCAGCACCCGGTCCCTCTCCCAGGTCACCCATCAGAGTGAGATCGCCCGGGACGGCTGGGCCGGACTCGTGCTGACGCTGCGGTCGTTCGTGTTCACGGCGGCCGGTGCCGTCACCGGCCTGCTGGCCCTGTCGCCCGCCCTCCTGCTGGTCGTGCTGCCCCCGCTGGTCCTCGGGGCCGCCCTGTTCCTCGCCACGCTGCCGCCGATGGCCGCCCGCCAGCGCGCCTACCTGGCCGCCGACGAGGCGTACGCCGCCCACGCGGGAAGCCTCGCCGCCTCGGTGCGCGACATCGCCGCCGCCGGGACCGCCGGGCGGACGGTGGCCGAGTCCCGGACCCTCGCCGACATCCAGCTGGCCGCCTCGCGGTCGCTGGCCCGCTGGGCCGCCGTACGGGTCCTGGCGCTCGCGGTCAGCGGCCGCTTCCCGCCGCTCCTGCTGCTCCTGGCCGCGCCCTGGCTGCTGCGGAACGGGCTCACCCCGGGGGCGCTGGTCGGGGCGCTGACCTACCTCACCCAGGCGCTCGCCCCGGCCGTCCAGGCGCTGATGACCATGCTCGGCACCGTCGGAGGACGCCTGGTCGTGGTGCTGGACCGGTTCACCGACGCCCCGCCCCCGCCCGCCGACGACCCGCCCCCGGGGCCCGCACCGGCCGCCGCCCCATCGCCGCGCGGCACCCCCGTCGCCGAACTCCACGAGGTCACCTTCGCCTACGGGCCCCGCGCCCAGCCCGTCCTGGACCGGCTCTCCCTGACCATCGGCTCGGGCGAGCACCTCGCGGTCGTCGGCCCGAGTGGCAGCGGCAAGTCGACGCTGGCCGCCGTCCTCGCCGGGGTCGAGCGGCCCACCGGGGGAGCGGTGCGGTGGCGCGGCCGCCCCGTGCGCCCCGCCGACGCCACCTCCGTACGCGTCCTGCTGCCCCAGCACGCCTACGTGTTCAGCGGCTCGCTGCGGGACAACCTGCGCTATCTGCAGCCCGACGCGCAGGACCGGGACATCGCCGCGATGGCCGAGGCGCTCGGACTGGACCCACTGCTGACCCGGCTCGGCTCCCTCGACGCGGACCTGGTGCCCGACCGGCTCTCCCAGGGCGAACGCCAGCTCCTCGCCCTGGGCCGCGCCTATCTCGCCGCCCCGCCGCTCCTGATCCTCGACGAGGCCACCAGCCGCCTGGACCCGGCCGCCGAAACCCGCGCCGAGCAGGCGTTCGCGGCCCTGCCCGGCGCGCTGGTCGTCGTCGCCCACCGGATCGACTCCGCCCGGCGCGCCGAACGGGTCCTGGTGATGGACGGCCCCCGCACCCGGTGCGGCACCACCGGCGAACTCCTGCGCTCCAGCGCGCTCTACCGGGACCTGTCCGGCCTGTGGGAGCCGGAAGGCGCGCCCGGGACGACGCAGGCGCCCGGGACGACGCAGGTGCCCGGGGCGAAGCAGACCGCGGCGACGGCGGAGGAGCCGGACGCGGACGCGCCTCCCGGGCGGGCGGAGGGGACCGGCGTCAGATCCACCCCGCCTCCTTCGCCCGTCTGATCGCGTCGAGCCGGTTGCGCGCCCCCGACTTCCGGATGGCGGCGGCCAGGTAGTTGCGTACGGTCCCCGGCGTGAGGTGCAGCCGGGAGGCGATGCCGGCCACGCTGTCCCCCTCCTCCGCCAGCGACAGCACACTCAACTCCCGTGGGGATAAAGGCATGTCGGCAACCTGGAGCAGGCTGAAGGCCAGCGACTCGTCGATGTGCCGCCCGCCGTCGGCCAGTTTGTGGATCACCTCGGACAGGTCGTCCACCGGCCGGTACTTGTCGATGTAGCCGAGCGCCCCCGCCTCGTACGCCCGGCGCAGCCCGCGCGGCTGGTCGCTGCGGGTGAGCACGGCCAGCGGACACGGCCCGTGCGGGGCCGGGGGCACCGCCTTCACCTCGTCCAGGACCTCCGGTGCGCCCGGACAGTCGAGATCGGTGAGCAGCACGTCGGGGCCGTCGGGGCGAGGCGCGCCGAGCGCCGCGCGTATCGCTCCGATCTCGGCCGTGCGGACGACCATGCCCGGCGTGGCGGTCAGGAGCGAGGCCAGCGAGGCGCGCCAGAGCGGCACGGTGTGGACCAGCAGCACGGTTGTCATCAATCTGCCCTCAGCTCTCTTGCGGCTCGTCCAACGCGGAATGCGATGGGGCGTGCGCGTCCGGTGACGGGTTCCAGTTGAACTCATGGAGATTCCGTGCGCCGACGAATGGGCGGAAAGGTGCGTTGGGTGGGCGCGGATGGGGGCGTTCGGATGTAAATCGGAGGCGCACACACCTCCCGCACCCATCCGTCCCGGTATCGCCGGGCACCCGAAGAGACCGCGGCCCGCCGGGAGCGGAACGGAATGGCGGTTTCCGGGCGGGTCAGTTCAGCAGGGCGCGCGCCGCGCGGGCCTTGCGCCGGACACTTTCGGCCGTCTTCGGCTCGACGGAGTCCAGCACCCGCGCGTACTCCTCCATCTCGGCCGCCCCGTCCAGGAACTCCCCGCGCTGGACCAGGAGCTGGGCGCGCTCGTAGCGCAGCCGCGCCGGGTGGGAGGGCAGCAGCAGCGACAGTTCCACCGCCCACAGCGCCACATCCGTGCGCTCGGGCCGCGCGGCCGCCCACGCCCGGATGTTGTTGAGGATCCGCAGCACGACCGCGGGCGGCCGCGCGGGTGTCAGCATCGAGGCGTCCAGCCGCGCCCCGGTCGCCCCCTCGACCAGCGAACGGGCCTGCGCACCGGTCAGCAGCGCGCCCCCGGCGAACGGATCGGCCAGCACCGGCCGCGCCGGATCGCCGAAGCCGACGACGAAGTGGCCGGGCAGCGCCACCCCGTACACCGGGGCGCCCGCCCGCCGGGCGACCTCGGTCCAGACGACGGACAGCAGGATCGGCAGCCCGCGGCGGCGGCGCAGCACCTGCTGGAGCAACGAGGAGTCCAGCCGCTGGTAGTCGGCCGACGAGCCCCCGAACCCGCACCGCCCGCCCAGCAGTTCCGCCAGCGCCGAGGCCCAGGCGGCGGCGGAGCGGGTGCCGTACGGCAGCAGCCCCGCCAGCCGGTCCAGCTCGATCTGCGCCGCGTCGATGCCGTACGGGTCGGGGACGGTCTCACCGGGGACCACCGGGCGGGGCCCGGCCGGACCCACCGGACCGGCCTCCGCGCCCAGCAGCAGGCAGAGCAGGGCGAGGTCGGGCCGCTCGGAGCGGGCCTCGTCGGCGAACCGCCGCCGCCGCTCGGCCGCCGCGGAATCCTCTGTGCTCATGGCCGGTCCACGCCCTCGCTCATCGCCCGCCGCCGGTCACCGCGCTCACGGGCACCGGAAGTGGTGGTAGCGGTGGTGCGCGACGAAGCCCATGCCGTCGTACAGCGCCCGTGCCGCCTCATTGTCCTCCTCCACCTGGAGCCAGGCCGCCGACGCCCCCTCCTCCAGGGCCCGTCGGGCCAGGGCGGTCATCACCGCGCGGGCCAGACCCCGCCGACGCCGCTCCGGGGCGACCTCGACGGCCATGAACCCCGCCCACCGCCCGTCCACGACACACCGGCCGATGGCGTCCGGCGCGCCCCCGTCCCCGTCGCCCGGGAGGGTGGCGAACCAGACCGAGGGGCCGCTGCCGAGCACCCGCGCCACCTCCGGACCGGGGGTCGAGAACCGCTGGTAGCGGGCGAGCCAGGGGGCGTCGGGCTCCCGGGCCAGCCGTACCGCCGCGATGTCCGCGTCCCCGTCGCCGACCGGCGCCAGCGCCCCCGTCCGCACCTGCGCCGACACCTCGCGCCGCCAGCCGCGCTCCTCCAGCTCCGCGCACAGCCGCTCCTGGGTGCCCGCCGCCCCGGTCGCCGTCTGGACGTACGCGGGCAGCCCCCGCTCCTCGTACCAGCTCCGCACCCGGCCGAGCGCCTCACCGAGCGGCAGGCCCGGATCGCCGAGCGGCAGCGCCGAGTTGGCGCGCCGGGTGAAGCCCGCGGCGGCGCGCAGCCGCCAGTCGCCCAGGGCCTCGCTCTCCACCGGCTGCCAGGCGCGCGCCGTGACCTCGGCCAGCTCCTCGAAGGAGGCGGCGGGACCCCGGCGGCGGGCCGGGGCGGCGGGGACGACCTTCCCCGCGGCCAGCGCGGATTCCGGGATGTGGACGGTCTCCCCGCTCTTTCGTGTGACCGAGAGCACACCGTCCTTCCACGATGTGAGAACCCCGACCGTGTCGGTGAACCGGGCCCCCGTGCCGCCGCTGTCCGCGTGGCGCCGCATGGATACGCGTCTGCCCACGTCAGCAGGGGTGATACGGACCTCAAGCCGTCCGCCGATGGTGAATTCCACAGCTCTCTCCGCCCCTCCTGTTCGGATCGCGCCCGAGAACGGAGATACTAGGGGCGGGCATCGACGACGCCGCGCTCCCGCGCGAGAGCCAACGCCCTACCGAGGAGGAACGACAGCGTGACCTACGTCATCGCGCAGCCTTGTGTCGACGTGAAGGACAAGGCCTGCATCGAAGAGTGCCCCGTCGACTGCATCTACGAGGGCCAGCGGTCCTTGTACATCCACCCGGACGAGTGCGTCGACTGCGGAGCCTGTGAGCCGGTCTGCCCGGTCGAGGCCATCTTCTACGAGGACGACACCCCCGAGGAGTGGAAGGACTACTACAAGGCGAACGTCGAGTTCTTCGACGACCTCGGCTCGCCCGGCGGTGCCTCCAAGCTCGGCCTCATCGAGCGCGACCACCCGTTCGTCGCCGGACTCCCGCCGCAGAACCAGTAGCAGCGGGCGGCATTCCGCGCGCAGCCCGGTCCCGTACGGTCCGTTCCCGTACGGGACCGAGGCGTTTTCCCGGCACGCCGCCGGTCCGTGAACCGCCCGAGAAAGCAGAGCCCGTGTCCGCAGTCTCCTCCCGCCTCCCGGTCTTCCCCTGGGACAAGCTCGCGCCGTACAAGTCGACGGCCCAGGCCCATCCGGACGGCCTGGTGGACCTGTCCGTCGGCACCCCGGTCGACCCGGTGCCCGAGGTGGTCCAGCGGGCGCTGACCGCCGCCGCGGACAGCCCCGGCTATCCGACGGTCTGGGGCACCGAGGCCCTGCGCGACGCGCTCACGGGCTGGGTGGAGCGCCGCCTGGGCGCGGTCGGGGTGACCCACGCCAACGTGCTGCCGGTCGTCGGCTCCAAGGAGCTGGTGGCCTGGCTGCCGACCCAGCTGGGTCTGGGCGCCGGTGACAAGGTGGCCTACCCCCGGCTGGCCTACCCGACGTACGAGGTCGGCGCCCGGCTCTGCGGAGCGGAGCCCGTCGTCTACGACGACCCGGCCGAGCTGGACCCGGCGGGGCTGAAGCTGCTCTGGCTCAACTCGCCCTCCAACCCCACGGGCGAGGTGCTGTCCAAGGACGAGCTGACCCGGATCGTGGCCTGGGCGCGCGAGCACGGCGTCCTCGTCTTCAGCGACGAGTGCTACCTGGAGCTGGGCTGGGACGCCGACCCGGTCTCGGTGCTCCACCCGGACGTCTGCGGCGGCCACTACGAGGGGATCGTCGCCGTCCACTCCCTCTCCAAGCGCTCCAACCTGGCCGGATACCGCGCCGCGTTCATCGCGGGCGACGCCGCCGTCCTCGGCGAGCTGCTGCTGATCCGCAAGCACGGCGGGATGATGACGGCCGCCCCGGTCCAGGCCGCCACCGTCGCCGCCCTCGGCGACGACGTGCACGTCTCCGAGCAGCGCGCCCGGTACGCGGACCGCCGCCTCGCCCTGCGCGCCGCCCTGGAGGGGCACGGCTTCCGGATCGAGCACAGCGAGGCGAGCCTGTATCTGTGGGCGACCCGCGACGAGCCGTGCTGGCAGACCGTGGCGTACCTCGCGGAGCTGGGCATCCTGGTGGCGCCCGGGGACTTCTACGGCGCGGCGGGGGAGAACTTCGTCCGGGTGGCGTTCACGGCGACGGACGAGCGGGTGGCGGCGGCGGTCAAGCGGCTGTCCTGACCCGCGGGGAGTCCTGACCCACGCGGACGTGGGGGGGGGGGGGGGGGGGGGGGGCCCCCCACCCCCCCCCCCCCGAGC
>NZ_JBIWOX010000033.1:0-23357 GCF_044767975.1 Streptomyces sp. NPDC101181 | reverse complement strand
CGCCGCCGGCGGGGGGGGCGGGGGGGCGCGCGGGGGGGCCCCCCCCCGGGGGGCGCCCCCCCCCCGGGGGGGGGGCGGGGGGGCGGGGGGGGGCCCCCCCCCCCCGCCCCCCCGCCACGTTCAGGAAGCCGTGGCTCAGCCGATCGGCAGACCGCTCAGCGGCAGGCCGTCGGTGGGCAGCCCGCCCTTGGTGAGGGAATCGGTCGGCAGACCGCCACCGGCGGCGTCGGTCACACCGCCGACGGCCTCGCCCGCGTTGCCCGCGGCCTGGCCCGCGGTCTCCTGGACCGCCGGGGCGGCGACCTTGGCGGTCTTGCCCGCGGTCTGGCCCGCGGCCGGCAGGGCGGTGCCGACGAGGCGGCCGCCGGTCTCACCGGCCGCCTTGGTGCCCTGCTGGGCGGTGCTGTCCACGGTGTTGCCGAGACCGTCGCCGTCCAGCGCGGTCAGGCCGCCCAGGTTCGGGGTCTGCGGGAGCTCCGCGGCGCTCGCGGCACCGGCCGCACCGACCACGGGGGCTGCACCTGCGGCGATCAGCAGCGCGGTACGAGCGATCCGACGGGTCAGGGGGAGGGACATGATGCTCCTTCGACGGGGTGCGTGAATCTGGCTGTCCGGGTGACCGGACGCACTGATCAACCGTCTCGGGGCAGGGGAAAGTTGCGGTGACCGAAGGTAAAGACTGAGTAACGCGTCCGATTATCCGCCGTGGAGGAACCCGGGCAAACGCTGCATACCGCAGGGGTTCGACGAACCGTCACTTCCCTTGGCGCACAAGGGAATGCCAGCAGTACGGGGGAGGCGTCCGAGGGTGTTCCGAAGGGGTTGGAAGCGGTCGCCCTCAAGGTCCTTCCGGGCGATGGGTCGTACTACTGAGCGACCCGGATCGAGACCGCCGTGGTGCCCGGTTCCGCACCCTTCTCACCTTCTGTCCGCCAGCCCTTACCGGCTTCCCAGATCCGGCCCGCGTAACCCACCCGCTCGATCCGCAGCGCCTCGGACTGCGCGACGGCCCAGTGCGCCAGCTCCCACCCGCGCCGCGGGGCCGCCGTGTCCCCGGCCCCCGCCGTCCTCACGGGCACGGGCACCGACACGGTCGCCGAGGCCGCAGCACCCGCGGTCTGCGCGGCGGGCAGCACCCCCTTGCCGAAGGCCCGCACCAGCTCCGCCCGCACCCGCGCGGCGTCGCCCGGACCCTCGGCGGTCGCCGTGGCCGGGGTGCAGTTCAGCGCGGCGGCCCTGCGCCCGGTCAGCGCGGCGGCCAGCAGCGCGGCGTCCGGCTCGTGCTTGGCGTACGCCTGCGGGAAACCGCTGCGCTGCACCCGCTGCGCGGCCACGGTCAGCGGCAGGCGCGAATAGCCGGGCACCTCGGCCAGGCCCTCGTAGAACTTCCCGGCCGAGTAGACCGGGTCCATGATCTGCTCCACGGTGCCCCAGCCCTGCGAGGGCCGCTGCTGGAACAGGCCCACCGAGTCCCGGTCGCCGTGGTCGATGTTGCGGAGCGTGGACTCCTGGAGCGCGGTGGCCAGCGCGATCGTCACCGCCCGCTCCGGCATCCCGCGGGTGGTCCCCACCGCAGAGATCGTCGCCGCGTTCACCGCCTGGGAGAGGCTCATCTCGTAGCGGTGCGCCGCCCCCTCGTCCCCGTCCGCCGCCTCCACGACGCAGCGGGGCGGGTTCTTCGTGCCGGAGGATTCGTACTGCACGACCAGATATCCGCCCAGCGCCGCGAGCACGGCGAAGGCGGCCCCGTAACGGAGGAGGCGTCGACGGCGGGAGCTGGCTGTCCTGGGCACGGGCCCACCGTACTGGAGGCCCCGGCCGGGCCCGCCACCCAAGTCCCTTAGGGTCGGGGCCATGGCCGACAGCACCCTTGACCTCACCCTGGACGGGCCCGCGCTCACCGCCCGGCTCGTCGACTTCCCCTCGGTCAGCGGGGAGGAGAAGGCCCTCGCCGACGCGATCGAGGCGGCCCTGCGCGCCCTGCCCCACCTCACCGTCGACCGGCACGGCAACAACGTCGTCGCCCGCACGGACCTCGGTCGCGCCGAGCGCGTCGTCCTCGCCGGGCACATCGACACCGTGCCGATCGCCGGCAACGTCCCCTCCCGGCTCGACGCGGACGGCGTCCTCTGGGGCTGCGGCACCTCCGACATGAAGTCCGGCGTCGCCGTCCAGCTGCGGATCGCCGCCACGGTCCCCGAGCCCAACCGCGACCTCACCTTCATCTTCTACGACAACGAAGAGGTCGCCGCCCACCTCAACGGCCTCGGCCACATCGCCGACGCCCACCCCGACTGGCTCGCCGGGGACTTCGCCGTCCTGCTGGAACCCTCCGACGGCGAGGTCGAGGGCGGCTGCCAGGGCACGCTCCGGGTCCACCTGCGCACCACGGGGGAACGCGCCCACTCCGCGCGCGCCTGGATGGGGTCCAACGCGATCCACGCCGCCGCCCCGGTCCTGGCGGTCCTCGCCGCGTACGAACCCCGCCGGCCGGTCATCGACGGCCTCGCCTACCACGAGGGCCTCAACGCGGTCGGCATCGAGGGCGGCGTCGCCACCAACGTCATCCCGGACGCCTGCACCGTCGTCGTCAACTACCGCTACGCCCCCGACCGCACCGAGGAGGAGGCCATCGCCCACGTCCGGGAGGTCTTCGCCGACTGCGGGGTCGACGAGATCGTCGTCGACGACCACTCCGGTGCGGCCATGCCCGGCCTCTCCCACCCCGCGGCCCAGGCCTTTATGGCGGCCGTCGGCGGCACCGCCCGGCCCAAGTTCGGCTGGACCGACGTCTCCCGCTTCGGCGGCCTCGGTGTGCCCGCGGTGAACTACGGCCCCGGCGACCCCATGTACGCCCACAAGCGCGACGAGCACGTGGCGGTCGACAAGATCACCCACTGCGAGGAGCGCCTGCGCGCCTGGCTGCGCGACTGACCACCGGACGCACGGCATTCCCCCGTACGTAACCTCCGCCGATCTACGCTGGCCGGACGCAGCACGACACGGCCCGACCCAGGAGGACCCAGGTCGGCGGAGGGAGCGGAACATGGGCAACGCCGAGGACGCACGGATCCCCGAGGGCGCCGAGGTCCCCGAGGGCGCGGTGAGCCCCGGGGAACAGTGGCTGGGTCCGGTGGTGCGCCGCAGGGAGCAGGTCCAGCCCGGCACGACCGACCAGCGGCTGCTGGACTCCGAGGGCGACTCCGAGTGGGTGCACACCGACCCCTGGCGGGTGATGCGCATCCAGTCGGAGTTCGTCGAGGGCTTCGGCGCGCTCGCCGAGCTGCCGAGCGCGATCAGCGTCTTTGGCTCGGCCCGCACCCCGGCCGGGTCACCGGAGTACGAGGCCGGGACCGCCATCGGCAAGGCCCTGGTCGAGGCGGGCTTCGCGGTGATCACCGGCGGCGGACCGGGCGCCATGGAGGCCGCCAACAAGGGCGCCCGCGAGGCCAAGGGCGTCTCGGTCGGCCTGGGCATCGAGCTGCCCTTCGAGTCCGGGCTCAACCCGCACGTCGACATCGGAGTCAACTTCCGCTACTTCTTCGTCCGCAAGACGATGTTCGTGAAGTACGCGCAGGGCTTCGTGGTCCTGCCCGGCGGGCTCGGCACCCTGGACGAGCTCTTCGAGGCGCTGACCCTGGTCCAGACGGGCAAGGTCACCCGCTTCCCGATCGTCCTCTTCGGGACCGCCTACTGGGGCGGCCTGACCGACTGGCTCCGCGACACGGTGGTCGCCCAGGGCAAGGCGTCGGAGAAGGACCTGCTGCTGTTCCACGTGACGGACGACGTGGAGGAGGCGGTCAGGCTGGTGACGAAGGAGGTCGGGCGGTAAGGGGTTCCCCCCCGGGCCGCAACCCCGCCCGGCCCGTCTCCGCAACCCCGCTCGGGTCGCCTCCGCTCCCGCGTCCGCCCGTGCCGTCCGCACCCGCTCCCGGCCGCTTGTGCGACCGGGCGGACGGCACGGGCGGACAGGACTCGACGCCGGTCCCTACGCCAGCCCCCGCCGCGCCACCGCCGGGGGCCGGTGCCCGGCGATGGACGCCACCATGTCCAGCACCTGCCGCGTCTCCGCCACCTCGTGCACCCGGTACACCCGCGCTCCCAGCCACGCCGAGACCGCCGTCGTCGCCAGCGTGCCGATGACGCGCTCCTTCACCGGCCGGTCCAGGGTCTCCCCGACGAAGTCCTTGTTGGAGAGCGACACCAGCACCGGCCACCCGGTCTCCGTCATCTCCTCCAGGCGCCGCGTCGCCTCCAGCGAGTGCCGGGTGTTCTTCCCGAAGTCGTGCCCCGGGTCGATCATGATCCCGTCGGGCCGCACCCCGAGCGCGGCCGCCCGCTCCGCGAGCCCCACCGTCACCCGCAGGATGTCCGCCATCACGTCCTCGTACGCGATCCGGTGCGGCCGGGTCCGCGGCTCCGCGCCGCCCGCGTGCGTGCAGACCAGCCCGGCCCCGTGGCGCGCCGCCACCTCCGCCAGCTTCCGGTCCACCCCGCCCCACGCGTCGTTCAGGACGTCCGCCCCCGCCTCGCAGACCGCCTCGCCGACCTCGTGCCGCCAGGTGTCCACGCTGATCACCACGTCCGGGTGGCGGCGGCGGACCTCCGCGACGAACCCCACCGTGCGGCGCGCCTCCTCCTCGGCGGACACCTCGTCGCCGGGGCCCGCCTTCACCCCGCCGATGTCGATGATCGCGGCGCCCTCGGCCACCGCCCGCTCGACCCGGGCGAGGGCGGGCTCGTCCTGGAACGTGGCGCCCTGGTCGTAGAAGGAGTCCGGGGTCCGGTTCACGATCGCCATGATCACCGGCTCGTGCGGACCGAACTCCCGCGGCCCCAGCCTGAGTGCCCCGCTGCGCATCCCGTCTTTCCTCCCAGATAGCTCGTCTGCGACCCTAACGCCCGCCCGGCCCGCCGACGCCGCACGCCCACCCCGCCGGGTGCCGCGCCCGCGCTGTCGGTCCCGCATGGCACGATCGGGGCCGGACGAGGTTGTCGCCCCCGGGGAGATGCGCGTGTTCTGGTTCCTGCTGCTCACGATGGTCGTGGTCGTCACCGCGGTCACCCTCGCGGTGATCGGCGGCGGCGGAAGCGCCGTGCTCCAGGACGTGGAGGCCCAGCGGTTCACCGACCCGCTGCCCACGACCCGCCCGGTGGGCCGCGCCGACATCGAGGCGCTGCGCCTGCCGATGGCCGCCCGCGGCTACCGCATGGCCGACGTCGACGAGGCGCTGTCCCGCCTCGGCGCCGAGCTGGCCGAGCGGGACTCCCGGATCGCGGAGCTGGAGTCCGCCCTGGCCGGGGCGCAGGCGGCCGCGGTGACCAGGGGCGGCGAGCTGTTCGAGCAGCCGGGGGACCGGCCCGCCGGGCCCCGCGCCCAGGACGGGGACGGCGCGGACCGCCTCGGGAAGGACGAGCGGTGAGCGGCGCCCTGCCCGCCGACGACGGCCGCCCGCGCTGCCCCTGGGGCCTGTCCGCCGCCGACTACCTCGCCTACCACGACGACGAGTGGGGCCGCCCGGTCCACGGGGACGACGCCCTGTTCGAGCGGCTCTGCCTGGAGGCGTTCCAGTCCGGGCTCTCCTGGATCACGATCCTGCGCCGCCGCGAGACCTTCCGTACGGCCTTCGAGGGGTTCCGCATCGAGGCCGTCGCGCGGTTCACCGGCGCCGACCGCGAACGGCTCCTCGCCGACCCGGGGATCATCCGCAACCGGGCCAAGGTCGACGCCACCCTCGCCAACGCCAAGCTGCTCGCCGACTGGCCGGCCGGGGAGCTGGACGAGCTGATCTGGTCCCACGCCCCCGACCCGGCGGGCCGCCCCGCCCCGCGCACCCTGGCGGACGTCCCGGCCGTCACGCCGGAGTCCACCGCGCTCGCCAAGGCGCTGAAGAAGCGCTCTATCCGTTTCGTCGGCCCCACCACCGCCTACGCACTCATGCAGGCCTGCGGACTGGTCGACGACCACCTCGCGGACTGCGTGGCACGCGGCGGCGGTGTGCCCCGCTGAGCCGCCGCTACCTCCCCAGGTAGACCGGCTTCTCCTTGGCGAGGAAGGCCTCCACGGCGATGGCGTGGTCCGCCGACGCGCCCGCCCGCGTCTGGAGTTCGTCCTCCTTCTCCAGCGTCTCGGAGAGCGAGTGCCCCGCGGCGTACGCCATCGACTCCTTGAGCGCCGAGTAGGCCACGGTCGGACCGCTCGCCAGCCTGCGGGCCGTCCTGGCGGCCGCCGCGGCCAGCTCGGCCGCCGGGACCAGCTCGTTGACGATGCCCAGCTCGTACGCCTTCCGGGCCGGGACCGCGTCCGGGAAGAACAGCAGCTCGGCGGCGCGGCTCTGCCCGATCAGCCGGGGCAGGGTCCAGGACACGCCCGAGTCCGCGGTGAGCGCGACACCCGCGAACGAGGTGGTGAAGCTGGCGGTGTCGGCGACCACCCGGAGATCGGCCGCCAGGGCGAGACCGAACCCGGCCCCGGCCGCCACCCCGTTCACCCCGGCCACGACCGGCTTCGGCATCTCCGTGATCGCCCGGACGATCGGGTTGTAGTGCTCCCGTACGGTGCTCAGCGCGTTGCCCTCGCCCGCCTCACGGGTGGCCGCGAGCGTCGCCACGTGCTCCTTGAGGTCCTGGCCCACGCAGAAGGCGCGCCCGGTGGCCGTGAGCAGCACCGCCCGTACCCCGGTGTCCGCCGCCGCCTCCCGCAGGGCGTCCCGCAGCGCGACCTTCGCCGCGGTGTTCAGCGCGTTCATCGCGTCGGGCCGGTTGAGCGTGATCGTCGCGAGCCCCTCGCTCACGTCGTACAGCACGGTCTTCGCCTGCTCGTCGGCCATCTGGGTCCGTCCCCTCGCTGCTCGGGCCTCGTCGCCCTGGAGGCAAGCATGGCCGACACCGGCCGGGGTGGAGATGTGACCTGCGTCTAACGATTGGCTCTCACCGGGAGGGCGGGGCGGCGAAGTATCGCAGCCGGATCGCCGAATTGGGGGGTTTTGCGAGAGCGCGTTGCGGAAGCGATGCGAACCGATGTTGGTCATCGGGGTCCCTGATGCGGGATAATGGCGAAGAAGCAATGTGTTCGATGCCGGTGAGGCAGCGCCTGTCATGGGGCCGCCGGTTGCGATGAGCTGGTTTCAGGAAGGGGAACGAGCATGGCGGCCATGAAGCCGCGGACGGGCGACGGCCCGCTCGAGGTGACAAAGGAGGGGCGGGGCATCGTCATGCGCGTTCCGCTCGAAGGCGGCGGTCGGCTCGTTGTCGAGCTGACTCCGGACGAGGCCGATGCCCTCGGCGACGCGCTGAAGAAGGTCGTCGGCTGACGCGGAACGCCCATCACCTTCACCCCTGCCCCGGCACGGATCCTCTGTGCCGGGGCAGGGGTGCGTCCGGGGTCCCCGCAGGCCGGGGCGCGCCACGGCGGCGGCCGTACGGGATCAGCCGCGCCGGACCGCGCAGAGGAGCCCGTCCCCGACCGGCAGCAGGGTCGACATCAGCTCCTGGCTCTCGCGCACCGCCCGCAGCAGCTCCCGAAGCCGCAGCACCTCGGCCGGCTGGGCGGCGGAGTCGACGGTGCGGCCGTCGGCGAAGACGCCCTCGAAACAGACCAGGCCGCCGGGGCGCAGCAGACGCAACGATTCGGCGAGCACATCGAGGCTCTCCAGCCGGTCGCCGTCGCAGAACACCAGGTCGTAGCCGCCGTCCGCGAGTCGGGGCAGGACGTCCAGGGCCCGGCCGGGGATGAAACGGGACCGGTTGGAGGCGAAGCCCGCCGCGCGGAACGCCTCCCGGGCGAACTGCTGGCGCTCGGGCTCGGGGTCCACCGTGGTCAGGACCCCGTCCGGCCGCATCCCTTGCAGCAGATAGATGCCGGACACGCCCGTGCCGGTGCCGATCTCCGCCACCGCCTTGGCGTCCGCGGTGGCCGCCAGCAGGCGCAGCGCGGAGCCGGTGCCCGGTGTCACCGGGCGGAGCCCCAGCTCCCTGGCCCGGTCCCGGGCCAGGTGCAGAGCTTCGTCCTCGGCGACAAAGGCGTCGGCGAACGCCCAGCTCGTCTGCCGGTTGGCGGTAATGACCCTCTCCTGTCCCCGTAGTTGGCGCACCGGTGACTGTATCCGCTGCACCCGGGAACCCGCAGATGGGACCGGGCGTTGTCCGAGGAGTGGGGAAAGCGCCGCTGCCAGGACCGCCGACCGGTCCGTGGAGCCGCGGGAAAGATCCGGGCCACGCCCGGCCCCATCAGCGAAAACGCTTATCCGGAGCTAACGGGCGAGGTGGCTATGGTAGGGGCTCCACTGGACACCATCAGAGCCGATAGGGGAGGTGCGGCTGAACCTGTGGACCGGGGAGGGGTGCTGCGGCGCCTGCTCAGGTCGGCCGGTGAGCCCAAATCCGTGACCAACATCGCTGACCGTTCTTCCGAAGACTCCGCACCGACCGCGACCTTCGCCTCTGATGCGGACTCCCAGGCGTGGACCCCGCCCTCATGGGAAGAGATCGTCAGCACGCACAGCGGCCGGGTGTACCGCCTGGCCTACCGGCTGACGGGAAACCAGCACGACGCCGAGGACCTCACCCAGGAGGTCTTCGTCAGAGTGTTCCGCTCTCTGTCGACGTACACCCCCGGCACCTTCGAGGGCTGGCTGCACCGCATCACGACCAACCTCTTCCTGGACATGGTCCGGCGCAAGCAGCGCATCCGGTTCGACTCCCTGGGCGACGACGCCGCCGAGCGGCTGCCCAGCCGTGAGCCGTCCCCGCAGCAGGTCTTCAACGACACCCATTTCGACGCCGACGTGCAGCAGGCGCTGGACACCCTCGCGCCCGAGTTCCGTGCGGCCGTGGTCCTCTGCGACATCGAGGGCCTGAGCTACGAGGAGATCGCGGCGACCCTCGGGGTGAAGCTCGGCACCGTCCGCAGCCGCATCCACCGGGGCCGCTCGCATCTGCGCAAGGCGCTCAAGCACCGTTCGCCCGAGGCGCGCGCCGAGCAGCGCTCCTTGGCGGACGCGGTCCTGGCGGGGGAGGGCGGACTGGCGTGAGTGGCACAGGTCCGACCCCCGCCGAAGCGCATCTGGGGGACCGGCTCGCCGCGCTGGTCGACGGCGAGCTGAACCACGACGCCCGCGAGCGGGTCCTGGCCCACCTGGCGACCTGCGCCAAGTGCAAGGCCGAGGCCGACGCGCAGCGTCGCCTCAAGAGCGCTTTCGCCATGTCCGCCGCACCGTCCCCCTCCGAGGGGTTCCTGGCCCGTCTCCAGGGCCTTCCCGGGGGGCCCGGCGGCGACGATTCCGGTTCCGGTTCACCATTCGGCGGCCGGGGCCCGCTGGCCGACGAGTACCATCCCGGGCCGCGGCCCTCCGGCGGCAGCACCCGCACCGGCGCCGCACGCTCACCCCTGGACGGCTTCGGCTACCTCCCGGCCGCCGCGGGGCACGGCTCCGCCGCGGTGCTGCCCGCGGGCCCCGGCGCCGGTTCGGTCTTCCGTATACACGACGTGTCCCGCGAGGCGGACCGCTCCCCGTGGCGCGGGCGGCGCTTCGCGTTCGCGGCGGCCAGCGCCGTCTCCCTCGCGGCCATCGCGCTCGGCGGCACCCTGCCGCTGGAGTCCGGCGCCGAGACGCCGCTGCGCGCCGAGGGCAGCGGGAACAGCGTGACGCCCCTGAGCGCCGAGACCCGCGCAGAGAGCGGCACCGGTGCGGTGAGCCGCCGGGGCGGCGGGGCCCTCGCGGTGACCGGCGACGACCCGGCCGCCGGATATCCCGCCGACGCCGGAGCCTCCACCGGGACGAACGACGTGCCCGCCTCGCCCACCGGCACGGCGGCACCGGCCGACCCCACCCCGCCGCCTCCGGTCAACCGGCACCTGCCACCGGCCGCGCCCCCGCTGTTCGGCCTCTCGGCGCCGACCGGCCACCCCCTCGCCCTCCCCGTGCTGAACGTGTCCGTGCCGCCGCTGATACGCCCGACCGGTTCCGCCACACCGCTGCTCGCGGCGGCACTCGGCAGCGGCGCGGTGTCGAAGCCGCCCCCGGCGGCGGTCCCCTCCGGGCCGCCTCCGTCCGCGCCGGCCAACGATCTGGTCGGTCCGCTGTCCCCCCGACGTTGACCGGATCCTGCGCGCGGATTCGCAAACCTGGTTGAATTCCGGATGAGGGACGCCTCCGCGGGGGCGTGCAGAGGCCAGTTGCGGGGAGAGCATGGACGACGGGAAGCCCACCGGGCCGCAGGCGAAGTGGTGGAGCCGCCCCACGGGGCCCAGGAGCGAGCCGACGCCCCCCGCGGAGCCTCCGGCCACCCCGCCCCCGGGCCCGGAGGACGCGAAAGCCCCCGGGGCGGCCCCGACCGCCGACGACCCCGCCGCTTCCGCCCCCGGGCCCGCCGCCCCCGGGCCGTCCTCGCAGGCGTACGGACACCCGGGACCCCGCCCCGCCGGGCAGCCGCTGCACGAGCCCGACGCGTACAGCACCCCGCCCTACGGTGGCCCCGGCCCCTGGGCGCCCGCGCCCCCGGTACAGCGCCCGACACCGCCGCACGGCACCTCCGTACCCCCGCAGGCCACGGGCCCGGCCCCGCCGTACGCCGCGACGGACGGCGCGGGCGTTCCGGCTCCGCCGCCCGGCCCGGCACCGCGGCCCGCATCCGAGGACGGCCCCCCAACCGCCTACGCCCAGCCCCGGCCACGGCCGGCCGATGCCCCCGCGCCATCGCCCCCGTACGCCCAGCCCGCCGACGGCTTCGCCGGGCCGCACGCGCCGCAGGGCCCGCAGCCGCAGCCCCCGGCGGACCACGCCCACCCGGGGCACCCCGGCACCGCCGGGCCCGGTGCGCCGCAGGGGTCCGCCCAGTGGCTCCAGTACGACCCGTGGGGAGCCCCGGGGCAGCCGCTGACCCGGCCGGGCCCGGTGGGGGGCGCCGAGCCGGGGCGGAAGAAGCGCCGCCGGGGCGGGGCGTTCGCCGGGGTGCTCCTGCTGGCGCTCGTCGCGAGCGGCATCGGCGGCGGGGTCGGCGCGTACATCGAGCGCAACGGCGGCCTGACCACCGTGGAGCTGCCCCAGGCGGCCCGGGACGGCGGCGACCGAGCGCCCGAAAGCGTCGCGGGCATCGCCGCCAGCGCCCTGCCCAGCGTGGTCACCCTGCACGTCAGCGGCACCGCCGAGTCCGGCACCGGCACCGGCTTCGTCCTCGACGGCCAGGGCCACATCCTCACCAACAACCACGTCGTCGCCCCGGCCGGGTCCGGCGGGGACATCACCGTGACGTTCAGCAGCGGCGAGACGGCCACCGCCGAGCTGGTCGGCAAGGACAGCGGCTACGACCTCGCGGTGGTCAAGGTCCGCGGGGTCTCAGGCCTCACGCCCCTGCCGCTGGGCAACTCCGACAACGTGCGCGTGGGCGACCCGGTGGTCGCCATCGGTGCCCCCTTCGACCTGTCCAACACCGTGACCTCCGGCATCATCAGCGCCAAGCAGCGGCCGATCACCGCCGGCGGTGAGAAGGGCGACGGCAGCGACATCAGCTACGTCGACGCCCTCCAGACCGACGCCCCCATCAACCCGGGCAACTCCGGCGGGCCGCTGGTCGACACCAAGGCCCACGTCATCGGCATCAACAGCGCCATCCGGGCGGCCGACGGCGGCCGGGGCCCGGAGTCCGGCGGACAGTCCGGCTCCATCGGACTCGGCTTCGCGATACCCATCAACCAGGGCAAGCGCGTCGCCGAGGAGCTGATCAACACCGGCCGGGCGACCCACCCGGTCATCGGCGTGACGCTCGACATGAAGTACACCGGCGACGGCGCCAAGGTCGGCTCGAAGGACGCCGAGGGCGGACCGGCCGTCGCCGAGGACGGGCCCGCCGACCGGGCGGGCATCCGCTCCGGCGACGTCATCACCGAGGTCGAGGGCCAGCGGGTGCACAGCGGGGAGGAGCTGATCGTGAAGATCCGGGCCCACCGGCCGGGCGACGACCTGGACCTCGTCCTGACCCGCGGCGGCAAGGAGCGGACGGTGACCCTGACACTCGGCTCGTCCAGCGGCACGTGACGGCCACCGCAAGGTACCGCCCGGACACGTTCGACAGGTACCTTTGAGCGGTCCGGAGACCGGGGACGCCCGGTCGGGACCGCACGGAGATACACGCGGAGAACACGAGGAGCAGCTAGGTGTTCAATGACATAGGCGCACTGGAGCTGTTGACGCTCGGAGTGCTGGCCGTGCTGGTCTTCGGCCCCGACAAGCTGCCCAAGCTGATCCAGGACGTCACGCGCACCATCCGCAAGGTCCGGGAGTTCTCGGACAGTGCCAAGGAAGACATCCGCACCGAGCTGGGACCCCAGTTCAAGGACTTCGAGTTCGAGGACCTCAACCCCAAGACGTTCGTCCGCAAGCAGCTGATGGACGGCAACGACGACCTGGGGCTGAAGGAGATCCGCGAGAGCTTCGACCTGCGCAAGGAGATCACCGAGGTCACCGACGCGGTCAACGGCCGCGCGAGCGCCTCGGACACCGCGTCCGATTCCGCCAACAGTGCGGCGAACGGCTCCGCCGGCGCGAACGGGGCATCCCCCTCGACCAGCCTCACCAAGACCGATGACACCAAGCCTGACCTGCTGAAGAAGGCCCCGGCAGCCGACCGGCCCGCCCCTCCGCCGTTCGACGCAGACGCCACCTGACCCCGGTCAATCCCGACTCGTCCGGACGGTATGGCTATTCTCCATCTGTCCGGTTGCGAGGACGCCCACGCCCGCGGGGGGCGGGCCGCTCCGGATCTTGACTGATCGAGGAGGCGGCCGCGCAGATGGAGACGACGAGTCGGGTGGATACGGACGGTGCCCCGGACACCGTCCCGGCGGACGGGGCGCCGACAGCCGGGCGTACCGTCGACGGCTACCTGGAAGCACCCTTCGCCTGGTACGGGCTGGACGAGGCCTTCACCGGTCCGCGCTGGCTGATGCAGGTCGGCACGGCGGCGGACGGCACGGTGCAGCACGGGTCGGTCGGGCACGGCGACGAGCCGTCCGTGAAGACGGACGGGGCCGCCGCCGAGAAGGAGCGGTTCGCGGCGGTCATCACGGTGGCCGCGAGCCCGGTGCGCCGCAGCGGCGACGGTACGGGCGTGCTGGACGCCACCTCGGTGTCCTCGGCGGCCTGGCTCGCGGGCTCCGGCCTGCTGGCGTACACCTGGCCGCCCCAGCTGGACCACACGCTGCGCGACGACTGGCTGGACCAGCAGACCGAGACGGCGTTCACCCTCGCCGACGACCTCGGCTCCGCGCCCTGGTCGACCCTGTCACTGCCGGTGGACGGGGTGCCGGTGGAGTTCCACTACCGGGAGTCCGAGTTCGGCTGGGTGCTCGCCGGGTCGGCGCCGGACGGCGTGCACATCGGCGCGTACGGGCGGGGGATGAGCGCGTACGGGCTGGGCTTCGCGGTCGTCAAGGACATCGAGACGTACGCGTAGACGCGGCGAGCCGACCACCCGGGCATCCCGTCCGCGTGGCCACGGTGACGACAGCGTGAGTGAGCGGGCGGGCCGGACGACCACCGGCCCGCCCGCTCACCCGTACTCAGAACTTGTTGCGCGGGGTGATCCCCAGCGACATGCCCGACAGACCCCGCTGGCGTCCGCCGAGCTTCCCGGCGATCGAGCGCAGCGCGCTGCCCGCGGGGGAGTCCGGGTCGGACAGGACCACCGGCTTGCCCTCGTCGCCGCCCTCGCGCAGCCGTACGTCGATCGGGATCGAGCCGAGCACCGGCACCTCGGCGCCGACCGTCCTCGTCAGCCCCTCCGCGACCCGCGCGCCGCCGCCCGAGCCGAACACGTCGACCATCTCGTCGCAGTGCGGGCACGGCATCCCGGACATGTTCTCGACGACGCCGACGATCTTCTGGTGGGTCTGCACGGCGATCGACCCGGCCCGCTCCGCCACCTCGGCCGCCGCCTGCTGCGGGGTCGTCACGACCAGGATCTCCGCGTTCGGCACGAGCTGGGCGACCGAGATCGCGATGTCACCGGTGCCCGGCGGCAGGTCGAGGAGCAGGACGTCCAGGTCGCCCCAGTACACGTCGGCGAGGAACTGCTGGAGCGCCCGGTGCAGCATCGGACCGCGCCACACCACGGGGGCGTTGCCCGGGGTGAACATGCCGATGGAGATGACCTTCACGCCGTGCGAGGACGGCGGCATGATCATGTTCTCGACCTGGGTGGGCTTGCCGTCCGCGCCCAGCATCCGGGGCACGCTGTGGCCGTAGATGTCCGCGTCCACGACGCCGACCTTCAGCCCGTCGGCCGCCATCGCCGCCGCCAGGTTGACCGTCACCGAGGACTTGCCGACGCCGCCCTTGCCGGAGGCGACCGCGTAGACCCGGGTCAGCGAGCCGGGCTGGGCGAACGGCACCTCGCGCTCGGCGCTGGAGCCGCGCAGCGCGCTCGCCAGCTCCTTGCGCTGCTCGTCGCTCATCACGTCGAGGGTGACCTCGACCCGCGAGACGCCCTCGACCCGGGCGACCGCCTCGGTCACGTTCCGGGTGATCGTCTCGCGCATCGGGCAGCCGGAGACCGTGAGATACACCGTGACAGCGACCACACCGTCAGGATCGATCTCGACCGATTTCACCATGCCCAGCTCGGTGATCGGGCGGTGGATCTCCGGGTCGTTCACTGTCGCCAGTGCCTCAAGCACCGCGTCTTCCGTAGCCATACAGACGATGTTACGGCGCTGTGCCCCGCGTGCGGGCAACGCCTCAGCGGTCGCCTTCGTCACTCTCGGCCGGGATCGGCGTCCGTCGGTCCTCCATGTCCTTGACCAGGTCCTGGAGCTCCGAGCGGATCCAGTCCCGGGTGGCGACCTCGCCCAGACCCATCCGCAGCGCCGCGATCTCCCGGGTCAGATACTCCGTGTCCGCGATGGAGCGTTCGTTCTGCTTGCGGTCCTGCTCGTGGGTGACCCGGTCGCGGTCGTCCTGCCGGTTCTGCGCCAGGAGGATCAGCGGCGCGGCGTAGGAGGCCTGGAGGGACAGGGCCAGGGTCAGGAAGATGAACGGGTACTGGTCGAACCGCAGGTTGTCCGGCGCGAAGATGTTCCACAGCACCCAGACGATGATGGTCAGCGTCATCCAGACGATGAACCGCCCCGTCCCCAGGAACCGGGCGATCCGCTCGGAGAACCGGCCGAACGCCTCCGGGTCGTACTCCGGCAGCAGCCGCCGCCGGGGGGCCTTCGGCTGGTCGATCCGCGCCCGCGGGGGCCGGGTCAGGCCCGAGGCGCCGGACGGGGACGCCTTGGTCCGCTCATCGCCCGCCATGACCGATCACCTCGTCCCCGTGCAGATCCGTCTCGCGCCAGTCGTCCGGGAGCAGGTGGTCCAGGACGTCGTCCACGGTCACCGCGCCCAGCAGTGAACCGCTCTCGTCCACCACGGGCGCCGAGACCATGTTGTACGCGGCCAGGTAGCTGGTGACCAGCGGCAGCGGGGTGTCCGGGGACAGCGGCACCAGGTCGCTGTCGACGATCGAGCTGACCAGGGTGAACGGCGGGTCGCGCAGCAGCCGCTGGAAGTGCACCGTGCCCAGGTACTTCCCGGTCGGCGTCTCGTCGGGGGAGCGGCACACGTACACCTGCGCGGCCAGCGCGGGCGACAGGTCCTGCTGCCGCACCCGGGCGAGCGCGTCGGCCACCGTGGCGTCCGGGCGGAGCACGATCGGCTCCGTCGTCATCAGACCGCCCGCGGTCCGCTCCTCGTACGACAGCAGACGGCGTACGTCGGCCGCGTCGTCGGGCCGCATCAGCGTCAGCAGCCGCTCCTTGTCCTCCTCTGGCAGCTCGGAGAGCAGGTCGGCCGCGTCGTCCGGGTCCATCGCCTCCAGGACGTCGGCGGCCCGCTCCTCGGCCAGCTTGCCGATGATCTCCACCTGGTCGTCCTCGGGCAGCTCCTCCAGGACGTCGGCGAGCCGGTCGTCGTCCAGGGCGGCGGCGACCTCCACCCGGCGCTTGGGCGAGAGGTGGTGCAGGGCGTTGGCGACGTCGGTGGGGCGCAGCCGTTCGAAGGTCGCGACCAGGTTCTCCGCGCCCTGGCCGTCCTCCTCCAGCGAGAACCCGCTGACCGCCGACCACTCCACCGTCAGCGTCTCGCCCTTGCGGCGCAGCGCCCCGCCGCGGCCCTTGCGGACGAAGTACTTGTCGATCTCCCAGTCGCGGCGGGCCGGCAGCTGCTGGATGGCCACGTCCAGGACGGTGACCTCCTCGCCCTCCTGGCCGTGGCTGTCCACCAGCCGCACCCGGCGGTCCAGGAACTCGCCGAGGACCAGCCGCTCGGTGGGCCGCTGTTCGAAGCGCCGCATGTTGACCACGCCGGTGGTGATGACCTGGCCGGACTCCACGCCCGTCACCCGGGTCATCGGCAGGAAGATCCGCCGACGGCTGATCACCTCGACCACCAGGCCCAGCACCCGCGGGGGCCGTCCGCCGACCCGCAGCATCGCCACCAGGTCGCGGACCCGGCCGACCTGGTCGCCGTTCGGGTCGAAGACCGGCACCCCGGACAGATGCGAGACGAAGACCCGGGGGGCGCCTGCCGCCATGCTCCGCCTCTTTCGTCGTGCGTTTCCGCGTCCGTCGTACGTCTGGCCGATCGTCCGGCCGATCTGGTGTACGCCGGGTTCAGGCTAGCCCGTACCGCTGGTGCGCGCCCCGGCGGACCCGTCCGTACGGTGGCTGCCGGACCCCGGGCGGCACCCGGGTACGCTGCCGTCTGCCACCCCCGATCGCAGTTGAGAGGCAGTGCGCCCGTGACCTCTTTTGCCCCGGCCGTGCGGAAACATCGCCGGACCGCCCTCGCCCTCGTGCTGTGCGGGGGGCTCGCCGTGGCCCTCACCGCGTGCGGCGCGGACGAGGACCCGGACAAGGGGACCAACGGGGTCGGGAAACTCACCGCCGCCGAGATCGACACCAAGGCCAGAGCGGCTGCCGGGGCGGCGACCGCCGTCCGGCTGTCGGGGACGCTCGTCAGCAAGGGCGGCACCTACCAGCTGGACATGAAGCTCAACGCCGAGGGCGGCATGGGCTCGGTCAGCTCGACGAAGCAGAGCTTCGCCCTGCTGCGCATCGAGGACGAGCTGTTCCTGAAGGCGCCCGCCGCGTTCTGGACCCACGAGGAGAGCGGCACGGGCGGGGAGGCCGACGCGGCCGCCGCCGACAAGCTGGGCGGCAAGTACGTCAAGGTCCCCGAGGACGACCCCAGCTACCGGCAGCTGCGCGGCTTCACCGACAAGAAGGTCCTGCTGGACGGGTTGCTCGCGCTGCACGGCAAGCTCAACAAGGGCGGCCGCGACACGGTCGCCGGACACCGCACCGTCCAGGTCCTGGGCGGCAAGGGCGAGGGCGGGGCGTTCGACGTGTCGCTGGAGGCCACGCCCTACCCGGTCCGGGTGGCGCGGGCCGGCGGCGGGGGCACGGTGTCACTGGCCGACTGGGGGCAGACCTTCCCGCTGGCGGCGCCGGACGAGGACGACACGGTCGACTACGGCGGCCAGCTCCCCAAGTCCTCGGGCTGAGCCCTCCCCGGGAGGTCAGGGAAGTACGAGCGGTCCGGGCGGCTCAGCGCCGCCGACGGCGCTTCAGCAGCAGCCGGGGGAGCGCCGCCGGGACCGGCCGCCGGGTGGTGGCGGGGCTCGGCAGTGGCGCGGCCGCCAGCGAACCGTCCGGCAGCCCGGCGTCCACGGTCTCGGGCGTCAGCCGCACCACCGTGCACTCCCGCGCCCACCGCTGGGTCATCCGCTCGGCGTCGGGGGCGTTCAGCCGCTTGCCCTTCAGCTCGGCGACGGCCGCCTCCCACTCCTCGGAACGCGGCGCCAGGAAACGTACCGCCCCGGTCCAGGCGACGATCCGGCCGCCCTTGTCCTTGCTGCGTACGGTCACCCCGGCGCGACCGCCGTCGGCCAGGCCCTCGGGCAGCGGCTGCTCGCCGGGGCCGCCCCCGACCAGGTGCGCCGCGCCCTCGTGCCAGACGTGCCAGAGCGCGCGGGCCGGCCCGGAGGCCCGGACCCAGATCAGCCCGGACTTCCTGGTGGCCTCCTCGACGAGGGCCCGCTCCAGCAGATCGGCGGCGGCATCAGTCATGGGGCGAGCTTAGGGGGTGTCCGGCGGTCCGTCCGGACCCGTGCGGACCACGGCTCACAGCCACTCGTTCCGCTTCAGGATGCGGTAGATGGAGAAACAGACCGCCGCGATGGCGCCGAGCACCAGCGGATAGCCGTACTTCCAGTGCAGCTCGGGCATGTAGTCGAAGTTCATGCCGTAGACGCCGCAGATCATCGTCGGCACGGCGATGATCGCCGCCCAGGAGGTGATCTTGCGCATGTCCTCGTTCTGCGTGACCGTCGCCTGCGCCAGATTGGCCTGGAGGATCGAGTTGAGCAGTTCGTCGAAGCCGATGACCTCCTCCTGGACCCGGGCGAGGTGGTCGGCGACGTCGCGGAAGTACTTCTGGATGTCGGGGTCGATCAGCCGCATCGGGCGCTCGCTCAGCAGCTGCATGGGGCGCAGCAGCGGGGAGACGGCCCGCTTGAACTCCAGCACCTCGCGCTTGAGCTGGTAGATCCGGCCCGCGTCCGAACCGCGGCGGCCGCCCTTGGCCGGGGTGGAGAAGACGTCGATCTCCACCTCGTCGATGTCGTCCCGCACCGCCTCGGCCACCGCGATGTACCCGTCGACGACGTGGTCGGCGATGGAGTGGAGCACGGCGGACGGCCCCTTGGAGAGCAGCTCGGGGTCGTCCTGGAGGCGGTGGCGCAGGGCACGCAGGGAGCCCTTGCCACCGTGCCGGACGGTGATGACGAAGTCCCGGCCGGTGAAGCACATCACCTCGCCGGTCTCCACGACCTCGCTCGTCGCGGTCAGCTCCGCGTGCTCCACGTAGTGGATGGTCTTGAAGACGGTGAACAGCGTGTCGTCGTACCGCTCCAGCTTGGGCCGCTGATGGGCGTGGACGGCGTCCTCCACGGCCAGCGGGTGCAGCCCGAATTCCCGGGCGATGCCCGCGAACTCGGCCTCCGTCGGCTCGTGCAGACCGATCCACGCGAAGCCGCCCTCCTCCCGCACCTGGAGCATCGCCTCGTGCGGGGTGGGGGCCGCGGGCGTGTCCAGGCGGCGCCCGTCGCGGTAGACCGCGCAGTCGACGACGGCACTGGAGGCGGACGGGTCGCGGGTCGCGTCGTACGCGCTGTAAGGCGCGCTGTTCTTACGGAGGGACGGCCGCAGGGACGGGCGCACGGCGGCGCGCAGGTCACGGATCATCGACATGGCTGGCTCCTTCACGGAGGGCCGTCGGCGAGGGCGTGGAACAGCCCGGAATGGGGACGTGGACCCACGTCCGCAAAGCGGGCTCCACCGCGCGGGCGCGATGACGGCGTTCGCTATGGACAGGCAAACTCGTTGCAGGCAGGCAGAACGAAAGGCTCTTCCGTCACGCGAACCACTGACGGTGCGTCATCCGGGCGCGGCCGCGAGGGCGGTCCGGAAAGCCGACGAGGCGTCGGATCAGCGGGAAAGGTGAGGCACGGAAGGGCGGTTGGTACTGCACGGTCGACTTGGATCCATGGCAGTCCCCACCTCCTCCGGCCGGTCCCCCGTGGGGGACGACGTGTCGTCGGGACAAGAGAGCGACGCTTCTGCGTGCTGTCCCGACCGGCGGCCAGGCTATCAGCCGCCAGAGGCCAATCCCGTTCTTTGCCCATTCCCTACGCGATCTATGCTCCCGGCATGGCAGAAATTCTCGCTCTGGTCGAGGCCCGGCTCCGCTCCGCCCTCGGTGAGCCGGACGCTCGCGCCGACGTCACGTTCCTCGGTACGGACCGCGTCGAGGTGCTGCGCTTCGTGGACGGCGACGTGGTGCGCTACGTCACGCTCGGCATGTCGGGCGCGCCGATGGCCGACCCCACCTCCCCGCTCGCCGACCCGGTGAAGGGCCCCCGCGCCGAACTGATCCTCTCCGTACGGGTCGGCCTCGCCGACACCGACCAGGTGCTGCGCCCGCTCGCCGTGCTGGCCGCCTCCCCGCAGGTCGAGGGAGTGATCGTGGCCGCCGGCGCCTCGCTGGACCTGGGGCAGCCGCTGTGGACCGGGGCGCCCTTCACCTCAGTTCTGGTGGCCGAGTCCGGCGGGCTGGTGGAGGACCTGGAGCTGGACGAGCCGATGGACCCGGTGCGCTTCCTGCCGCTGCTGCCGATGACCCCCAACGAGGCCGCCTGGAAACGGGTGCGCGGCGCGCAGGAACTCCAGGAGCGGTGGCTCACGCACGGCACGGACCTGCGGGACCCGTTGCGTACGTCGGTGGCCCTGGACTGAGCGGGCCCGGGTGGGGAATTGCGCGGTTTGACCTCCCCGCCCGCGATCGGGTGATCGTCCTTGACGCGAGGACCGGCGGAGAGGACCGTGGGGCCCCATGAGGGGCGAACCCAGTTGCCCGAAGTGCGGTGGCCGGGTCAGTGCGCCCGGTCTCTTCGCCGATGCCTGGCAGTGCTCCGCGCACGGGCAGGTCCACCCGATGCAGCCGGTCATCCCGCCGAGCGTCGAGGCCCTCGGCGTCGTGGTGCACCGGGCGCAGGTCCCGGTCTGGATGCCCTGGCCGCTCCCCGTGGGCTGGCTGTTCACCGGCGTGGCCAGCGCGGGCGACGACCGCAGCGGCGGCCGCGCGAGCGCCGTCGCCTGCTCGGGTCCCGGTCCGCTCGGCGGGATGGCGGAGCTGCTGCTCGTGGCCGAGGAGCTGGGCGTCGGACTCGGCGCCCGGTACGCCGGGATCGAGGGCCCCGACCCCGGCCACCACCTGAACGTCGACTCCGCCCCCGACGCCAAGGTGCACGCGGCGGGCCGCCCCACCCCGCTCTGGCACGTCAGGAACGCACCCGAGGACCGGGCGGTCTTCGCGGGCGAGGCGCGCGGACTGTGGCTGTGGGCGATCCTGTGGCCCGAGCAGTCGGGGCTGCTGCTCTACGACGAGCTGGTGCTGACCGATCTGCGGGACGCCGGGGGAGAGGTGGACCTGGTCCCGTGCGGGGCGCTCAGCCCCCGCCTGCTCGGCGGCCCCGACGCCCCACCCCGACAGGCGACGGCCGAGCGGTAGGCGGGGTGGGGCCTGGCGGGGCAGGCGGGAGCGGGGGCAGCCCGGCCGGGTGGCCGGGTCCGGGGTGGGGGCGGAGGCGGCCCGGTCCGGCGGGCGGTCTCCCCACGCACCGACGGCCGTTGACGCGTCCGCTCCATCTCGCCGCACCGGCGCCTCGCCGCACCGGCTTCCCGCCGCCTCGCGCCCCGGCGCACCGCGCACCACCGCACCGGCTCCCCGCCACCCCGCACCGGCGCACCGCCGCACCGCGCCCCGGCTCCCCGCCGCACCGCGCCCCGGCGCACCGCCACCCCGCACCGGCTCCCCGCCGCGCCGCGCACCGCGCCCCTGCGGCCCAGGTCCGGGGCGGGTGCCGGGGTGCTGCGGGCGGCCGGAGGCGCGGTGCGCGGCGGTTATCCTGGAGCGGTCCCCGTCCGCCCACGACCCCTGGAGCCAGCCGTCGTGCGTATCGACCTGCACACCCACTCCACCGCGTCGGACGGCACGGACACCCCCGCCGAGCTGGTCGCGAACGCCGCTGCCGCGGGCCTTGACGTCGTCGCGCTCACCGACCACGACACCGTCGGCGGCCACAAGGAGGCCCTCGACGCGTTGCCCGGGGGGCTCACCCTGGTCACCGGTGCCGAGTTGTCCTGCCGGGTCGACGGCGTGGGCATGCACATGCTGGCGTACCTCTTCGACCCCGCCGACGCCGAGCTGGACCGCGCGCGGGAACTGGTCCGGGACGACCGGGTGCCGCGCGCCCAGGAGATGGTCCGCAAACTCCGCGCCCTCGACGTCCCCATCACCTGGGAGCAGGTCGCCAGGATCGCCGGGGACGGCTCGGTCGGCCGCCCGCACGTCGCCGCCGCCCTGGTGGAACTGGGTGTCGTGGACACCGTCTCCGACGCCTTCACGCCCGACTGGCTCGGCAACGGCGGCCGCGCCTACGCCGGGAAGCACGAGCTGGACCCCTTCGAGGCCGTCCGGCTGGTGAAGGCGGCGGGCGGGGTCACCGTCTTCGCCCACCCGGCCGCCGTGAAACGCGGCGCGGTGGTCCCCGAGACGACCATCGCCGCCCTCGCCGCCGCAGGCCTGGACGGCATCGAGGTCGACCACCTGGACCACGACGGGCCCACCCGCGCCCGGCTGCGCGGTCTCGCCCGTGAGCTGGGGCTGCTGACCACCGGCTCCAGCGATTACCACGGCGACCGCAAGGCGGTACGGCTCGGCGAGTACACCACCGATCCCGAGATCTACGGCGAGATCACCCGGCGCGCCACGGGAGCCTTCCCGGTGCCGGGCGCCGGTGGCCCCGGCCGCCGGTAGGACGCCTCCGGAAAGCCGCGCCCGGTCCCACGGGCCCGCGCACCCGTCCCCCGCGCACCCGTCCCCCGCACCGCGTCCCTTCTTCCCGCGCGCCCCTTCGCGTACCGCCCGCGCTCCGCCCCCTCGGCGGGCCGCTGTCCCGGGCCGCGCACCCCTGTCACGCCCGTTCTTCTCTCGCAAGGCTCACTGTGTTCGACGTCGCTGTCTTCGGATCTCTCTTCCTCACCCTCTTCGTGATCATGGACCCGCCAGGGATCACGCCGATCTTCCTCGCCCTCACCGCGGGCCGTCCCGCCAAGGTGCAGCGCAGGATGGCGCTCCAGGCGGTCATGGTCGCCTTCGGGGTGATCGCCGTCTTCGGTCTGCTCGGTCAGCAGATCCTCGACTACCTGCACGTCTCCGTGCCCGCGCTGATGATCGCGGGCGGACTCCTGCTGCTGCTCATCGCGCTCGACCTGCTCACCGGCAAGACGGACGAGCCGACGCAGACCAAGGACGTCAACGTCGCCCTCGTACCCCTGGGTATGCCGCTGCTGGCCGGACCCGGCGCCATCGTCTCCGTCATCCTGGCCGTGCAGCACGCCGACGGCGTGGGCGGTCAGCTCTCGGTATGGGCCGCGATCGCCGCCATGCACGTCGTGCTCTGGCTGACGATGCGCTACTCGCTGGTGATCATCCGGGTGATCAAGGACGGCGGAGTGGTGCTGGTGACCCGGCTGGCCGGAATGATGCTCTCGGCCATCGCGGTCCAGCAGATCATCAACGGCGTCACCCAGGTCATCCAGGACTCCTGAGCCCACGGGCGTCGCCCGGCACCCGGCCCTGGGGGGGGGGGGGGGCCCCCCCCCCCCCCCGCGCCCCCGGGGGGGGGGGGCGGGCCGGCGGAGGGGGTTGTTATGGCAGGCGGACGCGGCGGCGGGGGGTTTGGTGGGGCCGCGC
>NZ_JBIWOX010000032.1:0-37798 GCF_044767975.1 Streptomyces sp. NPDC101181 | reverse complement strand
GGGGGCCGCGGGCCGGGGGGGGGGGGGGGGGGGGGGGCCCGGGGGGGCCCGGGGGGGGGCGCCCCCCCCCCCGGGTGGGGGGGGGGGGGGCCCCGCCCCCGCCCCCCCGGGGGCCGCCCCACCGCTCTCTCAGCGCCGTCCGCCGCGGCGGCGCAGCTCCTTCAGCTGCCGCCCGAAGCAGTTGAGCCGCGCGTCCATGCGCACGACGTCCTGCTGGACGTCCGTCAGCCGCAGACTCATCGCCCCGATCACCTGGTGGGTCACCTCCACCCTCCGGTCCAGGCTGTCCAGCCGCTCCGACATCCGCAGCAGCACGGGCCCGAGTTCCTGGAGCGCGCTGCCGACCCCGCTGAGGCAGCTCTCGATGCGGGTGACGCGCCGGTCGAGGGAGGCGTACTGGGTGCGCAGCTCCCCCTCGGCGTCCAGGAGGTAGGTCCGCACGCACCGGGCGACGTCGCTGTCGCGAAGAAGCATGGCGACATTGAGGACGGTGCGGCGGGTGTAGAGACGCAGCTGCGTGGCCGCCTGTGGATAACTTTCCTGCCCGCCTCCCCATAGGGACTGCATGTCCCTTTGAAAGACCCGCAGCTCAGATCCGCGCAGGACCGTGAGGCCGCTCTCCTCCATCTCCGCTCGATGCCGGAAGGTCACCTTCTTGATGACCTCTGTGGACACTTCGAAGTAACGAGCCACATCCTCTGTGCGAACGTGAATTCCGTCCGGGAGCAGGGCCAGGCTCTTCACCTTGTCGAGGACGTCGACGCGCCCCAGCTGCTCGTCGCGCAGCGCGCGCGATTCGAGCAGGGCGACTTCCGTGGGCATGGGTGTGCCTTTCGTACGAGGGAATGACGAGGACGGCCCACACCCCGGGCTTCAGGGGTGGAGGACGCTCACGGTTGCCACTCACTCGATGACCGGTCCGGTGGGCTGGGCCTCACCCGGTGCCGGCATTCCCCAGTTTCACGATCGCTACGACGCCACGGATTCCAGTTGCCTCCACGCACCCTGCCCAACGACCCGATAAACGTACGGTTACGCACACGCCTGTCCGCTCATACGACGACCTCCGCCCCTGTTCTGAGGGGCGGAGGTCGTCACAGCGCGGAGGTCGTCACAGCGCCGACGGGGCGCACCGGACGGCTCAGGCCGGGCTCACTCCTCCCCGGCCAGCTTCAGCGCGCGCAGCTTCTGGCCCGCGTACCAGGTGGCGGCGACCGTGACCAGGGCCAGCAGGACCGTGGCGAGCGGCAGACCGACGTCCGAGGTCACCGCCCCGTCACCCGCGACCTTCTGGGCCACCGCGAGGGACCACTGCTGGACGCTGAGCGTCCGCGCACCGGGCACCAGGCTGCCGAAGAGGGCCTCCCAGACCAGGGCGTAGACGAGGCCGAGCACCACCGCGTGCCGGCTGACCGTGCCGAGCAGCAGGAACAGGGCGCTGTAGGCGATCGAGGCGACCAGTGCCGCGATCGTGAAGGCGACGGCGATCTGCTGGCCGTTGCCGTTGAGGATCAGGCCCGCGATCAGCGTGGGCAGGGCGGAGAACACCATGGTGACCGCGATGGCCACGATGAGCTTGGTGAAGATGATCGTGGGCCGCTTCACCGGCTTGGCCAGGAGATAGACGATCGAGCCGTCGTCGATCTCCGGACCGATCGCACCGGTGCCCGCGATGACGCCGATCAGCGGCACCATGGTGGCGATGGCGAACCCGCCGAGGACGTTGGCGGCGACCTGGTCGTCGGCCCCGGCGAACATGCGTACCGCCACCGCGATGACCAGCAGCAGGGCGGGCAGGACGAACAGGATGGCGGCCCGGCGCCGGCCGAGCAGGGCCCGGTAGGTGAGCCGGGCGACTGTGGGGTCGTACATGACGGTGCACAGCTCCTTTCAGGCCACTACTCAGGCCGCTACGAGGTAGGAAAAGACCGATTCGAGGGACTCGTCGGACGGTGAGACGGTGAGCAGCCGGATGCCCTGCTCCCGGGCCACCCTGGGCAGCAGTTCGGTGAAACGGCCGAAGTCGACGGCCTGGATGCGCAGGGCCTTCTCGGTCAGGTCGACCTCGATGCCCGCGGTGGACGGATCGGCGATGAGCGCGGCCGCGAGGGTCCGGTCGTCGCTGGAGCGGACGAGATAGCGGTGCGGCCGGTCCTTCATCAGGCGGCGGATCCTGCGGAAGTCGCCGGACGCGGCGTGGCGGCCCGCCACGATCACCTCGATGTGCGAGGCGAGCTGCTCGACCTCTTCGAGGATGTGGGACGAGAACAGGACCGTGCGGCCCTCGGCCCCCATCCGCCGCAGCAGCTCCATCAGCTGCATCCGCTGGCGCGGGTCCATCCCGTTGAACGGCTCGTCCAGGAGCAGCACGGACGGCTCGTGGACCAGCGCGGACGCCATCTTCACGCGCTGGCGCATGCCCTTGCTGTACGTGGAGATCTTGCGGTCCTGGGCGTACTCCATCTGGACCGTGGCGAGCGCCTTCCGCGCCTCCTCGGCGCCCAGGCCCTGGAGCTCGGCGTTGGCGACGACGAACTCCCGGCCGGTCAGGAAGTCGTACATCCCTTCGCGCTCCGGGACGATGCCGATCTCCTTGTAGACGCTCTCGTTGCGCCAGATCTGCTGTCCGTCGAGCGTGACCTTGCCCGTCGAGGGGGCGAGGAATCCGCCCATCATGTTGATGAGGGTGGACTTCCCGGCGCCGTTCGGGCCAAGGAGCCCGGTGACGCCGGGGCCCACCGTCATGGAGACGTCGTTGACGGCGACCACGTTGCCGAACCAGCGCGAGGTGTGGTCGATCTCGATGGTGGTCACAGCCCGACCCTCCGGTAGCGGCGCATCAGGACGGCGTACGAGCCGGCGACGAGCGCGAGAACAACGATCAGGTAGACCACGCCCGTACCGGCCCCCGGTCCTTCCCCTCCGGGGAAGGAGGAGGTCGCGCCGAGGAACGCGGTCTGGATGCCGTCGATCAGCGTGATCGGCGAGAAGAGGCCGAGCCACTGGACGGCGCCGGGGGAGCCGGTCTCCCAGGCGATGGCCTGGATCGTGGAGACGGCGCCGTAGGTGATGGTCAGCAGGGCGATCACCGCGGCGACGCCGAAGCCGCGGCGCGGCGTGAGGGCGGCCATCACGAGGCCGAGCCCGGCGAACAGGACGGACAGCAGCGCCACCGACACCAGCCCCTGGGCGAACCATGTCGTCTGGTCGACGAAGTCGAACTTCGCGAGGAGGGCGCCCACGTAGAGGATGAGCAGCGGGGCCCCGGTCAGGATGAACAGCGCCGAAGCGGTCGCGGTGAACTTCGCCAAGACGTAGTCGGCGCGTTCGATCGGGCGGGAGAAGTACAGCGGGACGCTCTTGAAACGGAGGTCCCGGGAGACGGCCTGCGGTGCCTGCGCGGCGATGAACAGGCCGATGACGGCCTGGAGATAGATCGCGTACGCGGTGTACTTGACGACCAGTCTGGTGGAGTCGGGCGTGGCCATGGAAACGGCCACGAGGATCGCGGCGACCAGGGCCATCACCCCGAAGAGCAGCATCGGCAGCACCTTGGACTTGGCGGAACGCCCCAGTCCGTAGGAGCCCCGCAGGGTCTGCGAGAACAGCGAGCGGCGGGCGTAGGCCCGCCCCAGGCGCGGTCCGTCGTAGGAGCGGTAGCCGATGTTGTGGATCCGGGAGGCGTCGCGCCCGGTCGCGGCCCCGGTCTCGGTGCTCGTCACGACCGCTCCCCTTCCTGCTGTACGGCGCCGACGGCCGCCCCGGCCGGGGCGGGGGTGGCGTGCGCCGCGCCCTGTGCGGTACGGAACACCTCGGCGATCTGGTGGCGGCGCTGCTCCATGCGGACCAAGCCGAGACCGAGTCCGGCGACGCTGTCGCGGACCAGGTCGTAGGTCTCCTCGCCGACCGCTTCGATCAGCAGGATGTGGCCCGCGCCCGGCAGCCCCTCCGTGTCGATCCCGTCGTGGCCGACGAGGGTGACTCCGGCGCCGGTGAGGACCTTGCGCAGCGCACCGGTGCCGTCGGGGTGGGCGTCGCTGTCGGTGACCTCGACCGCGAGGGTCGCGGTGGTCTGGGTGAAGTCGCTGGTGGAGCTGGAGCGCAGGAGCGTTCCGCCGTCGATGACGACGACGTGGTCGCAGGTGCGTTCCAGTTCGCCCAGGAGGTGCGAGGTCACCAGGACGGAGATGCCGAAGTCGGTGTGGATACGGCGGATCAGGCCGAGCATCTCGTCGCGGCCGACCGGGTCGAGGCCGTTGGTCGGCTCGTCGAGGAGGACGAGCTGGGGGTCGTGGACCAGTGCCTGGGCCAGTTTCACCCGCTGCTTCATCCCGGTCGAGTAGCCGCCGATGGGGCGGTAGCGCTCTTCGTAGAGGCCGACGTGGCGCAGGGTGTCGGCGGTGCGCTCGCGGGCCGCCGTGGGCGGCAGCCCCGACATGCGAGCCATGTGCACGACAAATTCGGTCGCCGAGACGTCGGGCGGCAGACAGTCGTGCTCGGGCATGTATCCCACCCGTTCCCGGATGGCGGCGCCGCTGGTGGCGACGTCGAGCCCGAGCACTGCGGCCCGGCCTTCGGTGGCGGGGGCAAGACCCAGCAGGATCTTGATCAGTGTGGACTTGCCGGCGCCGTTGGAACCCACCAGACCGGTCACACCCGGTCCGATGTCCAACGTGAGCCGGTCAAGCGCGGTCACCCGGGGGAACCGCATGCTCAGGGCTTCGGTCGCGATCACAGTCACGACGACGACGTTAGTGGCGCGGCCCACAGGGGTCGTCAGCCCTGGCGGCTGGATCGGCGTCAGCCTCCAGGCGTACGTCCCCGTAGGGGGACCCCATGGGGACGGACGCCCGGACCGTCGGGAGCGGGTTGTCCACAGGGTCCGCACACCCCTTGACGCAGCCGCCGGACATTGTCACATTCATCAGTGTCACGTTACGGGCACGTACCGCACACGGCAGGGGACGGACGGTGGCAATGACCGGCATGACCACGGCAGTGCGGGGCGACATCGCCCCGGAGCTGCGGGGGTTCAGGGAAGTGCAGCGCCTGGCCTACGCCTGCGCGGAGGCGGTCGCCGCCCAGCTCAGATCCGGGGTGACGGAGCGCGAGGCGGCGCGGATGCAGCGGGTGTGGCTGCGCGAACGCGGGGTGCGGGACTGGTTCCACCTCCCGTTCGCCTGGTTCGGCGACCGCACGGCGTTCGCCGGGTTCAGGGTGCCGTTGCAGTTCTTCCCGACCGACCGGAAGCTGGAGCCGGGGATGCCGTTCATCCTCGACCTGGCCCCGATCCACCGGGGGTTCACCGCCGACGTCGGATATTCGGGGTGCCTCGGCCTCAATCCGCTGCACGACAGGCTGCTGGCCGACCTGGAGGCGCACCGCGAGCTGATCCTGCGGGAGGTGCGCGAACGGCGGCCGCTGCGCGAGATCTACGAGGACGTGGAAGGCCTCATGGCCGCCCAGGGCTACGCCAACCGGCACCGGGCCTACCCCTTCGGCGTCATCGCGCACAAGGTGGACCGCGTCCCCGAACGCCGGTGGTCCCCGCAGGTGTTCGGGTTCGGCACGCAGTCCCTGAAGGGTCTGGTCAGCGACGCGGTGCACGGTCACCGGGACGGCTGGTCCCCGCTGTGGAGCCCCTACCGCTTCTCCGACCACCCGCCGCGGCCGGGGCTGTGGGCGGTCGAACCACACCTCGGATTCCGGGGCACGGGCGCGAAGTTCGAGGAGATCCTGGTCGTCACCGACTCCAGGGACCCCGAGCAGAGCGCCTTCTGGCTGGACGACGATCTGCCGCACGTGCGGCGCTGGGCCGAGGAGAGGGTGGCGGCGTGAATCTGTCCCAGGCGCGTGAGCGACGCGTGCGCACCGGTGGTGTCGAGCTGTGCGTGGCCGAGCTGGGCGACGCGTCCCGGCCCACCGTGGTGCTGGTCCACGGCTATCCGGACAGCAAGGAGGTCTGGTCGGACGTCGCCGTGCGGCTGGCCGAGCAGTGGCACGTCGTGCTGTACGACGTGCGGGGCCACGGCCGTTCCACCGCCCCCGAGCCACTGCGCGGCGGCTTCACCCTGGAGAAGCTCACCGACGACTTCCTGGCCGTGGTCGACGCGGTCAGCCCGGACCGGCCGGTGCACGTCGTCGGACACGACTGGGGCTCGGTGCAGGCCTGGGAGTTCGTCACGGTCGGCCGGACCGAGGGCAGGATCGCCTCCTTCACCTCGATGTCCGGGCCCTCCCTGGATCACTTCGGGCACTGGATCAAGCGGCGGATGACCCGGCCCACCCCCCGGCGGGTGGGTCAACTACTGGGCCAGGGAGCCAAGTCCTGGTACGTCTACCTGCTGCACACCCCGGTCCTGCCCGAGCTGGCCTGGCGCGGGCCGCTCGGCAAGCGGTGGCCGCGCATCCTGGAGCGACTGGAGAAGCTCCCTGCGGGCGACTACCCCACCGCCTCCCTCGGCGAGGACGCCGCGCACGGCGCCTGGCTCTACCGGGACAACGTCCGCGCCCGGCTGGGCAGGCCGCGCGCGGACGCCTACGCCCACGCTCCGGTCCAGCTGATCACCCCGACCGAGGACTCCTTCCTCTCCGAGCGGCTCTACGACCGCCTGGAGGACTGGGTGCCCTCGCTGACCCGCCGGTCGCTGCCCGCGGGACACTGGGTGCCCCGCACCCGTCCGGACCAACTTGCCTCGTGGATCGGTGAGTTCGCCACCGCGAACGAGTCCGCCGGGCAGGAGGGGCTGCCCGGTCCCCAGGCGGTGCCGAAGGGACCCTACGCGGAGCGGTTCAGCGGCCAGCTGGTCCTGGTCACGGGCGCGGCCTCCGGGATCGGCCGGGCCACGGCGTTCGCGTTCGCCGAGGCGGGGGCCCGGGTGGTGGCGGTGGACCGCGACGCGGAGGGCGCCGCGCGCACGGCGGAGCTGGCCCGGCTGGTGGGGGCTCCGGCGGCGTGGGGCGAGGCGGTGGACGTCGGCGACGAGGCGGCGATGGAGAAGCTGGGCGAGCGGGTGGCCGCCGAGTACGGCGTCGTCGACGTCCTGGTCAACAACGCCGGGATCGGGCTTTCCGGTCCCTTCCTGGAGACCACCGGCGAGGAGTGGAGGAAGGTCCTCGACGTCAATCTGTGGGGGGTGATCAACGGCTGCCGTATCTTCGGCGGGCAGATGGCGGCCCGCGGCCAGGGCGGCCACATCGTCAACACCGCCTCCGCCGCCGCCTTCCAGCCCTCCCGCGCCCTGCCCGCCTACAGCACGTCGAAGGCGGCCGTGCTGATGCTCAGCGAGTGCCTGCGGGCCGAGCTGGCGGAGAAATCGATCGGGGTGAGCGCGATATGCCCCGGCATCGTCCACACCAACATCACCACCACCACACGCTTCGCCGGGGCGGACACAGCGGAGCAGGAGCGGCTGCGGGAGCGGACGAGCCGCATCTACGGGCGGCGCAACTACCCCCCGGAAAAGGTCGCCGACGCGATCCTGCGGGCCGTCGTGCGCAACGAGGCCGTGGTACCGGTGACTCCGGAGGCACACGGCGCGCGGCTGCTGTCCCGGATGAGCCCGGGAGCGCTGCGCTCCATCGCCCGGCTGAAGCCCCCGCTGTGACCGGGGCGAGGGGCGGGTCGGCGGGCGACGGGACAGCCGGGAGCGGGAAGGGCGCTACGGGCATGGCGGGCAAGCCGGCGGGCGGCGGGACAGCCGGGACGGCGAGAGACGCGACGGGCGGGACGGCGGGCGGCGCCGAGTACCGCATCGAGGATCTGGCGCACGCCAGCGGTGCCACGGTGCGCACGATCCGCGGCTACCAGGACCGGGGCCTGCTCCCGACACCCGAGCGGCGCGGCCGGGCCAATGTGTACCGGCAGACGCATCTGACCCGGCTGCGGCAGATCGCGGACCTGCTGGACCGCGGCTACACCCTGGCCAGCATCAAGGAGCTGCTGGAGGCCTGGGACGCCGGGCGGGGTCTCGGCGGCGTGCTCGGCCTGGTCGCCGAGGTGCACGGCCCCTGGACCGACGAGGAGGCCGCCCGGATCACCCGGCGGGAGCTGGACACCCGGTTCGGCGGCTCGCAGGACGACGAGGCCGTCGCGGAGGCGGTGGAGCTCGGAGTGCTGGAGCGTGTCCCCGGCCGGGACGACGAGTTCCTGGTTCCGAGTCCTCAAGAGCTGTCGGTAGCCGCAGAGTTGTGTGCGGCGGGTGTCCCGCTCCCGGCGATCTCCGCCCACCTCAGGGAACTTCGCGGCCAGGTGGAGCACATCGCTTCCCGTTTCCTGGAGTTCACCACCGAGCACGTCTTCGCCCGCTATCTGGAGCATCGGCCGCCGACGGACTCCGACGCGGCCGAGGCGGCGTCCCTGGTGCGCCGCCTCCGGCCGCTCGCCCAGCAGACCGTGGACGCGGAACTCGCGCGCGCGATGCGGACGTTCGCCACCCGGCACCTTCACCACCACCTCGGGTCCGGTGAAGCGGAGCTGGACGAGACCGGTCCCCGTCCGGTGCCGCTTCCGGCGCGGACAATCCGGGCCGTGCGGGAGTTGGTTGGCGAGGAGAACGTCGCGGCCTTCGTCTCCGCAGCCGCCGAACGGGAGGTTCAGACAAGGACCTTGGACCGACTCACCCCATCTATCCTCAAGAGAAACAAAACTGACGAAAGCACCTAAATCACCTTGCAGTTGTCCACAGAAACATCAAATAGCCTGTGGATAAACCGAGTTGGCTGTGGAGCAAACCTGGCAACGAAGAAAGTCGAGGAACACCCGGAGAAATCCTGGGTGAGCGGACCCGAAATCGGGGTGCGGCGACGGGCCCACCCCGGCACTCTGACGCGATGGACGAACGACGCACCGTCAAGGTGTCCAGGTACCTCTCGAAACACCTGCGGCACCAGCCGGACCGTATCGGCGTCACCCTCGACGCCCACGGCTGGGCCGACGTCGACGAGCTGCTGCGCGCGGCGGCGGCACACGGCTTCGCGATCACCCGCGCCGAGCTGGACCATGCCGTCGCCGTCAACGACAAACGGCGCTTCACCATCGAGGCCGATCGCATACGCGCCAACCAGGGCCACACCGTCGCCGTCGACCTGGCCCTGCCTCCCGTCCAGCCACCGGCGTACCTCTACCACGGCACGGTCGCCCGGGTGATGGAGGCGATCCGGGCCGAGGGACTGCGCCCCATGGCCCGCCATCACGTCCACCTGTCCCCCGACCGGGAGACGGCCACCCGGGTGGGCGCGCGCCGGGGCCGCCCGGTCGTCCTGGCCGTGGACGCGGGGGCCATGCACCGCGAGGGGCACGTCTTCCGGGTCAGCGCCAACGGGGTCTGGCTCGCCGAGTCCGTGCCACCGCGCTTCCTGCGGCTGCCGGGCTGAGGTGTGGCCGAGGGGCCCGCCGCTGAACCGGGCGCGCTCCTCGGACTCACGCCGGTCGCGTCGGACTCACGCCAGTTGCGCGGGCGCCTCGGTGACGATCCGCTCGAAGACCTCCGGGTCGACGTCGAAGACCGAGTCCGGGATCGGGGCGTGCAGCACCAGTTCGGTGAAGCCCAGCTCCGCGTGGCGCCCCGCGAAGTCGACGAAGGCGTCCACGCACTCCAGCGGCGCGTTCCGGTCGGGGGTGAAGCCGGTGAGCAGAATCCGGTCCAGGCCGGTGGCGTCCCGGCCGGCCTCCGCACACGCGGCCGCGAGCTTCTCGCTCTGCGCGCGCAGGGCGGCACGTGACTGTTCCGGGGTGCCGTCCTCGTACAGCTTGGGGTCGCCGGTGGTGACCCAGGCCTGCCCGTACCGGGCGGCGAGCTTCAGCCCCCGGGGCCCGGTCGCGGCCACCGCGAAGGGCAGCCGGGGCCGCTGTACGCACCCGGGGATGTTGCGGGCCTCGTCCGCGGAGTAGTGGGCGCCCCGCTGGGTCACCGCGTCCTCGGTGAGCAGCCGGTCCAGCAACGGGACGAACTCGGCCAGCCGGTCGGCCCGTTCGCGCGGGGTCCAGGCCTCCTGCCCCAGCGCGGTGGCGTCGAACCCGTTGCCTCCGGCACCGATGCCCAGGGTGATCCGCCCGCCCGAGATGTCGTCCAGGGAGATCAGCTCCTTGGCCAGCGTCACCGGGTGGCGGAAGTTCGGCGAGGTGACCAGGGTGCCGAGGCGGAGCCGCGCGGTGGCCGTCGCGGCGGCGGTGAGCGTGGGGAGCGCACCGAACCAGGGGCCGTCCCGGAAGGTCCGCCAGGACAGGTGGTCATAGGTGTAGGCGGTGTGGAAGCCCAGCTCCTCGGCGCGCTGCCAGCGGTCGCGACCGCCCTCGCTCCAGCGGTGGACGGGAAGGATCACGGTGCTCAGGCGCAGGCTCATGCCCCGAGCCTACGATCACCGGCGCGCCCCGGCCGCCGCGAGGTGACCACCCCGCACCGTCCCAGGACCGGTAGGAGCCGCCTCCGTGCCCGCGCGGCAGCCGGTCCACCCCTGACCTGGGACGACAGGGAGAGCCTGGCGTCTCCGCGCCCGCGCGGCACCCGGTCCGCACCGTCTCTCCACCGCACCGGCCCGGGACCGTGGGTCCCCACAGCGCGGCGCACGTCAGCCCGATGTCCGGCCCGTGCCCGCCCCACTCTCCCCGCGGCTTCCCGCCCTGCGCCCCGCCCTCCACCCGCCCGATGACTCTTGGCATATGCCCGGGGAACATTGCGCAGTTCAGGGAGGTACGTACTCACCTGTGCGGCCCTCCGCACGCCCGTGCGGCCTCGTGGGCGAGAATGGCCCGGTGACCTCAGCGACCGATACGCCCCTCCCCGCCGTGACCCGGCTGATCGCCACCGACCTCGACGGCACGCTGCTCCGCGACGACAAGACCCTGTCCGCGCGCACGGTCGCGGCCCTCGCCGCGGCCGAGGAGGCCGGGATCGAGGTCTTCTTCGTCACCGGTCGGCCCGCCCGCTGGATGGACGTCGTCCGGGACCACGTCCACAGCCACGGGACGGCGATCTGCGCCAACGGCGCGGTCGTCACCGATCTGCGGACGGACGGCGAACTGCTCTCCGTGCGGCCACTGGAGCGCGACGCCGCCCTGCATGTCGTTCACACCCTGCGCGCGGCGGCCCCCGGCACCTCCTTCGCCGTCGAGATGACCACCGGCATCAACTACGAACCGTCCTACCCGCCCTTCCACCTGGACCCGGGCGCCACGGTGGCCGTCGCCGAGAAGCTGCTCCACGAGGACGTCCCGGGCTCCGGCGCGCCCGTGATCAAGCTGCTCGCCCACCACTCCGAGCTGGCCCCCGACGCCTTTCTCGCGCTGGCCCGTACGGCGGCGGGCGACCGGGCCGCCTTCACCCGCTCCAGCCCCTCCGCGCTGCTCGAGGTCAGCGGCCTCGGGATCTCCAAGGCGACCACGCTCGCCATCTGCTGTGCGGAGCGGGGCATCTCGGCCGACGAGGTGGTCGCCTTCGGTGACATGCCCAACGACATCGAGATGCTGAGCTGGGCCGGTACCTCGTACGCCATGGGCAACGCGCACCCGGACGCGGTGGCCGCCGCCACGGGCCGGACGGCGACCAACGAGGAGGACGGGGTGGCGGTGGTCATCGAGCGCATCCTGGCCGCCCGCGCACAGAACTGCTGAAACCTTTCGGCACCCCCTGGTTCCCGCGTACACCGACCCGCAGACCGTCGGCACATCGCGGGCAGCCCGCTGCGCCACCCCCGGGCCACACCCGTGCGCCGAACCGCCGCCCCGGGGCCACACCCGTCCGCCGCCCCGCCGCCCCGCCGCCCCCTCCGGCATGCCCGGCTCTCAGCAGCCCGCGCCCTGCCGCCCGCTCACAGCGGCGCCTCCCACACCACCGTCGTACCGCCGCCCCCCTCCCCGATCCCCGGGGCGATCCGGCTCGCTCCGCCCAGGGACTCGGCGCGGCGGGCCAGGTTCCGCAGTCCGCTGCGGCGGCCGCCCTCCGGGATGCCCACCCCGTCGTCGGCGACCGAGAGACGCACCGCGCCCCGCCCGTCCGGCAGGGCCACCGTCGCGTCGACGACCACCTCGATCAGGGAGGCCTGTGCGTGCCGGAAGGCGTTGGAGAGGGCCTCGCGCAACGCGGCGACCAGGTTCTTGCCGGTCAGCTCGCCGACGAGGGAGTCCACCGGCCCCAGGAAGCGGTGTGAGGGCTTGAAGCCGAGCGGGACGGCCGCCATGTTGATCTCCCGCAGCACCCGGGTGCGCAGCCCGGCGGGGGCCTCGGCCGGTTCCTGCTGGAGCGCGAAGATGGCCGTACGGATCTCCTGGATGGTCACGTCCAGCTCGTCGACCGCCCGGCCGACCCCGGTCCGCACCGCGGGCACCACCGACCCCCGCTGGGCGCCTTCCAGCATCATCCCGGTGGCGAACAGCCGCTGGATGACCAGGTCGTGGAGGTCGCGGGCGATCCGGTCACGGTCCTCGTACACCGCGAGCCGCTCCCGGTCCCGCTGCGCCTCCGCCATCACCAGCGCGAGCGCGGCCTGGGCGGCGAACTGGGTGGCGAGCGTCCGCTCGGTGTCCGTGAACGGGCGCGCGCCCCTGGCCCGCGGGGTCGCCAGCGCGCCGAGCACCCGGCCCCCGCTGTGCAGCGGCAGCAGCATGCTGGGCCCGAACCGTTCGGCCAGTCTGGTGACCATCCGGTGGTCGGTGGCCGAGTCGTCGACGAACACCGCCTGCCCGGCCAGCAGTTCGGCCACCACCGGACTCCGGGGCGGAACGATCACCCCGAGCGAGGACGAGGGGTCGTCGGAAGAGACGGCGACGATCTCCAGACCTCCCCCGCCGGCGGGCAGCAGCACGATGCCGGCGGCGGAGTCGGCGAGCCTGCGGGCCTGTCCGGCGACCACGGACAGCGCCTCGTCGGCGTCACCGCCCGACAGGAGCGCCGTGGTGACCGCGACCGAACCGTCGATCCAGCGCTCCCGCTGCCGCGCCGCCTCGTACAGCCGGGCGTTGCCGATCGCGATCCCGGCCTCCGCGGCGAGCACCCGGACCATGTGCAGGTCGTCGTCGCCGAACTCGGCGCCGTTCTCCTTCTCGGTCAGGTACAGGTTGCCGAAGATCTCCCCCTGCACCCGGATGGGGACCCCGAGGAACGTCCGCATCCGGGGGTGGCCCGCCGGGAAGCCCGCGGAGCGCGGGTCGCCGGTCAGATCGGCCAGCCGTACGGGTGCGGGGTCGTGGATCAGGGCGCCCAGCAGACCCCGGTGTCCGTCCGGGCGGCGGCCGATCTCCTCGGCGGTCTCCCGTGCGACGCCGTAGGTGACGAAGTCCGACAGCCCCTCGCCCGTCTCGTCGACGACGCCGATCGCGGCGTACCGGGCGTCCGCCAGCTCGGCCGCGGTCTCGCAGATCCGGTCCAGGGTGGAGTGGAGCTCCAGCCCCGTGCCGACGGAGCGCATCGCCTCCAGCAGCTGCGGCACCCGCGCGGTCAGCTCGGTGGACAGAACCTGGAGACCGCGGGTGGCCCGGGTGACGGCGTCGAGTGAGTCCTTCGGGTCCGGCTCGGCCATGGCCCGAGCCTAGTTAGTGACGGTTGGGGGCGAAAGTCGGGAATGACCGGCAGCGGTGGGCGACCCTGCGGGATACGGACCGGGGGCGTCAGCAAACCGCCCCTGCCGTGTCCCGTTCACGCTCCAGCATGCGCCGCAGCGAACCGTCCTCGGCGGCGAGGGCGGCGTACGGGCCGCGCTGCACCACCCGGCCCGCGTCCAGCACCAGCACCTCGTCGACCGTGTCGAGGCCGGTCAGCCGGTGGGTGATCAGCACGGTCGCGCAACCCCGGGTGGCGGCCAGCAGATCGGCGGTCAGGGCGTCCGCGGTCGGCAGGTCGAGGTGTTCGGCCGGTTCGTCCAGGACGAGCACGGGGAAGCCCGCGAGGAGCGCGCGGGCCAGCGCGAGGCGCTGGCGCTGACCGCCGGAGAGCCGCGCCCCGTGCTCGCCCACCAGGGTGTCCAGGCCCTGCGGCAGCGCGCGCACCCAGTCCAGCAGCCGGGCCCGGGAGAGCGCGTCGCCCAGTTCGGCGTCGCTCGCCCCCGGGCGGGCCAGGCGCAGGTTCTCCCGGATCGAGCTGTCGAAGACGTGCGCGTCCTGGGCGCACAGCCCCACCGAGCGCCGCACCGTGTCCCCTTCCAGCGCGCCCGCGTCGACACCGCCCAGGCGGTACGTCCCCGACGAGGCGTCCAGGAACCGCAGGAGGACCTGGGCGAGCGTCGTCTTGCCGGAGCCCGAGGGGCCCACCACCGCGATGCGCCGTCCGGGCGTCAGCGTCAGGTCGATCGAGGTCAGCGCGGGCCGGACAGCCCCCGGGTAGCGGGCGGTCAGCCCTCGTACCTCCAGGGGGAAGGGGGAGCCGGGTGCTTCGGCCGGCGTCTCCGGCTCCCGTACGGGCACGGGGGCGTCCAGCACCTCGAAGACCCGCTCCGCGCTCCGGGCGACACGCTGGCGGTACTGCACGGCGAGCGGCAGCCCGGCGACCGCCTCGAAGGCGGCGAGCGGGGTCAGCACCACCACGGCGAGCGCCACCCCGGAGAGCCGCCCGTCCCGCACGGCGGGGACGGCCACGATCCCGGCGGCGACCACGGTGAGCCCGCAGACCAGGGCGGAGAGCCCCCCGCCCAGCGCGGTCGCGGCGGCCGCCCGGGAGGCGATCCGGGTCAGCAGGGTGTCGGCCGCGCGCAGGTGTTCCTGCCGGGCGGGCAGGGCGCCCGCGACGGTCAGTTCGGCCGTGCCGCCGAGGAGATCGGTGACCCGGGTGGCCAGGGCGGCACGGGCGGGCGCGAGCCGACGCTCCGTACGGCGGGCGCAGGCCCCGCTGACCAGCGGCACGCCGACCCCGGCGGCCAGCAGCCCGACCGCCAGGACGACGCCCGCCTCCGGGAGCAGCCAGCCGGTGAACCCGGCGGCCGCCGTCCCCACCACGAGGGCCGTCCCGGCGGGCAGCAGCCAGCGCAGCCAGTAGTCCTGGAGCGCGTCCACGTCGGCGACCAGCCGGGAGAGCAGGTCGCCGCGGCGGGTGGTGCGCAGCCCGGCGGGGGCGATGCGTTCGAGCCCCTGGTAGACGGCGACGCGCAGCGCCGCGAGGAGTTTCAGCACGGCGTCGTGCGAGACGAGCCGCTCGGCATAGCGGAACACCGCCCGGCCGATGCCGAAAGCGCGGGTCGCGGTGACCGCCATCATCAAGTACATGACCGGGGGCTGTTCGGACGCGCGGGAGATCAGCCAGCCGGAGACCGCCATGAGCCCCACGGCCGACCCCACCGCCAGGCTGCCCAGCAGCAGAGCCAGCACCAGCTGCCCGCGCCGCGCCCCGGCGGAGTGACGGACCCGGGCGAGCACCTGCCCGGGTCGGCGAGCGGCCAGGGCGGGGGAGCCGGGGGACTCGACAGGGCGGGCGGTCGGCAGTTCGCCACCGGCCAGGGGCTCCGGGACGGCAGGTCCGGGCGCGCTGGTGTCCGCCAGCGGCTCCCCGTACGCCTCCCGGACCTGGCCGCGCTCCGTACGGGCAGGTCCGGGAGGCGTACGGGCATAGTCGTGCTCCCCGTACGTCTCCGTCCGGGGAAGGCCGTACTCCGTCCGGGCCGGGTCGCGCGGTTCCAGGGTCACCACCCGGTCGGCCACCGCCAGGAGCGCCGGGCGGTGGACGACCAGCAGCACGGTCCGCCCGGCCGCCAGCCGCCGCACCGCGTCGACGATGCCCGCCTCGCTCTCGCCGTCCAGGCTCGCGGTCGGTTCGTCCAGCAGCAGGAGCGGCCGGTCGGCGAGGAACGCGCGGGCCAGCGCGAGGCGTTGGCGCTGACCGGCGGAGAGCCCGGCCCCGTCCTCGCCCAGTTCGGTGCGGGTCCCCTCCGGCAGCGCGGCGACGAAGTCGTACGCCCCCGCGTCCCGCAGCGCCGCGAGGATCGCCTCGTCGTCCGCACCGGGCCGGGCGAGGCGGACGTTCTCGGCGATGGTCCCCGCGAACAGGTGGGGACGCTGGGGGACCCAGGCGATCCGGCTCCGCCAGCCCTCCGGGTCCAGCTCCGCGAGGTCCCGGCCACCGACCTGTACGCGCCCCTCGTCGGGGCGGACGAAGCCCAGGACCGCGTTCAGCAGGGTGGACTTGCCGACTCCGCTCGGCCCGACCAGGGCGACGGTCTCCCCCGGCTCGACCGTGAGCGACGCGGCGTCCAGGGAGGGCTGGCTGCGGCCCGGGTGGCGCACGGTCACCCCCGTCAGCTCCAGGCGCAGCGTGTCCGGGACCGCGCCGGTACCCGCGGCCGGAGGCTGGGTCTCCAGGACGGCGAAGATCTCCTCGGCGGCCGACAGCCCCTCGGCGGCCGCGTGGTACTGCGCCCCGACCTGGCGGATGGGCAGATACGCCTCCGGGGCCAGGATCAGGACGACCAGACCGGTGTAGAGGTCCAGTTCGCCGTGGACGAGCCGCATGCCGATGGTGACCGCGACGAGGGCCACCGACAGGGTCGCCAGCAGCTCCAGCGCGAAGGAGGAGAGGAAGGCGATCCGCAGGGTGCGCAGGGTGGCCCGGCGGTAGTCGGAGGTGATGGTGCGGATCGACTCGGCCTGAGCCTTGGCCCGCCCGAAGACCTTCAGGGTCGGCAGCCCGGCGACGACGTCCAGGAAGTGGCCGGAGAGCCGGGAGAGCAGCTGCCACTGACGGTCCATCCGGGCCTGGGTCGCCCAGCCGATCAGGATCATGAAGAGGGGGATGAGCGGGAGGGTCACGACGATGATCGCCGCCGACACCCAGTCCTCGGTGACGATCCGGGCCAGCACCGCCACCGGGACGACGATCGCGAGCCCGAGCTGCGGCAGATAGCGGGCGAAGTAGTCGTCAAGGGCGTCGATCCCCCGGGTGGCCAGGGCGACGAGCGAACCGGTGCGCTGCCCGCCCAGCCAGTCCGGGCCGAGCCCGGCGGCCCGTTCCAGCAGTCGGCCGCGCAGCTCGGACTTGACCGCCGCGCTCGCCCGGTGAGCGGCCAGTTCGGTGAGCCAGGCGACGAGGGCCCGGCCGAGCGCGACGGCGGCCAGCAGGAGCAGGGGCGTACGGAGGCCGGTGACCGTGAGTCCGTCCTCGAAACCGCCGACCACGATCTCGGCGATGAGCATCGCCTGGGCGATCACCAGCAGGGCGCCGACCAGACCGAGGCCCACCACGGCCGCCAGGAAGAGGCGGGTGGCCCGTGCGTGGTGGAGCAGGCGCGGATCGATCGGTTTCACGTGAAACATCTCCCAGGGGGATCTGCGGCCCCGCCGGTCCGGCCACCGGGGAGGGGCCGGCGGGGCTCGGGCGGATCAGTGCGCGTCGGCGATGTGCTGGGTGCCGATGCGCTTGCGGAAGACCCAGTACGTCCAGCCCTGGTAGAGCAGCACCACGGGGGTGGCGATGCCCGCGCACCAGGTCATGATCGTGAGCGTGTACGGGCTGGACGAGGCGTTGGTGACCGTGAGGTTCCAGGCGTCGTTCAGCGAGGACGGCATGACGTTCGGGAAGAGCGTCAGGAACAACATCGCCACCGCGGCCGCGATCGTCACCCCCGACAGTGCGAACGACCAGCCCTCGCGGCCCCGGGCGATGGCTCCGATCGCCGCCAGGAGCGCCACCACCGCCACCACCAGGGCCCCCAGGCTCCAGCCGTCCCCGTTGTCGGCCTGGGTCCACAGCAGGAAGCCCAGGGCGAGCACCGCGGTGAGCGGACCCAGCTTCAGGGCCAGGGCACGGGCCCGGACCCGGATGTCACCGGCCGTCTTGAGGGCGGCGAACACCGTTCCGTGGAAGGTGAAGAGGGTGAGCGTGACGAGTCCGCCGAGGATCGCGTACGGGTTGAGGAGATCCCAGAAGTCCCCGACGTACTCCATGTCCGCGTCGATCTTCACCCCGCGGACGATGTTCCCGAACGCCACGCCCCACAGCACGGCGGGGATCAGGGAGGTCCAGAAGATCGCGGTCTCCCAGTTCGTCTGCCACCGCTCGTCGGGCCGCTTGGCGCGGTACTCGAAGGCGACGCCGCGCACGATCAGACAGAACAGGATGATCAGCAGCGGCAGGTAGAAGCCGGAGAAGAGGGTGGCGTACCACTCGGGGAAGGCGGCGAAGGTCGCACCGCCCGCGGTGAGCAGCCAGACCTCGTTGCCGTCCCAGACGGGCCCGATCGTGTTGATCAGGACCCGCTTCTCCTTGCGGTCGCGGGCCAGCAGCCGGGTGAGGACCCCGATGCCGAAGTCGAATCCCTCCAGGAAGAAGTAGCCGGTCCAGAGGACGGCGATGAGCACGAACCAGACGTCGTGGAGTTCCATCTCTCAGCTCCTGGGCTCAGTACGAGAAGGCCATCGGCCGGTCGGCGTCTTCGTCGTCGTGACCGCCGATCCTGGTGGGCGGGTTCAGGTCGTCCTCGGTGAGTTCCGGCGGTCCGGCCTTGATGTACTTCACGAGCAGCTTCACCTCGATCACGGCGAGCACCGCGTAGAGCAGGGTGAAGACGGTCATCGAGGTGATCACCTCGCCCTGCGAGACACCGGGGGAGACCCCGGCACGGGTCTCCAGCACCCCGTAGACCACCCACGGCTGGCGGCCCATCTCGGTGAAGATCCAGCCCCAGGCGTTGGCGATCAGCGGGAAGAGCATGGTCCAGAGCGCGACGAGCCAGTAGAGCCTGGTGAGTTTCGGGCTCAGCGCCTTGTTCCGGAACAGGACCAGATGCGGCACCTCGTCCTCCCCGGTCCGCAGCGCCGGTGGCAGCAGGAACTTCTTACGGGTCAGCCAGAGCCCCAGCAGGCCGAGGCCGAAGGAGGCCATGCCGAAGCCGATCATCCAGCGGAAGCTCCAGAAGGCCACCGGGATGTTGGGGCGGTAGTCGCCGGGCCCGTACTTCTCCTGCGACTCCTTGTTGACGTCGTTGATTCCGGGGACGTAGGAGTCCGGGTCGTTGTTAGCGAGGAAGGAGAGGACGCCGGGCAGCGAGATCTCCACGGAGTTGTGGCCCTCGCTGACGTCGCCGTACGCGAAGATCGAGAACGGGGCCCGCTCCTGGCCGTCCCACAGCGCCTCGGCCGCGGCCATCTTCATCGGCTGCTGCCGGAACATGACCTTGGCGAGGCTGTCGCCGCTGACGGCGGTGGCCAGTCCGGCGATCACGACCGTGACCAGGCCCAGCCGCAGCGAGGTCCGCATCACCGGAATGTGCTTCTTGCGGGCCAGGTGGAACGCGGCGATCCCGACCATGAAGGCGCCGCCGACGAGGAACGCCGCCGTGATGGTGTGGAAGAACTGGGTCACCGCGGTGTCCTGGGTGAGGACCCGCCAGAAGTCGGTCAGCTCGGCGCGGCCACGCTCCTCGTTGATCCGGTAGCCGACCGGGTGCTGCATCCACGAGTTGGCCGCGAGGATGAAGTAGGCGGAGAGGATCGTGCCGATCGAGACCATCCACATGCAGGCGAGGTGGATCTTCTTCGGCAGCTTGTCCCAGCCGAAGATCCACAGCCCGATGAAGGTGGACTCGAAGAAGAAGGCGATCAGCGCCTCGAAGGCGAGCGGAGCGCCGAAGATGTCGCCGACGAAGCGCGAGTAGTCCGACCAGTTCATGCCGAACTGGAACTCCTGGACGATGCCCGTGACGACGCCCATGGCGATGTTGATCAGGAACAGCTTGCCCCAGAACTTGGTGGCCCTGAGGTACTTCTCGTTGTCCGTCCGCACCCAGGCGGTCTGCAGGCCCGCGGTCAGCGCGGCGAGCGAGATCGTCAGCGGGACGAAGAGGAAGTGGTAGACGGTGGTGATGCCGAACTGCCATCGCGCCAGGGTCTCCGGCGCCAGAGCGAGGTCCACGTCGTCAGTCTCCTTACATCGCCGTGGTCACACCGGCACTATGCCCCGTTGATCCCGACGATTACGGGAGAAAGCAGGGCACGCTTGTGAAAGCGTTCACATTCACAAGCAATTATGGCGCACACACTTTCGGAGCCCTCGGCGGGGGTACCCCTTCCCCGCGCCCCGCCCACGCGAAGGGCCCCGGACCTCGTCTTTCGAGGTCCGGGGCCGCAGGATCGAGCGGGCTCAACGGGTGCGAAGGGGAGCGCGGGGCCGGGCACCACGAGGAGAGCGCGGGCCGGGCACGACGAGCCACGCGCGGAGCCGGGCACGGTGAGGAATGCGCCGGGGGGCGGGCCGGGCACGGCGAGGAGAGCGCGGGGCCGCGCGTGGAGGGCGGGCCGGGCTACAGCCCCGCGCGGAACTCCTCCGCCGCCTTCAGGAACAGGTCGTTGCCCTCGCTCTCGCCGATCGTGACCCGCACGCCCTCCCCCGCGAACGGCCGCACCACCACACCGGCCCGGTCGCAGGCGGCGGCGAAGTCCAGGGTCCGCTCGCCCAGCCGCAGCCACACGAAGTTGGCGTGCGACTCCGGCACCGTCCACCCCTGGCCCGCCAGCGCACTACTCACCCGGGAGCGCTCGGCGACCAGCGAACCGACCCGGCCCAGCAGCTCGTCCTCGGCGCGGAGCGAGGCCACCGCCGCGTCCTGGGCGAGCTGGCTGACCCCGAAGGGGACGGCGGTCTTCCGCAGCGCGGCGGCCACCGGCTCGTGGGCCACCGCGAAGCCGACCCGCAGCCCGGCCAGACCGTAGGCCTTGGAGAAGGTCCGCAGCACCGCCACATTGGGGCGGTCCCGGTAGATCTCCAGACCGTCCGGCACATCGGCGTCCCGGATGAACTCCTTGTACGCCTCGTCCAGCACCACCAGCACATCGCTCGGCACCCGGTCCACGAACCGCTCCAGCTCGGCCCGGCGCACCACGGTCCCGGTGGGGTTGTTCGGGTTGCAGACGAAGATCAGCCGGGTCCGGTCGGTGATCGCCTCCGCCATCGCGTCGAGGTCGTGGACATCGCCGTCGGTCAGCGGGACCTTGACCGAGGTCGCGCCGCTGACCTGCGTGATGATCGGGTACGCCTCGAAGGACCGCCAGGCGTAGACGACCTCGTCCCCCGGGCCGGAGGTGGCCTGGAGGAGCTGCTGCGCCACACCCACCGACCCGGTCCCGGTGGCGAGGTGCGAGAGAGGCACACCGAAACGGTCGGCCAGCTCGTTGATCAGGCCGGTGCAGGCCATGTCCGGGTAGCGGTTGAAGTTCTGTGCGGCGGCCAGCGCCGACTCCAGCACACCGGGCAGCGGCGGGTAGGGGTTCTCGTTGGAGGACAGCTTGTACGCGACCGGCCCGCCGGCCGCCGCCGGCTTGCCCGGGACGTAGGCGGGGACGCCGTCCAGTTCGGCACGCAGCTTGGGGCTCGTCTCGCTCACCGCAGGTCCTCCTCGACCGTCCGTTCACAGCAGTACCGCTCACCCTATGAGGACCGAACCCCGGTGCGAACGGCGCGAGCGGCAAATCGACCGCAGTGCCCGGGAATGGCACTCCCCCCGCGGCCACTCCGGCCGCTTCCCCAGGGGAGCGCTCATCCTCTTTCCCAGGGGAGCGCTCAGTCTCTTTCCCGGGGGAGCGCTCGCCCTCCTGGCGCGCGCCGGTGGCTCACTCCGTGGCGCGCGTCCCCCGAAGTGGTGAGTTGAGACCTCTTCGAGACATGGCACATTTGGCAGGCTGCCACCCATCAGCACCTGACACACTGACGCATGAGCGGCCAACACCCTTGCTTTGCAAGGGATTTGAGCACAGATGACCATGCAGAAACGTGCCTGTCAACGTGGGCATATGCGACCGGACCGACCACCCTCCGGAGCCCTACTATCGGCTCGCCATGACAGCAGCAGGGAAGCACCAGGTGAGCCGGACGGAGACCCCCCGGCGCAGCGGCCGGCCGGGACGGGCGGGCATCCGTGACGTGGCCGCCGCGGCCGGAGTCTCGATCACGACCGTCTCCGACGCGCTCAACGGCAAGGGCAGGCTCCCGGACGCCACCCGCCGCCATGTCCGCGAGGTCGCCGAGCGCCTGGGCTACCGCCCGTCCGCCGCGGCCCGAACCCTCCGCACGGGCAAGTCGGGACTGATCGGCCTGACCGTGACGACGTACGGGAATGAACCTTTCACCTTCACCGAATTCGCGTACTTCGCGGAGATGGCGAGAGCCGCGACCTCCGCGGCCCTCGCCCGCGGCTACGCCCTCGTCATCCTCCCCGCCACCTCCCGGCACGACGTCTGGTCGAACGTCGCGCTCGACGGGACCGTCGTCATCGACCCCTCCGACCAGGACCCGGTCGTCACCGAGCTGGTCCGCCAGGGCCTGCCCGTTGTCTCGGACGGCCGCCCGGCCGGGACCCTGCCCGTCACCGCCTGGGTCGACAACGACCACCGGGCCGCCGTGCTCGACCTCCTCGACCATCTCGCCGCCGCCGGGGCCCGCCGGATCGGGCTGCTGACCGGCACCACCACCGACACATACACCCGGCTCTCCACCAGCGCCTACCTCCACTGGTGCGAGCGGGTCGGCCAGGACCCCGTCTACGAGTCCTACCCCGCCCACGACCCGTGCGCGGGCGCCGTCGCCGCCGACCGGCTGCTCGCCCGACCGGACCGGCCCGACGCGGTCTACGGGCTCTTCGACCCGAACGGGACCGACCTCCTCGCGGCGGCCCGCCGGTACGGGTTGCGCGTCCCGGAGGACCTGCTGCTGGTCTGTTGCAGCGAATCCACCGTGTACGCGGCCACCGAACCGCCCATCACGACGCTCTCGCTCAAGCCCCGGCGCATCGGCACCGCCGTCGTCCAGCTCCTCATCGACGCCATCGAAGGGGTCGAGCACGACGGGCCGGTGGAGCAGGTGATACCGACGGAGCTCATCGTCCGGACCTCCTCGCAACGCCGCCCGCCGCGCACGACGGTCAGCGCCCCACGCTCTCCCAGCGGAGACTGAACCACCTCCCGGTGGGGCCGAACCGCCCTCCCTGTGGGGTCGAAGCACCCTTCCGGCGAGGACCGGCCCTCGCGCCGACGGGGACAGGCCGCCCTCCTGGCGGGAACTGATCGTCTTTTTTCGGACCAATCGGCCGGTGAACCTCGGGTGCGCCCGGATTCACCACCCCTGGTGCGTCACACAGATCGATCCGCATTCCTATGATGGGCGCACGACACCGCGGACCACCTCGACCAGGCAGGGACCGTCAGGTGTACGGCGGCGCGACGGTGGTGGAGGGGTCGATGACTCAGGGGGCCGGTCAGGAACCCGTGGTGCGGACGGCGACGTTGCGTGACTTCCGGGTTCCGCCGTACGCGCAGACACCCGTGCCACCGCAGGCGCCCGGCGCGGCGCCGCCCGTGACGCTGCCGCCCCGGGAGCCGGAGCAGTACGCTCCGGTCCCGCGGGCCGCCGTGCCGCACCCGGCTCCCGCGCCCCGGGCGTCCGTGCCGCAGCACATGCCCGGCCCGCCCCCGCCCCCGCATCCGCATCCGGGCAACGTCGCCGTGGCCGACGAGCCGGAGGGCTACACCCCGACCGAGCGGGACCTCCCCGTCATCAACCGCGGCGACACCGTCCAGGTGGGGACGGACCCCGAGCCGCGGCCCGCCGGGGACGACGAGCGCGGACCGCTCTTCGTCGTGGGCGATGTCCACGGCTATCTGGACGAACTGCTGGCCGCACTCGCCGAGCAGGGCCTCGTCGACGCCGACGGGAACTGGGCGGCGGGCAACGCCCGGCTGTGGTTCCTGGGCGACTTCACCGACCGGGGCCCGGACGGCATCGGGGTGATCGACCTGGTCATGCGGCTCTCCGCGGAGGCGGCCGCCGCCGGGGGCTACTGCAAGGCCCTGATGGGCAACCACGAGCTGCTGCTGCTCGGCGCCAAGCGGTTCGCCGACACCCCCGTCAACTCCGGCGCGGGCACCGCCACCTTCCAGGCGGCGTGGCTGCTGAACGGTGGTCAGAAGGCGGACATGGACCGGCTTCAGGACGTCCACCTCCAGTGGATGTCCCGGCTCGACGCGGTCGTCGAGGAGGACGGCCATCTGCTGATGCACTCCGACACGACGGCCTACCTCGACTACGGGTCGACCATCGAGGACGTCAACGACACGATCACGGCCATTCTCACGCGCAACGACGCCGACGAGTGCTGGGATCTCTTCCGCAAGCTCACCAAGCGGTTCGCCTTCCGGGACGAAGGCGGCGCCGACGCGGTGCGCGAGCTGATGGCGACGTACGGCGGACAGCGCGTCGTCCATGGTCACAGCCCCATCCCGTACCTGCTCGGCGAGGTCGGCTCGGAGGACGGCGAAAACGGTTCCGGTCCCGTGGTCAACGGCCCGCACGTGTACGCGGACGGGCTCGCGATCGCCATGGACGGGGGAGTGACCATGGCCGGAAAGCTGCTGGTCGTCCAACTCCCCCTGCATGACCGGGCTTAGGCGGGGAAGACGCTCCAGGTTCCGCCCGCGCCGCCCGTGACGATCGTCGGGCCCCTCACCGGGCCCAATTCCGGAAACTCCCTGTCACCCCTTGCCGTGAGCGCTCTACCATCGGCGTATCCGTAGCAGGCTCTCCTCCGTTTCCGCACGGTCGTCCCTTCGCACGGGCAGCCGGGCACCGACGGAGCATCGGGGGATGCAGATGACAAGCGCTCCGCACCTGCTGGCCGAGGACGGTCCCGAGTACGAGCGGATCCTGGGCGACGCACTGCGTCACGCTCACGAACGCCCGGATCTGGAGGGCGTCGGTGACCGGCTCAACACCGAACAGCTGCGCACCATGGCGCTCAGCGCCACGGCCCTGATAACGGCGGCCGCGGCCACCGAGTACGAGCACTACGTCCAGGCGCGCGGCGAACTGCGCGGCGCGTCCGCCTCCGACGAGGCGGACGACGACTCGCTCCCCGCGGGGGCGGCGAGCGGTACGGCCCTGTCGGGCGCCGGGATAGGCGCGGTCATCACGGTGCTGACGCCGCTGCTGGCGGGCACCGCGGCGGTCATCTTCCTGCTCGTGGGCTATCTGCTGAAGGCGGTCAGCCCGTCCATGGCCTTCGGCGGCTCGATGGTCGCGGCCGGGTGGTTCTTCGCGGCGGTCGCCGCCGCCGCGATTCTGGTCGCCGCCGTCGGGCTGCTCGTCACCGCGCTCCGCAACGGGGCGACGTCTCTGGCCGCCGAGACGGCGGAGCAGGAGCTTCCGGAGGAGGTCGCGCGGGCCCGGGAGGCCTGGCGGCACGCACTGCTGGAGCGCGGCATCCTGCCGTTCCTGCGGGACGCCCTGGCCGACCCGACGGCGGGTCCCGCCGCGCGGACTCCGCACCGCTCGCCGGGACGCATCCCGAAGGTCGGCTACAGCAGGCCGGACTTCTCCGGTCCGGGCGACGGCCCCGCCGCGGGCCCCCGGCCGACCTTCACCAGCCCCGACTTCACCAGCCCGGACTTCGGCGGCCCCGAACACCAGCCGGACTGAACGGGACCGCGCGCCCCCCACCGGGCCGAGCCTCGTGGGCAACCTCCAGGCTGGACCGCGCTCCTCCGGGCCGGACCGCGTGCCCCCGGGGTGCGGCCCGCCCTCCCCCGGACACACCGCGGGCCGGGGCGGCGGATGCCGCGCCCGGCCCGGGGAACGCTGCGGAGCGACCGGAGCGGGTGGATCAGCCGAACTGCGAAGCGTGCTTCGGGTTGACGCCGTGCTCGTTGTGCCCCGGGGTGCTCCGGGTGCTCCGGGTGCTCCGGGTTGCCCTCCGGACCCCGGAGGGCGCCCCTGCGCACGTCAGTCGGCGATGGGCAGATAGACGCGGTTGCCCGCGGCCGCGAACTCCTTCGACTTCTCGGCCATGCCCTCCTCGATCTCCTCCTGCGAGCCGCCGTGCTGACGGCGGATGTCCTGGGAGATCTTCATCGAGCAGAACTTCGGCCCGCACATCGAGCAGAAGTGCGCCGTCTTCGCCGGCTCGGCGGGCAGCGTCTCGTCGTGGAACTCCCGGGCCGTGTCCGGGTCGAGGGCCAGGTTGAACTGGTCCTCCCACCGGAACTCGAACCGCGCGTCCGAGAGCGCGTCGTCCCAATCCTGAGCGTCCGGGTGCCCCTTGGCGAGGTCGGCCGCGTGGGCGGCGATCTTGTAGGTGATGACACCCGTCTTCACGTCGTCCCGGTCGGGCAGCCCCAGATGCTCCTTGGGCGTGACGTAGCAGAGCATCGCCGTGCCCCACCACGCGATCATCGCGGCGCCGATGCCGGAGGTGATGTGGTCGTAGCCGGGCGCGACATCAGTGGTCAGCGGGCCGAGCGTGTAGAACGGGGCCTCCTCGCAGATCTCCTGCTGGAGGTCGATGTTCTCCTTGATCTTGTGCATCGGGACGTGCCCGGGGCCTTCGATCATCGTCTGCACCCCGGACCGCTTGGCGATCGTGTTCAGCTCGCCGAGCGTGCGCAGTTCGGCGAACTGCGCCTCGTCGTTGGCGTCCGCGATCGACCCGGGACGCAGCCCGTCACCGAGCGAGTAGGTGACGTCGTACGCCGCGAGGATCTCGCACAGCTCCTCGAAGTGCTCGTAGAGGAACGACTCCTTGTGGTGCGCCAGGCACCAGGCCGCCATGATCGACCCGCCGCGCGAGACGATCCCGGTCTTGCGACGGGCCGTCAGCGGGACGTAGGACAGGCGCACTCCGGCGTGCACCGTCATGTAGTCCACGCCCTGCTCGGCCTGTTCGATGACGGTGTCCTTGTAGATCTCCCAGCTCAGCTCCTCGGCCCGGCCGTCGACCTTCTCCAGGGCCTGGTAGAGCGGGACGGTGCCGATCGGCACGGGGGAGTTGCGCAGCACCCACTCGCGGGTGGTGTGGATGTTGCGGCCGGTGGACAGGTCCATGACCGTGTCGGCGCCCCACCGGGTCGCCCAGGTCATCTTGTCCACCTCCTCCTCGATGGAGGAGGTGACGGCCGAGTTGCCGATGTTGGCGTTGACCTTCACCAGGAACCGCTTGCCGATGATCATCGGCTCGATCTCGGGGTGGTTGACGTTGGCGGGCAGCACCGCCCGCCCCGCCGCGATCTCCTCCCGTACGACCTCGGGCTCGACGTTCTCCCGGATCGCGACGTACTCCATTTCCGGGGTGATCTCCCCGCGCCGGGCGTACGCGAGCTGGGTGACGGGGCGTCCGTCGCGGCTGCGCCGGGGCTGGCGCGGGCGGCCGGGGAAGACCGCGTCGAGGTTGCGCAGTCCGCCGCGCGGCGAGGTGTGCCTGACCCCGTCGTCCTCGGGGCGGACCGGGCGTCCCGCGTACTCCTCGGTGTCGCCGCGGGCGATGATCCAGTTCTCCCGCAGGGCCGCGAGACCCCGGCGGACGTCGGTGTCGACGGAGATGTCGGTGTACGGCCCCGAGGTGTCGTACAGCGTCACGTGGCGGCCGTTGGTGAGGTGCACCTGGCGGACCGGCACCCTCAGGTCCGGGCGCGAGCCCTGGACGTACCCCTTGTGCCAGCCGATGGACTTCCCGGCCTCGTCGCCCAGGTTCTCGGCGTGCTCTTTCGAGGCAGGCGTGCGTGCGTCCGATGTGGTCATGAGACCTACTCCCTACGCCGGCATTACCCGGTAACAGGTTCGGCGGTCGGCGCAGCCGTGTCCCGTACGGATGTACGGCGATCAGCGCCCTCTCAGCCCGGTGCTCCGAGCTCCCGCGTGTGCAAAGGTGCCTCCACGCTAGCGTCCTTTCCGGCGAGCTGACCAGAGGGCCCTCCCGTTCTTGCGATGATCGCTCCGTGACCTCTCCCCAGAGCGACCCCGCACCCCAGCCGCCCCAGGGCCCCCCGCACGGCCACTCCCACGGGCACGCACACAGCCACGGCCCGGCCGCCCCGGTCTCCCAGCACCTGCGCAAGGTGATCGCCGCGGTGCTGATCCCGTTCGCGACGGCGGTCGTCGTCGGCCTGATCGCGCTCTGGCCCGGCGGCGCCCCCGAGCACGAGCGCACCGGTGTCGGCTTCGACCGGCAGACCCAGGACGGCCGGGTCGTCCAGGTCGTCAAGGTGGACTGCGCCGACGTCAACGCCGCGCAGGTGCCCCCGACCGGCGACACCTCCACGCCCTCGGGCCGGGAAGCGGTCAACGAACAGGAGGGGGAGTGCGCGAAGGCCACGGTCGAGGTGACCACCGGGCCGGACAAGGGCCGCGAGTTCGTGGAGGTGGTCCAGCCGGACGCGCCGCGCCAGCTCAGCGAGGGCCAGGGCGTGGTCGTGGCGTACGCCCCCGACGCGCCGCGCGACCTCCAGTACTCGGTGACCGACGTGGACCGGAAGGTTCCGCTGGCACTGCTGGCCGGGATCTTCGCGCTGGCGGTGGTGGTGGTGGGGCGGATGCGCGGCGTGATGGCGCTGGTGGCGCTCGCCGTGTCGTTCGCCGTGCTGACCCTGTTCATCCTGCCGGCGATCCTGCAAGGATCGAACCCGCTGGTGGTGGCGGTGATCGGGGCCAGCGCGATCATGCTGGCGGCGCTCTACATGTGTCACGGGGTGACGGCCCGTACGTCCGTCGCGGTCATCGGCACGCTGATCTCGCTGCTGCTGATCGGCCTGCTGGGCTCCCTGTTCATCGGCTGGGCGAAGCTGAGCGGCAACACCGACGACAACACCGGGCTCATCCACGGTCTGTACCCGGACATCGACATGAGCGGTCTGCTGCTCGCGAGCGTCATCATCGGTTCGCTGGGGGTCCTGGACGATGTGACGGTCACCCAGACCTCCGCCGTCTGGGAACTCCACCAGGCCGACCCGGACATGGGGTGGAAGGGGCTCTACCGGGCGGGTATCCGGATCGGGCGGGACCACATCGCCTCGGTGGTCAACACCCTGGTACTGGCGTACGCGGGCGCGGCGCTGCCGCTGCTGCTGCTCTTCTCCATCGCCCAGAGCGGTGTGGGGACGGTCGCCAACAGTGAACTGATCGCCGAGGAGATCGTCCGGACGCTGGTCGGTTCGATCGGTCTGGTCGCCTCGGTGCCGGTGACCACGGTGCTCGCCGCGCTCGTGGTCTCCGCGGACCGTCCGGGCGGCGGCGCCGTCGCGGCCACGGCCGCCGCGCCCGCACGGTCAGGGAAGGGGCGCCGCCGCAAGAAGTGACGGACGGTCACCCGGCGTTCTGCTCCTCGGCGAGGATGCGGCCGAGCGCCTCCTCCAGGTTCTCGTCGAAGTCACCCAGCGTGTGCTCCTGACCGAGCGGCACCAGCTTGTCCGTCCGGTCGAGAAACGCCACCAGCGGTGCCGTACCCGCGCGGAACAACGCCCGGTCCTCGCCGACCTGAAGCCGGATGTGGACGTCTCCCAGCCCTTCCGGCTCGGTCGGCCCGATGTGCACATCTCCGTCGCCGCTCGGGCTGTTGAGCCCGTCCAGCAGCAGCTCGCGGCCGAATGCCCAGGTCACAGGGGCATCGCCGGGCAGGTGGAACGTCATCCGGATGGCGTACGGATCGCCGACCTCGTACCGGAGTTCCACCGGGATACGGAACGAGAGCTCCTCGGAGACGAGGAAGCTCATCATGACCTCTGCTTGGACCGACTCGCGCATCGTTCAACCCCGCGGTAGATGAAACTGGCCAGGAATGATCCCCCGTGGCCCTATTGACGCCATCGTGGTGCACGCGATAGCAGATCACAAGGAGTGATTTTTCAGATACTGATAGAGAACACGAACGAACGCAAGAGGCTGGCCACTTCGCCACGTAGTTGTTCGACTGCGGGCAGCAACCGCTCCTCCCGATCCAGGGGTACGGAAATGGCCATCGCCGCAATGGTGGCACCGGCTGTGACCGGAATCGCGGCACACACGGTCCCCAGGGTGTACTCCTGGCGTTCGATGACCGGTTCACCTCTGCGGAGCGTCCGCAGCCGCTCCAGAAGCGCCGCGCGATCTCGCACTGAGTAACGGGTGAGGGGGCGTACGGGGTGTCGGTCGAGGTGGTCCTCGCGTGCTTTCTCGTCGAGTTGGGCGAGCAAGCACTGGCCGATCGCGTGCGCGTGACCGGTCTCGCGGAAGGAGGCCCACTCCTCCGCCGCGGGGGCGTCGGGGACATCCGCGACCGCGATGACCTCGATCTCACCGTCGCAGTAGACGGCGCAGTACACGGGGACGCCGATGATGTCCCGCCAGTGGCCGAGGGAGTCGGCGACGGAAGCGGGACGGTCCCCCGTCTCCGGGACGGCCCGGCTCCTGAGCCCCGGGGCCGCGGTCAGGTTCGCGGCGGCGGCGCCGAGGCGGAAGACCCCGTTCTCACGGCGGAGATAGCCCTCGTGGGCGAGCGTGCGGAGCAGGTGGTACGCGGTCGGCAGCGGGAGTCCGGCCTGACGGGCGAGCTGCTTGGCCGGTGCCCCGTCCCGGTAGGCGCCCACAGCCTCCAGCAGCCTCAAGGCGCGCTGCACCGAACCGATCAACGTCGGGACAGCGGTGCTCGATGCCGTGGTCAAAGGTCACCCCCAGCCATGGTGACGGGCCGTCGGCCCTCCCGTGGAGGCCGCCCCCACGGGCCTGCCGCGATCCCGGGGACCGGAGGGAACCGGGGCCGAGACCGGTGGTCGGCGAGGACCGGGCCGGGCGTCGGCGAATCGGAGGCCCAGGACCGAACCGCCGTGCCGAACGGCGTCGTTCCGTCAGGGGCGTCCTGTCCGGATCAGTGACCCCGGTCGGAGTGACAGAAGGTCACATTCCGGATAGCAGCAACGGTGTGCCACTGTATCGGCCGCTTCCGGCAGACGGGTGGTTTTCTCCACGACTTAGCTCAGCTGGGCTAATCCCCGGGGGCGGCCTGGGCACCGGCCCCCGGACGGGTACTACCAGTCGCCTCGCGAGGACGAGGACGCCATGAACTTCCGCACCACGAAGATCAGCCCGCCGACCAGGACGACGAAGAGCAGCACCTTGAAGAGCAGACCGACCACGAAGCCGACCACGCTGGCGATCAGCCCGCCGAACACGAAGATCGCGATCACGGGAATCGCCACCCACTTCACCCACCAGGGCATCCCTGCGAATATCTCCCGCACGGCCATCGCCACTACCTCGTCTCTCTGGGTTCCTGCCTCGATGCTAAGCGCGCGGAGCACCCCGGCGGGGACCCGGCAGCCCTTGAAGACCCCTGATCGAACCCTTAGGGAATCCCGGGTTCAGCCCTCGGGCGGCGAGAAGACGACCATCACCCGCAGATCCTCGGTGATGTGGTGGAACTTGTGTGCGGCCCCCGCCGGCACGTAGACGACGCTGCCCCGGCCGACCTGCGTCGTCTCCGTCCCCACCGTGAGCGACGCGCGGCCGCTGACGACGAAGTAGACCTCGTCCTGCTGGTGCGGCTGCTGGGGGTCGAGGTCCCCCGCGTTCAGGGCGTACAGGCCGACGGACATGTTCCGCTCCCGTACGAACTGCAGGTACGCGCCGTCGTTGGCGGCCCGCTCCGCCTCCAGCTCATCCAGTCTGAATGCCTTCATGGTCCGTCCGCCCCTGGTCGCCCGTGCTGCCGGTGGTGGTGGCTCTGCCGCCGGTGTCCACCATCGATCATGTCTGCCACGATCAGACACATGAAGAATTTCGTAGTCAAGACGATCGCCAACGCGGGTGCGCTGGCCGTGGCCATCTGGCTGCTGAGCGGCATCACGCTGGAGGGTGGCAGCACCGGCCGCAAGGTCCTCACCCTGATCCTGGTCGCGCTGATCTTCGGGCTGGTGAACTTCCTGGTGAAGCCGGTGGTCCAGCTGCTGACCTTCCCGTTGTTCATCCTGACGCTGGGACTGATCACCTTGGTGGTCAATGCCCTGATGCTGATGCTGACCTCCTGGCTGGCGGGCGTGTTCGACCTCAGCTTCCACGTCGAGGGCTTCTGGACGGCGGTGCTCGGCGGCCTGATCATCTCGGTCGTCTCCTGGGCGCTCAACGTCGTCCTGCCCGACGAGGACTGACGTCCGGATCTCCGGGGGCCTGCGTCCGGCCGCCCGGATCCCGGACGCGCCCGACCGCCGCTCCGGGCCTCTGGAAGAGTGCGGACCACCACGGCAGCCACCGGGGGAGACCAGCGAAGGAGCAGCATGAGCACCATGGGCGACGGAACGCGGGCGGTACGCGCCGGGCTTCCCGAACCACAGCAGTTCGAGCCCACCCTGCCCGGTCCGGTCTTCGCCGCACACTTCCACCTCTCTGGCGAGCCCGTCGGCCCCTACACCTACGGCCGCGACACCAACCCGACGTGGACGCACCTGGAGCGGGCCATCGGCGAGCTGGAGGCGCCCGGTGAGGAGGTCGGCACGATGGTCTTCGCCTCGGGCATGGCGGCGATCACCGCGGTCCTGCTCTCCCAGGTCCGCTCCGGGGACACCGTGGTCCTGCCGGACGACGGCTACCAGGCGCTGCCACTCGTACGGGAGCAGCTGGCGGCGTACGGCGTTGCCGTGCGGACCGCCCCGACCGGCGGAGACGCACAGCTCGCTCTGCTGGAAGGAGCGAAGCTGCTGTGGATCGAGAGCCCGTCCAACCCCGGCCTGGACGTCTGTGACATCCGGCGGCTGGTGGAGGCCGCGCACGCAGCCGGCGCCCTGGTAGCCGTCGACAACACCCTGGCCACTCCCATCGGCCAGCGCCCGCTGGAGCTGGGCGCCGACTTCTCGGTGGCCAGCGACACCAAGGGCATGACCGGGCACGGCGACATCCTGCTGGGCCATGTGACCTGCCGCGACCCCCGGCTCACCGCAGACGTGCGGCGCTGGCGCAAGGTCGTCGGGGCGATCCCCGGCCCGATGGAGGCCTGGCTCGCCCACCGTTCCCTGGCCACCCTCCAGCTGCGCGTCGACCGCCAGTGCTCCACCGCTCTCGCCCTCGCCGAGGCGCTGGCGAAACGGCCCGAGGTCACCGGGCTGCGCTACCCGGGGCTGCCCACCGACCCCTCGCACGTCACGGCCGCACGGCAGATGCGGCGGTTCGGTTCGGTGGTCTCCTTCGAGCTGGCCGACCGGGAGAGCGCCGAGCGCTTCCTGGCCGGGCTGCGGCTCGTCGACGACGCGACCAGCTTCGGCGGCGTCCGCTCCACCGCCGAACGCCGCGGCCGCTGGGGCGGCGACGCCGTGGCGGAGGGCTTCATCCGCTTCTCGGTCGGTGCGGAGGACCCCGAGGACCTGCTGGCCGACGTCGAGCAGGCGCTGCACGCGGCGAGCCGGGCCGCGTAGGAGCCGGGGATCGACGCCGGACGCGCACCACGTCGCGGGTTCGGCCGGGTCGGTCAGGTCGGTTGGGCCGGTTGGGCCGGTTGGGCCGACGTCCGCGCGTCCGGCCCGCAGCCCCGATCGGTGAACAGGCGTCGCCCAAGGGAGCGGCGAGCGGCGAGCCGATGGTCCGGCGGGAGTTTCAGACGGTGCTCCGCGGGCCACTCTCTTGCCATGACCGAACGTCCTGTGGTCAAGCGCACCGCACGCGCCATCCTGCTCGACGGCAGCGATCTCGTCCTCATCAAGCGGACGAAGCCGGGGGTCGACCCGTACTGGCTCACGCCCGGCGGCGGGGTCGAGCCGGAGGACGCCACCGTCGTGGACGCCCTGCACCGCGAGGTCGACGAGGAGCTGGGCGCCAAGATCGTCGATGTGGTCCCGTGCTTCGTCGACACCGTCGAGCACATCGCGGACGGCGGCGTGACGGGGGTGAAGGTCCAGCACTTCTTCGTCTGCCGACTGGCCTCGATGGACCTCTCCCGGCGCCACGGCCCGGAGATCGATGAGCCCTGCGGGGATTACGAGATCGTCCGGGTGCCGTTCAGCCGGGTCGGGATCGCGGCCGTGCACCTCGTACCGCTGTCCCTGCGGCACTACCTGGACGGCAACATCGAAGGCGTACGGGCGATGCACGCCCCCGACCTGGGCTGACCCGCTCCTCGTGACGCGCAGGCGCGGCGGGGCGCGCCGCGACGTACTCCCCCGCCGGTAGCGCTGGATACTCCCGGTGCCGGACGACCCGGGGCGCCCCGCTCGGCATCGTGTTTCACGTGAAACCACTCCAGCGCTCCGCCCGCCGAGGGCTCCTCGTCGTCCATGTCGCCGTCTCCGTCAGCTGGCTCGGCCTGACCGTCGGCCTGCTGGCGCTCGGCACCACCGCGTTCCTCACGGAAAACCTCGCCACCGCTGAGGCCGCCACCCGGGCCATGAAGATCTTCGGTGACTGGCTGGTGGTCCCGGTGGCCCTGCTGGCGCCGGTGAGCGGCCTGGTCCTGGCTCTGGGCACCCCCTGGGGGCTGGCCCGGCACCGCTGGGTATGGATCAAGTTCTGGCTGACCCTGATCACGACGGGTCTGTCCGTCTTCTCACTGCGCCCCGGAATCAACACGGCGGTCGCCGAAGGAGCCTCGGACATCAACCTGGTGATCGCGCCATCCGTCGCCACGGTCACCTACCTCTTCATCACCGCCGTCTCGGTGCTCAAGCCCTGGGGTCTCACCCGGTACGGCAAGCGCCTGCGGTTCTCGGCCAGTTCCGCCAAATCGGTGGACGCGCGATCATCGCGTCCGACAGCCTGACCCCATGCACAGCCCATCACCCCGCTCTCCCTCCGACCTGCCGATCCGGCGCCTGGTCCGGGAGGACCTGGTCGCCTGCGCCGATCTCTGCGAGGAGCGCGGCTGGCCGCGCGACGAGCACCGGTGGGGGCTCCTGCTCTCCGCGGGTACGGCGTACGGCATCGACGCCCCGGACGGCAAGGGGCTGGCGGGAACCTGCCTGCTGATGTCGTACGGGCCACGGCTCGCCGCCGTCGGGATGCTGCTCGTCGCCGAACGTCACGCGGGGCAGGGGCTCGCCCGACAGCTCATGCGCCGGGTGATGAACGACGTCCAGGGCACTCCGCTCGCTCTGTTCGCCACGGCGGCGGGGCGGCCGCTCTACGAGAAGCTCGGCTTCTCCGTCGTGGGCCGGGCCGAGCGGGTCGGCGGAAGCTTCCGGGCCGAGGGCGCCGTCGGCTCCCCCGCCGTCTCCCCTGCGTCGTTCCCGCCCGTGACGACGCGACCGGCGGAGGCCGCCGACCTCCAGGCGATCGTCCGCCTCGACCTCCCCGTGTTCGGCGTCGACCGGACCCATCTCCTCGCCCGGCTCCCCGCCTTCTGCGACCGGCTCCAGGTCGCCGAGCAGGACGGCCGGCTGGTCGGCTACGCGGCGCTCTGGCCGAGCGGTCACTCCCATGTGGTCGGCCCGCTGGTCGCCCAGGACACGGGCACCGCTCGGGCCCTGGTCGCCGCGCTGGCCGCGACGACGGACCGGCCGCTGCGGATCGACGTGGAAGCCCGGCACGAGGAACTTCTCTCCTGGCTGGTGGACCGCGGTCTGGAGCCGCTGTCCGGAACCACCGTGATGACGTACGGCATCCCCGACCTGCCGGGGAACGCGGCCCGCAGGTTCGCCCCGCTCACCCTCGCGACGGCCTGACCCCCGGAGAGCGGGCTCAGCGCCGGGCGGCGACGGCCACCGGCTCGGGGCCGCTCCCGACGGAGCTCCGGTCCGTGGTGGACGCACGGCGCTCCAGCAGTCCGGAGAGCACGGCCAGGACCAGGGCCGACGAGGCGAGTGCCGCGCCGACCCAGTTGGGGGCGGTGTAGCCGAGGCCCGCGGCGATCACAAGACCGCCGAGCCAGGCGGCCAGGGCGTTGCCGAGGTTGAAGGCCCCGATGTTGACCGCGGAGGCCAGGGTGGGCGCGCCCGCCGCCTGGTCGAGGACCCGCTTCTGCAACGGGGGCACGGTGGCGAAGCCCAGGGCACCGATCAGGACGACGGTGACGGCGGCGGCGGTCCTGTCGTGGGCCGTCACGGTGAACAGGGCGAGGACCAGGGTGAGCGCGCCGAGCGAGACGTAGAGCATCGGCATCAGGCGACGGTCGGCGAACTTTCCTCCGATCAGGTTGCCGCCCACCATGCCGAGGCCGAAGAGGACCAGCAGCCAGGTGACGGACGAGGCCGAGTATCCGGCGATCTCCGTCATCATCGGGGTGATGTAGGTGATGGCGGCGAAGACTCCGCCGAAGCCCAGGACGGTCATCGCCATGGCCAGCAGCACTTGGACGTTGCGGAACGCGGCCAGCTCGTGGCGGATGCGTACGCCCTGCGGCCTCGGCTGCTCGGGGACGAGCTTCGCGACGCCGAGAAGTCCGAGGACACCGAGGGCCGCGACGATCAGGAACGTGGTCCGCCAGCCCGCGGACTGGCCGATGTAGGTGCCGAGCGGCACTCCGACGACGTTGGCGACGGTGAGCCCGGTGAACATCATCGCGATCGCTCCGGCCTTCTTCTGCGGAGCGACCAGGTCGGCCGCGACCACCGAACCGATGCCGAAGAAGGCACCGTGCGCGAGGGAGGCGACCACCCGCCCGGCGAGCATGACGCCGAAGACGGGGGCGAGCGCGGAGACCACGTTGCCCACGATGAACAGGCCCATGAGCAGCATCAGCATGCGTTTACGGGTGACACGGGTGCCCAGCAGGGTCATCAGCGGGGCGCCGAGGACCACGCCGAGCGCGTAGCCGGTGACCAGGAAGCCTGCGGTCGGGATCGAGACGTGGAAGTCCGCCGCGACCTCGGGGAGCAGCCCCATGATCACGAACTCGGTCGTTCCGATCCCGAACGCCCCGATGGCGAGAGCGAGGAGCGCGAGCGGCATGGATATGACCCTCCTTGGCATTGCGCGTGCGCTTTACAAGCGTCGACAATAATTGCAGACGCTCCTTAATTGCAAGCGCGGGCTATTGCGCCCGTCCCCTATCCTGGAGGCACGCCGCTCCCGCCCGGAGGAGAGAGACATGACAGCGACCGACCCCGCCCTGACCGCCATCGCCCAGAGCTGGTGTGCCCTCTCCCTGCTGCACGGGAAGATCGAGGCCCGGATCGAGCGAGCCCTCCAGGCGGGACACGGCCTCAGCGCACGCGAGTACTCGCTGCTCGACGTCCTGAGCCGGCAGCACAACGGCACCGGCGGCCACCTCCAGATGAAGCAGGTCGCCGACGCGGTGGTCCTGAGCCAGAGCGCCACCACCCGCCTGGTCACCCGGCTGGAGGACCGCGGGCTGCTCACCCGGTATCTGTGCGACACCGACCGCCGGGGCATCTACACCGACGTCACCGAAGCCGGACTCGCACTGCTCGAAGCAGCCCGGCCGACCAATGACCGCGCACTGCGGACCGCGCTGGACGAGGCGGCGGAGAATCCCGAACTGGCCCCCCTGGTCAGGGCGGTCGAAGAGCTCAAGGTCCCGGCGCGGGCCTGACGTCCGCCCCGGCCGGCAGGGCACCCTCTAGGATGCCGATCATGAGCGATCTCGACATACGCCCCGTCACCGAGGACGACCTCTCGGCGGTGGTCGCCATGCTCGCCGACGATCCGCTCGGCGCACAGCGCGAGTCACCGGACGATCCGACTCCGTACCGGACGGCGCTGCGGAGGCTGGCCGACGACCCCAACCAGCACGTCGTCGTCGCCGTGCGCGAAGGCCGCGTCGTCGGCACCCTGCAGCTGACCATCGTTCCCGGCCTCTCCCGCCGCGGCGCGACCCGCTCGATCATCGAGGGCGTACGTGTCCAGCGCGACGAACGCGGCAGCGGTCTCGGTACCCAGCTCATCCAGTGGGCGGTGGACGAGTCACGCCGCCAGAACTGCCAACTGGTACAGCTCACCTCGGACGCCAGCCGCGAGGACGCACACCGCTTCTACGAGCGGCTAGGCTTCACGGCCAGCCATCTGGGTTTCAAACTGGCTCTCTGACCGGCGGCAGGTCCCCGGGGGAGCGGGGGGGGGGGGGGTGGTGGGGGAAAACCCCCCCCCCCCCCCCCCCCCCCCGGGCGGCGGGCCCCCCCCCCCCCCCCCCCCCCCCCCCCCCCCCACCCCCCCCCCCCCCC
>NZ_JBIWOX010000031.1:0-46067 GCF_044767975.1 Streptomyces sp. NPDC101181 | reverse complement strand
CTGGCGGACCCCTCGTTCACGGCCGGGGCCCGGCGGCTCCAGGCGGACCTGCACGCGATGCCCTCCCCGGCCGACGCCGTGCAGCGGATCGTCCACCTCACCGCACAGCACCGCGCGAGACCGGCCGCCGCGGCCTGACCCGGCGGAAGGACCCGGCCGAGGCGTGACAGGCAGAGAGCAGAGAGGGGACCAGCTGTGAACGGTGACCGGACGGACGGTGCGCACGGCCGGCGCGTGGTGGTGACGGGCCGGGGAGCGGTGACACCGCTCGGGCCCGACTGGGCGGCCACCTGGGAGGGGCTGCTCGCGGGCCGGAGCGGGGTCGGCGAGGTCACCGGCTTCGAGGTCGACGACCTGCCCGTGCGCATCGGGGCGGAGGTGCGCGGCTTCGACCCCCTCGCCCATGTGCCCCGGCCCACCGTGCGGCGTACCGACTGGACGATCCAGGCGGGGATCGCGGCGGCCCGTATGGCCCTGGCGGAGGCGGGACTCGAACTGGACGACGCGCTCGCCCCGCGCGTCGGGGTCGCGGTCGGCTCGATCATCGGCTCGACCCGTATCGCGTCCGGCAACGCGGCGGCGATGGCGGCGGAGGGGTACGGGGGAGTCAGCCCCCACGTGTTCCCGACGATGGGCATCAGCGCGGCCGCCGAACTCGCCCTCGCCCTCGGCGCCCGGGGGCCTTCCGCCGAGATGGTCGCCGCCTGCGCCACGGGCACCATGTGCCTGGGCGAGGCGGCCCGCTGGATCCGGGAGGGCCGGGCGGACGTGGCCGTCGCCGGGGGCATGGACGCCTTCGGGAGGCTGGAGCTGGCCGCCGCGGCCCGCGCCCGGGTGCTCTCCCGCCGCACCGGCGAACCCGCCGCCGCCTCCCGCCCCTTCGACCGGGACCGGGACGGGTTCGTCATCGGGGCCGGGGCGGGCGTGCTCGTCCTGGAGAGCGCGGAGCACGCCGTGCGGCGCGGCGCCCCCGTCCGCGCCGAAGTCGTGGGGTACGCCGCCACCACCGACGCCCACCACCTGACGGCCCCCGCGCCCGACGGGGCACAGATGGACCGCGCCATGCGGGAGTCGCTGGCGGCGGCCCGCCTGACCACCGCCGAGGTCGGGTACGTCAACGCGCACGGCACCGGGACCCAGCTCAACGACGCCAGTGAGGTGGCGGCGCTGCGCCGGGTCTACGGGGAGCGGGCCGGGCAGGTGCCGGTCAGCTCCACCAAGAGCATGACCGGCCACCTGCTCGCGGCGGGCGGGGCGGTGGAGGCGGCCGTGATCAGCGAGGTGCTGGGCACGGGCCTGGTGCCGCCGACCATCAACTGCGACGACCCCGAGTTCCCCGGGATCAACTTCGTACCGCACACGCCCCAGGAGCACCCCGTCGAGGTGGCGGTCAGTCACTCGTTCGGTTTCGGCGGCCACAACGCGGTCCTGGTGATGCGCCGATGGAACGGATGACCGACCGTCAGGCCGCCTGATCCGCGGTCCTCTTGACAGTGGGGCCACCCCCGTCCCTATGGTTCATTAGTCGAGTAGTGGACCACAGAGGTAGGGAGGGCGGCATGTTCGACGAGAGGTCACCGATCTACCTCCAGGTCGCCGAGCGCGTGCGCGCCGACATCGTCAACGGCGCGCTGAGCGACGACGAGCCGGTCACGTCCACCACGCAGTACGCCACGTTCCACCGGATCAACCCGGCGACGGTCGCCAAGGCGTACCAGCAGCTCGTGGACGAGGGCCTGCTCTACAAGAAGAGGGGAATCGGCATGTTCGTCACACCGGCCGCCCGGTCGGTCCTGCTGGGGCAGCGCCGGGAGCGTTTCTTCACCGAGGTCGTCGACGCGATGGTGGCGGAGGCGCGGACCATCGGCGTACCGCTCGACGAGGTCGTCGAGCGGCTGCGGCGGGCCGAGGACGCCGAAGCGGCGCACGGCGCCGCGCGGCGGGGCGAGAGATGAGCACCGCGGTCTCGGTGCGGGACCTGCGGCTCACCATCGGGCGCCGGGTGGTCCTGGACAACCTCTCGCTGCACCTGGGCGGGGGCCGGATCTACGGCCTGATCGGCCGCAACGGCTCGGGCAAGAGCAGCCTGATGTCCGTCCTGGCGGGGCTGCGCCGCCCCGACTCGGGCACCGTACGCGTCGGTGGCGAGCCGGTCTTCGAGAACGAGACCGCCGCGGCCAAGGTCTGCCTGGTGCGCGGCCGGTTCCACTTCCCCGACGAGCTGGGCCGGGTGCGGGACGCGCTGGGCTTCGCCTCCGCGTTACGCCCCGACTGGGACAGCGACTACGCCGAGCATCTGACCGAACGTTTCCGCATAGCCCCGGACAAGCGCATCAGGGCCCTCTCGGAAGGCGAGCGCGCCGCCGTCGGCGTCATCGCGGGACTCGCCTCCCAGGCCCCGGTGACCATGTTCGACGAGGTCCACGCCGTCATGGACGTCCCCGCCCGCCACGTCTTCTACGACGAACTGCTCGCCGACTACATGGCCCGCCCGCGCACCGTGATCGTCTCGACCCACCTGGTGGAGGAGCTCGGCTCCGTCTTCGAGGAGGTGGTGATGCTCGACGCGGGCAGGCTGGTGGCCCGCGGCGAGACCGAGGCGCTCCGGGCGCAGGGCTGCCAGGTCACCGGCCCCGCCGACCTGGTGGACACCTTCGTCCAGGGCCTCCAGGTCCTGGACGAGCGGCTGCTCGGCTACACCAAGTCGGTCGTGATCTTCGGGGAGCTGGGCGCCGACCGCCACGCCCGCGCCTGGTCCATGAACCTGGACCTGGGCCCCATCGGCCTCCAGGACCTCTTCAGCCACCTCATCCGTGACATGGGGGAGCGCGACCGATGAGCACCGCTCCCGCACCGCCCTGGCGGGGGACGGCGCTGCGCCTGCTCCTGCGCTACTGGACGCGGGTCAGCTGTGTCGCCTGGTGCGTGCTGAGCGTGGTGGTCCTCGCCATGACCATCTCGTCCGCGCTGCTGACCGAGCAGGGCCCGGACGCCGACGGCGTCATGCCCTCCTACGACGCCTGGGTACGGACGTACTGCCTGGTGATCGGCGCCCACCTGACGTGGCACAGCCTGCCGCTCTACGTGTCCAACTCCATAACCCGCAGGGCCTTCAGCCGGCAGGCGCTCGTGTTCGCGGTCGCCATCGCCGGCGTCACCGCGGCGCTGTTCACCGCCGGGCTCGGTCTGGAGGTCATGGTCTACACCGTGGCCGACCAGCCGCACGACTGGGGCTTCGGCTCCCTGCCCTCCTACCTGCTGGAGAGCTGGCTGGCGCACCTGGTGTGGCTGGTGGGCGGCGCGTTCGCCGCCGCCTGCGTCTACCGCTTCTCCGCCCGGGGCCTGCTGGTGGTGCCGTTCGCCACGCTGCTGATCTTCCCGGGGGACGTCCTGCTGGGCCGCGGCAGCGTCGCCCTCGGGGCCCTCCCGGCCTTCGCCGACCGACTGCCGCTCGCCTGGGCGGTCCTGGGCCTGCTGTGCATAGCCGCCGTCGGGGCGCTGCTGACCTGGTACCTGGTACGCGACGTCCCCATCCGCCCGCCGATCCGCTGACGCGCCACCCCACCCGGTGGCGGCCGGGCGGCCGTCGAAGCGTACGAACAACGACCGACAACGAGTGAGGAGAACGAGGCGATGGCCCTCATCGAAGTGGCCGGACTGACCAAGTCCTACGGCGCGACCCAGGCCGTGAAGGGAGTGGACTTCGAGGTGGCGGAGGGCGAGATCTTCGGCATCCTCGGTCCCAACGGCGCGGGCAAGACCACCACCGTCGAGTGTGTCGCGGGCATCCGCACCCCCGACGCGGGCCACGTCCGGGTCCTGGGACTCGACCCCCGCACCGAACGGACGGAACTGCGCCAGGTGCTCGGTGTCCAGTTGCAGGAGAGCAGACTCCCCGAACGCCTCCGGGTCGCCGAGGCACTGGACCTGTACGCCTCCTTCTACCGCGACCCCGCCGACCCCGGGCGGCTGCTGCACGACTTCGACCTGGAGGCCAAGCGCAAGACCGCCGTCAAGGCGCTCTCCGGCGGCCAGCAGCAGCGCCTGTCGATCGCCCTGGCCCTGGTGGGCAACCCGAAGGTCGCCATCCTCGACGAGCTCACCACCGGCCTCGACCCGCGGGCCCGCCGGGACACCTGGCAAGTGGTCGAGCAGGTCCGCGACCGGGGCGTCACGGTGGTGCTGGTCACCCACTTCATGGAGGAGGCCGAGCGCCTGTGCGACCGGATCGCCCTCATCGACCAGGGCCGGATCGCCGCGCTCGACACCCCGGCCGCCCTCATCTCCGACGTGTCCGGCGGCCGGCGGCTGCGCTTCCGCAGCGCCGACCCGGTGGACCGGGCGGCCCTGTCGGCCCTGGACGAGGTGGCCGACGTCGTCGTCGAGGGCCGGACGGTCACGGTCACCGGGCGCGACGGTCTCACCGGCGCGGTGGAGGCCGAGCTGGCACGCCAGGGCGTGAGCACCGACGGGGTACGGACCGAGGCCACGACCCTGGAGGACGCCTACCTCAGCCTGACCGGACGGCCGCTCGGGGGCCACCCCGACAGCGAAGGAGCGGACGCATGAGCAGCACGAACGGATTCATCCGGCTGACCAGGATGCAGGCACTGCTCGACCTGCGGGACAGCGCGCAGCTGCTGCTGCCGCTCGGCCTGCCGCTGCTGATCCTCACGATGAACGCCATGGGGGACTCGGCCGACCGGCCCTCCCGGGACCACAGCGGACGCTCCTTCCTGGACGTCACGCTGATGCCGATGACCCTGCTGATGATCGTCAGCATGCTGGCCCTGATCTTCCTGCCGACGAACATGGCCCAGTCTCGCCAGCTCGGCGTCCTGCGCCGCCTCTCGGTCACCCCGGTCCGGCCCATCGCCCTGCTCGTCGCGCAGACGGTGACCAACCTGCTGACCTCCGTCCTGGGCATTTGCCTGGCCCTGATCGTCGGGGCCACCGCGTTCGACGCGGGGATGCCCGAGAACGTCCTCACCTCGCTGCTGGTCTTCCTCCTGGTGGCGTTCGCCATGTACGGCGTGGGCCTGCTGGTGGCCGCCGTGGCCCCGTCGCCCAACGTGGTGGTCGCGGCGGGCTTCGTGCTGTTCTTCGGCACGATGGCCGTCGGGGGCGGCCTGGGCGACCCCGACAGCCTCCCGTCCGCCCTGCGGACCGTGGGGGAGTACCTGCCCTACGGAGCGGGCCTCAAGGCGCTGGGGGCGACCTGGGCCGGGGCGACCCCGGAACTGGCGCACCTGGTCAGCCTCCTGGTGGCGGGGGTGGCCGGTTCGGTGGTGGCCGCCCTCACCTTCCGCTGGGAGTGAGCGCGAAAGGGGGGCGCGGAGCCGGACACCGGCGCCGCGCCCCCCTCGCCGTCCGGCGAGCCGCCGTCACACCACGTGGACGCGGGGCACGTAACCGATCCACTGGCCGCCCGCGGCCCGGAACTCCTCCTCGTTCGCCATGATCTCCTCGGCGTGGTTCCAGGCGAAGAGCACCGCGTAGTCCGGGTAGCGGGAGCGGAACCGCTCGGGAGGCAGCACCGGGATGTGCGAACCGGGCGTCAGACGGCCCTGCTTGGCCGGGGTGCTGTCGCTGACGTACGCGAGCAGGTCCTCGCCGATCCCGCAGTAGTTCAGCACGGTGGCGCTCTTGGCCGTCGCCCCGTAGCCCACCACGTGGCGGCCCTCGTCCCGCAGTCGGCGCAGCAGGGCGACCAGTTCGTCCCGGCGCTCCTCCACCGCCGCGGCGAACCGCTCCAGGGTGGCGAACTCGGTCAGCCCCTGGGCGTCCTCCTCGGCGAGCAGCCGCGCCACCTCCGCGGACGGCTGCCGCGCCCCGGCCCTGGCCAGGGTGTACCGGACCTCGCCCCCGTGCACCGGCAGCCGCTCGGCGTCGACCAGTTCGAGGCCGTGCCGGGCGGCCATCGCGCGCACCGAGCGCAGGGTGAAGAAGTAGAAGTGCTCGTCGTAGATCTGGTCGAAGGACGTACGGGCCACGATGTCGGCGAAATAGGGGTCCTCGAAGACGAAGACACCGTCCGGCGCCAGCAGGGTGTGGACTCCGCGCAGCACGGAATCCATATAGGGGATGTGGCAGAGGGTGTTGGCGGCGTAAATGACATCCGCCGGACCTTCCTCGGACAGGATCGCGGCGGCCGTCGCGTCCTCGAAGAAGTCCTTACGGACCCGGATTCCACTGGCCGCGGCGACATCCGCGACACTCCCCGACGGCTCGACCCCCAGATGCCGGACCCCGGATGCGGAGACGGTCCTCAGCATGACTCCGTCATTGCACCCCAACTCCACGATGAAGGGGTCCGGTCCCTTCAGTTCCGTATCGAGGAACGTCCGGGCGACCTGAGTGAAATGCTCCTGCATCACCCGCGAACCGGAGGAGTGGTAGGGGTACTCCGCGTGGAACATCTCGTCCCGCGGCACCTCCTCCATGAGCTGCACCATCGTGCACTCCTCGCACATGCCCACGGCCAGCCGGTAGAAGAACTCCGGAGCCGCGGAACCGGGTGCGACGAAGCGGTCGGAGAGCGGCTGCCTGCCGAAGTCGAAGAACTCGCGGACGGTCCCGCCGCATATCTGACACAAAGGCTTCTGCTGCATTCTGGTCTCCTCGTCCGATGAACGGTTCGGTGGAAAGGGGCGGTCCGATCGGGCTGCGCACCTGGATGAAACCATGGGGCCGCCCCGCCCGCCGGGGAATGACTGCCGTCCCGAATTCTGTGACCGCGCGCGGAGGAAAGGGTGAGAACGTCCGCGCGTCAGCCCATGCCGGTCAGCGCGAAGTCTCTCTTCGCGCTGCGGAAAAGCCTGTTCCGAATCACCATGGCGACGGACGCGGAGCGGGCCGCGTGGATTCCTGGGATCGGACGCGAGTTTATACCGGATCCCCAATCGCCACTACGGGCCGGCGCGATTCGGCTCGCCACGCGGCGGGCGCGCGCCGCGGTCACGTCGAGACGATGGCCGGGGCGGCCGCTTCGGCGAGGCCGTCGGCGGCGACGCTGTCCAGCGCGTCGTCCAGCGCCTGGACGTCGTTGAGGTAGGCGGCCCACCGCCTCGCCGACACCTTCACCCGGCACGTCACAGCGGCCGGCTGACCTTCCGGGGGAGGCCGGTCCGTTACGGCGCGGCGGCCGGCCGCCGGTGTGCGTACGCGCGCAGTTCGCCGCGTGGACACGGCAGGTGAGCATGACGGCGGCGCGTTGAGCCGAGTCGATCGGGTGAACGCCCCGACGCGTTGGGCCCGCCGGTGGTCACATGGCGGTGCCGGGGTCGGGCATCCCTGGTGGGCGAGGGTGGAGAGGAGCGACGACCGGGGCCGCCACCCCCCACAGGAGAGGCCCCGGCCGTCTTCCACGGGGTCGCAGCACGACCCCGTACTCATCTCTGCGCCATGACTGCGTTTTCTGTCACACCGAGCGGCCGGAAACCGAATTGTTGCGAGTTGTACAAGTCATGGACGTGGCCCCCGCCGAGCACGTAGCGTGCTGAGGCGCGCAGAGTGGCGCAGCAGTGGTGACCAGCTGCGATGACGAAGACAGCAGGACGGGTTGGGGAGTGCTCGGGGACGACGCGGAGCTGACCGCCGCGGTGCTCGCGGCGCAGGACGGGGACGAGGACGCCTTCCGTGCTGTGTACCGCGCGGTGCAGCCACGGCTGTTGGGCTACATACGGACGCTGGTCGGGGACCCGGACGCCGAGGACGTGGCGTCCGAGGCGTGGCTGCAGATAGCCCGCGACCTCGGCCGGTTCAGCGGTGATGCCGACCGCTTCCGCGGCTGGGCCGCCCGTATCGCCCGCAACCGCGCTCTGGACCACCTGCGGATGCGCAGCCGCCGCCCCGCGATCGGCGGCGACGAGACCGAGCTGACCGGTCGGGCCGCCGAGTCGGACACCGCCGGCGACGCCATCGAGGCGCTGGCCACCGACCGCACCATGTCCCTCATCTCCCAGCTCCCCCAGGACCAGGCCGAGGCCGTCGTCCTGCGCGTGGTCGTCGGGCTCGACGCGAAGAGCGCGGCGCGGACCCTGGGCAAGCGCCCCGGCGCCGTACGCACCGCCGCCCACCGCGGCCTCAAGCGGCTGGCCGAACTCCTCGGCGCGGAGCACCCCCAGGAGTCCGTTCTCGTTCCCGTTCCGCTTCCCGGCGCCAGGGCAGGGGCTGTAGGAGCGGGAGGGGCCGGTGGCGCGGTCGTCCCGGACGGGGTGGCGCGAACGGAACGGGAAACGGAACCGGAACAGGCACCGGAAGTGGAACCCGAGCGGGTACGGGGGACGGAGCCCGAGCGGGCACGGCGCACGGAGCCCGAGCGGGTACGGGGCACGGAACCGAAGCGGGCGCGGGAGACCGAACCGGAGCGGGTGCCGGAGACGGGCCCCGTTCCCGGTCCCGTGTCGGGCGCGCTCGCGGGCCCCGGACAGGACGACGGCAGCGACGCCGGGCTCCGCGCCGTGCCCGCGCAGCGGCCCGGTCGGGGCGGTCCGGCGGCGGCCGCCGGGGCCACTCCCGGTGTGACGCATTCGCCGTCATGGACGCAGAGGGACATGTGATGGCCAACGAGCACGACGAGTGGCTTGACAAGGACGCGGCGGAGAAACTGCTCCGCGGCGAGCCGGTCGCGCCCGTCGGCGACCGGGCCCGTGACGACGCCCTCCGGCTCGCCGAGGCCCTCGACGCGGCCCGCGGCGGCGGCCCCGCGGGCGGCCCGCTCCCCGGTGAGGACGCCGTGCTCGCCGCCTTCCGGCAGGCCGCCCACGGTGACGGCGCCGTCGACCGCCTGGCCGGGCGCACCGCCGGTGCCGCCCTTCCCGGGCAGCCCGGAATGCTGTACTCCGTCCACCTCGGCCAGGCCCCCGCGGCGCAGGCCCGCCGCCCGCGCCGGAGCCGCCCGGTCCGCTTCGGCCTGGCCGTCTCGCTCGCCGGGGTCACGCTCGGCGGGGTGGCGGTCGCCACCGGTACGGGCATGTTCAGCGGTTCGTTCGGCGGCCAGGGCGCCCCCGCGCCCGCCACGTCCGTATCGGCCGCCGTCACCCCCGAGCCGCTGACGTCCGACCTGCCGACCGAGGACCCGCCGTCCCCGGCCGACCCGTCCCCGCCCGACGGCCCGGAGGTCTCCTCCTCGCCCGCGCCGAGCGAGTCCGCCGGGTCCGGGGAGGACTCCGGAGACCCGAGCGGCGAGGCCACCGGCCCCGAGCGCGGCGGCGATCCCACCGGCGGCGCGGACCGGCCGGGCGGCTCCGGCGGTGAGGACACCTCCGGCTCCACCCTCGGCGGTGAGGACCGGCCCGACGGGCGCGGCGACGACACGTCGCGCAACTGGTACGAGAAGTCCGTCAAGGCCTGCAAGGCCTTCCGCGACGGCACCCTGGACGAGCGGAGCCGCCGCCAGCTCATCGAGATGGCGAAGGGCGATCGGAACCTGGAGCGCTTCTGCGACCGCCTCCTCGGCGAGCACGGCGGAGGCGGCGGGAACGGCGGAGGGTCCGGCGGTTCGGGCGGTTCCGGCGGGGACGACGACGGCGACCACAACGGTCCGGGCAACGGCGGTGGCGGTCAACTGCCGCCCGTCTCCTTCCACCCCGTCCCGCGCCCGACCGCCCCGGAGGCCGGGGACCGGTTCGGCGCGGACACGGTGGACGCGGTCGCTCCCGCCGTCCCGCTCGCCCCGGCGAACGCCGCCGCGCCGCCCGTAGCGGCCCGCTGACCCGGTCTTCCGCCCGCGCGTGACGGTCGTGCGCAACCGGGTGTGACGTTTTCCGGTGGCCCGGCGCAGTACAGAGTGAGCCGACTGGTCATCGGCCGCGCGACGAGCCGGGGTTCCCCCCGTACCTTCGGCTCGGCGCATCGGCGCGGGCGGGACACGTTCCCCCGGTCCCGCCCGCGCCCTCTCCCTCCCACGCGCATGACCCCTGCCCGTACGGGCCCGTCGTGGACGGCACGGCTCCCGCGCCGCCGGTCACCAGTAGATGACGACCTTGTCGTCCTTGCGCACCTGGTCGAAGAGGGCCGCCACCTTCTTCTCGTCCCGTACGTTCACGCAGCCGTGCGAGGCGCCGCCGTACCCGTTCGCCGCGAAGTCGGCGGAGTAGTGCACGGCCTGGCCGCCGCTGAAGAACAACGCGTACGGCATCGGGGTGTCGTAGAGCGTCGACACGTGGTCCCGGGACTTCCAGTACACCGGGAACTCCCCCTCACGCGTGGGCGTGTACTCCGAGCCGAACCGGACGTCCATCGCGGAGACGACCTTGCCGTCGATCATCCACGCCAGCGTCCGGCTCTTCTTGCTGATGCACAGGACCCGCCCCTTGAGGCACCGTTCGTCCGGCGCGGCCACCGGCCGTTCCGTCGGCGGGTCCAGCTCGTCGGCCGTGGGGTTCCGGCTCATCGTGAGCAGCCGCTGCCAGGTGACCACGTCCGCGCGGCCGGTGACCGGCAGCTTCCGCCGGTCCTGGAAGGACCGCACGGCGTCGGCGGTGACGGTGCCGTAGTAGCCGGTGGGGTTACGCCCGAAGTGGCCGGTCTGCCGCAACCGCGCCTGGAGTTCTCGCACTTGGCCGCCCTCGGACCCGACGCGCATCAGGACCCGCGGCGCTGGGGCGGTGCTCGGACCGGTGGTGGGCCGGGCGGGCCGGGTGGTCGCCGGGACCGGCGCGGCCGAGGACGCCGAAGGGCTCGGAGGCGGCTCGGTGCTCGGCTCGGCGTCCTCCAGGGCGGCGGGGGAGGGCGGCGGCGTGGTCGGGTCCGGGGCGGGCTGGGCGGCCCGCGTCGGGGGCGGGGCACCGTCCGCTCCGGTGCCGGGCCCGCAGCCCGTCGCGACGGCGGCCAGCGCCAGCGCGGAGACCGCCGCGAGCCGCGCGGACCTGGGCACCACCCCGGCGGTCGCCCGGACGCCCGCCCCGCAGCTGGCAGGTATGCCGGTATCCACACGGACCGTGCCCGTACGTCCCGTTTCCGCACGGCCCGTGGCCGAACGTCCAGTTTCCGCGCAGCCCGTGTCTGTACGTCCCGTACCCCCGCCGCCCGCTCCGTTCGCGCGGCCCGCTCCGTCCGCGTCTGCCGATGTCATCCGCGCCACCCCCGCCACCCTCGGCCCCTCGGCCGCGTGATCCGTCCTGAGTTCCACTGGACGGATGCCCGCCCGACCCGGTGGTCAAATCCTGCCCGGGGCGGCCGCCTCGCGTCACGGCACTCCGACGGCGGTCCCGGGACGGCCGCGCCGCCCCGGGCGGTGTGTGACGTACGACGCTGTATTGCCTGGTGAAACGGGTGGACGGGCATCGGTTCGCCCGTGCGAGACTCCGTCCATGCTGGGTGTCACCGATCTTCCGACCTATCTCGCCGGCCTGGTGCTGATCGTCCTGCTGCCGGGACCGAACTCGCTCTACGTGCTCTCCGTCGCCGCCCGGCGCGGCGTACGCACCGGCTACCGTTCCGCCGCCGGTGTCTGGACCGGGGACACCGTCCTCATGACGCTCGCCGCGCTGGGGGCCGCGTCGCTGCTCCAGACCACGCCCCTGCTCTTCGCGATCGTCAAGTACGCGGGCGCGGGCTATCTGGTCTGGCTGGCGATCGGGATGCTGCGGGCCGCGGTGTCCCTGTGGCGCGAGCGGCACCGGCGTACCGCCGAGCTGATGGATACGGCCGGGACGCCCGAGACGCACCAGGCGACGGAGAACCCCTACCGCCGGGCCCTGTTGGTCAGTCTGATCAACCCGAAGGCGATCCTGTTCCTGATCTCGTTCTTCGTCCAGTTCGTCGACCCCGGCTACGCCTACCCGGCGCTGTCGTTCCTTGTGCTGGGCACGCTGCTCCAGCTCGCGAGCTTCCTCTACCTGTCGGTGCTGATCTTCGGTGGCACCCGCCTCTCCGCCGCCTTCCGCCGCCGTAAGCGGCTGTCCGCCGGAGCTACTTCGGCCGCGGGCGTGCTGTTCCTCGGGTTCGCGGCGAAGCTCTCGCTCAGCAGCGTGTAGAGGCCGCGCGTACGCCGTTCCGCGCCGCGTCTCCCCGCGCCCGGACACCGTCGCCCCGGCACCCCGGTCCCGTACACGGACACTCCACCGACGCACAGTGTTCACCCGCCGTCGTGCCGGGTGTCACCCGCTCCTTCCGCCGCGTCACTAGGTTGTCCGGACCATGATCGAAGGTGAGGGCACGCGTGCCGAAACTGTCCGTCGTCGTCCCGTTCCACAATGTCGCGGCCTACGCCCCGGCCACGCTGGGCAGTCTGGCCCGCAACACGGAACCGGACATCGAGTTCCTGCTGGTCGATGACGCCTCCACGGACGGCACGCAGGACATCGTCGACCACTGGGCCGACCGGCTGCCGGGCGCCCGGGTGATCAGACACGGGACGAACCGGGGCATCGCCGCTGCCCGCAACAGCGGCATCGACGCGGCACGGGGCGACTACCTCACCTTCCTCGACGGCGACGACTGGTACGCTCCCGGCCACCTCGCCCGGCTGCTGACCGCCGCCCAGGACCTCGACTGCGACTTCGCCCGCACCGACCACGTCCAGTCCACCGGGATCACCCGCGTCGTGCGGCGCGCCCCCGCCCCGCTCCGCAACACCGTGCTCGACCCGCGCGCGGGGATCGGCGCGCCGGAGCGCGAGACCATGGTCGACTACCCCTTCGTGTGGGCCGGGATCTACCACCGGCGGCTCTTCGCGGACGGCGCCCAGCGCTTCGCCACCGAACTGCGCACCGCCGAGGACCGGTTGTGGATCTGGCAGCTTCACCTGCGGGCCCGCAGCTACGCGGCGCTCGGGCTGTACGGCATCTTCTACCGGCGCGGGGTCACCACCTCCCTCACCCAGATCAAGGACGCCCGCCAGCTCGACTTCTTCCCCGCCTACGACGCGCTGCTCGACCAGCTCCGCGCCGACCGGGACGCGGATGCGCTGCTGCCCAAGGCGGTCCGCACGTACTGCGCGATGATCGCCTTCCACAACGAGAAGGCCGACGACTACGAGCCCGCCACCGCCCGGCGGTTGCGCGCCGAGTCCGCCGCCGCGCTGGGCCGGATGCCGCAGGACGTGCTGGACCGCACCCTGACGACGATCGACGACCGCCGCGGCGCGCTGCTCCGGCGTCTGCGTGCCAAGCAGCCCAAGCAGCCCGCCAAGCAGCCCACCGGACACTCCGCCGAGCAGCCCGCCGCCGGGTCCGCCGAGCAGACCACCGAGCAGCCCGACCAGAAGGCCGCCTGACCCATGTCCCCCTCGCCGTCCCCCTCCTCCTCCCTGTCGCCGTCCGCGCCCTTGCCCACGTCCGCGTCCCGGCCCGTACGCACCCAGATCTTCCAGGTGTCCACGCTGTACGGAGCGGCCACCCTCGCCGCCGCGCTGGACGCCGGACAGTTCGGCCGGTCCGCCGACAGCCACCGCATCCTGCTGGTCTCCAACAACGCGGCCGTCCCCGAAACCGCCCTCCTCCTGGAGGAGATGCGCGGTTACGGCTCCCTCGCCGCCCGCTTCGACGCCGTCGTCGACTGGAACGAGGCGATCAGCCCGCACCACCCCAGCGGCTGGGGCCCCCGCTCCGAGGAGACCGTCCTGTGGCAGCGGGCCTTCCGCCTCGCCTGGGACATCCACCCCGACGCCCCCGTCGACCTCGCCGTGGAGTCCATCCAGGTCAACCCGGCCCGCGCGCTCGCCGCGATCTTCTCCGAGAGCGCCGTCCACGTGTACGCCGACGGGCTGATGAGCTACGGCCCCACCCGCAACCGGCTGCCGCAGTCCATCGCCTGCCGCATCCAGCGCGTCCTCCACCTGGACCTGGTCACCGGACTGCGCCCGCTCCTCCTCGCCGAGGCGGGCGTCGAACCCGAACTCGTCCCGGACGAAGCCTTCCTGGCCGTCCTCGCCGAGATCTCCGCCGCCGCCGAGGGGGACCGGGGGCTCGCCGCCGCCGAGGCCGCCGCGCCCACCGCGATGCTGCTCGGCCAGTACCTCGCCGCCCTCTCCATCCTCACCCCGGAGGAGGAAGAGGACCTGCACGTGAGGATGTTGCGGGGAGCCGCCCGCGCCGGACACACCTCGGTCCTCTTCAAGCCGCACCCCACCGCACCGGCCAGCTACTCCCGCGCCCTGGACGAGACGGCCGCCCAGCTCGGCGTCCGACTGACCACGCTGGACAGCCCGTTGCTCGCCGAGACGCTGTACGAGCGGTGCGCGCCGACCCTCGTCGTCGGCTGCTTCTCCACCGCGATGTTCACCGCCGCCGCGTACTACGGCATCCCCGTCGCCCGCGTCGGCACCCGGCTGGTCCTCGACCGCATCACCCCGTACGAGAACAGCAACCGGATCCCGCTGACGATCACCGACCACCTCGTGCCGGACCTGGACGCCGTGGGCGCCGGGACCCTGGTCCCGCGCCTGCCCCGCACCGCGCCGGACACCCTCGCCCCGCTGGTGCGGACCGTCGGCTACTGCATGCAGGCCAAGCTCAACCCGGACCTGCGCCCCGAGGCCGAAGCCTGGCTGCGGGACCGCCTCGACCCCACCACCCAGCACTACTTCAAGCGCCGCCGCCTCCAGAGCCTCACCCTGCCCGGCGGCGGCCCCCGGGGAGCCGCGGTCCGGCTGCGCCGCACCGTGCGGCGCACCCGCAGCAGCCTGGGCCTCTGACCCCGGCCGCGTTCCTCTCGCAGCCCGACTCACAGAACGGCGGAACGAGCATGGGCCAGACCCTCACCGGGCTGCTCACGTCAGTACGCGCGCTGGCGGGACGGCCGGGGTCCCCGGCACCGCGCCGGCCCGGTGGCGGCCCGGACCCGGCACTGGGGGCCGCCCTGCGGCTCTGCGGCGACCACCTCGCCGCCCTCGCCGCGTCCGGCCCCCTCACCGACGCCCGCCGCACCCGGCTCATCGCGTCGATCGGCGCCCTGACCACGGCGTGCTCCACTCCCGGCGCCGACGCGTTCGACGCGCTGCTGCGCACCGGTCAGGACGCCCTGGACACCGGCGGCGACGCCGAAACGCGGCTCGCCCTGGCCCTCGCCGACGAGGCGGTCGCCCTGCGCGCCCGTTCCAAGGGGGCCTGGCGGCTGCGCGGGCGCGCCCTGGACGCGCTCGGCCGGGGGGAGGAGGCGATCACGGCGTACGAACGCCACCTCGCGCTCCAGCAGAACCCGACCGCCTCGTACGACGCCGAACGCCGGATCGCCACCCTGCGCGCCGCCGGTGACCGCGTCGACCAGGCGCTGGCCCTGTTCCCGGCGGAGACCGGCACGCTGACGGCGGCGGCCCCGGAGGCGGGTGCCTCGGCTCCGGCGGGGGCGGCGGGCGACCCGGCTCCGGAGGCGGGTGACCCGGTGCGGAAGGCGGGTGCCTCGGCTCCGGCGGAGGGCGACCCCGGCGTCCGGCTCTCGCGGCAGCTGCCCGCCGCCGAGGCCCGCACCGCCTTCACCGACCTCGTCCGCCGCCGCACCGCCGAACTCGGCACCGCTCACCCGGCGGTGCGGCGGCTCGCCGCCCTGTACACCGAGCACCGCCGCCTCACCGAACGCGACCCGATGGCCGATCCGCTGCTCGGCGGGGCCGAACCCATCGGCGTACCCGGCCTGCGCCGCCTCGTCGCGGGCCGGACCGTGTGCCTGGTCGCGGACACGCCCCGCACCGCCGCGCAGGAGCACCGCCCCGGCAGCCGGCTGGCCGCCCTGATCGACGGCTACGACCTCGTCGTCCGCTGCGACACCCCGCGCCACAGCCCCCCCGCCGCCCGCACCGACCTGCACGCCCTCACCCTGCTCGGCGACACCCCGTGGCAGGGCCCCCGCTGGGACCGGCGGGCGGGCACCCGGCTGGTGTTCGGCGACCCGCTCGCGCACTGGCGGCTCGCCCTGCGCGGGCGGCTCGTACCCGGCGCCCAGGACCGCATCGGTGACGCCTCGCTGCGCCGCCCGCTGCACGACCCGGCGCTGCTCGGACTCGCCCCGCAGGATGCGGACCCCGGGAAACCGGCGAGCACCGCCTACACCGTGCTGCGGCTCCTCGACTTCCTGGGCACACCGGCCCGGGTGGACCTCATCGGCTTCGACGGCCCGGCGGCCCTGTCGCCGCGCGAGCGGGAGTGGGTCGCCACCCGCACCGGCGACGGGAACGGGAACGGAGACGGAGACAACCGGGACGACGGAAGCGCCGGAATCCCCGACGGCACCGACACCGGCACCGACACCGGTGCCGTCTCCGGAGTGAGGATCACCCTGAGATGACGCTCTCCGGCCCCGCCACCCCCGACCCCACCGCTCCCGCGGCCCCCTCCGCTCCTGCGGCCCCCTCCGTTCCCGCGACCGCCGAGTCCGCCGACGACCGTCGCGCCGTCACCGGCAAGCGCCGTATCGCCTTCGCCGTGCACGTCGCCGACGCGGCGGACCTCCCCGGACTCCTGACCCTCCTGCGCAGCCTGGTCCTGAGCAACCCGGCGCTCTGCGAGGACGTCGTCGTCCTGCACCCCGGTCTGCCCGACACCGCCTTCGCGGCCGCGCACCGGCTGCACCCCCGGCTCCTGCCGCGCCCGGCCGCCGGACGCCACGAGGTGTTCCGCCTCGACGGCTACGACACCGTGCTCGCCCTCTCCCCGGAGATGGTCGTCCTGGGCCCGCTCGACCCCCTGTTGCGACTCCGTACGGGCGTGGCCGCCGTGGTGCGGCCGGGCCAACGGCCCACCCGGAACGGCCTGTTGGTGATCCAGCGTCAGGACGTCGCCGCGATGCCGCCCGGTGGTGAGGACGCGGTGACCGAGATCGGGGACGACGTCCTCGTACCCCTCGACTCCCGGCACGACTTCCGGGCGCGGCGGCTGTACGACGACCTCCCGGTCCCCGAGGGCGTCACCATCCTGAACTTCGCGGACCCGGATGCCGACACCGTCTCAGCCGACACCGCGTCAGCGGACAACCCACCGGCGGACACTTCCCCGACCGACACCCCTCGGACCGGCACTCCTCCGGCCGGCACTCCTCCGGCCGACACCGCCCCCGCGCACGCCGCCCGGGACCGCTTCGACCTGGACGACACGGCGTTCCGGGCCGCCTTCCTCGCCCTGTCCGGCGCCAAGCACCCCGATCTGCTGCTGCACCTCGCGCTGCCGCTGCCCGCCGGGTCCCGTCCGCCGATCGACCTCGTACGGCAGCTCGCCGAGGTCCACCGGCAGCGCGGCCGCCACGACGAGGCCGTCGCCCTGCTAGGACCGGCCGTCGGGGACCGGCCCGATCTGCCGCGCTGCCACGAGACGCTCGGCGTCTGCCTGATGGCGCTGTCCCGGTACGAGGAGGCCGAGACGCATCTGCTGCTGGCGACCGCCTCACCGGACTTCGCCCCGCGCGCCTTCGGCCAACTCGCCCGGCTCGCCTGGCTGCTGGGCCGCACCGAGGACGCCCGCGCCTATGCCCTGGCCGGTCTCGACGCCGACCCCACCGACAGCAACTGCCGGGCCTGGTACGCCCGCACGACTCCCCGGACAGCGGCGTCGGCCCCGGCCCCCTCCACCGCCCCGGGCCCTTCCGCCACTCCGGACCCGGGCCCCTCCGCCGCTCCGAGCCTGGGCCACGAGCCGGCCCCGGCCCCCTCCACCGCTCCCGACCAGCAACTGGCCCACGTCGCCCTCTTCGCCGACGGGGACGAGAACGCGGGGGACAAGGTGCTCCCCGAGGCGGTCCGCCGCTGCTTCACCTCCGACACCGGCCCGGACCGCTGGTACCAGCAGCACGCGCACCTCCTGGTCGACGACGCCGCCCTGGACGAGCTGAACGCGCGGCGCGCGGTCGTCGTGGGCGGCGGCGGTCTCTTCCTCCCCGACACCGCGCCCAACGGCCACAGCGGCTGGCAGTGGAACATCCCCGACGACGTGCTCGCCCGGATCACCGCCCCGCTGGCGGTCTTCGCCGTCGGCTACAACGTGTTCGACGGCCAGCGCTACCGCCGGGAGCGGTTCGCGGCCTCGCTGCGGGCCCTGGTCGAACGGTCCGCCTTCTTCGGCCTGCGCAACCACGGCTCCGTGGCCCGGGTCCGGGAGCTGCTGCCCGCCTCCCTCCGGGACCAGGTGCGCTACCAGCCCTGCCCCACCACGGTCGCCCGGTACCTCGACGCGCGCCTCGCGCGACCGGCGGCGCGCACGGACACCGTGCTGATCAACTGTGCCTACGACCGGGCCGGGCTCCGCTTCGGCCACGACTACGGGCACTTCCTCGCCGAGATGGCGGCGGCGGTCCGGGCGCTCTCCGGCTCGGCGGAGGTCCGCTACGCCGCCCACATGCCCGCCGACGAACGCTTCGTGGACGACCTGCGCCGGGAGCACGGTCTCGTCCTTCCCGTCGAACCGCTCTACCGGTTCACCAACGACGAGATCCGCGACCTCTACCGGAGCACCCGGCTGGTGATCGGGATGCGCGGGCACGCCGGGATGATCCCCTTCGGCTGCGGCACGCCCGTCATCAGCCTGGTTTCCCACCCCAAACTGGCCTACTTCCTGGCCGACATCGACCGGCCCGAGTGGGGCGTCTCCGTCCACGAGCGGGACCTCGGCGCGCGGCTCGCGGAGCGGGCGCACGCGATGCTGGGCGACCACGCGGCGGCGGTGGCCGACGTGCACGACCGGCAGCGGGCGCTGTGGGAGGTGACCCGGGAGAACCTCGCCCGGCTCCGTGAACTCACCGGCCTCCCGGACCCGTTCACCCCTGAACCCGCAGCCGAACCCTCAGCCGCAGCCGAACCCGCAGCCGAACCCGCCACCGGCCCCGCGCTCCCCACCCAGCGATCCGCCGCCGAGGGCCGCGCCCCCCGGCTCCCGGACCGCGCGTAGGAGCCGCCCGCCACCCCCGTACACCTCCCCGACCCCCGCCCAGGCCCACCACCCCCCCGAGGACCATGTCGACCCCACCGCCCGCCCCCGTACCCGCCCCGGCGACGACGGCCGCCGGGACGCCGCGCCCCGTCCGTGAGCACCGCTACGACATCGACCTGCTCCGGCTGCTCTGCTCGGTCGGGGTGATCGTCTGCCATACCGGTTCCGCGTTCGTGAACACCGTGGGCCGTACGGCCGACAACGGGTCCGGCACCTACTGGGCCGGGCTGGCCGCCGACTCGGCGGGACGCTTCGCCGTGCCGCTCTTCTTCGCCATCGCGGGCTGGGTGGTCCTGGTCGGGGCGCCGCCCAAGGACGGCGCGACGCTGCGGCGGCGCGTCGTGCGGATCGTGGTGCCGCTCGCCGTCTGGACGGCCCTCTACCTGGCCTGGGGGCGCCTGCGCGGGACCAACGAGGACCCGGTCCGACAGCTCGGCCTGGACGCGGTGTTCGCCTCGGTCCGCCCGGCCTACCACCTCTGGTATCTGTACGCGTACCTCCCGGTGGTCCTGCTCCTGGCCTTCGTCGTCCTCGTCCGGGCGGGCAAGCGGCCCTGGGGGCTCGGGCTGGTCCTGCTGGTGCTGGCGGCGGGTCCGTCGCTCTTCGGCGACCTGGCCGAGGCCACCGGCCGCGAACTGCCGCGCTTCGGCTGGGGCTTCGGGCCCTACCAGCTGATCTACGCGGTGCTCGGCGCGCTGGTGCTCGCCGCCCCGGCCGGTACGTTCGGGCGCGGGCGGTTCGCGTGGCCGCTGCTCGCGGCGGCCGGTCTGGCGGGGGTGATCGCCTATCAGCACGAGGTGCACTACGCGATCCCGTACGCCCACGTCCTGGTGGCCCTGTTCAGCTGCGGTGTGCTGGTCACCCTGCACGGAGTACGGGTCCCCGAACGGATGCGCCCCGCCCTGACCCGGCTGGCCGACGCGTCGTTCGGGGCCTACCTCGTCCACGTCCTGGTCCTCGGCCTGCTCACGGACGCCTTCGTCCGCGCGGACCTGGCCGGACCGGTGGCGGCGGCCCTGGCGGTGGGCGTCGCCCTGGCCACCACGGCGCTGTCGTTCGGCGCGGCCCTGCTGTGGGGGCGGGCGGGGGCGAGCCGGGTGCTGGGCTGAGCCCGGCCCCGGCCCCGACCCCGGGTCCCCCCCCGGGTGCCCCCCACGGGGGTGGGCCCGGGGTCGGGCCCCCGTGCCGCCCCCCTACGGTCCACGCCCGGGCCGCCCCCCTACGGCCCACCCCCGGGTCGGCCACCCCTACCCGCCCGTCCCGCTCAGCGCCTCCCGCGCTTCAACTGCCGCGCACGCCGCGCCACTCGGCGCAGCGTCGCGTTGCGGCGCAGGAACGCGAGCCGCGCGGGGACGGCGCCCGGAAGGGCGAGGGAGGCCAGGCGGCGGCGCTTGAAGTAGCGCCAGGTGTGCGCGTCCAGCCGGCCGGTCAGATACCGCTCGGCGGCGGCCCGCAGGTCCGGGCGCACCCGCGGCCGCATCGCGAACGCGACCGCTGCCAGCAGGCCGTCCAACTCCGCTTCGCTGCGGGGGCGTTGAGCGGCGACCGCGTCCGCGTCGGCCAGGTCCGGCAGCAGGGCGTCAGCGAGGGTCACCGCCGTCCGCTCGGGGTTCTCGTACGGGGCCAGCCGCTCCAGGAGCAGCCCGGTGCCCGCCGCCGCCACCGGCAGTCCGTGGAGGCGGGTGGCGCGCAGGAGCGCCCCCGAGGAGCAGCCGACGACCAGCGCGGGCCGCAGGCGGTGCAGGAGCACGTCGTCGGCGACGCGCGACGCGGGGCCGGACAACACGGCCAGCTCGACTCCGGCGCGCTCCGCCTCCGCCCGGAGCCCCGCCGGGTCCTCCAGCCGTCCGTAGGGGCCGGGCGCGAACACCAGCCGGGTGTGGCCCAGGGTCGCGGCCCCGCGCACCATGTCCCGCTCCAGCTCCGCCTCCTCGGCCGCCGGAAGCACCCCCGAGGCTGCGAGGTCCTGCCCGAGCAGCAGCACGGGGGCGTCGCCGAAGTCCGGCAACTCGCTTCCCGCGTCAGCCAGTTCGGCGATGACCTTCATCTGTGCCTCGGCCGGTACGGTCTGCGGCTCCGCCCCGTACTCGGCCAGCAGCAACGGCCGTACCCCGGGCACCAGGTCCGGGTGGAGCAGCCGCCGCACCCGGGTCCCGGTCAGCGGGGGGACCTTGTCGCCGGTCGGGCCGTAGCCGCCCGGTCCCTCGGCGTAGACGTCGACCGGTACGCCGGTGAAGACCTGGGCCAGGGCTCGCGCGGGGCCCGTGTGCGGGGAGTCCACGACCAGCTCCACCGCCGACCCGCCGAGTCCCCAGGCGCGCCGGAAGTGGCGTTCCCACAGGGGGACGTCGTCGGGCCGGGGCAGCCAGCCGTCCGGGTGGAAGGGGTCGATCGCCGCGTTCCACGAGACCACCTCGTCGAACCGGGTGCGCAAGCGGTCGAAACCGGCGGTCTCCGAGACGTCGGGCACGGTCTCCGGGGCGGGCCCGGTCCGCGACAGCAGCAGGATCCGGCGGTCGGGTTCGGTGAAGCACCCCGCGTCGATCGCGGCGGCGAGCAGGATCACCGCGGCGGGGGAGGAGGCGTGGAAGATCCGGGTGGTCATACGGCCGAGGCCCCCTTCGTGGCGGCCGGGCGGCGGCGCAGCCGGCGCAGCCGGGTCGCCCGGGTCGTGTCCATGGCGTCGACGGCCTCGTCCAGGAGCGGTTGCGGCAGGCGCCGCAGGGCCGCCGCACCGCGCGATCTCAGTTCCCGCGCGACGGCCGGTTCGAATTTCTCCGCTGTGCCCAGGTGGTGGGCGAGGATCGCGCAGTAGGTCCGTACGGCCTTCGGCAGCAGGGTGTCCGCGTCGCGGTCGGCCGCCGTCTCGGCGACGACCTGGTCGAAGGCGCGCAGGAAGTCGAGCTGGCGGCTGTCGCCGATCCGGGTCAGCGAGGTGGAGACCCCGCGCCGGTAGAAGTGGCCGAGCAGCCCCAGGACGGCGAAGGACTCCGCCTCCCGGTGCAGCCGCCAGATCCACGGCCGGTCCTCGGCCGTGCGGAGCCCGTCGGTGAAGTGCAGCAGCCCACGATCGAGCAGCCGCCGGTGGTAGAGGCCCGCCCAGGCGAACGCGTAATCCACCGACGTGGTGCGCGAGGCGGGCAGGATCGCCGCCCGGGGGTCGCTCACCACCTCGTGCGGGCCGTGCGGAACGCGGTGCACGGTCCGGGTCCTGCCGTCCGCCCGGACGTGGTCCGTACGGACGAAGTCGCAGCCCAGCGCCTCGGTCCTGGCCACCAGCCGCTCGAAGTGGCCGGGCGCCAGCCAGTCGTCGCCGTCCAGGAACGCGATGTACTGCCCGCGCGCGGCGTCCAGACCGGTGTTGCGCGCGGTCGCGAGGCCCTGGTTGGCCGCATGGCGCAGGAGCACCGCCCCGGGGATCTCGTCCGCGGCCCGGTCCAGCAGCCGCTCCGTCCCGTCGGTCGAACAGTCGTCGACGAGAAGGAATTCGAAGTCCTCACGGGCGTTGGCCCGGAGACTTCTGAGGGTGTCGGGCGCGTATGTCCGCACGTTGAAGAACGGCACGATGACGGAGAGCTTAACCACGCGCATCACGTTAGGTGCGGCTCTGGCCCATTCCTTTTCCTGAACGCGCCCAGCAGGTGAACAGCGTCCGTCGGAGAGGTGAACCGCCTTCCGGGAAGGTGGAATTGCGGCCGCATCCGGGGGTGGTCCCCAACAGTCGGCCCGCTGTTAACCATCTGTTGCCATCGCGTTGGGCCCCGGCTCGAAAAGCCTTCCTAACTTCTAGGACGTGCCCCCACGTACCAGCCATGAGGCCGACCCGGCCGAAGCCCCCGCCGCCCCCCGCCAGGCGCTGCGGGTCGCCGTGCTCGCCGACTCCGACACCCGGTGGAAATGGGGCGCGCTCACCGCGCGCCGCCTGACCGCCGAGGCCGCCGGGGACGGACGGGACGCGCGCCCCGTCGAGGTCAGCGGGCTGCTGCTGCGGGGCCGTGCCACCCCGACGCCCCGCCAGCTCGCCGAGGTCGGCGAGGTCGGGATCGACGCCGGGCGGGTCCGCGAGGTCACCGCGGTCGAGTTCCTGCACACCGTGCGCGACGAGGGCTTCGACCTCGTCGTCCTGGCCCTCGTCGGCGGCGGCGTCCAGGCCATGCTGCACGGACTGGCCGCACTGGACCTCCCGCGCCGCCCGGTCGTCGTCACCGGTTACGTCGGCGTCGTCTACGAGAAGCTGGCCGACGGTCTCCTCCTGCGCCACGGCGCGGACGTCGTCCTCGCCAACTCGGCGCACGACGCGGGGCGTTTCCGCGCGCTGTACGAAGGGGTCGGCGCCGACGCCTCGGCCGTCACCGAAGCCGCCCTCCCCTTCCTCGGCGGAGCCCCGTACGCACCCGAAGAGGGCCGCGACACCGTGGTGTTCGCCGCCCAGCCCTCCGTACCGGCCTCCCGCGCCGACCGGACGTACCTGCTGCGCAGGCTCGTCGAGCACGCCCGGCTGCATCCGAGCCGCGAGGTGCTGCTCAAGCTCCGCTCCAAGCCCGGCGAGCACACCACGCACATCGAGGAACTGCCCTACCAGAAGCTGGCGCAGCGGCTGCCCGGCGGTCTGCCGCCCAACTTCCGCCTGGTGTACGGGCACATGGGCGAGGTCCTGGACCGCACCGACCTGCTGGTCACCGTCTCCTCCACCGCCGCCCTGGAGTCCCTGCACCGCAACATCCCGACCGCGGTCCTCACCGACCTCGGCGTCCGCGAACCCCTCGGCAACCACCACTTCGTCGGCTCCGGGCTCCTCACCTCCTGGGACAAGCTCGACGGCGGGTTCCGCCCGCGCCCCGACACCGCGTGGCTGGCCGGACAGGGCGTCGCCGCCGACGGCTCGTACGACACCGCCTACGACGCGGCCCGCGCCCGGGTCGCCGCGCTGCTGGCGGGCGACCGACTCCCGCCCCTCGCGCCCTACTACACCCCCGCCACCGCCCCCGGATACCTCCCCGGCATCCTCGCCCGCCACCACCTGGCCCCCGACGGCGCCCCGCTGCCCGGAGCCGCCGCACCCCAGGAGCCCGGCCGGGTCCGGGGCGCGGTGCGGGAGACCGTCCGCAACGCGGCGCGCGGCGCCTACCGGCACGGCGTCCAGCGCGTCGCCCCGGTGATCCGCCGGATGGGGGAGCTGTGACCACCACCTCAGGAGCCTCGATGACACCGACCGTCCTCGCCGTGATCCCCGCGCGCGGCGGATCCAAGGGCGTCCCCGCCAAGAACCTCGCCGAGGTCGGCGGCATCCCCCTGGTCGCCCGCGCCGTCCGGGCCGCGCTCGGCGCGCCCGAGGTCACCGACGTCCTCGTCACCACCGACGACGGGGCCATCGCCCAGGCCGCCCGCGCCGCCGCCCTCGACCTCGGCGCCGCCCACCGGCTGCACTGCGTGGAGCGCCCCGCCGCCATCGCGGGCGACACAGCGACCAGCGAGGCGGCCGTGCTGCACGCCCTGGACGTGTACGAGGCCGAGCGCGCCAGGAGCGTCGACGTCGTCCTCCTCGTCCAGTGCACCAGCCCCTTCGTCTCCCGCGAGGACATCGACGGGGTGGCGCGGGCGGTCGCCCACGAGGGCGCGGACACCGCGGTCACCGTCGCCACGTTCCACGGCTTCGTCTGGCGCGACGGGCACGCGGTCGAGGAGGGCACGTACGGCGTCAACCACGACAAGTCCGTACGCCCCCGCCGCCAGGACCGCCCCCAGGACTACCTGGAGACCGGCGCCGCCTACGCCATGGACGCGGCGGGCTTCCGTACCCACCGCCACCGCTTCTTCGGCCACACCGCGCTGGTGCCCACCGACCCGGCCCGGGTGCTGGAGATCGACGACCCGCACGACCTGGCCCGCGCCCGCGCCCTCGCCCCGCTCCTGGACCCCGCGCCGCTGCCCACCCGGGCCGACGTGGACGCGGTCGTCCTGGACTTCGACGGCACCCAGACCGACGACCGGGTCATGGTCGACTCCGAGGGCCGCGAGACCGTCGCCGTCCACCGGGGCGACGGACTCGGCATCGCGGCCCTGCGCAAGGCCGGGATCCCCCTCCTGATCCTCTCCACCGAGCAGAACCCGGTCGTCGCCGCCCGCGCCCGCAAGCTCCAGATCCCCGTCCTGCACGGCATCGACCGCAAGGACGAGGCGCTGAAGCGGTGGTGCGACGAGCAGAACATCGCGGCCGACCGGGTCCTCTACGTCGGCAACGACGTCAACGACCTGGGCTGCTTCGCCCTCGCGGGCTGGCCCGTCGCCGTCGCCAGCGCCCACGACTCGGTACGCGCCGCGGCGCGCGCCGTCACGACCACCCCCGGCGGTTACGGCGCCATCCGCGAGATCGCGGCCTGGCTGCTGGGCCCCACCCTCACCGCTGACACCTCAGCCCCCACTGTCCCCACCACGTAAGGAAGCACCACCATGACCAGCACCTCCCGCCTGCGCACCTTCGGCACCCGCACCGCCGGTCCCGGCCAGCCCGTCTACATCACCGGTGAGATCGGCATCAACCACAACGGCGACCTCGACAACGCGATCGCCCTGATCGACGCTGCCGCCGAAGCGGGCTGCGACGCCGTCAAGTTCCAGAAGCGCACCCCGGAGATCTGCACCCCGCGCGACCAGTGGGACATCGAGCGCGACACCCCCTGGGGCCGGATGACGTACATCGACTACCGCCACCGCGTCGAGTTCGGCGAGGACGAGTACACCGCCATCGCCGAGCACTGCGCCAAGCGCGGCATCGACTGGTTCGCCTCCCCGTGGGACACCGAGGCCGTCGCCTTCCTGGAGAAGTTCGACGTCCCCGCCCACAAGGTGGCCTCCGCCTCGCTCACCGACGACGAGCTGCTGCGCGCCCTGCGCGCCACCGGCCGCACGGTCATCCTCTCCACCGGGATGTCCACCCCGAAGCAGATCCGCCACGCGGTGGAGGTCCTCGGCTCGGACAACATCCTGCTCTGCCACGCCACTTCCACCTACCCGGCGAAGGCGGAGGAGCTGAACCTGCGGGTCATCAACACCCTCCAGCAGGAGTACCCGAACGTCCCGATCGGCTACTCCGGCCACGAGACCGGCCTCCAGACCACCCTCGCGGCCGTCGCGCTCGGCGCCACGTTCGTCGAGCGCCACATCACCCTGGACCGCGCCATGTGGGGCTCCGACCAGGCCGCCTCCGTCGAGCCGGGTGGCCTCGCCCGCCTGGTCCGCGACATCCGCACCATCGAGCAGTCGCTCGGCGACGGCGTCAAGAAGGTGTACGAGTCCGAGCTGGGCCCGATGAAGAAGCTCCGCCGGGTCGCGGGCGTCGTCGCCGAGAACACCCCGGCCGCCGAGCCGGCCGCGGTCTGAGCGCCGACCGGTGAACCTCGCCTTCGTCGAGAGCCCGGTCCAGCTCCTGAACGTCCTGGAGTGGGTTCACACTGCGGGGGGAGACGACCCGGCCGCCACCACGGTCGTCGTCCTCCCCCCGGTCGACCCGATGTCGCGCGGTCAGCTGCGCCGGATGGCGGAGCTGGCCCGCGACGAGGGCATCACGGTCCGCTGGCAGGAGGCGCGCGGCGAGTCCGGCGCCCCCCTGAAGGCGCTGCGCGCCCTGACCGGCCTGGTCAGGCGCGCGGACCACATCGTCATCGGTGACCCTTTCTCCCGTTACGTCCAGCTCCTGCTGACCCTGGTCCGGGCCGACCGCCTCACGGTGGTCGACGACGGCACGGCCACCATGGAGTTCGTCGCGCAGCTGGCCCGGGGCGAGCGGCTGACCCGCTGGCACCGCCGGGGCCGTACGGGCCCCCGCGAACTGGTCCTGGCCCCGGTCACCGCCTCGGCCCGCCGCCGCTTCACCCCGACGGCGAAACACTCGGTCGAGGTGTTCACCGCGATGCCGGTCGAGGCTCCGCCCGGCATCGCGGTCACCCGGAACACCTTCGCCTGGACCCGCGCCCGCTTCGGCCCGCCGACCATCTGCAAGGGCGCGGACCTGGTCGGCACCTCCCTGGTCGAGACGGGCGTCGTCGACCCCGTCCCGTACCAGGAGGCGGTGGCCTCCCTCGCCCGCGCTCACGGCGCCACCCGCTACTTCGCCCACCGCCGCGAGTCCGCCGAGAAGCTCCACGCCCTGGCGGCCGCGACGGGCCTGGAGATAGTCCGCCCGGACCTCCCCCTCGAACTCATCGCCCGCCGCGGCCCCATCGGCCGCACGATCGTCAGCTTCCCCTCCACGGTCGTCCACACCCTCCCCCTCGCCCTCACCGGCACCGGCGTCAACGTCGCGGTCTGCGACATCGCCCCGGAATGGCTCCGCGCCACCGCCTCCCCCCGCGCCCAGGGCTTCCTGAGCGGCGTCACGGAGACGGCCCGGGGGGTGCAGCGGCTGCCGTCGGTGGTGACGTGAGGCGCCGCCCCGCGCCGGACCCGGACTGGACACCGCCGGACTGGACACCGCCGGACCGGACACCCCCGGACTGGACACCGCCGGACCGGCCGCCCCCGGACCGGTCGGCCTGAACGGGCCCGCCGTCCCGGTGAGGGTGATGTCCAGGTGAACGCCTGGTTCTCCCGGGGCGCGGGAGCTCCGACCCGCCCCCCGGTCGCCCTCTCACCTGCCGGAAGGGGCAGTCGGTATACCCATCGCCACCCTCCGTCACACGTCCTCACACCGACTTTGTTCCCCTGCACGGCTGAAATTTCCTAGATCCCTGGCCAGTTGACGGGTCAAGGGGCCTACCCTTCACAAGGTGAACCACGTGAAGTCCCGCGCCATCCGCCTGCACGACCTGCCCGATGCCGAGCAGCCGGGGGGAGGCGGCCTGCCGGGGCGGCTCCCGGACGAGCTCCGGGCCGAGCTGATCGCCTTCCGGCGGGATCTGCACATGCATCCCGAGCTGGGCAACCAGGAGTTCCGTACCACCGCGGCCATCAAGGACCGGCTGGAGCAGGCCGGGCTGAGGCCCCAGGTGCTCGCCTGCGGGACCGGGCTCATGTGCGACGTGGGGGAGTGGGACGGCGTGACGCCGATGCTGGCGTTGCGGGCCGACATCGACGCGCTGCCGATCCCGGACACCAAGGCGGGCGTGCCCTACCGGTCCACCGTGCCCGACCGGGCCCACGCCTGCGGGCACGACGTGCACACCACCACCGTGCTCGGGGCGGGGCTCGTGCTCGCCGCGCTGGACCGGCGGGGGCTCCTGCCCAACGCCGTGCGGCTGGTCTTCCAGCCCGCCGAGGAGGTGCTGCCCGGAGGCGCGGTCGACGCGATCGCGTCCGGGGTGCTGGAGGGCGTCGGGCGGATCATCGGCGTGCACTGCGACCCGAAGGTCGACGTCGGGCGGATCGGGCTGCGGGTGGGGGCCATCACCTCGGCCTGCGACCGGCTGGAGATCACCCTCGACGGACCCGGCGGGCACACCGCCCGCCCGCATCTGACCACCGACCTGGTCACCGCCGCCGCCCGGATCGCCGTCGACGTGCCCGCGCTGCTCGCCCGCCGGGTCGACGCCCGCTCCGGGCTGGCCCTCACCTGGGGGCGCCTGGAGACCGGGCACGCCCCCAACGTCATCCCGCAGCACGCGGAGCTCTCCGGCACCGTCCGCTGCTTGAACCTGGACGCCTGGCGCGAGGCGCCCGACCTGGTGCACGCCGCCATCGACGAGGTGGCCGGAATGCACCGGGCCAAGAGCGTGATCAACTACGTGCGCGGTGTGCCGCCCGTGGTCAACGACGCCGAGTCCATCGGCCTGCTCGACGCGGCGATGACCGAGCGCCGCGGATCGTATGCGATCGAGGACACCGAGCAGAGCCTCGGTGGCGAGGACTTCTCCTGGTACCTGGAGCGGGTGCCGGGAGCGATGGCCCGTCTGGGGGTCCGCACGCCCGGCGACACGCGCGGCCTCGACCTGCACCGCGGCAACTTCGACGTGGACGAGGAGGCCATCACCGTGGGCGTCGAGCTGTTCACCGCCGCGGCGCTGCTGGACGGCAAGCGTTCGTGAAGCGTTGACGCGATCTTCTTGGTCCATTCGTGGACACCGATGCACCCGGTGGGCCGGTTCTGTTCGCGACGATCCGATAACGGCTTCCGTACGTGCTCTTATCTGACATCTACGCGCGTTACGATCGCGGCGAAACCAGCGCCGGAAGAGGCGCTTCGGTCAGGTTTGAAGGAGCCTCCCCTTGCGCCGGATCACCAGGATCACCACCGTGGGCGTCGCGTCCGCGGCGCTCGCGCTCAGCGTCACCGCGTGTGGCGGAAACTCGTCGGACGCCGGTTCCGGCTCCGACGGTGACAAGGCCGCCATCGCGTACGACATCGGCGGCCGCGGCGACCAGTCGTTCAACGACGCCGCCTACGCCGGTCTCGCCAAGGCGGAGAAGGACCTCGACATCAAGGGCAGCGAGGCCGAGCCCTCCGACGGCGAAGGGGACGCGGACAAGGTCCAGCGCCTCACCGAGCTGGCCCGCTCCGGCAACAACCCGGTGATCGGCGTCGGCTTCGCCTACGCGCCCGCCATCAAGAAAGTCGCGCCGAAGTTCCCGAAGACCACCTTCGGCATCATCGACGACGCCTCGGTGACCGGCGAGAACATCGCCAACATCGTCTTCAACGAGGAGCAGGGCTCCTACCTCGCCGGCGTCGCCGCCGCCAAGGTCTCCAAGACGAAGACGGTCGGCTTCATCGGCGGTGTCGAGACCCCGCTGATCAAGAAGTTCGAGGCGGGCTTCGTCCAGGGCGTGAAGGACACGGACGCCTCGGTCAACGTGCTTCCGCAGTACCTGACGCAGCCGCCGGACTTCGGTGGCTTCTCCAAGCCCGACCTCGGCAAGGCCGCCGCCCAGGGCCAGCTCGACAAGAAGGCCGACGTGATCTACTCGGCCGCCGGTCTGGCCGGCTCCGGCGCCATCGAGGCCGTCTCCAAGGCCAAGAAGTGGAACATCGGCGTCGACTCCGACCAGTACCAGCAGAAGGGTCTCGCGCCCTACAAGGCGTCCATCCTGACCTCGGTCACGAAGGACATCGAGGACGCGGTCTTCAACCTGATCAAGTCGGTCAAGGACGACAAGCCGCAGACCGGTGAGATCCGCTACGGCCTCGACAAGAACGGCGTCGCCCTGTCGATGTCCAACCCGGCCTTCGCCGAGATGAAGGACGTCGTCGCCGCCGTCGACAAGGCCAAGCAGGAGATCATCGACGGCAAGATCACCGTCAAGACCGCTCCGTAAGCTCCACAGGCTCCACAGGCTCCGCAAGGACGGTCTGAGCCCCACGGCCCGGGGGAGCACCCCGGACCGTCGGGCCCCGCGGCCCCGCGATGCCCCCCGGCTGGTTTCCCCGGCCCTGTCCGTACGCACCCGCCGCCGTCCGGCCTCCGGGCCGCCCGCGCCGTCGCGACGTACGGACAGGGCCACGGGCCCCGTCGACCGGGGCTTCGGCCGGGGCTCCGGCGCACCGCGGCGGAAGCCGCCAACCGAAGAAGATCCGCCTCTCGCCGCGCTCTCCCACCCACCCTGGACCCGCGTCCGGGGTGTGATGTGCACCCCGTGTTTCACGATTCGGCAGCGCTACGCGTGTAGACAGCCCTCCGGCGCGATACCTTCACCCCCGCCCCAGGGGGCCTCCGACAGCCCCTCAGCCCCCTCAGCCCCTCCGCCCCCGCTCCTGTCCGGCCAAGGAGAGTGCGTCATCAACGCGTCCAGCAGCCCCCCCGCCGTAGAACTGCACGGCATCACCAAGCGCTTCCCCGGTGTCGTCGCCAACCACGACATCGACATCACCATCGGCAAGGGCACCGTGCACGCCCTCGTCGGGGAGAACGGCGCCGGCAAGTCCACCCTGATGAAGATCCTCTACGGCATGCAGAAGCCGGACGAGGGCACCATCGCGATCGACGGCGAGCAGGTCTCGTTCTCCAACCCGGGCGACGCCATCGGGCGCGGCATCGGCATGGTGCACCAGCACTTCATGCTCGCCGACAACCTCACCGTCCTGGAGAACGTCGTCCTCGGCGGCGAGAAGCTGCACGGCATCGGCGCCGGGGCCCGGCAGAAGATCAGGGAGATCTCCGACGCGTACGGGCTCGGCATCCGGCCCGACGCGCTCGTGGAGGACCTCGGGGTCGCCGACCGGCAGCGCGTGGAGATCCTCAAGGTCCTCTACCGGGGCGCCCGCATCCTGATCCTGGACGAGCCGACCGCGGTCCTCGTGCCGCAGGAGGTCGACGCGCTCTTCGCCAACCTGCGCGAGCTGAAGGCCGAGGGCCTGACCGTCATCTTCATCTCGCACAAGCTGGGCGAGGTCCTCTCGGTCGCCGACGAGATCACCGTGATCCGCCGCGGTACGACGGTGGGCACCGCCGACCCGGCCACCACCACGACCAAGCAGCTCGCCGAGCTGATGGTCGGCAGCGAACTGCCCTCGCCGGAGACCCGCGAGTCCACCGTCACCGACGTGCCCGTGCTGCGCGTCCGGCACCTCGCGCTCACCGTCACCGACCCCGACGGCACCGTCCGCGACGTGCTCGCGGGCATCGACCTCACCATCCACCAGGGCGAGGTCCTGGGGATCGCGGGCGTCGAGGGCAACGGGCAGACCGAGCTGATCGAGGCCCTGATGGGCATGCGCGACCCGGACGCCGGGGTCATCACCCTCGGCTCCGACGACATCTCGCGCGTCCCCACCCGCAAGCGCCGCGAGTCCGGCATCGGTTACATCCCCGAGGACCGCCACCGCCACGGCGTCCTGCTGGACGCCCCGCTGTGGGAGAACCGCATCCTCGGCCACGTCACCGAGAAGCCCAACAGCCGCGGCTGGCTGCTGGACAACAAGGCCGCCCGCGCCGACACCGAGCGCATCGTGCGCGAGTACGACGTGCGCACCCCCGGCATCGACGTCACCGCGGCCTCGCTCTCCGGCGGCAACCAGCAGAAGCTGATCGTCGGCCGCGAGATGAGCCACGCCCCGAAGTTCCTCATCGCCGCCCACCCCACCCGCGGGGTGGACGTCGGCGCGCAGGCCCAGATCTGGGACCAGATCCGCGAGGCCCGCCGTGAGGGCCTGGCCGTGCTGCTGATCTCGGCCGACCTGGACGAGCTGATCGGGCTCTCCGACACCCTGCGCGTCATGTACCGCGGACGGCTCGTCGCCGACGCCGACCCGGCCACCATCACCCCGGAGGAACTGGGCTCGGCCATGACCGGCGCCGCCACCGGTCACCTCGAAAGCCCGGAGGACGAGGCCCGATGAAGAAACTCGACAAGGACCGGCTGATCCTGGGCTTCGCCGGCCCGGTGCTCGCCCTGGTCGTGGCCCTCGCGCTGACGACCGTGGTGCTGCTCGCGTCCGGGCAGAACCCCTTCGAGCCGTACCGGATCATGTTCGAGTCGGCCTCCTACGCCGACGTCCAGGTCCTGATCATCAACCAGGCCGGTACGTACTACCTCGCCGCCCTCGCCGTGGCCGTCGGCTTCCGGATGAACCTCTTCAACATCGGGGTCGACGGGCAGTACCGCCTCGCCGCGATGGTGGCCGCGCTGGTCGGCGCGAGCGTCAACCTGCCGGGGCCGCTGCACATCGCGCTGATCGTGATCGTCGCGATGCTGGTGGGCGCGTTCTGGTCCGGTATCGCGGGCTTCCTCAAGACGACCCGCGGGGTGAGCGAGGTCGTCTCGACGATCATGCTCAACTCGATCGCCACCGCGCTGGTCGCCTGGCTGATCCTGCCGAAGAACTTCGGCGAGCAGCCCGCGGGCTCCAACAACCTGACCACCGGGGAGATCCCGGAGTCCGGCTGGTTCCCGGGGCTGCCGATGGCCGACGGGGCCGGGGAGATCTACGGCTTCACCTTCGTCGCCGTCGGCTTCGGCGTCCTGTACTGGTTCGCCCTCAACCGCACCCGGTTCGGCTTCGACCTGCGCGCCACCGGCGCCAGCGAGAGCGCCGCCCAGGCCTCCGGTGTGGACGCCAAGAAGATGGTCCTCACCTCGATGCTGATCTCCGGCGCGGTCGCGGGCCTCGCCGGGATGCCGACCCTGCTCGGCGACACGCACACCTACAGCCTCGACTTCCCCACGGGTATCGGCTTCACCGGCATCACCATCGCGCTGCTGGGCCGCAACAACCCCCTGGGCATCGCCCTCAGCGCCCTGCTGATCGCGTTCCTGGACAAGTCCTCGGCCTCGCTCGACCAGTACGGGTACGAGAAGGAGATCGCCACGATCATGCAGGGCCTGATCGTGATCTCGGTCGTCGTCTCCTACGAGCTGGTCCGCCGTTACGGCATCCGCCGCCAGCAGCAGAAGGTCGGCGAGGAACTCGCCGCCGGACACGCCCTCACGACCGAGAAGGAGGCGGCCCTGTGAGCACCAGCGAAACCACCGCCGCGCGCCCCGCCCCCCGGAAGGGCACCGGCCGCCGGCGGCTCACCCTGCCCGTCGTCCTGCTGATCATCGCGGGCGGCCTCGCCCTGATCTCGCTGGTCCGCCTGATCAGCGGCGCCGAGGACATCACCTCGGTCGGCCAGGTCGCCGGCGCCCTGGAACTCGCCGTGCCGATCGGTCTGGCCGGACTCGGCGGACTGTGGGCCGAGCGCGCGGGCGTCATCAACATCGGCCTCGAAGGCATGATGATCCTCGGCACCTGGTTCGGCGCCTGGGCCGGGTTCCAGTGGGGCCCCTGGATGGGCGTCCTGTTCGGCATCATCGGCGGCTGCGTCGGCGGTCTGCTGCACGCGGTCATCACCGTCACCTTCGGCGTGAACCACATCGTCTCCGGTGTGGCCATCAACATCCTCGCCGTCGGCGTCACCCGCTACCTCTCCAACTTCGCCTTCGACGGCGTCCAGGGCGGCTCCTCCAAGCAGTCCCCGCGCATCGACCAGATCGACAAGATCACCATTCCCGGGCTCTCGGACTGGCTCCAGGACCTCCAGCAGCACCACTGGTTCCTGGTCTCCGACATCGCGGGCATCGTCGGCGGCCTGATCACCGGTCTGTCCCTGCTCACCGTCGTCGCCCTGCTGCTGATCCCCGCCACCTGGTGGATCCTGTGGCGCACCCCGTTCGGGCTGCGGCTGCGCTCCTGCGGCGAGTCCCCGGTGGCGGCCGAGACCCTCGGCGTCAACGTGTACAAGTACAAGTACATCGCCGTCACGGTCTCCGGCGGCCTCGCGGGCCTCGGCGGCGCGTTCCTCGCCATCGTCGCCACCGGCATCTACCAGGAGGGCCAGACCGGCGGCCGCGGCTACATCGGCCTCGCCGCGATGATCTTCGGCAACTGGATGCCGGGCGGTATGGCGCTGGGCGCGGGCCTCTTCGGCTTCACCGACAGCCTCAAGCTGCGCGGCGGCGCCGAGAACGTCCACGCGATGCTGCTCCTGCTGGCGATCCTGCTGGTCATCGCGGTGTTCTGGCAGCTGTACAAGAAGAAGTACGTCTCCGCTGCGGTCGCCGCGCTCGTCTCGGCGCTGCTGTTCACCTGGTACTTCCTCACCGACCAGGTGCCGAGCCAGTTCGTCGACGCGGCCCCCTACGTCACCACGCTGCTGGTCCTCTCGCTCTCCGCGCAGCGGCTGCGGATGCCGAAGGCCAACGGTGTGGCGTACCGCAAGGGCGAGGGCAAGTGACACCCCCGTCCGCCGCCGGGCGGGCGCCCTTCGGCGAGGCCGACTGGGAGGCCCTGCGGGAGGCGGCCCGGGACGCCATGTCCCGGGCGTACGCCCCCTACTCGGGCTTCCCGGTCGGGGTCGCCGCCCGGGTGGACGACGGCCGCACGGTCACCGGCTGCAACGTCGAGAACGCCTCCTACGGCCTCTCGCTCTGCGCCGAGTGCGGCCTCATCTCCACCCTCCAGGCCACCGGTGGCGGCCGGCTGACCCACTTCACCTGCGTGGACGGCACCGGGGCGATCCTGGTGCCGTGCGGCCGGTGCAGACAGCTGCTGTACGAGTTCGGCGGCCCGGAACTCCTCCTGGAGACGCCGGACGGCCGGCGCACGCTCGACGCGATGCTGCCGCAGTCGTTCGGCCCGCAGCACCTCGGCTGAACCCGCATCCCGCACGTTCCGGCGGTGGCCCTTCCCTTCGCGGAAGGGCCACCGCTCTTTCCCCTCTCTATGCGCGTAGAGTCATCGAGGACCGCGCGTACGCACCCGGCCGGAAGGATTCCCATGGACGTCATCTCCGTCATCCGCACCAAGCGGGACCGAGGCGAGCTGACCCCCGAGCAGATCGACTGGGTCATCGACGCCTACACCCGCGGCGAGGTCGCCGACGAGCAGATGTCCGCCCTGGCCATGGCGATCCTGCTCAACGGCATGAACCGCACCGAAATCGCCCGCTGGACCGCCGCGATGATCGCCTCCGGCGAGCGGATGAACTTCGACCAGCTCTCGCGCCCCACCACCGACAAGCACTCCACCGGCGGCGTCGGCGACAAGATCACCCTGCCGCTCGCCCCGCTCGTCGCCGCCTGCGGCGCGGCCGTGCCGCAGCTCAGCGGCCGGGGCCTCGGCCACACCGGAGGCACCCTGGACAAGCTGGAGTCCATCCCCGGCTGGCGGGCCCACCTCTCCAACCAGGAGATGCTGAACGTGCTGGACACCACCGGCGCGGTCATCTGCGCCGCCGGTGACGGACTCGCCCCGGCCGACAAGAAGCTGTACGCGCTGCGCGACGTCACCGGCACCGTCGAGGCGATCCCGCTCATCGCCAGTTCGATCATGTCCAAGAAGATCGCCGAGGGTACCGGCGCCCTCGTCCTGGACGTGAAGGTCGGCTCCGGCGCCTTCATGAAGACCATCGACGACGCCCGCGAACTGGCCTCCACCATGGTCGCCCTCGGCACCGACAGCGGGGTGCGCACGGTCGCCCTGCTCACCGACATGTCCACCCCGCTCGGCCTCACCGCGGGCAACGCCCTGGAGGTACGGGAGTCGGTCGAGGTCCTGGCGGGCGGCGGCCCGCGGGACGTCATCGACCTCACCCTCGCGCTCGCCCGCGAGATGCTGGACGCCGCCGGGCTCAAGGACGCCGACCCGGAGAAGGCCCTGGCCGACGGCTCCGCGATGGACGTCTGGCGCCGCATGATCTCCGCCCAGGGCGGCGACCCGGACGCCACGCTCCCCACCGCCCGCGAACAGCACGTGGTCACCGCCCCCTCCTCCGGCGTCCTGACCCGCCTGGACGCCTACGACGTCGGCGTCGCCGCCTGGCGCCTAGGTGCGGGCCGGGCCCGCAAGGAGGACCCGGTGCAGGCGGGCGCGGGCGTCGAACTCCACGCCAAGCCCGGCGACACCGTCACCGAGGGCCAGCCCCTGATGACGCTGCACACGGACACCCCGGAGAAGTTCGACTACGCGCTGAAGGCCCTCCCGGACGCGTACGACATCGCCCCGGCGGGCACGTCGTTCGCCTCCCTGCCGGTGGTGCGGGAACGTATCGCCTGACCTGCGGTTTCCTCGTACGGATGAACGGGACCGGTGGACTGCCGCCGGTCCCGTTCGGCATGCCGGACGTCGGTGACGCACCGCTGGAGGAGACCGCCATGAGCGCACTCACCGTCGACCCCGCGCCGGGCCCTGGCCAGGACTGGGGCGACCTCGTCCGGATCTGGGAGGAGACGGACGCACCCGAGGGCTGCAAGGTGGAGATCATCGAGGAGATCGTCACCGTGTCGCCGCCACCGTCCAAGGACCACGACACCACCGTTGCACTGCTCCAGCGCAGGCTCTACACGGTGATCCCCGAGGGCTGGGGGATCTACCAGACCCTCGGCCTCTCCCTTCCGGGGCGGGGCGGGATCTGCATCCCCGACCTCGTCGTCGTGGACCGCGTCACCGCCACCGGGCCGGGCAACACCGTCCCCGCCGAAGAAGCCCGCCTCGTCGTGGAGATCACCTCCCGCGCCAACGCCAACCACGACCGCGTCAGCAAGGTCAACGGCTACGCCAAGGCCGGCGTGGAACTGTTCCTGCTCCTCGACCCCTGGCACTCCGGCCGCCCCACCGCGACGCTCTACGGAGAGCCGGAGGACGGTACGTACCGGGTGCTGGAGACGGTCGAGTACGGGCGGGAGCTGACCCTGCCCGAGCCGTTCGGGCTGGTCCTGGACACCGGCCTCCTCCCCATCAGCTGACAGACAGGCGGCCCGCCGCACGGATGCTCTCCGTGCGGCGGGCCGCCGTCATGCGTGGAGTGAACTACCCGCGAGCGCCCGTCACTTGCCCAGGTACGCGCTGTAGATCCGCACCGACGAGGTGTTGCCCTTCTTGTCGGTGACCTTGGCGGCGAAGGAGATGGCCTTGCCCTTCGCAGGGTTCTTGACGGTGATCTTGCCCTTCTTGACCGTGACCTTCTTCCAGGTCTTGCCGCCGTTGTAACTGACGTACGTCGTCAGCGACTTCAGGTTCTTGCCCGCCGCCGCGCCGTGCACCTTCACCGGCACCGAGACGGTCCTGCCCGCCTCGGCCCGCCCGTCGGCGCCGATGGCCGGGGTGAACCGGACGGTGGATACCGGCAGTTGTGCGAACTCGGCCTTCTTCGAACGGAACGTCCAGGAGGCGTCCACCCGGGTGGAGAGCGGACTGATCCGCGCGCTGTGCCTCACCGAGGCCGACAGCTTGTAGGCCGCCGGTCCGGCGGGGACCTTGAACGCCCCGTCACCGCTCAGCGGGTCGTTGTTCTGGCCGATCTTCTTGCCGTCGCGGTGCAGGACGGTGGTGGCCGACGAGAGTTCCATCCCGCCCGCGTTGCCCTTGCCGTCCGCCAGCAGCGGCAGCATCCCGGTGATCTCGTCGCCCTGGCGGAAGACGCCGAACTCACCGTCGACCAGCGGGCCGAAGACTCCGGTGTTCACGGACCTGCTGTACGTCCTGCCCGCCTTGTACGCGGCCTCCTCGGCGACCCGGTAGCCCGCCTCGTAGGCCGGGAAGCCGTCCGCGTCCGGCGCGCCGAACTGGCTGAACTCCAGGCCCCAGCGCACCTGGTCGGCCGTGGAGAGGTACAGCGTGCGGGTGCCGGGCAGCTTCTGCTCGACGGACGCGATCCAGCCGCCGCCCGAGGTGGGCAGGGTGCCCGAGGCGGAGACCGACCCGGTCTTCTTCGGCGCGGCGGCGCCCATGCCCACCGTCACCCTGGCCAGCTGGCCGGTGGTGAACTTCCGCTCGTAGCCGGTCGCCAGCTTCTTGACCGTGCCGCCGACCGCGATGTCGTACTGGGTCGACGCGCCCCTGGTCCAGGTGCCCGTCCAGTGCTGGGCGAGCGAACCGTCGGTGACCTGCGGACCCGCGTGCAGCGTGCGGAAGCCCGCCGTCGAGTCCAGCAGCCAGCCGAAGGTCACCCCGCCGGCCTTCGAGTCCACCGTGAAGTCTGGTGTGAACAGCTCCGCCTCGGCCTTCGCGTCCGGCAGGGCGATCTTCACCGGCTTCGCCTTGCGGGCGTCGAACGTCAGCGAGGTGTTCTTGGTGACGGCGACCTTCGGCTGGGCGATCCAGTCGATGCCCTTGGAGAAGTCCTCCGGGTGGCCGTAGACCGTGGAGTTGACGGCGTAGGTGCCCCTGGGCACCCGGATCTTCGCCGTACCGTCGACGACCGGCGGGGTCAGGAACGAGCCGCCCTCCTTGTCGTCGAAGCCGAAGAGCGTGCTGTCCGCGTAGGGCGCGGGACGGCCCTTGCGGTCGAGGTGCCTGACGGTCAGGTCGTAGCTCTCCACCTCACGCTCGACGGCGGCCGCCGTACGCACGGTCTGCCCGCCGCCGGTCGCCACCAGGTACGCCGAGTAGGTGCCGTCCGCCGTGCCGCCGACGCGGGTGTCGGCGGTCAGCTCCGCCTCGGCGGTGCCGCCCGCGGGGACGGTGACCTCGTCCGTGCCGAGGGTGAAGAAGCCGGCCGGGGCGGGCTTGCCCGTCGGGCCGGTGCCGCTCACCTTCAGCCCCAGGGTGACGTCGGTCGAACCGAGGTTGCGGTACGTCACCTTCTTGGTGACCGGGACGTCGTCGGTGTGCGGCCACTGCTGCACGCCGAAGCTGACCGAGACCGGTTCCGCGACGACGCTCTGGGCGATCGCGCGGTCCACCTGGATGCGTCCGGAGCCCTGCTGGAACGGGTTGTACGCGCCGGGCTTCGTGGACGCGGTCAGCGCCCCCTTCAGCTCGGAGGACTTCCAGTCGGGGTGCTGCTGCTTGAGCAGGGCGGCCGCGCCCGCGACATGCGGGGTGGCCATCGACGTACCGGAGATCGTGGCGTAACCGGCGGGCTTCTCGCCCACCTCCTGGGCGATCTGCGAACCGGGCGGGATGGCCGCCGTGGTGTCCACGCCCGGGGCCGTCACATCCGGCTTGACCGCACCGTCGCCGATCCGCGGGCCGCGGCTGGAGAAGTCCGCCAGCCGGTCCTTGTCGTCGACCGCGCCGACGGTCAGGGCCGCGTCCGCGCTGCCCGGGGAGCCGACCGTGCCCGCGCCGTCGCCCTCGTTGCCCGCGGCGATGGCGAACAGGACGCCCTTGTCGGCCGACAGCTTGTCGACCGCCGCCTCCAGCGGGTCCACCTCGGGGTTGTCGGGGCCGCCGAGACTCAGATTGACGATGTCGGCGCCCTGGGCGACCGCCCACTCCATCCCGGCCAGGATGCCGGAGTCGTCCCCGAAGCCCTCGTCGTCCAGCACCTTGCCCGCGAGCAGCTTCGCGTCCGGGGCGACCCCCTTGAACTTCCCGCCCGACTTCGCCCCGGTGCCCGCCGCGATCGAAGCGACGTGCGTGCCGTGGCCGACCCGGTCCTTCAGGTCCTTGGAGGCGCTGAAGTTCTTCTCGGCGACGACCTGCCCCTTGAGATCGGGGTGGGTGGTGTCCGTGCCGGTGTCCAGGACGGCGATCTTGACGCCCTTGCCGGTGAACCCGGCCTTCCAGGCCGCCGGGGCGCCGATCTGCGGGACGCTCTTGTCGAGGCTCGCCCTGCGCACCCCGTCCAGCCAGACCCGGTCGATGCCCGCGGCGGTGGTCACCCGGTCGCCTCCGCCGCGACGCTCGGTGAGCGCCTGCCAGATCTGCGGTGCGTCGGCCGTCGGCGTGGTCAGCGACTCGGCGTTCAGCGACGTCAGGCTCCGGCGGACCTCGGTGCTGCCCGCGTCGCGGACCTGCGCCTTCGCGGCGGAGGCCTGCTTGCCCCGGTAGCCGACGATCAGCTTCAGACCGTCCCGCTGGGCCCGCAGGTTCTCCGGGCGGCTCAGTCCGGTGACGTCGAACAGCCGCCGGTCGAGCTTCCCCGAGACGATGAGCCGGTGGGCGTCGGCCGGGACGACGAGGGTGTGCCCCTGGTCGCTCATCCTCTGGACCGGGATGTGCTCCCGGCCCTTCGCCGGCCGGAAGGCGACCGGCGTGCCCTCGGCGTCCACGGTCACCCGGTCGCCGGTGATCAGCGTCAGGTGGCGCAGGTCCCGGTCCTGGGCCCGCACCCGGTCGCCGGACGCCCCCCTCGGGTCCGGCTGGGCGACGGCAGGGCTGACCATCCCGGCCGCCAGCGCCACGGCGGCCGCTGTCGCGACCGCGGATATGCACGCGCTTCTCACGTGTCTGCGCAACTCTCCCCCTGGAGACTTGGTGGTTCTCACGACGTCGGTGCGCAGGCTCACGCTGGTGACGGCTGCGCCCTCCGGTTCACCGAACTAGAGCGGGAACAGCGCGTGTTGGTTCACAGGATCCGCACAGGAATCCGGAGATGACGCAAAAGCGACCCCGCGCGCAGGCGCCCGCGCCGCCGGGGCCGATGAGTTTCGCCCGCGGGGGCGGTCTGCCTGATGTGGATGGAGAGAATCCGATCGCCCTGACCGTCACGGGGCGGCTCAGCCGTGCCGTCGTACCCGACCTCTGCGCCGAGCTGGAGCGCGCGCTCGCCGGACCCCGGGGGGCCGCCCTCGCTCCCGGGGCGGCGGTGGACTGCGACGTGGGCGGCGTGCTCCGCCCCGACCTGACCGCCGTCGAGGCGGTGGCCCGGCTGGGCCTGGTCGCCCGCCGCGCCGGACACCCTCTGCGGCTACGCCGGGCGGAACCCGAATTCCGGGCGCTGCTCGACCTGGTGGGGCTGGCCGATGTGGTGAGCCTGGTGGAGGAGGCGCCGGAGAGGGGGAGGGCGCGGGGCGACGGGCCGGAGGGCGGGGCGGCCGATGGCCGGCGGGAGAGGGTGCCGGAGGGCTACTGACCGCCGGGGCCGCAGGCGTACACCCGTAGCTCCGACCAGCCCCACGTCCCGTCCGGGCCTGGCCGCGCCCCGTCCGGCGGGTGGCCCGGGGCCTTCCAGGCGGGGACAGGTGACCGGAGACGCCGAGCTCTCCCCCCGCGCAGGAGTGAGCCGGGGCTGGGGATCCGACATCGCGGCGGGCTCACCCAGAGCCTGGGCGGCCCCCCAGCCGCCCGAGGCGAGCCCCACCCGGGCGGCGAGAGCGCTACGACGCGTCTTCGGCCGCCCTCACGCGTCCGCCGGGAGCCGGTCCGGCAGCCCGAACAGCGGGAACCAGCGCGGCACGTCCAGGAAGCAGTGCATCCCGGTGATCGCCCCGTCCCGTACGTCGATGACCTGCACCGCCCACGGCACGAAGCCGTCCCCGTCCGCGTCCGGCTTGTAGTGCGCGAAGGCTGGGGAGCCGTTGGCCGAGACGGGCACCAGCCGGGAGCCCGCGCAGGCCGCGCCGATCGAGGTCATGAAGCCGGTGATGTCCCCGGTGCCCTGGAGCCACAGGTCGAACGGCGGCATCGTCATCACCGCGTCCTCGTGGAGCAGGGCGGTCAGGGCGGCCATGTCGTACCCCTCGAACGCCTTCACATAGCGCTCCAGCAGCTTCTGCTGCTCCTCGTCGAGCGGGTCCGCCGCGTCGCCCGCCCGGACCTCCGTCTCGGTCAGGGTGGCGCGGGCCCGCTGAAGGGCGCTGTTGACCGAGGCGACGGAGGTCTCCAGCAGCTCGGCGACCTCCGCGGCCTTCCAGGCGAGGACCTCGCGGAGGATCAGCACGGCCCGTTGCTTGGGCGGCAGGTGCTGGAGCGCGGCGACGAACGCCAGGCGCACCGACTCGCGGGCCACGGCCGCCTCCGCCGGGTCCTGGACGGAGGGCAGGATGCGGCCGTCGGGCATCGGCTCCAGCCAGACGTTCTCCGGGCGGGGGGTCAGCGCGGCCTGGGCGAGCGGGGTCGGGCCGGTCAGGTCCACCGGGCGGGCGCGCTTGTTGCCCGCGTTCAGCATGTCCAGGCAGACGTTGGTGGCGATCCGGTAGAGCCAGGAGCGCAGCGAGGAACGGCCCTCGAACTTGTCGTAGTTGCGCCAGGCGCGCACCAGGGTGTCCTGCACCGCGTCCTCGGCCTCGAAGGCCGAGCCGAGCATCCGGTAGCAGTATCCGGTGAGCTCGGTGCGGTGCCCCTCCAGACGGCTGTCGATCCCGGCTCCGTCGCCCGCGTCGGTGTCCCCGGCCCCCGTCGGTACGCCCGCCCCGGCCCCCGTGGCCGCCGTCGTGGTCAGATCGCTCATCGCTCCACCCCTGTCGCGCGCGGACACGCCGCGGCATCCGTCTCCCGGTACGTCGGAAGCTACCGCAGGCCACTGACAACGGGGGCGGAAAGCGAACAAGGGGTGCCGGATCCCGTGACCGCGGCCACGGCGTCCGGCACCCCTCGGGATGCTCCCGGCGCCCCGATCAGGTCCCGGGCTTGCGCCCGTACACGTACACGTCGTCGCCGTTCTTCAGCAGTTTCCAGTATGCCTTCGCGTCGGCGGGGCGCATGTTGACGCAACCGCCCGAGCCCGGCGGGTTGTACATGGACTTGCTGACCGAGTGGAAGGCCTGGCCCCCGTCGAAGAACTGGGAGTAGGGCATCCACACCTTGTAGAGCGTCGACCAGTGGTTGATGGCGCGCCAGTAGACCTTCGTGGCCCCGGTCCGGGTCTCCGCACCGTCCCGGCCGGTCCGCACCGGCACCGGCCCGTACGCGAGCTTCTTGCCGTCCTGGATCCAGCTCAGCTGCCGGGTCAGGTCGACGCAGGCGATGCGGCCCTTGTTGGTGGGGCACTTGCCGGCCTTGTTGGGGTTCTTCCCGGCCGCCTTCTGGGCGAGCATCGTGTTCATCGTGCGCCAGGTCAGCGGACCGGCGTAGCCGATGGTGGGGGTGATCCCGTGGGCCTTCTGGAACGACTGGATCGCCTTGCAGTCCGCGCTGGACTGCCTGCCGTCCACGGGCCGCTTCAGGAACTTCTCGACCTGCTTCTGGTGCGGCCCGGCCGACGTGGTGCAGGACGCCGCCTGGGCGGTGGTGCCGGTGCCCAGGACCAGGGCCGGTGCGGCCACCAGACCGGCCACGGACAGCGCCGCCCCGCGCCGCAGCCGTCTGCCGGAAATCTTCGCCGTGTCTCCCATGTGCGCAACTCCCCTTCGCCCACAGTGGTTTCGTGGTTACGCCTGGTAGACGCGCGAAGGGGGTCGGAGGTTGCACGGGACAGGTCTCGGTTGCGTCGCGGTCCCGCGCAGCCGGAATCACGGCCTCCGGACAAGCGGCCGACCGGACAAGCGGCCGACCGGCCGGGCGGCTGTACGGGACGCCCGGCGCCCCAGCCGTACGGGCGAGGGGCGGACAGCCCGGTACGTACGGCTCAGGCGCGGTGCGTGCGTACGGCTCAGCGGGCGGCCGGAACCAGCGCCCGCCGCTCGGCCCGCGCCACCCGGGTCCCGTACAGCGTGATCGAGACGACGCCGACGACCGCCAGCAGCCCGAGTGCCACCGTCGCCGCCCAGCCCCCGGTGTGGAAGGCGATCGCGCCGAGCGTGCCGCCCGCGCTGGAGCCCAGGTAGTACGCCGACTGGTAGAGCGCGGACGCCTGCGCCCGGCCCTCCGTCGCCGTCCGGCTCACCGAGGACGAGGCCACCGCGTGCCCGGCGAAGAACCCGGCCGTGATCAGCACCAGGCCCGCCAGCACCGCGGCCAGGGAGTCCGCCAGCGAGAGCAGCAGTCCGGCGGCCGTGGTGGAGACCGCCAGGTACAGCGCGCCCCGGCGGCCGAGCCGGGCCACCAGCCGGCCGGCCGCGGCCGAGGAGACCGTACCCACCAGGTAGACCAGGAAGATCGAGCCGATGACGCCTTGCGGCAGGCTGAACGGCTCCTCGACCAGCCGGTAGCCGATCACGGTGTAGACCGCGCCGAACACCGTCATGAACAGCGCGCCGATCGCGTACAGCCGCACCAGCAGCGGATTGCCCAGGTGCGTGGCGACGGTCCTGGCCAGTGCCTTCGGGTTCAGCGAACCGGGGCGGAAGTTGCGGGCCCGCGGGATCAGGACGTGGAAGGTGATGGCGCACGCCAGCGCGAGCAGGCCGACCGCCGCGAGCGCCGCGCGCCAGCCCCAGGCCTGGGCGACCCACCCGGTGAGGATGCGGCCGCTCATGCCGCCGATGCTGTTGCCCGCGACGAACAGCCCGATCGCGGCGATCAGCGCCTTGGGCCGCACCTCCTCCGCGAGGTAGGCCATCGCGGAGGCCGGAAGTCCGGCGAGCGCGGCCCCCTGCACCGCCCGCAGCGCGATCAGCCAGCCGATCGAGGGGGCGAACGGCACCAGCAGCCCGACCAGCACCGCGACCGCCAGCGACACCGTCATCAGCTGCCGCCGCCCGAACCGCTCCGAGAGCGCGCTCAGCGGCAGGACGAACAGGGCCAGGGCGCCGGTCGCGGCGGAGACCGTCCAGCTCGCCTGCCCGGCGCTCGCGCCGTACGCGGTGGAGATCGCGGGCAGCAGCGCCTGCGTGGAGTAGAGGAGGGCGAAGGCCGCGACCCCGGCGGCGAAGAGCGCGAAGCTCATCCGGCGGTAGCCGGGGCGGCCGGGCTCCAGCCGCTCGGAGGCGGCGGGCGCGGTGGTGGTGGAGACGGGGGACGACGGAGCAGAGGCATCCGCCACGACGGCGGACGCCCCGGTATCAGCGGGAGGCATACGTCGAAAGTAGAGGCCCGCGTTTCATGCGTCCAATGCACGAAACTGCGATAATCAATCCCATGGTGCATGAACGCAGCTCAGGGCCTCGGCTGTCACCGAGCAGTTACGAAGAAGACATCCGGGCGGTTCTCGCGCCGCGCCTCGCGTACTTCGAGGCGGTCGCCCGTCACGAACACGTCACCCGCGCCGCCCAGGAGCTCGGCGTCCCGCAGTCCACGCTCTCGCGGGCGATGGTGCGACTCGAAGCGGACCTGGGCATCGCCCTGTTCGCCCGCAAGGGCCGTACGGTCTCGCTGACCCCGGCGGGCCGCACCTTCCTCGGCTCGGCGGAACGGGCCCTGGGCGAGGTGGAGAAGGCCGCCGACTCGGTCCGGGCGGACGCCGACCCGGCGGCGGGCCGGGTCTCCTTCGGCTTCCTGCACACCATGGGCTCCGAGACCGTGCCCGCCCTGATCCGCGCCTTCCGGGCCGACCACCCCCGGGTCCGCTTCCAGCTCGTGCAGAACTACGGCGAGGCGATGATCGAACGGCTCCGCGCGGGCGGCCTCGACCTGTGCCTGACCTCGCCCGTGCCCGACGACCCCGACCTGGTCACCCGCCGCCTGGACGAACAGCGGCTGCGCCTGGTCGTCCCGGACGACCACCGGCTCGCCTCCCGGCGCCGCGTCCGCCTCGCGGAGGCCGCCGACGAGACGTTCGTGACCCTGGAGCCCGGTTACGGGCTGCGCCGAATCACCGACGACCTCTGCGCCCAGGCGGGCTTCACGCCCCGGGTCGCCTTCGAGGGCGAGGAGGCGGAGACCCTGCGCGGACTGGTCGCGGCCGGGCTCGGGGTGGCCCTGCTCCCGCCGCCCGCCGTGGCCCGCCCCGGGGTCGTCGAGCTGACGGTGACGGCCCCGCGCGCGGCGCGGGAGATCGGGGTCGCCTGGCTGGACGGCCACCCGGACACCCCGCCGGTGGCCGCCTTCAAGCGCTTCCTGCTCTCGCGCCGGGGGAATCTGCTGCCGGACTGATGACGGCCGGTGGGACCCGGCCGTACGAAATCCTCCCACGACGCCCGTACGACACCCATGAGCCGGACAGTGAGCGGGATATCCACGAAATGCGGGCGGAGAAATGCGGGCGGGGGGGGGGGGGGGGCGCGCGGGGGGCCCCCCCCCCCCGGGCGCCCGGGGCCCCCCCCCGGGGGGGGGGGGGGGCCGGGCCCGCCGGGGGGGGGGGGCGGGGGGCCCCCCCG
>NZ_JBIWOX010000030.1:0-48467 GCF_044767975.1 Streptomyces sp. NPDC101181 | reverse complement strand
GGGGGGGGTGTTTTGGGGGGGGGGGGGGGGGGGCGCCCCCCCCCGGGCCCCCCCCGGGGGCGCCCGCGGGGGGGCGCGGGGCGGGGCCGCGGGGGGGGGGGGGCCGGGGGGCCGCGGCGGCCGGTGCGGGGCCGTCCCGGCTAGCGGACCGACTCCAGGACGTCGGAGGCACCCACGGCTTCCGCGATCTCCGTGAGGGCGTCCGTCTGGAGGGTCAGCAGCTCCTTCCCGGACATCCCCAGGTCGGCGAGGACCCCCAGTTCGCCGATCGGTCCGGCGGGCACGGCGTCCGGGTCGGGGCCGTCGTCGTCCGCGGCGGAGGCCCCGGCGGAGGGCCGTTCCGGCTCGCCGTCCTCGGTGCCGTCGAGATCGACGAGCTCCTCCAGCGCGGCGATCTCGTCCTCGGCCCCTGGTTCGCGGCCGAGCATTTCGTCGGTGAGCAGGATCTCCCCGTACGAGGAGCGGGCGGCGGCGGACGCGTCCGACACGTAGATACGGGGGTCCTCCTCACCGTCCACCCGGACGACGCCGAACCAGGCGTCCTCCTGCTCGATGTAGACGAGGACCGTGTCCTCGTCCACCGAGGCCTCGCGGGCCAGATCCGTCAGGTCGGACAGGGTCTCCACATCGTCGAGCTCCGTGTCGCTCGCTTCCCACCCGTCTTCGGTGCGCGCGAGCAGTGCGGCGAAGTACACCGTGACTCTCCCACTGGTCATAGGCGAATCGGTCCGACGGGAAGGCGGCCGGTGATCCGTCCGCCCTGAGCCCCGCCCAATCGGCATCGTGGCAGAAACAAGCGCCGGGCGAGACCTCTTCGGCCGTTGCGTCGGCCATCAGTTCCAGGAGTGCCTGGTCGGCCGTCGCCCTGACGGAGTCGGCAGGGGTCCGATCAGTGGGAGGGTGCGCCGGTGGTACACGGGGGCGGACGGTGGTGGAGGGCAGGGCGCGAAGGACTCCTCCCGGCACGGCGCGGTGCGCCCGGCACTCCTGTCAGATGCCCAGGTGAGCGGGTTGCCGGGCCGCCGGGTCACCGCCGACCGGGGCGGCCCGCCACCGGCTGGCCCCGCGTCACCAGCGGAACGTACGCATCCGCATCTGCTGGCGCATACGGGCCGCGCGGGCCCGGCGCGGCTGCACCCGGTCGCGGAGTTGCTTCGCCTCGTGGAGCTCGCGGAGGAACTGGGCGCGTCGGCGGCGGCGGGCCGCGTCGCTCTCCTGCGCGTCCGGCGCCTCACGACCCGCGTCCTGCGGGTCGCGCGCGTCGCGCAGGACGTAGGAGACCCGGTCCGGCTGCTGTTCCGCCTGCGGCATCGACTCACCACCCCATCACTGGCTGCCTACGCCCCCACCTTCCCCCCGAACAGGTGGTTGATGCCAGCGCAGAGGGCCGGGCGGCGCGGTTACTGTTGACGCATGCGGATCCACGTCGTCGACCACCCGCTGGTGGCGCACAAACTGACCACGCTGCGCGACAAGCGCACCGACTCCCCGACCTTCCGGCGGCTCGCCGACGAGCTGGTCACCCTCCTCGCCTACGAGGCCACCAGGGATGTGCGTACCGAGCAGGTCGACATCGAAACCCCGGTGACGCCCACGACGGGGGTCAAGCTGTCGCACCCGCGCCCCCTCGTCGTCCCCATCCTGCGCGCCGGTCTCGGCATGCTGGACGGCATGGTCCGGCTGCTGCCGACCGCCGAGGTGGGCTTCCTCGGCATGATCCGCAACGAGGAGACGCTCCAGGCGGAGACGTACGCGACCCGGATGCCGGAGGACCTCTCCGGGCGCCAGGTCTACGTACTGGACCCGATGCTGGCCACCGGCGGCACCCTGGTCGCCGCCATCAGGGAGCTGATCAAGCGCGGCGCCGACGACGTCACCGCCGTGGTGCTCCTCGCGGCGCCCGAGGGCGTCGAGGTGATGGAGCGCGAGCTGGCGGGCACCCCGGTCACCGTGGTCACCGCCTCCGTCGACGAGCGGCTCAACGAGCACGGCTACATCGTGCCGGGCCTGGGCGACGCGGGCGACCGGATGTACGGCACGGCCGAGTAGTAAGCGGCGGCCGGAGCGGGACGGGCTTCAGCAGGAGGAGGACGGGGCCGGGGACGGCTTCGTCAGGGACGCCATCGCGGCGGTCGCCTCCTGCTGGGTGCTGAACGCCGTGAACTTCGCCCCGAGGATCAGGTCGACCTCCCCCGTCCTACGGGTGTCGGTCTTCTGCACCGCGCCCACCAGATGCGTGCCCAGCACCGTGAAGCTGCCGTCCGTCGCGGTCGGCGCGCCCAGCAGGACGGCGGTGCCCGGCACCTTCTTGTCGTACTCCTTGGACGCGTTGCCCACCTCCCCGATGGCGAACCCGCGCTTCTTGAGCTCCTCGGCGGCGGTCTTGGCCAGTCCGGCACGGGTCGTCGCGTTGTAGACGTTCACCTTGACGGCGGCCGGTTTCGGCAGCGCCCTGGCGGGGGCCGCCGACGCCGCGGGGCTCGGGCAGGCGCGCCGGTGACCGGCCGCGTTGGCGCTCCTGTCGCCGCCGGTGAAGACGTCGATGAGCTGGAGCGTGCCCCAGCCGACCAGGCCGAGCACCACGACGGCGCCGATACCGGCGAGGACCAGCCGGTGACGGCGTCGGGGGCGGCGCATGCGGGGGTAGGCGTCGCCCGTGATGCGGTACTTTCCGCCCATGCCGGGGGGAGTGAGCATGCTCATGGGGGCAGCGTAGTGCGACGCGGTGATGATGCGTACTAAATGATCAACGTATGGCACCCGGATGGGTAGGAAAGCACCCGAAAGCACGCGAAAGGAGCCGGGCCGAGCCACAAGAGGGGCGGGCCGAGGCCGGGAGGGCCGGGTCGGGCCCCGGGGGGTCAGCCCAGTTCGAGGACGCGGGCGTGGAGCACCTGGCGCTGCTGGAGCGCGGCCCGGACCGCCCGGTGCAGCCCGTCCTCCAGATAGAGGTCGCCCTGCCACTTCACGACGTGCGCGAACAGGTCGCCGTAGAAGGTGGAGTCCTCGGCGAGGAGGGTCTCCAGGTCCAGCTGGCCCTTGGTGGTCACGAGCTGGTCCAGGCGAACCGGACGCGGCGCGACGTCCGCCCACTGTCGGGTGCTTTCCCGGCCGTGGTCGGGGTATGGCCGCCCATTTCCGATGCGCTTGAAGATCACACGGAAAGCCTACCGGGCAAGGGCCTCCGGGCGCAGCCGGGGAAGCTCACCGCGCTGCCGGAGCAGTGGGCGCATATCGCCCAGGTGGGCCGAAAGGCGGCGAGCCCGGTACGGGATGTCCGTACCGGGCTCGCACACCTGTCGTCCTCGGGTTCAGTGCCGCGGGAGGGCCGTCACTCGGTGACCTCGTGGCCGTGGCCCTCGCGGAGGCCGCCGCCGCTGCCCGGGGTGCCGGTGCTGGGGGCGGGGGTGACCGGGCGGGTCAGGGAGCTCAGGTCGTGGGCGTACGTGCCGACGGCGTTGGCGATCACGTCGATGTTGGTGTCGAAGAGCGCCATGTCGATGTTGTCCAGGTCGTCGCAGGCCGCGTGGTAGCAGGGGTCGAACGCGATCCCCGCCTCCCCGCCGAACACCTCGGCCTGGGCGGCCGTCTTGATGCCCTCGGCCCCGGTGTCCGTACCGCCGGAGGGGATGCCGACCTCGATGAACGGCCCGTAGTCCGAGCGGCCGGTGAAGTCGGTGCCCTCGTGCGGCTTGCCCTTGCCGTCCAGGAACGCGGTGATGTCGCGCTCCAGTTGGGCCGATCCCTCCGGGCCGGGACCGGAGCCGACCTGGTCGGAGTCGTCGCCGTCGTAGACGAACTGCCCGCCGTTGGGTGAGGCGATCATGTCGAAGTTCAGGTAGAGCTTGATCTGTTCGCGCTGCTTGTCGCTCAGGGCGGCGACGTACTTCTCCGAGCCGATCAGCCCGTTCTCCTCCGCCGACCACCAGGCGAACCGCACCTTGTTGGCGGGCTTGCTCGTGGATTTTGCGAGCTCCAGGGCGACTTGGAGCAGCCCGGCGGAGCCGGAGCCGTTGTCGTTGATGCCGGGCCCCTCGGTCACCGAGTCGAGGTGCGCGCCGAGCATCACGGTGCGCGCGGCGCTGCCGCCGGGCGTCTCGGCGATGACGTTGCGGGTGGGCCGGTCCTCCTGGAGCTCGCGGATCTCGAAGGAGACGGTGACCTCGCCGCCCTTGAGGTCGGCGGCCAGCCGCTCGCCCTCGGCCTGGGTCAGTCCGCCGGTCGGGATGCGGCCCGCGGCGGCCTCGCCGAGCGTGCCGGACAGCACGCCCTCGGTGTTGTTGTAGATGACGGCCCCCACCGCGCCCGCCTCCGCCGCGGCCGCCTGCTTCTCGGCGAAGGAGCAGCCGCCGCGCTGGATGAGCGCGATCGCGCCGGTGAAGTCGGCGGCGGCGTAGTCGGAGGCCTCGCAGCCGGTGGTCGCGTCGAGGGGCACGGCGACGAGTCCGGCGGTCACTCCGCCCACCGCGGTCGACGGCGTGTACGTCATGGCCTTGATGGTCACGTCGCGGGGCGCCGGGGCGACCACGGACAGCTTCTCGGCCAGCGTCTCGGTGTAGGTGAAGCGGAAGCTCTCGTACGAGACCCGGTACCCGGCCCGCTGGAGCTGGCGGTAGACGTACGCCGCCGACGCGTCGTGACCGAGCGACCCCGCGGCGCGGTGGCCCTCGGCGGAGTCGGCTATCGCCTGGAACTGCCGGAGGTGGCGGTGGGCGTCGCGCGCGGACGCCTTCTTCACCAACTCCCTGGAGAGCTTGGCGGCTTCCCCGGCGGGGTCGTGCGACGCCGGGCGGCCGTGGTTCGGGGACGCGGCCAGGAGAAGCGGGGTGGCCAGGGCGGTGGCGGCCACCACAGCCATGGCTCTTCGACGTGTCGCGTGCACAGGAGTCCTTCCGGTCGGTCGGTGGGAACGCGTGTGCTGGAAAGCTAGCGAGCGCGGTGACGTCTGTGAACAGGTGCGCTGGTTCCGATCGGTGCCCCGGGGCGGGTGGTTACTGCGTATCCCGCTTCGCGGTGCGCTTCGGGACCGCCTTGGAAGCCGGCCCCTTGGGGGTCTTCTCCCGGCCGGTCGCCCTGCCGGCGGCCGTCTTCTTGGCAGTCGCCGCGCCGCCCGCTGTCTTCTTGGCAGTCGTCCCGGCCGTGGCCTTCTTCGCCTTGGCCGCCGCCTTGGCCTCCTGTTTGTACGCGCGTACCTCGGCCAGCGACGTGGGCCCGGTGATGTCGGCGACGGAGCGACGCGATCCGGTCTCCCCGTACGCCCCCGCCGCCTCGCGCCACCCCGGGGGCCGCACGCCGTACTGCTTGCCGAGCAGCGCCAGGAAGATCCGGGCCTTCTGCTCGCCGAACCCCGGCAGCGCCTTCAGCCGCTCCAGCAGGTCGGCCCCGGAGGCGGCGTCCCGCCACACGGCGCTCGCGTCACCGCCGTACTCCGCGACCAGGTACCGGCACAGCTGCTGCACCCGCTGGGCCATGGAGCCGGGGTAGCGGTGCAGGGCCGGCTTGGTGGTGAACAGCGAGGTGAACTCCTCCGGGTCCTGGGCGGCGATCCGCCCCGCGTCCAGGTCGTCGGAGCCCATGCGTCCGGCGAGCGTGTACGGCCCGGTGAACGCCCACTCCATCGGCACCTGCTGGTCCAGCAGCATCCCGACGAGGGCGGCCAGGGGGCTGCGGGCCAGCAGCGCGTCGGCCTCCGGCTGCTGGGCGATCCGCAGGTCGACGCCTCTGCCGAAACCCCGCGCGCTGTCGTTGCCGTCGGATGCGCTGTCGCTGGTGGTCATGGGGCCGATCATCCCGAGCGGACGGGGGCGCGGCGAGCGGGGTTGCGCCGATGGCTGCGGCGGGTTCGGCCGAAGGGATGAGGAGGAGCAGGGGGGAGCGGAGGGAGCAGGGGCAGCACGGGGAGCGGCGCGCCGGAGGGCACCAGGAGGGCCACGGCCTCGCGGGTCACGCCCCCAGCCGGTCCGCGCGCCCGCGCAGATAGCGGGCCTCGGGCTCGCTGAGGGTGGCGTCGGCGGCCGCGAGGTAGGCGGCACGGGCGGCGTCCCGTTCCCCGGCGCGCTCCAGTAGGTGGCCCCGTACGGCGTCGAACCGGTGGCGCCCCGCCAACGGCCGGGCCAGCGCGTCCACTTCCGCCAGTCCGGCGCGCGGCCCGTGCACCATGGCCACGGCGACGGCCCGGCCCAGCGCGGCGGCGGGATCGGGGGTGCGCCGCACGAGGAGGTCGTACAGGGCGAGGATCTGCGGCCAGTCGGTGTCCTCGGCGCGCTCCGCCTCGTCGTGCAGCGCGGCGACGGCGGCCTGGAGCTGGTAGTCCCCGGCGGGCCCCTGGGACAGCGCCTCCTCGGCGAGCGCGGTGCCTTCGGCGATGGCCGTACGGTCCCACAGGGCCCGGTCCTGGGCGTCGAGCGGGATCAGCTCACCGCCCGGCCCGGTGCGCGCCGGAGCGCGCGCCTCGGTGAGGACCATGAGCGCCAGGAGCCCGGTCACCCGCCCCTCGCGGGGGAGGAGCCGGCGTACGGAACGGGTCAGCCGGATCGCCTCGCGGGCCAGGTCGGTGCGGTGCAGTGCGGGCCCGGCGGTGGCGGTGTAGCCCTCGTTGAAGATCAGGTAGAGCACCTGGAGGACGGCGGCGAGCCGCTGGTCGCGGTCCGCGGGCTCCGGCGGCCGGAAGTCCGCGCCGCGCACCGCCCGCTTGGCCCGGCTGATCCGCTGGGCCACGGTCGCCTCCGGCGCCAGCAGGGCGCGGGCGATCTCGGCCGTGGTCAGGCCGCCGACCGCACGCAGGGTCAGCGCGATCTGGGCGGCGGGGGAGAGCGCGGGGTGGCAGCAGAGGAACAGCAGGGTGAGCGTGTCGTCCTCGGAGGGGGCCCGCCCCTCCCCGGGCGGCGGGGCGACGAACGCGTCCGCCGGGGTGAGCGCGGCCGCGGTCTCCTCGCGTCTGCGGCGGGCGGCGTCGCTGCGCAGCCGGTCGGTGAGGCGGCGGGAGGCGACCCGGATGAGCCAGCCGCGCGGGTTCTCCGGGACGCCGTCCTGCGGCCACTGCCGGGCGGCGGCGATCAGGGCTTCCTGGACGGAGTCCTCGGCCGGGTCGAAGTGCCCGTAACGGCGGACGAGCGCGCCGAGGACCTGCGGCGCGTGCAGGCGCAGCAGGTCCTCGACCGACGCGGACGTCCGGTGGTCGCTCCGGTCCATCCGTCTCCCTGTTCCCCGTGGGTCAGTCGTCGATCCCGCCGTCGACGGGCCGGATGAGCACCGGGTAGTCGGGCGCCCCGGCCGGCTGCGGACAGCGTGCCACGCGGGCGGCGATCTCGGTCACCCGTTCCAGGCTCTCGCAGTCGAGCACCCAGAACCCGGCGAGCAGCTCCTTCGTCTCGCCGTAGGGCCCGTCGGAGACCACCGGACGCCCCTCGGCGTCGAGGCTCACGGCCCGCCCCTGCGCGGGCTCGCGCAGCCCGTACCCGGTCACCAGCTCACCGGACTCGGCGAGGTCGTCGTTGATCTTCCCCATGTGGGCGAACATCGCCTGCATGGCCTTCTCGTCCCAGGCCGGACTCTCCGCGGACCCCTTGCCGCTCTGGGCCTCGTAGTCCGCCTGGCTGCCCTGGACCATCACCAGATACTTCATGACCGTTACCTCCGTGCGGGTTCGTGGCCGGTTGTCGGCCTGCACAGGGGACGTCGGAACCGGGCGGACGTTCTCGACACCACGCGCGAGCTCCCCCCGAATTCACCCCCGGAGCCCCCGGCTCGGTCCTTTGCGGCCCAGGCTGTGCGCTTGTCGCCGTCGATCAGCGCGTGGCTGCGGGCGAGGGCCTGCGGTAGCGCTGCCGCCTTTTTATCGCCTCGATGACGAGAGCCTGCTTGCTGCGCCCGGTGCGCCCGGCGCACGCGGTGAGTTTCGCGTCGAGGTCGTCGGGGAGTCGGAGTGTCATCGCCATATACAAGAACGTCCCGGACGGCATGCCGTCCGGGACGTTCTCACGATGGTGGCTGGGGCCGGGATCGAACCGGCGACCTATCGCTTTTCAGGCGATCGCTCGTACCAACTGAGCTACCCAGCCACGCAGTTCACCGGGGTGAGCTGCAAGCGGTCCTGACGGGATTTGAACCCGCGGCCTCCACCTTGACAGGGTGGCGAGCACTCCAAACTGCTCCACAGGACCAAGCGCGGTGCGAAACAAGTCTCGCACACGGTGAAACGTGCCCCCAACGGGATTCGAACCCGTGCTACCGCCTTGAAAGGGCGGCGTCCTGGGCCACTAGACGATGAGGGCTATTGGCCCGCCGGTTCGCTTTGCAGCGCGTCGGGGACGTGAGAAGCATATGGGATGGGTGGAGCTATCGCCAAAACGGTTTACGGCGACGGAGCCGGCCGCCCCGGGGCGCGGGTCGGGGGCGGTGTGGAGGACGGGGAGGGGGACGAGGCGGGGGTCCCGTCCTTCTTCAGGTTCTCCTCGGGGAGATGGCGGCTGACCTCGGCGGTCGTCAGTCCGAGGCCGCCCAGGGTGATCTCGTCCCAGGCCTGGAGACGGCGGGTCGAGCGGTCCAGGTAGAGCACCGAGGCCCGCACCCGCTCCGGCTTCTCGTTCTGAACCGCGCGCAGCCCGCCGCCGCCCGTGGACCCCTCCACCTTCAGCCGCGTACCGAACTTCAGCTGCTCGTTGATCCGCTTGTGGAGGTGCCCGGCGAGCACCAGCGGGACGGTGCCGTCGGTCTCCCGGGCGGTGTTCGGGTCGTGGGCGACCGCGATGTCGGCCGGGGTGCCCGCGCGCTCCTGGTCGCGGAGGGCGGAGGCCAGGCGCATGCCCTCCAGCCGGGCGGCCTCCTTGTTGCCGCCGGGGCCGGTCCGGTCCGGGGTGAAGGAGGCGTCGCCGGTGCCCGCGATCCGCAGCCCGCCGACGTTCACGGCCCGCCCCTCGTCCAGGACGCGCACGTTCTTGAACTTCCCCAGGTAGGCCTGGGTCTCCTGGGAGTCGTGGTTGCCGCGCACCCAGACGTACGGCGCGCCGAGGCCGCGGATCGGGTCGAGGAAACCGTTCTCCGCGGTCGAGCCGTGGTCCATGGTGTCGCCGGAGTCGATGATCACGTCGATCTCGTACTGCTCGACGAGCGAGGCGATGATGTGCCAGGCGGCCGGGTTGAGGTGGATGTCGGAGACGTGCAGGGCCCGGATGGTGCCCGGGTCGGGCTGGTAGACGGGGAGCGTGGAGGTCGCGTCGTACAGCTTGGTGACGTTGGTGACCAGACGGGCCAGCTCCTGCTGGTAGATGTCGAACTCGGTGACGATCGAGCGGGCGTCGCCGACCAGGGACGGGGCGCTGGAGAGCAGCCCGGAGAACTTCGGCTCCAGGACGGATTTCGGGTTCCAGGTCGCGTACGCGCTGACGCCGGACGCGGCCAGCAGGGTGAGGGCGAGCCCGCCCGCGGCCAGGGCGCGGCGGGGGCGGTGGTAGACGACGAGGCCGAGCGCGGTGGCCCCGGAGATCACGGCGACGCAGGAGCGCACGGCCAGCTCCCCGGTCCCGGCCGTGACGTCCCGGGCGACGTCGTCCTGGAGGCCGGAGAACCGTTCCGGCTGGTCGACCAGGGCCTGCGAGCGCTCGGGGTCCAGCCGGTCCACGTCCACGTCCAGCCGGAGCGGCGCGATGTGCGAGTCCAGCTCCAGGGCCCCCAGCGGCGCCACGTTGATCTTGCTGCCCCCGGTGAGCGAGGGGCGCAGGGTCATGTTCGTGTCCATGGGGCCGACCGGCGTACGGATGGACCCCACGGCGAGCAGCCCGAGCCAGGCTCCGAGCACGACGACGGCGAGCATGCCGAGGGCGCGGACGTACGGGCGCGGCGCGGTCCCGGCCAGGTCGCCCGGGACCGAGGGAGCGGCGGAGCCCTTGGGGCGCACGGTGTCCTTGGGTGACACCGACTCCGGGTGGGCGGGGCGGACGAGACGGACGAGGCGGTGCCGCACCCGGTCGGCTGCGGCACGGAACGGGGCGCGGACCATTGGGCCCGTATGCCCGGACGCGGCCCCCTCCATGCGGGGTGCCGCCGGGCGCGGGGCGGGCCCGGACGCGCGCTGGGGCCGGGCGCGGGGCGCGCGCCGTCGGGCGGGCGGAAGGACCCCGGGGGCCGGGGCTGGGGGCGCGGGAGGGGCGGAAGTGAGGGGAGTGCCGTCGTCGGCTGCCCGTGCCGGGCCGTCGTACGCGACAATGGCGGCGTGCTGGAGATGACGCGCGAACAGTTCGAAGAGCTGGTGAGCCAGGCTCTGGACCGGATTCCGCCCGAGCTGACGCGGCTGATGGACAACGTGGCCGTCTTCGTCGAGGACGAGCCGGACCCCGGCGACCCCGAGCTGCTGGGCCTCTACGAGGGCACCCCGCTCACCGACCGAGGTGAGTGGTACGCCGGGGTGCTGCCGGACCGCATCACCATCTACCGGGGCCCGACCCTGCGGATGTGCGAGACGCAGGAGGACGTCGTCGCCGAGACCGAGATCACCGTCGTCCACGAGATCGCCCACCACTTCGGCATCGACGACGAGCGGCTGCATGCCCTGGGCTACGGGTGAGCGGGCAGGCGCCGGACGAGCTGCCGGAGCCGGGCCCGCCCGCCGCCCCGCAGGGCCGGGTGCTCGCGGCCGTCGCCGCGGGCGGCGCGCTCGGGGCCCTCGCCCGCTACGGGGCCCTGGTGCTCTGGCCCGGAGGGAACGGCTTCCCCTGGACGGTGTTCGCGGTCAACGTGTCCGGCTGCGCCCTCATCGGCGTCCTGATGGTGCTCACCGTCGAGCGGGGCCGGGTGACGCGTCCGCTCGCGCGGCCCTTCCTCGGGGTCGGCGTACTCGGCGGCTTCACGACCTTCTCGACGTACGCGGCCGATGTCTCCGGCCTGCTGGTGCGTCAGCAACTCCTGACGGCCGTGGCGTACGCCGCCGCGACGGTGGTGGCCGCGCTGGGAGCGGTAGGGGCGGCGGCCGTCGCGACGCGGGCCTGGCTGGACAGAGGCGGGAGCCGGGGCCGGGACGGGAACGGCAACGGGGACGGGAGTGCGGAGATCGAAGGCGGGGTGCGGTCCGCGTGAACTGGCTGCTGGTGGCGGTCGGCGGGGCGGTGGGCGCGCCCCTGCGCTATCTGACGGACCGTGCGGTGCAGGCGCACCAGGGGCGGGGCGTCGCGTACGTCTTCCCGTGGGGCACGTTCACGGTGAACGCCGCGGGGAGCCTGCTGCTCGGGGTGCTGACCGGGGCGGCGGTGTCCTCGCCGGTGCATGCCCTGCTGGCGACGGGCCTGTGCGGGGCGCTGACGACGTACTCGACGTTCTCGTACGAGACCCTCCGCCTGGCCGAGACGGGCCGCGCCTTCCTGGCCGCCGCCAACGTGCTGGGGTCCCTGCTGGTGGGGCTGGGCGCGGTGTTCCTGGGGGCGGAACTGGCGGGCGGGTTCGGGGGGTAGGGGGCCGGGCCGCTCCGTGGGCCCGGGTGGGGCCCCGGCCTTCGGGACCGGGGCCCGAGGACCGGGCCTCGGCGGGTGGGTGCGGTTTCGGGCGTGTCTCCGGCGGGGTCGGGGGAGTTGGGCACGGTACGACGCCGTACCGCTCGCCGGGGCCCGCCCCGGCCCCGGCCCGGCAGCCGCGCTCCCCGCTCCCGCCCCCGTACCACCGCTCCCGTCCCCTCGCCCCGGAGGTGCCCCCGTGCGCCAGTTGTCCGCCCCTGTCCGCTGGGCAGCCGTCACCGCGCTGACGATCGCCGCGTCCACCGGCTGTATGAGCGTCGGCGACGACGGCGCCGGCGCCAAGCCGGGTCCTTCGCGGTCCGCGGGCCAGAAGGGGTCGGCGGCCGATCCCGACGGGGACACGGTCCCCGGCTCCGGGCAGCCCGGAGGCCGCGCGGCGGGCGACGCCCAGCCGCACTCCGACCGGAAGGACGCCGACCACACACCGAAGCCGGGCGAGACCAAGGACGCGGCGGCGTCGAAGGCCCCCAAGGCGCCGCGCCCCAAGCCCGGTGCCCCGCAGCCCACGCGCGGGGGGCAGGCCCCGCCCCCGGCCCCGACCCCCTCGACCCCGGGGCCGGGAGAGCCCCCGCCGCAGGTCCCGGACCCGCCCGCCCCGCCCGCGCCCGACCCGGACCCGGTCCCCGACCCGGAGCCCACCGCCCCGCCGGAGCCGCCCCCCTCGGCATCGCCCGCCGCACAGCAGTACCGCGCCCAGGCGATGGGCGGACCGGACGATGCCGCCCCCCGCCGGACGCCGCAGGCATCACCGCAGGTGGCGCCGGTGTAGCGGGGGTCACAGCAGGGCGGTTTGCGCGAGGTGGGGGAGGGTGCGTATGGTGGTAGATCGTTTGATCCCCTTGCCCGGCGCCGACACAGAAGAGCGCCGTGTGGCGCGTACTCTCCCTTGCCGTGGCTGGACCGCATTGAGGCGGTCGAAATTGCGAATCACGGAGTTATGGGCGCGTGCCGAGACTCCGGAAGGTTTCGCGTTTCGCATGTCAATTTCCAGTTCTGACCGCACCGTCATGCCCGAGAACACCGATGCCGAGCAGCTCGCCGAGCTGGTCGCTTCCGCTGTGACCGAGGCGCCCGCCGGTGCTGCGGCTTCCGCCGCGGAGAAGGCCGAGACGACCGACGCGGCCGAGAAGACCGAGACCACCGTCGCGGCCGAGAAGGCCGGGACCACCGACGCCGAGCAGGCTCCGGTCTCCGAGAAGACCGTCGCCGACTTCGTGGCGGACGCCGACGCCTCCGCCGAGGAGCCCGCGGCCGAGATCACGGCCGACGAGGCCACCGAGGCCGATGAGGCCGACGCCGAGCCGACCGTCACCTTCGGCGACCTGGGCCTGCCCGAGGGCATCGTCCGCAAGCTCGCGCAGAACGGTGTGACCACCCCCTTCCCGATCCAGGCGGCGACCATCCCGGACGCCCTGGCCGGCAAGGACATCCTGGGCCGCGGCCGTACGGGCTCCGGCAAGACCCTCTCCTTCGGTCTGCCGACCCTGGCCGCCCTGGCCGGTGGCCGCACCGAGAAGAAGAAGCCCCGCGCCGTCATCCTCACCCCGACCCGTGAGCTGGCGATGCAGGTCGCGGACGCGCTCCAGCCGTACGGCGACGTGCTCGGCCTCAAGATGAAGGTCGTCTGCGGCGGTACGTCGATGGGCAACCAGATCTACGCCCTGGAGCGCGGCGTCGACATCCTCGTCGCCACCCCGGGCCGGCTGCGCGACATCATCAACCGGGGCGCCTGCTCCCTGGAGGACGTCCAGGTCGCCGTCCTCGACGAGGCCGACCAGATGTCCGACCTGGGCTTCCTGCCCGAGGTCACCGAGCTGCTGGACCAGGTCCCGGGCGGCGGTCAGCGGATGCTCTTCTCCGCCACCATGGAGAACGAGATCAGCACGCTGGTCAAGCGCTACCTCACCGACCCGGTGACGCACGAGGTCGACAGCGCCCAGGGCAACGTGACGACCATGTCGCACCACGTGCTGGTCGTGAAGCCGAAGGACAAGGCGCCGGTCACGGCCGCCATCGCCGCCCGCAAGGGCCGCACGATCATCTTCGTCCGCACCCAGCTGGGCGCCGACCGCATCGCCGAGCAGCTCATCGAGTCCGGCGTGAAGGCCGACGCGCTGCACGGCGGCATGACCCAGGGCGCCCGTACGCGGGTCCTGGAGGACTTCAAGAAGGGCTACGTCAACGCGCTCGTCGCCACCGACGTCGCCGCCCGCGGCATCCACGTCGACGGCATCGACCTGGTCCTGAACGTGGACCCGGCCGGTGACCACAAGGACTACCTGCACCGCTCGGGCCGTACCGCCCGCGCCGGCAAGTCCGGTGTCGTCGTCTCGCTGGCGCTCCCGCACCAGCGCCGCCAGATCTTCCGGCTGATGGAGGACGCGGGCGTCGACGCCTCGCGCCACATCGTCCAGGGCGCGGGCGTGTTCGAGCCGGAGGTCGCCGAGATCACCGGCGCCCGTTCGCTCACCGAGGTCCAGGCCGACTCCGCGAACAACGCCGCCAAGCAGGCCGAGCGCGAGGCCGCCGACCTGACGAAGCAGCTGGAGCGCGTGCAGCGCCGCGCCGTCGAGCTGCGCGAGGAGGCCGACCGCCTGGTCGCCCGTGCCGCCCGCGAGCGGGGCGAGGACCCGGAGGCCGCGGTCGCCGAGGTGGCCGCCGAGGCCGAGGCCGCCCTCGTGGCCGCCGTCTCCGTCCCCGAGCAGCCTGCCGCCCGCGACGACCGCCGTGACGACCGGGGCAACTTCGACCGCCGTGACAACCGGGGCGGCGACCGTGGCGGCTACCGCGGCAACGACCGCCGCGACGACCGGCCGTCGTTCAACCGTGACCGTCGGGACGACCGTGGTGGCCGTTCCTTCGAGCGCCGTGACAACGACCGCCCGTCGTTCAGCCGCGACCGTCGTGACGACCGGCCGTCCGGTGGCTTCCGCTCCGGTGGCACCGACCGTCGGGACGACCGTGGTGGCCGTTCCTTCGAGCGTCGCGACAACGACCGCCCGTCGTTCCGCGACCGCCGCGACGACCGGCCGTCCGGTGGCTTCCGCTCCGGTGGCACCGACCGTCGGGACGACCGTGGTGGCCGTTCCTTCGAGCGCCGTGACAACGACCGCCCGTCGTTCAGCCGCGACCGTCGTGACGACCGCCCCTCCGGCGGCTACCGCTCCGGCGGCGGCGACCGCCCGTTCAACCGTGACCGTCGCGACGACCGCCCCTCGGGCGGCTTCCGCTCCGGCGGCAACGACCGCCCCAACGGCCGTCGTGACGACCACCGCGGCGCCAACACCGGCACCAACACCGGCTCCTTCGGCCGCCGCGACGACAAGCCGCGCTGGAAGCGCAACGGCTGACCCCCGCCCGGCCGCTGACCGGCCGAGCAGGTCCGCCTGACAGACCGGCAGGGCCCGTACGCCACCGAACCGACTCGGTGACGTACGGGCCCTGTTGCCGTCCCCGCCCCCGCTCCGCAGCCCCCCGGAACAGGCGCGACGGGCCCAGCACCGATACCGGATCGGCTGCCGGGACCGGGCGGGCTATGCTCGGGGGGTGACGCCGCAGGGGCCGTTAGCTCAATTGGTCAGAGCAGCGGACTTTTAATCCGTTGGTTGTGGGTTCGAGTCCCACACGGCCTACCCGCCGGAGAGCCGTCAGAGCTCTTCGACCCGCGTTTCCCGCCGCCCGGCCGGATCTTCCGGCCGGGCGGCGCCGCGTCTGCCGGGTGCCCGAGGGGCCCGCGCGTCCTGTGCCGGGGTGGCCTCGCCGGGAACGGGCCGGAACGCCTCCGCCTGGTCCCCGGATCACCACCGGGCCCCTGGCCCCCCGGGCCCCTCAGGACCCGATGGCCAGGTACTCCGCCGTGCGCACGATTCGTTCGCGGTCGGCGAAGGAGGCCATGTCGTTTCGGACGGCGCCGCTGTCGCCGTCGCGGTTGATGGCTTCCAGGGTGCGCCGGACGGCGGTGATCACCGCTCGCTGGAGGTCGGAGGGGATGATGATCAGCCGGTAGCCGAGTTCGCGGAGGCGTTCCCTGGGGACGAGCGGGGTCTTGCCGCCGTGGAACATGTTGATCAGCTTCGGCTGGGGGATGCGCCTGGCGATCTCCTCGATCTGCCCGACGGTCTCGGGCGCCTCCACGAAGATCACGTCCGCACCGGCCCGGACGTAGGCGTTCGCGCGCTCGATCGCCGCGTCCAGGCCCTCGGTGGCGATGGCGTCCGTTCGGGCGATCAGGACGAAGTCGGGGTCGGTGCGGGCCTGGGCGAGGGCCTGGATCTTCTGGACCATCTCGTCCGTGCCGACCAGGGACTTGTCGTCGAGGTGGCCGCAGCGCTTGGGGAAGGTCTGGTCCTCGATGTGCAGGCCGGCCACGCCGACGCGTTCGTACAGCGCGAGGGTGCGTACGGCGTTCACGGCGTTGCCGAAGCCGGTGTCGGCGTCCGCGATGACCGGGAGGCTCGTCACGTCCACCATCTGCTCGATGCGCGAGGCGACCTCGGTGAGGCTCAGCAGGCCGATGTCGGGGACGCCGCAGCTGCGGGCGATGGCTCCGCCGCTGGCGTACAGCAGCTCGCTCCCGCTCTCCTCCACGAGGCGGGCGCTCAGGCCGTCGTAGGCGCCCGGGGCGACGTGGATGCCGTCGCTCTCGATCATCCGGCGGAGGCGGGTGGTCGGTCGCTGCGCCATGGGGGACTCCTCGGATCAGGGGTGCCGGTACGCGAGCCGCCGGGCGGCCGTCACCGGGTCCGCGACGGGTTCAGGTTCTGTATACAGCGTGTATACAGGAAGGGTCCAGGCGGTCGGAGCGCGCGGGCCCGTGCGGGACGATGAGCAGGGTGACGGAGGAGAGGGCCGGGGCGATGAGGGCGATGAACCAGAGCGTGCGCTCGTACGAACAGCTGAAGACGGAGATCATCGCCGGGGAGCTCGACCCCGGGGCGCACCTCAACGAGGTTCAGGTCGCCGAGCGGCTCGGCGTCTCCCGTACGCCGCTGCGGGAGGCCCTGCAACGGCTGGACCGGGAGGGGCTGGTGCGGCTGGTCCCGGGGCGTGGGGCTTTCGTGGGCGAGCTGTCCCTGCCCGAGGTCCGGCACCTCTTCCAGCTGCGGGAGGCGCTGGAGACACACGTGGTACGGCTGTGCGCCAGGTCGGCGCGGTGCCGGGACTTCGCCTCTCTGGCGGAGGAGTTCGGCGCTCACCACGCGCTGCTGGCCGATGGGGCGGGGGCGGCGCGGCTGGACGACTACTACGAGCTGACCGAGCGCCTGGACCGGGAGATCGACGACGTGGTGGCGAACCCGTACCTGGCCCGTGCCATGGAGCCGGTCCGGGGACAGCTCCGCAGACTGCGCCGGATCGCGCGCCGGAGCCCCGAGCGGATGCTGCTCTCCGCCACGGAGCACGCGGCGGTCTGCCGGGCGATCGCGAGCGGCGACGGGGACCGTGCGGCGGCCGCGACGGCCCTGCACATCGGCAACAGCCTCCGGCACATCCTCGACACCACGGCGTGAGGCGGCGCTGCTCGGGCCGGGGGCGGGCCCGAGCGAGCGCCCTGTTCCGGCACAGCCGAACGGGGCTGACACAGCAGAACGGGGCTGTTCCGCCGCCGGCACACCCCCGCGGCCACGGGCGGGCCCCTCCGGCCGGCCGTGGCGCGAGCCCTCGTCAGCGGGGGGCGGGCGGTGCGGCGAGCGCGGAGCGGCCCGCCGCCAGCAGGCCGAGCGCGCGGGGGAAGTCGTGCAGCTGCCGGGCCAGGGAGTCGAGGGCCGGGATCATGGACGCGGCGGGCACCCGGCGCGCCGCCAGGATCTCGCGGGTCCAGCCGATGAACACGGTGAACAGGTCGTGGTCGTCCACGTACAGGGCCACGCTGAGGAACTCGACGATGTGGTCGATGTCCTCGGCGGTACGCTCCCGTTGCGCGTCGGTGTAGGCGCGCATCGCCGGGAAGTCCCTCTCCAGATCGGCGATCACCTGCCGGGCCAGGACCTGTTTGTTCGTGATCACGAACGTGTACTCCTGATCGCTCAGGTGCGGCAGGGTGTCCAGCCCCAGGAGTCCCGGAGCCTCCGTCCGCGGGGTCAGTCCGTCCGCCAGGGCGTCGGCCGCGGCGGGCGCGTCGGCCGCCCAGCCCTCGGCTCCCAGCAGCCGGGCGTAGCGGCCGTCGGCGCCGAAGGCCGCGCCGCCGACGAGGACCGGCATCCCCACGCTCTGGCAGGCGCTGATCGCCGCGTGGGCGGCGGGCAGGCGGGTGGGGATCGAGGAGGAGAGCAGCACCGCGTCGGCGTTCCGCTGCTGGATGTGGGCCACCAGGTGGGGAGTGGGGACCTGCGCGCCGAGGTAGTCCACCTCCCATCCCCGCAGGATCAGGGTCTCGGCCACCAGCCGGGCGGGCAGCGCGTGCCATTCGCCCTCGACGCAGGCGACGATGATCCGGCCGCGGGAACGCTCGTGCGGCCGGCGGCGGACCTCGCCGATGAGGGCGGAGATGCACCGGTCGCTGATGGCGCTGGCGCCGTGCTCCTGGGCCACGGTGATCCGGTTGGCGGCCCACTCCGTTCCGACCCGGGCCTGCACCGGGGCGATCACGTTCAGCAGGATGGTCTCGGCCGCGGCGCGTCCGGCCAGTATGTCGCCGTCGCACCCGCCCGCCGCCTCCAGTGCGCGGAGCACGAGGTCGATGGCGCGGGAGGAGTCGCAGGCGACGGCGGTCCGGAACAGCTCGTCACGCAGCCGTCCCAGCGACTCCGTGGCGGGGTGCCTCATGGGGGGAGAGACCATGCGTTTCATCCTCGCATCCCGCGGGGACCGGTCGGCCGCCCGAGTCCCGGCGGCCCCGCCCGTAAGTGACCTCCCTCACATGTCCGATCGTTGGACGCGGCCTCCCGGAGTCCGGGGGCAGCCCGTAGGCTCTCCCGCAGCAGCTGGTTCGCCCTGTCCGCCAGGCGGGGTGTCGCAAGAGGGAACCCGGTGGGAATCCGGGACTGCCCCGCAGCGGTATGTGGGAACGACCGCCGTCATACGCACTGGGTCCACGCAGGGCCCGGGAAGCGACGGCCAGTAGGTGTCCTGACGTCGTCAGGGCGCGCCCGCGAGTCCGAAGACCTGCCAACTGCCCGCGTCCGGACGATTTCGTACGCGGACATTCCGGTGACCTCGAGGGCGGGTCGGCGTACTGCACCAGACGGACGACCGCGCCTGTGCCGCGCGGGGTCGCTTCCGTCCGGTTCGCCATCCCTTCGCACCCTCGTCCGTCTCCGGACCAAGGATTCATCTCGCGAAGGAGAGTTCCGTGACACCGAAGCCCGCAGCCGCGGCAGCACACGCCACCGTGTACGGCTACCCCCGCCAGGGTCAGAACCGTGAACTGAAGAAGGCCGTCGAGGGGTACTGGAAGGGCCGCGTCGACGCGGAGGCCCTGCGGCGGACCGCCGCCGGTCTGCGCCGCACCAACTGGCAGCAGCTCGCCGACGCCGGTGTGGACGAGGTCCCGACCGGTGACTTCTCCTACTACGACCACGTCCTGGACACCAGCGTCATGGTCGGCGCGATCCCGGCGCGGCACCAGGACGCGGTGGACGCGGACGCCCTCGACGGCTACTTCGCGATGGCGCGGGGCACCCAGGACGTCGCTCCGCTGGAGATGACGAAGTGGTTCGACACCAACTACCACTACCTGGTGCCGGAGCTGGGCCCGGACACGGTGTTCACGGCGGACTCCGCCAAGCAGGTCGCGGAGTTCAAGGAGGCCCTGGCGCTCGGCCTCACGCCGCGCCCGGTCCTGGTCGGCCCCGTCACCTACCTGCTGCTCGCCAAGGCGGCCCCCGGTGTCGCCGCCGGATTCGAGCCGCTGACGCTGCTGGACCGGCTGCTGCCGGTGTACGCCGAGGTCCTGGCAGACCTGCGCGCGGCGGGCGCCGAGTGGGTGCAGCTGGACGAGCCCGCGCTCGTCCAGGACCGCACCCCGGCCGAGCTGAACGCCGCCGCCCGCGCCTACCGCGACCTCGGCGCCCTGGCCGACCGGCCCAAGCTGCTGGTGGCCTCCTACTTCGACCAGCTGGGGGACGCCCTCCTCGTTCTCGCCAAGGCGCCGGTCGACGGCCTGGCCCTGGACTTCACGGACGCGGCCGCCGCGAACCTGGCGGCGCTGGCCGCCGCGGGCGGCCTGCCCGGCAAGCGGCTGGTCGCGGGGGTCGTCAACGGCCGCAACATCTGGATCAACGACCTGGAGAAGTCCCTCGCGACCCTCGGCACGCTCCTCGGCCTCGCCGACCGCGTCGACGTCTCCGCCTCCTGCTCCCTGCTCCACGTCCCGCTGGACGCGGACGCCGAACGCGACATCGACCCGCAGATCGCCCGCTGGCTGGCCTTCGCCCGGCAGAAGACCGAAGAGATCGTCACGCTGGCCAGGGGGCTGTCGCGCGGCACCGAGGCCATCGGGGCCGAACTCGCCGCCAACCGGGCCGATCTGGCCTCCCGTACCAACTCGCCCATCACCCATGACCCGGCGGTGCGGGCCCGCACGGCGGCGGTCACCGACGCCGACGGCCGCCGCTCCCAGCCCTACCCGGAACGGGCCGCCGCGCAGCGCGCCCACCTCGGGCTGCCGCTGCTGCCGACGACCACGATCGGGTCGTTCCCGCAGACCACCGAGTTGCGGACCGCCCGCGCCGACCTGCGGGCGGGGCGGATCGACCAGGCCGGCTACGAGGAGCGGATCAAGAACGAGATCCGCGAGGTCCTCTCCTTCCAGGAGAAGGCCGGGATCGACGTCCTGGTGCACGGCGAGCCCGAACGCAACGACATGGTGCAGTACTTCGCCGAGCAGCTCACCGGCTACCTGGCCACCCAGCACGGCTGGGTCCAGTCCTACGGCACCCGCTACGTCCGGCCCCCGGTCCTGGCCGGGGACATCTCGCGCCCCGAGGCGATGACGGTGCGCTGGACGGCGTACGCCCAGTCGCTGACCGAGCGCCCGGTCAAGGGCATGCTCACCGGCCCGGTGACCATGCTGGCCTGGTCCTTCGTCCGCGACGACCAGCCGCTCGGCGAGACCGCCCGGCAGGTGGCCCTCGCCCTGCGCGACGAGGTCGGGGACCTGGAGGCGAACGGCACGTCGGTGATCCAGGTGGACGAGCCTGCGCTGCGCGAGACGCTGCCGCTGCGGGCCGCCGAGCACGCGGCGTACCTGGAGTGGGCGACGGAGTCCTTCCGGCTGGCCACGGCGGGGGTGCGGGCGGACACGCAGATCCACACCCACATGTGCTACGCGGAGTTCGGCGACATCGTCCAGGCCATCGACGATCTCGACGCCGACGTCATCAGCCTGGAGGCCGCCCGCTCCCACATGCAGGTCGCCCGTGAGCTCGCGGCGCACGGCTATCCGCGCGAGGCCGGACCCGGGGTCTACGACATCCACTCCCCGCGCATCCCGAGCACCGAGGAGGCCGCCGCCCTGCTGCGCAAGGGACTTGAGGCCATCCCGGCCGAGCGCCTGTGGGTGAACCCCGACTGCGGCCTGAAGACCCGCGGCTGGCCGGAGACCCGGACCTCCCTGGAGAACCTGGTCGCCGCCGCCCGCACGGTCCGGGACGAACTCCCCGCCTCCTGACCCGCCCGCACGCCCTCGGCGCCCGGCGACGGGAGCGGGGTGCGACGCACACGCGTCGCACCCCGCTCCGGCTGGGCCGCCGGGCCCCTCAGCCCGGCGGCGGACCCGGGCCCCTCAGCCCCGGTCGTCCACGGTGGCCCCGTGGCCGCCGGTCAGGAGGCGGCGGGCACCGGGCGCTGGACTGGCCCGTCGTACGAGGCGAGCGGCCTGATCAGGGCGTTGTGGGCGAGCTGTTCGGTGATGTGGGCCGTCCACCCGGTGATCCGGCTCATCACGAAGATCGGCGTGAAGACGGGGATTTCGAAGCCCATCAGGTGGTAGGCGAGCCCGGCGGGGTAGTCCAGGTTCGGGTGGATGCCCTTGCGGGTGACCATGGCGTGGCGCAGGGCCGCGTGCAGGGTGGCGAGGCGGGTTACCTCGGGGTCGCCCGCGCGGGCGACCAGGCGGTCGAGGGCCTCCTGCATGACCGGGACGCGGGAGTCGCCGTGCTTGTAGACGCGGTGGCCGAAGCCCATGATCTTCCGCTTGGCGGCCAGCGCCTCGTCCAGCCAGTCCCCTGCCCGCCGCGGGTCGCCGATCTCGTTCAGCATGTGCATCACGGCCTCGTTCGCCCCGCCGTGCAGCGGGCCCTTCAGCGCGCCGACGGCGGCGGTGACCGCGCTGTAGAGGTCGGAGAGGGTGGAGGTGACGACCCGGGCGGTGAACGTCGAGGCGTTGAAGCTGTGTTCGGCGTAGAGGGTCAGGGAGATCTCGAAGCAGCGGACCACCTCCGGCTCGGGCACCGTACCGAAGCACATGTGGAAGAAGTTCTCCGCGTACCCCAGCTCCGGGTCCGGCGCGATCGGCGCGAGACCCCGTCGGCGGCGCTGGTCGGCGGCCACCACGGTGGGCAGCTTCGCCAGCAGCGTCAGGGACTTGGCGCGGTTGGCGGCCAGGCTGCCGTCGTCCTCCAGCGGGTCCTCCGCGCCGAAGAAGCTGACCGCGGTGCGCAGCACGTCCATCGGGTGGCAGGTCTCCGGCAGCCGGGCCAGCAGCTCCAGCGTGCTGCGGTCCAGCGGGCGCAGGGCCCGCTCACGGGCCTGGTAGTCCTTCAGCTGGGCGGTGTCGGGCAGTTCACCGTGCCGGAGGAGGAAGGCGACCTCCTCGAAGGACCGGTGGGCGGCCAGGTCCTGGACCGGGTAGCCCCGGTAGGTGAGGGAGTTGGTCTCCTGGATGACGGTGGAGATCTCGGTGGTGTCGACGACGACACCGGCCAGGCCGCGGTGGATCTCCGGTGTGGTGGCGGTCATGGGGTGTGCCTCCGGTTCGTCGGCGACGCCGTCGGGCGTGCGCTGCGGGAGTACGGGCCGCTGGTGGAGGGGCGGGCCATCAGAACAGGCCCTGGGGGAGCGTGGTGTCGTACGCGGCGACCGCCTCGGTGTCCACGGCCGGGAAGAGCCCGTCCAGGCCCGTGGTCGACAGCCCGGCGACGCGTTCGGCCGCGGCGAGGAAGCGGTCCTGGGCGTCCGGGGCGACGATCCCCTCCGCGAGGGTGCGGAACTTGCGCGCGTACGCGGGGCGGTCGAACGGGCGGGCCCCGGCCGGGTGGGCGTCGGCGACGGCGAGTTCGTCCTCGACCACCGAACCGTCCGCCAGGGTGATCACGACCCGGCCGCCGAACGCCCGGCGCTCCGGGTCCGGGTCGTGGTAGCGGCGGGTCCACTCCGGGTCCTCGACCGTGGTGACCTTCCGCCACAGCTCGACGGTCTCCGGCCGGCCCGCGCGCTCGGGGGCGTAGGAGCGCTCGTGGTGCCAGCCCCCGTCCTCCAGGGCGACGGTCAGGATGTACGGGGCCGAGTGGTCCAGGGTCTCCCGGCTCGCGGTCGGGTCGTACTTCTGCGGATCGTTCGCACCGGAGCCGATGACGTTGTGGGTGTGGTGGCTGGTGTGCAGGACGACGGAGCGCACCCGCTCCAGCGGGCCGGTCTTCTCACGCAGCCGCCGCGCCAGGTCGATCAGCGCCTGGGCCTGGTACTCCGCGGAGTGCTCCTTGGTGTACGTGTCCAGGATCGCGCGACGCGCCTCGCCGGGCTCGGGCAGCCGGACGGTGTAGGGGGACTCCGGGCCGTTCAGCATCCAGGCGAGGAAGCCGTCCTCGCCCTCGTAGACCGGGGAGGGGGAGGTCTCGCCGCGCAGCGCCCGGTCGACGGCCTCGATCGCGGCCTTTCCGGCGAAGGCGGGGGCGTACGCCTTCCAGCTGGAGATCTCGCCCTTGCGGGACTGCCTTGTGGCCGTCGTGGTGTGCACCGCCTGCTGGACCGCCTGGTACACGGTCTCGGTCGGCAGCCGGAGCAGGGCGCCCAGGCCGCAGGCCGTGGCCGCGCTCAGGTGGGCGACGTGGTCGATGCGGTGCTCGTGCAGGCAGATGCCCTTCACCAGGGCGACGTGCACCTCGTAGGCGGCGACGATCCCGCGCAGCAGGTCGGCTCCGGAGCGCCCCGTGTGCTGGGCGACGGCGAGGAGCGGCGGGATGTTGTCGCCGGGGTGGGAGTAGTCGGCGGCCAGGTAGGTGTCGTGGAAGTCCAGCTCCCGCACGGCGGTGCCGTTGGCCCAGGCCGCCCACTCGGGCGAGACCCGCCCGGTGGCCCCGAAGACGGTGGCGCCGGGCGCGGCGGCGGAGTGCGCGAGGGCCTGGGCGCGGGCGACGGCGACCGGGCGGCGCAGCAGTGAGGCGACCGCGACGGACGCGTTGTCGATGATCCGGTTGGCTGCCATGGCCGCCGCCTCCGGGTCGAGCTCCCCGGCCTCCTGGATGCCGGTGGCGACGGCGGCCAGCTTCCAGGCGAGCTGCTCCTCGCGGGGCAGCCGGGTGGCGCTGGGGTGGACGCGTACCTGGTGGTCGATCACGGGACTCCTCGCAGGGGGCGGCGGGTGCTGACGTCAAGGACAGTGCCCGCTCCACAACCCCGCGACCACCTGTCGAAGCTGTGGAGCCTCTACAGGAACGAGCTGCGAATCTGCGAATCCTGCGAATAACGCGGATGTCTTGTTCGCAAGTACATTCGCAGGTGTACGCCGTCTCCGGAAGGCACGCGACCAGGGAGGGACCCCGTGGCCCGACGAGCGACCGAGCACAAGGTCTACGCCCACTCCAAGCTCCGCCGCCTCCGCCGCGAGCGCGGCATGAACCAGGTCGACATGGCCCGCGCGCTCGGCATCTCCGCCAGCTACGCCAACCAGATCGAGCTGGGCCAGCGGCCGCTCACCGCGAGCGTGCTGCTCCGGATCGCGAAGGTCTTCGGCGTCGACGCGGAGTTCTTCTCCGAGGCCGCCGGGGACCGTCTCGCCGCCGACCTGCGCGCGGCCCTGGCCGACGAGGCGTGCGGGGTCGCGGTCCCGGCCGTCGAGGAGATCGCCGAGGCGGCCCGCGACCACCCGGAGGTGGCCCGCGCCCTGGTCGCCCTGCACCACCGCTACCGCGAGACCGCCGAACAGGCGGCCGCCCTCGCCTCACCCGAGACCGGACGGACCCTGCTGCCCCCGGCCGAGCCGCACGACGAGGTCCGCGACTTCTTCTACGCCCACCACAACCACTTCGGCCCCCTCGACGCCGAGGCCGAGCGCACCGCCGAGGCCCTGGAGCTGCGGCCGGGCCGGGCCGCCGACCCGCTCACGGCGCTGCTCGCCGAACGCCACGGCGTCCACGTCGTCCAGGCCGCCCCGGGCCGGGCCGCCGACGCCCGCCGCTACGACTCCGGCACCGGCCTGCTCTTCCTCTCCCCGTGGCTCAGCGACGGCCAGCGGGCCTTCCAGCTCGCCACCCAGCTGGCTTTCCTGGAGCAGCGCCCGCTGATGGACGAACTCGCGGGAAGCGCGGCCGAGTTGACCTCACCCGAATCGTCCGCCCTGGCCCGCATCGGCCTGGCGAACTACTTCGCCGGTGCGCTGCTCATGCCGTACACCGCCTTCCACACCGCGGCCGAGGCCGTCCGCTACGACATCGAGCTGCTGTCCGCCCGCTTCGGCGTCGGCTTCGAGACGGTCTGCCACCGGCTGAGCACCCTGCAACGCACCGGCCACCGCGGCGTGCCGTTCTCCTTCCTCCGGGTCGACCGGGCCGGGAACATCTCCAAACGGCAGTCCGCGACCGACTTCCACTTCTCCCGCCTGGGCGGCACCTGCCCGCTGTGGACGGTCTACGAGGCGTTCTCCGCCCCCGGCCGCACCCTGACCCAGGTCGCCGAGATGCCCGACGGCAAGCGCTACTTCTGGCTCGCCCGCACGATCACCCGCGGCGGCTACAGCCACCACGCTCCCCGCGCCGAGTTCGCCGTCGCCCTCGGCTGCGAACTCCGCCACGCCCACCGGCTCGTCTACGCCGAGGGCGTCGCCCTGGACGACCCCCGGGCGGCGACCCCGATCGGTCTCGGCTGCCGGATCTGCGAACGCCGTGACTGCGCCCAACGGGCCCGGCCCCCGGCCGGCGGCCGCCTGTCGATCGACCCGGACCGGCGGACGTACGTGCCGTATCCGGTGGAGAGCGCGGGCCCCCGGGGCGGGAGGGGCGCCTTGGCCCGCCCGGCGCCCTGACGGCGACGGGCGTCACACCGCCCCGGAGGGACACCTGGTCGGAGCAGCCGTTTCGATGGCGTAGAGTGGTGTTCACCGACGCGGGGTGGAGCAGCTCGGTAGCTCGCTGGGCTCATAACCCAGAGGTCGCAGGTTCAAATCCTGTCCCCGCTACTGAAGATCCGGGCCCGGCACGCACACAGCGTGCCGGGCCCGAGTCGTTTCCGTACCCGAGCCGTTCCCGGTCGTTTCCCGGAAGCTCGGCGTTCCGGCTTGACCTTGACGTTACGTAAAGATCTAGCGTTTCCGGCATGGAGTGGTCCATCCAGGAAATCGCCCGGAAAGCCGGAACCACCAGCCGCACGCTCCGGCACTACGGAGACCTCGGTCTCCTCGCGCCGAGCCGGGTCGGGAGCAACGGCTACCGCTACTACGACCAGGATGCCCTCGTCCGGCTTCAGCGCATCCTGCTGCTGCGGGAGCTGGGGCTGTCACTGCCCGCCGTCAAGGACGTGCTGGAGGGGCAGCGGGACACCGCGGTGGCGTTGCGGGCCCATCTGCGGCTGCTCGAACAGGAGCAGGCGCGGATCGGGCGGCAGATCGCCTCGGTGCGGACCACTCTCCACAAGACCCGGGAGGGGAAGGAACTCATGGCCGAGGAAGTGTTCGACGGGTTCGACCACACCGTCCACGAGCAGGAGGTGACCGAGCGCTGGGGGAGGGCGGCGTACGAGGACGGGGACCGCTGGTGGCGCTCGCTGGGGGAGGACGGCAGGAAGGCGTTCCGGGCCGGGCACGACGCCATCGCGCGCGACTGGGCGCGGGCCAGAGAGCGCGGCCTCGCCCCGGACGGCCCCGAGGCGCAGGAGATCGCGCGGCGGCACTGCGCGTGGCTGTCGGCGGCGAAGGAGCCGAGCCGCTCGTACGTGACCGGGCTCGCGGAGATGTATGTCGTCGACCCCCGGTTCGCCAAGAACTACGATCGTCACGGGGACGGCACCGCCGCCTTCGTACGGGACGCGTTGACGGTCTACGCGCACCACCGGCTCTCCGACTGACCCGGTCGGCCCGGATGGGTGGGGCTTCGTTCGGCTTCCCCCTATTCGGCCGATGAGCGGTCGCCGCCCGGCGCGGCTCCGGTGAGCCTGGACGCGGCGCGGTACCGTCCGCAGCCGTGGGTGGACCGGGCAGGAGTGCACAGGTGGGGATGGCCGAGGAGCGGCGCGGGGGCGTGGCCGGGAGCGCCGGTGGTCTGGGGCGGGCGGTGTTCGGGTCCCCGGAGGGCGTGGTGACGCCCGGCAGCAGGAGCACCCGGCGGTTCGTCCGGATGCTCCCGGCCCTGCTGATCCTCGGCGGGCTGGTCTTCGACTCGCTGGCCCCGCCCAACTTCACCGCCGTCCCGCTGTTCGTGGCGGCCCCGCTGATCGCCGCGCCGTTCTTCTCCCGGTCCCGGACCGTCCGCACCGGCATCGCCGCCGTCATCGCCGTCATCACGATGCGTCTGGCCGACGGGACCTCCACCCAGGTGGTCCCGATCATCGAGATGATCACCGTGCTGACCGCCGCGGTGCTGGCCCTCCTCATCAACGGCGTCGTACGCCGCAGCAACGAGCAGCTGGCCTCGGCCCGGGTCATCGCGGAGACCGCGATGCGGGCCGTGCTGCCGACGCCCGCGGAGCGGATCGGCGGGCTCCAGGTGGCGGCCCGGTACGAGGCGGCGCAGGCGGACGAGTTCGTGGGCGGCGACCTGTTCGCGGTGGCGGACACCCCGTACGGGGTCCGGCTGGTCGTCGGCGACGTACGCGGCAAGGGGCTGGACGCCGTCGAGGCGGTCGCGGTGATCATCGGGGCGTTCCGGGAGGCCGCCGAGCAGGAGCGTTCGCTGGAGGGGGTCGCGCAGCGGCTGGAGCGGGCGCTGGCGCGCGAGGGGACCCGGCGGTACGGGCTGGACGCCATGGAGGGGTTCATCACCGCCCTGCTGGCCGAGATCCCGCCCGGGGCCGCCACCGTGCGCCTGGTGAACCGGGGGCACCCCGAACCGATCCTGCTGCACGCGGACGGCGCCCTCAGGGTGCTCGCGCCCTCCACGCCCGCGCTGCCGCTGGGGATGGACCTGGGGGTGTGGCCGGACCGGTCCGACGAGTGGGCGATGCCCGCCGGGGCCACCCTCCTCGCGTTCACCGACGGCCTGTCCGAGGCCCGGGACGCGACCGGGGTCTTCTACGATCCCGCGGCCCGGCTGCGCGGCCGGATCTTCCCCGGGCCCGAGGAGCTGCTGTCGGCGCTGACCGACGACGTACGGCTGCACACCGGGGGGCGGTCCACGGACGACATGGCGCTGCTCGCGGTCGGCCGGCCGGCGGAGGGGCAGCCGGAGCGGCGGACGACGGTGCGGATCGTGGGCCGGGGCGATGACACGGTGCGTAGTTGAGGCGCGCCGCTCCGCATAACGTTTGACGTAACGTCAGAAAAAGGGGTGTGGTCAAGGTGCTGGCAAGTCGCCCGATTCACCCCGCTTCTGACGCGTACGTCCTCGGCGAGTGCGTTAATGATCAGGAGGAACAGCTTGGAATGGAGCCCGGGTGTCTATTAACGTTCGATAACGCAGCGCGGTCGTCCCAGCCGTCGTCAGGACGGCGCCGCGCGCGAGCGCCGAATTCCGCAAGGGAACCGGGGAACCACGTACATGGGGTGAATCGGACGCCTGCGTCTCGCGAGAGGCGGAGGGGCCCGTAGGAGACCTTCCTGCTCCGAACCCGTCAGCTAACCCGGTAGGCGAGAAGGAAGGAAAGGAGCGCGCCCACGTGGCGTCCAACAAGCCTGCCTTTGAGGCGGTTTCACCCTTCACCGCCGACATCTACGGCGGCGCGGAGCGGTCCATGGGGGAGTGGAATCCCACCGAGGAGACCATCCGCCCCGTACGCGGCAGGCACCGCGTAGCCAAGCAGCGCGGTCTGGCCCGCAGCTCCACCGTCCTCGGGGTCGGTGTCATAGCGGCCGTCGGAGCGGGGGGCATGGCCACCGCTCAGGACAAGGCACCCGTCTCCATCTCTCTTCCCGACTCCATCGCGGACAACCTTCCCGACGCCAAGTCCCTTCCTGGCGTCGGGTCGTTCATGTCCGGCGACGTGGAGGCCGCCCCGGTCGCCGCCTCCGCCCCGCTCACCACCGCCGGTCTCACCACCGCCGAGGCCGAGCAGGGCACCGGCGCGGGTGAGGCGCTGCGCGCCCGCATCCTCCAGCAGGCCGAGCAGCAGCAGGCGAGCGCCGACGCCGAGGCCAAGGCCGCCGCCGAGAGGGCCGCGGCCGAGAAGGCGGCCGACGAGGCGAAGAAGCAGCAGGACGAGGCCGCGGCCAAGGCCGCGGCGGCGAAGAAGAAGGCGGAGGAGGCGGCCAGGAAGAAGGCCGAGGCCGAGCGCCTGGCCAAGCTGGCCGCCAGCTACTCCCTGCCCGCCTCCTCGTACACCATCAGCTCGACCTACGGGCAGTCCGGCGCGATGTGGTCCTCCGGGCAGCACACCGGCCTCGACTTCGCGGGCTCCACCGGATCGCCGCTCAAGGCCGTGCACAGCGGCACGATCACGTCGGCCGGCTGGTCCGGTTCGTACGGCTACCGCACGGTGCTCCAGCTCGATGACGGCACGGAGATCTGGTACGCCCACCAGTCGTCGATCGACGTCTCGGTCGGCCAGAAGGTCACCACCGGCGAGACCATCGGCCGCATGGGCGCCACCGGCAACGTCACCGGCACCCACCTCCACCTGGAGGTCCGCACCGCGGGCGGCTCCGCGATGGACCCGCTGGCCTGGCTGAGCGGCAAGGGCCTCGCGGTCTGAGCCTTGAGGCATCCCGGAGACCGGCAGTCCTGACGCTCACCCCCCGACGTCAGGGCTGCCGGTACTCGTTCGCCTGCCCGTAGCCGTGGCTGTAGCCGCTGGTGTTTCCGTAGCCGTTGTCGTATCCGTATGCCTGTCCGGGGGCGTACCCCGGGCCGTACCCGTGCCCCTGACCCGGTGTCGGCGGGTGGCTCCCCTGGGGCCCGTACCCGGGCCCGTGTTCCTGTCCGTGTGCCGGCCTGTGCTGCCCGTACGCGTGCGCGGGGGCGTGCCGGTAGCCGTGGTGCGGGCGGGCCGTCAGGCGGGCGGCCTCGGTGAGCGCCGGGGCGGCGATGTCGCGGCGCTGCCAGAGATGGTGCAGCAGCTCCCGCTCCCGGGCGGCGAAGTCCTCTCCCGCCGCGCCGTGCCGGGCCCGGCGGCGCAGGCCCGCGAGCGACGTCGCGAACGACTCGTACTCCGCGACCGCGCGGGCCGCCGCCCGGCCCCGGGTCCGGTCCCGCTGCCAGTGGCGGGCCAGGTCGCGGGCGACGCCCCGGGCGCGCATGGAGGAGAGCGCCCGCGGTTCGGCCGGGGTGATCCAGCCCGCCGACACGTAGGCGGGCAGCTCGGCCGCGAGCGTACGCAGCTCCCGCTGACGGGACCAGATCGCCAGCCACGTCACCAGGCCGAACGCCGGGACCATGACGATCCCGTACACCGCGTAGAAGCCGTACGGGCCGAAGGCCGACGAGCCGTTCCACAGGGCGTGCAGGCCCATCGACAGGAGCAGACCCAGCAGCGGCAGGGCGATCCGGCGGACGCGGTGGCGGCGGGCGCTGAGGGCCGCGAAGCCGAATCCGAGACCGGTGAGGACCGTGAACAGCGGGTGGGCGAACGGCGACATCACGATCCGCACGAAGAACGTCCCCACCGTCACCGAGGCGAAGCCGGAGCCGCCCAGCTGCTGGTCCTCCCCGAAGGCGTTGCCCAGATAGAGGATGTTCTCGGTGAACGCGAAGCCCGTCGCGGTGAAACCGGCGACGACGATGCCGTCCACCACCCCGCTGAACTCCCGTCTGCGGAAGACGAAGATGAGCAGCACGGCCGCGGCCTTCGCGCTCTCCTCGACTACGGGGGCGATCACCGTCGCCCCCAGGGTGTCGGCGCTCGCCGGGTCGGCCGTCGCGGTGGCTATCCAGCGCGTCGCGAAGGAGTTGGCGATGATCGCGACCAGCGCGGCGGCGCACGCCCCCCACGCGAAGGCGAAGAGCAGGTTCCGCCAGGGGCCCGGCTCGACCCGGTCGAGCCAGCGGAAGGCGGCCATCAGCAGCGGCACCGGGAGCACCGCCAGGCCCAGCCCGACCAGGAACCCCTCCGGGCCGGTCTGTTCGCGGACCAGGGCGAGGATCAGAAGCCCGCACAGCACGAGCGCCAGGGTCACGGCCCCGACGCGGAAGGCCTTGCTGCGCCAGACCATGCCGACGCGGCGCGGCCGGTACCGCCACTGGCCACGCTCCGGCGCGGCGCCCAGCACCTCGTCGGGCCGCTGCTCGTGGCGGACCGGGACGGCAGGCCGCGCCTGCTGATGCTGCACGGAAGGGTCGGACACCACTCGACCCTAACGAGGAGCACGGACACCGGGCGACGGTGCATCCGGCCAGGCCATGGCCGTGAGACGCCCGTACGGTGTCGCGTACGGCGTGGCGGGCGGTGTTCCGGGCGGCCCTGCGCAGACCGTTCCGCGCGGTGCGCGGCCGAGGGTCCACGGCGCGCGGAACAGGCGGAGTGCGGCTGAGGGCCCCGTCGCGCGGGCCGGGCGGTGCGGGTCAGACGCGGGTGAAGAGCAGGTCGTGGACGACGTGGCCCTTGTCCAGGCCCTGGCCCTCGAAGCGGGTGAGCGGCCGGAACGCCGGGCGCGGGGCGTAACCCCCGTCGGCCGCCGTGTTCGCGAAGCGGGGGTGCGCGGTGAGCACCTCCAGCATCTGTTCCGCGTACGGCTCCCAGTCCGTAGCGCAGTGCACGGTCGCTCCGGGCTTGAGCACCGGGGCCACCAGGTCCAGGAAGGCGGGCTGGATGAGGCGCCGCTTGTGGTGCCGGACCTTGGGCCACGGGTCGGGGAAGTAGACCCGCAGGCCGTCGAGCGAATCGGGGGCCAGCATCTCGCGGAGCAGGATGACCGCGTCGCCGTTGGCCACCCGTACGTTGGTCGAGCCCGCCCGGTCCGCGAGGCCGAGGAGGTTGCCCTGGCCCGGGGTGTGGACGTCGACCGCGAGGATGCCGGTGCCGGGGTCGTCGGCCGCCATCCGCGCGGTGGCCTCGCCCATGCCGAAGCCGATCTCCAGCACGACGGGCAGGCCGTCGAAGAGCCGGCCCAGGTCGAGGACGCTCCGGCCGTCGATGTCCAGGCCCCACGTCGGCCACAGCCGCTCCAGCGCCTCCTGCTGGCCGGTCGTGACCCGGCTGCGGCGCGGCTGGAAGCTGCGGATCCGGCGCTCATGGTGCGAGCCCGCCGGGTCGGCGGCCGGGCCGCCGGGGAACCGGGGCTCCTGGCGCAGCCTGCGCTGCCGCTCGAAGGAGGCCTCCCGCCGCTCAGCCGCGTCACCGCCCGCCGCGCTCGCGTAGCCGTCCGCCGCGCCCGCGTCGGTACGCGCGGGTGCGGCGGGCCCGGCGGTGGCCGACGGGCCGGTCGTGGACGGGCCGGTCGTGGACGCGGCGGGGGCCGGCGCGCCGGTCACGGGTGCGGGCGTCGCGATGGTGGCGGACCCGGGCGGCGCGGGCACGGCTTCGGCGGGGGCGCCGGGGGCGGGGTTCAGGGGCTGCTCAGACACAATGCCCCGATTCTACGGCGGGCGGCCTCCACCCCGTCTCCCGCGCTTGGCGCAGCGCCCGCCGCGCCACTTCCCGTCCGATGGGCAGACATGCCGTCGCGGCGGGCGACGGGGCGTTCAGCACATGCACGGTGTGCGGGGCCTCGCGGATCAGGAAGTCGTCGACCAGCGTGCCGTCCTTCAGCACCGCCTGGGCCCGGACCCCGGCGGGGGACGGGCGCAGGTCCTCCTCCGTCACCGCGGGCAGCAGCCGCTGGACGGCCCGGGTGAAGGCGGACCGGGACAGCGACCGGTGGACCTCGCCCACCCCGTACCGCCAGTGTCTGCGGGCGATGCTCCAGGTGCCGGGCCAGCTCAGCGTGGACAGCAGGTCGCCGGGGCGCACCACGGGCCAGGCGTACCCCTCGCGGGCCAGTGCGGGGACCGCGTTCGGCCCGACGTGGACGGAGCCGTCGACGCCCCGGGTCAGGTGGACGCCGAGGAAGGGGAACGCCGGGTCCGGCACCGGGTAGACCAGGCCGCGCACCAGCTCGGGGCGGGCCAGCGTGTAGTACTCCCCCCGGAACGGCACGATCCGCACCTCGGGGTCGTCCCCGGCGAGGCGGGCGACCCGGTCGCAGTGGAGTCCCGCGCAGTTGACCAGGGTGCGGGCCCGGACGACCAGGCCCTCGGCCGTCCGCACCGCGACACCCCAGGGGCGGCGGGCTATCGCCGTGACCTCCGCGCCGTAGCGCACGAGGCCGCCCGCCGCGGTGACCTCGGCCGCGAAGCGGGTGGCGACGGCGGTGAAGTCGCAGACGCCCGTCGTGCCGACCCGGATCGCGGCGAGCCCCCGCACGTCCGGTTCGTACGCGCCGATCTGCGCCGGGCCCAGCTCCCGCACGGGCAGACCGTGTTCCCGGCCGCGCTGCACCAGGCCGTGCAGCCGGGGCAGCTCGGAGCGCTCGCTGGCCACGATCAGCTTGCCGGTCACAGCGTGAGCGATGCCGTGTTCCGCGCAGAAGTCCGCCAGCTCGGCCGCGCCGCGGAGCGCGTACCGCGCCTTGAGCGAGCCGGGGCGGTAGTAGATGCCGCTGTGGATCACCCCGCTGTTGCGGCCGGTCTGGTGGCGGGCGGGGCCGCTCTCCTTCTCCAGGACCGTCACCCGGGTGCCGGGCGCGGACCGGGTGATCGCATACGCGGTCGACAGACCGACGATCCCGCCGCCGATCACCAGCACATCGCAGTCGTACGCCGCGTGCGTCATCATCACGCCACCTCCCACCCCGATAGTGCACTGACCCACTGACAGCGGACTCAAACCCGTCGTGGACGGGGCGTGGCGCACACTTCCCCCCCGGGGGGGCCTGGCTGCCCCGGCCGTCCGGTCAGCCCTGGGCCACCAGCAGCGGGCGGGCCCGCTCCCGCAGCTCCGCGACCCGGGGCTCGTCCCCGTACGGCTCCAGGCGGTGCAGCAGGTCGCGGACGTACTCCGTGGTGCGGGCCGAGGAGATCCGTCCGGCGACCTCCACCGCGCGGGTGCCCGCCGCGCAGGCCGCGTCCAGGTTGCCCGACTCCAGTTCGGCGACGGCGGAGACGACCAGCCGCAGTCCGTGGCTGCGGACGAACTCCTCGGTCGGCCGGGACAGGGCCTGCTCCGTGAAGCGCCGGACCTGGCGGGGGGCCTTCAGGTCCCGGTAGCACTCGGCGGCGTCGGCGGCGAACCGGTCGTAACCGTAGAAGCCCAGCCAGGAGGGGTCGGAATCGCCCGCCCGGGACCGCTCCAGCCAGCTCTCGGCGCCCTTGAGCGCGGCCCCCGCGGCCGGTGCGTCGCCCGCCTTCGCGTGGGCGCGGGCCTCCACCAGCCGGAAGAAGCTCATCGTGCGGGCGGTGGCCAGCCCGCGGTTGCGCTCCACCGCGGCCTGCGCGAGGTCGACCCCCTCGTCGGCGAAGCCGCGGTAGGTCGCCTGGAGGGACATCGAGACGAGGACATAGCCGCCGAGCGGCACGTCGGCCGCCGCGCGGGCCAGGCGCAGCGCCTGGATGTAGTAGCGCTGGGCGGCCTCCTGCTGGCCGGTGTCGAAGGCCATCCACCCGGCGAGACGGGTCAGCTCCGCCGCCGCGCCGAACAGCGCCCGGCCGACCTCGTCGGTGTACGAACCGAGGAGCAGGGGCGCTGCGTCGACGCGTAAGCACTCCGGAACCATGGAGGAACGCCAGTCGCCGCCGCCGTACTTGGAGTCCCAGCGCCGTGCGTCCTGCGCCGCCTCGCGCAGCTTCGTCACGTCGCTGTGGCCGACCCGCGGCGGCGAGGCGTCCGCGACGGCGTCCGGGCCGGGCTGGACCGGAACACCCGGCTGGACCGGAACGCCGGGCTGCGCTGAAACGCCCGGCTGGACCGGAACGCCCGGCTGTCCGGGGGCTCCTGGGGATGCGGCGGTCCCCGGCTGGAGGGGGACGGAGCCGGGAGCGACCTCCGTGTGGAGGATGTGTGCGCCCCGGCGCTCGGACGCGCCCTGCGCCCCTCCGCGTGATCCCTGGCCGGGCTGTCCGTCCGGGCCGGGGCCGCGTGCGCCCAGTGCCGCCGCCTGTGCCGCCGTCGGGTCCCGGGCCACCGACGGGTCGGCGGGGGTTATCAGCCAGCGGGACGCGGGCGTCGCGTACGCGCTCACCGCGAACGAACCCGCCAGTGACTGCCAGATCCCGCCGCCGCCCCTGCGCCCGGCCAGATCCAGCCGGTACAGCTCGGTCGCCGACCGGACGGCCTCGCCCACGTCACGGGGGAAGGCGAGACCGACCTCCGGGGCCGGGTCCGCGTCGGCGAGGCCGATCTCGTGCAGCGGCACCGGACGGCCGAGCTTGGCCCCGATCGCCGCCGCGATGAGATGCGGTGCCGCGCCCTGCGGCACCATCCCCTTGGCGACCCAGCGGGCCACCGAGGTCTTGTCGTAGCGAAGTGTCAGACCGCGCTGTGCTCCGAGGTCGTTGACCCGCCGGGCGAGCCCGGCGTTACTGATTCCCGCGAGGGCGAGAACTGTGCCGAGCTTCTCGTTCGGCCCGCGTTGCTCCCTGGACATGCGCCACCCCTCGACACACAGACAGCCGCCGCGTCACCGGGGGCGGCGCGCGGCATTCGTACCGGTGCCTCCCCAGGTTCGAACCCTCGTACTCCGCCTGCACACGCATGTGGCCGAGCCCCGAGGAATATGCCCCCTGTCGAGAACACCAGTAAACACAGCGTAGTTCTCCCTATCCCTACCGTTAAGGGGCAGACGTCCGGATGGCGGGATTGTTGTCCGTGCGGGCGGTCCGGCCCGTCGGGAGGGGACGCGCGGGGCGTGGCGGGGCGTGCTCCTGGTGTGTGGCCGTGCGCCCGGCCGTGCGCTCTGGCCCGCCCCGTTACGGGACGCTTGGCTGAGTCCTGCGTGGGTCGGCCCACTGCACTGGACTCAGTGGGCTGGGGGAAACCGCCGCTCCATTCCCCGCGGGCGGCGGACCGGTCCGGGAGGTGAGGCCCACCTCCCGGACCGTACGCGAGAGGGGTCGCCGAGGGGGCGTGGCGCGGTATGCGCGATCGGCGGCACTTCGAGAGATTGGCCGAATAGTGTCGGTCGGGTGAGGGTCTGGCCAACGATCTGACTATGGCCGGATATCGGCGCTGTCTCCCGGCGGCGCCGGCCTCTCCCGCACTGCGGGGGCGGGCCGGGGCGGCGCGGGCTTCGGCATCGCCCCGGCCCGGCCTCGCGGAGTACAACTCCCGGAATCTTCAGCTCCGTTGCTGGGGCCGGAGTGAAGACCGGCGTGGGCGGCGGCGCGAGGTCGCGGTGCGTGCGGACCGGCGGTCCGGCGACCCCGGAGGTGAGGCGTGCCGGGCCTTTGCCAGGGGCGCATGCTCTTCTGCCGTGCGCTGCCCGTACACCCTCTCGTACGGCGTTGTCGTGGCAGCATGTCCGCAGCGGCGTTTCGTCCAGCAGGGGTGCGCCGTTTGTCCACAGCCTGTGGAGGCGGCGATGCGTTGGTTGGTGGGATGGAGCAGTATCGCCGCGAGCTTCGGCACCGTCGGCGCCGTCGGAAACGCCGGTGAGGGGCGCACGGTCCACCCCGTCGGCTCCCAACTCCTGTGGGGGGACCCCGATCCGCTGTGGGCGGTCGGCGACTGGCGCCCCGACGAGATCCGCGTCATCGGCGTCGCGACCCCCGAAGGGGCGCCCGCCGTCCGCCTCGCCGTCCTCGGCTGCTGCGGGGCGACCGACGAGCAGCTGCGGGTGGGCCTGCTCGCCGCGCGCGGCGGCGCGATGCGCCATCTCACGGCCTGGCCCGGGAGTTACACCGCCGTCGTACAGGTCGGCCGCCGCATCACCGTCGCGGGCGATCTCGCCGGAGCCCGGCCCGTCTTCCACACCCCCTGGGCGAACGGGACCGCCTACGCCACCGCCGCCCTGCCGCTCGCCGACCTCATCGAGGCCCAGCTCGACATCGGGCACCTCGCCGCCCTGCTCGCCTGCCCGGAGACCCCCGAGGCCCTCGGCGACGGCACGCCCTACGCGGGCGTCAAGCGGGTCCCGCCCGGCCATGCCCTCATCCTGCGGGAGGGCTCGCGCGAGATCACCGGCTACGAGGCCGTCGCCTCCCTCGCCGTCGCCGCGCCCCAGGCCGACCCGGTACGCGCGGTGGAGGGCGTACGGGACGCCCTCGTCGAAGCGGTACGCGCCCGGCTCACCGCTCCCCGGCACGCGCCGGAGACCCTGCCGCAGGACCCCGGGCCGGTCCCGGGGATGGGCCCCGCCGACCGCCGCGCGGCCCGGGGCGGCCCGGTGGCGGGCATCGGCGCCGACCTCTCCGGAGGCAGCGCGTCCGCCACCCTCGCCCTGCTCGCCGCCGGGCTGCCCGGACTGCCCGGGACCCTCCTCGGCCACGGCACCGGCGCGGGCGAACGGCTGCTCGCCGTCACCTTCAACGACCTCACCACCCGAGGCGACGAAGGGGAGTTGGAGCGGGCCCGCGCCATCGCCGCCAACCCCCGGCTGCACCACGTCGTCGTCGCGGCGGGCGAAGAGGCCCTGCCCTTCGCCGCGTTGGGCTCCGGTCCGCTCACCGACGAACCGGCCCCCTCCCTCGTCCTCGCCGAGCGCCACCGCCGCCGCCTCTCCGCAGGCAGCGCCGACCACTTCGTCGGGCACGGGGCCCGGCAGGTCCTGGACGCGCACCCGGCCCGCCTCGCCGACCTCCTGATGGACCGGCAAAGACGTCACCTGCTGCGCCCCGTCGCCGCGCTCACCAAGGCCGAAGGCCCCACCGCACACTCCCTGTTCGTCCCGCTGACGGTCTACCGCGCAGCCCGCCGCCTGGCCCGCACCTCCTACCGCACCGGCCTGGAGTCCGCCGCCGGACTGCTGCCCGACGCCAACCGGTACGCCCCCGACCTCGCCACCCCCGCCGACGCCTCGCTCGCCGCCCTCGCCTGGTCGCGCCCGGGGCCCGCGGCACGCTGGCTCACCGGGGAGGCGCTGGCCGAAGTATCGGTTCGGCTCCAGGACGCGGCGATCCGCCCGACCTCCGTGCAGCGCCCCGGCGAGGCGCGGGCCCGCGCGGCCCTGACCCGTGGCGCGTCCGACCATCGCATCCTGGAGCAGGTGGCCGAGATCCGCAGCCAGCGGCTGCACGCCCCGTTCCTCGACAACCAGGTCGTCCGGGCGGCCCGCGCCCTGCCCGAGTCCCTCCGGGTCCAGCCCGGCGCGCGCGCCGCGATCCTGCGCCGGGTGCTCGGCGGGGCAGGCATCCACGAGCTGCCGCCCGGCTGGGGAACGCCCTCCCAGGCCACCTCGACCGCGGTCACCCGGACCGGCCTGCGCACCGCGCTGCCCGAGCTGATGGCCCTGTTCGACGCCCCGCTGCTCGCGGACGCGGGCCTGGTGGAGGCCCGGGTGGTCCGCAAGGCGCTGCGCGCCGCGTCCGAGGGGGAGCCGCTGCCGTTGGACGGCCTGGCGGACCTGGCCTCCACGGAACTCTGGCTGCGCCGCCTGGTCACGCGCCGGGGCACCTGCTGGACGGGCACGGCGGCTCCGCGCCAGCGTGCGGTGGCGGGCGGAGTGACCCCGTCCCGGCGCACGCTCCAGCCCTGAACCGCCCGGCGCCCCAGGGTCCTTACCCGGCCGGCCAGGCCCCGGAAGCTCAGACCCGGCTCTTGTGAGGTCCGGGCGCCGGATCCCGTGAGGCTCAGGCGCCGTGAGGCTCAGGCCCGGTGAGGTCCGGGATCCCATGGGGCCTAGGCGTCGGACCCCGTGAGGCATAGGTCCCGGCCCCCGTGAGGCTCAGGCACCCCGGCGGGCGTCGCGAGGCTCAGGCGCAGCTGATGCGGGACTGAGCCCAGTCGGCCAGTGCCACCCCGCCGAACGGCGTCTCCGGCTCCACGACGAGCCGGATCGAGGACGTCCCGGCGAGGGAAACGCTCACCGGGACCGCGGGATCGCCGCCCCGCATCACCGGGGAGCGCCACAGCCGGGCCCCGTCCCCGTTGAACACCGAGAAGCGGACGGCACCGAGCCCCATCGTCAGGTCGTCGACCCCGACCAGGGCCTGGTAACGCGTGCACGGGCGGTTCAGCTCGATGGTCACCGACGACTGGGCGTGCACCGTCACCCCGTGGGCGTACCGCGTGGAGGCGATCGCCACGTTCGACCGCTGCCAGATCCAACTGCTCCGGCCCAGCTCCACCTCCGGCTCGGTGTGGTCGCCGAACAGCGAATAGCGCAACTCGTTGACCTGGTAGTCCTCCGGGGCCGGTGGAGGCGGCTTCGGGGTCGGGGTGGGGCTCGGGGACGGCGGCGGGCTCGGCGCCGGGGGCGCGGGCTCCGTCGGCGCGGGGGTGGGCGTGGGGCGCGGTGTCGGGGCGGCCTCGGACGGCGTCGGGGCGGGCGCGGGCTCCGACGCCGGAGGCGCGGGTGCGGGCGGCGCGGGCTTCGGCGGCTCGGGCGCGGGCTTCGGAGGCGGCGGGGGCTCCGGGGCCGGGGCGTCGGGGGCCACGGCCGGGGGCTTCGCCACCTGCTTGGGCTCCGGCTTCGGCTGGTCGTCGCCGACGAGCGCCCACACCAGACCGGCCGCCGCGGCGACGGCCACCGCGGCCGCGATCCCCGCCTTGGCCGGCGTGCCGAGCCCCTCGGAGGCCGCGGCGCCTCCGGCGGCACCGCCAGAGGACCCCGAGCCGGTCGCCGCGGCCGCGGCCCCCGCCCCGGCGGCCCCGGCGGCGCCACCCGCCACGATGCCCGCGGCCTTGAGCGAGTACCCGGCGGCGAACCAGCCGATGACCGCGATGGGCAGCAGCGCCGGAATCCCGGCGTTGACCTGGTCCAGCTCGCCCGCGGCCACCCGGCACTTGGCGCACTCGTCGAGGTGCTTGCGCAGCCCGCGTTCGGCGCGCATCCGCAGCCCGCCCCGGGCGTAGGCGCCGAGCCGGTCGGCGTACTGCGCGCAGTCCCCGCCGGTGGTGAGCGCCTGGCTGACGTGGGCCTGGAGATACGCCTGCTTGAGCCCTTCGCGGGCCCGGCTGGCCAGGACGGCGGTGGCGTTGGCGGTGAGACCGAAGAGCGGAGCGATCTCGCTCGGCGACTCCTCCTCGACCGTGGTGTGCCACAGGACCGCCTGCCAGCGCTCCGGCAGACTCCGGAACGCCTCCATCGCCATGGTCTGCTCGGCCTCGTGCATCGCCAGGACGTCGGCGCCGAGTTCGAGGGTGTCGTCGTCGGAGAACTCGGAGGAGCGGGCCGCCTGCGAGGCGAACACCGCGAAGTCGTCGACCAGGTGCTCCCGCTTGGCGCTCTTCGTCCAGGCGGCGGCGACATGGCGCACGGCGGTCATCAGGTAGGCCCGGACCGCTTCCTGGGGCCCTTTCCCGCCCCGTACGGCCTGCAAGGTGCGGGCGAACACCTCGGCGGTCAGGTCGTCGGCGGTGTGGGCGTCCCGGCAGCAGCTGCGGGCGTAGCGGAGGACGGCGCCCGAATGCCGCCGGAACAGCTCCTCATAGGCGAGGTCGTCCCCGCCGCGCATGCCGTCGATCAGCTGGGCGTCGGACAGACCGGCATCGGCCGACCCGTCGCGCCCCTCGCGCTGCTGCGGAACGGCGTGCGCGCCGGCTCCCGTACCGGTGCCCGCACCGGCTCCGCCGGACGCGTCGTCCTCGGCGACGGCGGGCCACGGTCCGGGAAGGACGGTCCCGCCCTCGGCCTCGCCGTCCGTCGGACCGCGTCCGGCCTGGGTGGGTACCTGGCCGGCGGACAGCCCGTCGGCTTTCGTGCCCCCGCCTCCCGCGGCGATCTCGTCGAGAGGCTCTTCCTGCTGCTCGTTACCGCTCATCGCGGAAGCCCCCGTATACACCCTCGGACCCGAATTACTGGCCAAGACTGCCACATGGCTCAATCGTGTTGGACGCTCAGTCCCGCCAACCACTCATCCGAGGGGTTTTCTCGAACGTGAGTGCTGAAGCTACCCATTTCGGGGAATGCTGTCGTTTCGCTTCTACCTCCTCACCTCTCGGCGCCCGACCTCTCGGCACTCACCCGCCGACCCGGGCGCCTACCCGGACCCTGGCGCGCCGACCCGGGCGCCTACCCAGGTCCTGGCCCGCCGACATGGGCGGCGGACCAGGACCCGAAGTGCGACGCACAGCCGCACACCAGCGTCGGGGCGTCAGGGCACCAGCGCCAGGGCATCAAGGCGTCTGAGGGCACCAGGGCGTCAGGGCCTGTCGTCCCGGTCGGTCAGACCGGCCGCGACCGCAGCCCCTCCAGCAGGATGTCCAGCAGCCGGGCGGAGGCCGCCGCCTGCTGGGCGGCGTCCGGCAGCGAGGGAGCGGCTGTGGCGATGACCAGCAGCACATCGGCGACCGTCACCTCCCGGCGCAGCTCGCCCGACTCCCGGGCCCGTTCGACCAGGCGGCCCACGACCTCCAGCAGCTCCACCACGCCGGTCTCCTCGTCGAGCCCGTCGAGCCCGTCGAGTCCATCCAGTCCGTCGGCCAGATGCGTGCGCTGGCCGACGACGCGCTGGTCGCTCTGGCCCATCCCCTGCCGCTGCTGCGGAACCCGTGTCTCGTCGGACTCGCCCGGCACCGGCGCCGCCCCGGAGGCCGCCGGTATGACCGGCTCGTCCGTGTCGACCCCCACCCGCAGCACCTGCGGCGGCAGCAGCCTGCCCGCCCCCGACGCCACGGAGGTCCGCAGGAAGCGGGAGAGCGCCGACCAGGGCTCCTCCTCCTGCCCCAGCGCCGTACGGGCCTGCTCGGTGAGCCGGGCCGTCTCCTCCTCGGCTATCCGCCGGACCAGGACGTCCTTGCTCGGGAACCTCCGGTAGACGGTGCCCACACCGACCCGGGCGCGACGCGCCACATCCTCCATCGGGGCGCCGTAACCCAGCTCCCCGAACACCTCGCGCGCGGCCCGCAGCACGTGCTCCAGATTCCGCTGCGCGTCGACGCGCAGCGGAGCCGAACGCGCCGCGCCCGCGCCGCCCGAGGGCGTGACGGCCGGCTTCCTCGCCGCCGGTCCCGCGGTGGCCGAACCGATCGTGGCCGACCCCATCGCCGCCGCGCTCACCGCGGCGGCGGAGCGGACGGTGTCCGCCGAACTCATGACTCCGAGCGCTCCCACGGAACCCAGACGCCCGTGCGTCTCGGACATGTGCGAGAGCGCGGCCTGGCCATGCGCATCCTGAATACTCATAACTTTCCCCCGGTTATGACGTCTCCCCCCGGAGACTTCCCGCCGTTTGAGCCGGGGAGCGGAGCATCACGGAATCCGCACCCCACAACCCCGGCGGGTTACGAACATAGTTGAGCCCGGGTCAATTCAGAAGGGGGCAGTTCCGCATGGGGCGCCGCCCGGCCGGAGCGACAGCCGGTCCCACCCCGCGACACCTCCGTCCCCCGGCCCTGCGCGTACCGCCTGACCTGCGAGGCTCCCGGTTCCCGCACAGCCGGAAGCGGGAGAGCCGTTCCGGAACCTCCGGTCACACAATTTGCCGGGCCTGTGGACAAACCACTGACTCCGTTGCGTCATGGGGTGGTGATGGCTCCAGATCCCCGGGGGACGACCCCCGGCACCCGGCCAGGTGTGCGCATTCTCGTCGTCGGCGGCGGCTACGTCGGCATGTACACAGCGCTGCGTCTCCAACAGAAGCTGAAGCGGAGACTCAAGAGCGGCGACGCCGAGATCGTGGTCGTCACCCCCGAGCCGTACATGACGTACCAGCCGTTCCTGCCCGAAGCGGCCGCCGGCTCGATCTCCCCGCGCCACGTGGTCGTACCACTGCGCCGGGTCCTGAACCGGTGCACGATCGTCATCGGCGAGGCCCAGCACATCGACCACGCCAAGCGGACCGCGACCGTCACCACCCTCGCCACGGCGGAGGACGGCACCGGCGCCCGGGAGATCGCCTACGACGAGATCGTCATCGCCCCCGGGTCCGTCTCGCGCACCCTGCCCGTCCCCGGGCTCGCCGACTTCGGTATCGGCTTCAAGACCGTCGAGGAGGCCATCGGGCTGCGCAACCACGTCATCGAGCAGATGGACATCGCCTCCGCCACCCGCGACCCCGCGATCCGCGACGCCGCCCTCACCTTCGTCTTCGTCGGCGGCGGCTATGCGGGCGTCGAGGCGCTGGCCGAACTGGAGGACATGGCCCGCTACACCGCCCGGTACTACCACAACATCAAGCCCGCCGACCTGAGATGGATCCTGGTCGAGGCCTCCGGCCGCATCCTCCCCGAAGTCGGCGAGGCCATGGGCACGTACGCCATCGGCGAGCTGCGCGGCCGCAACATCGACGTCCGCCTCGACACCCGCCTGGAGAGCTGCGAGGGCCGGGTCGCCGTCCTCAGCGACGGTGCCCGCTTCCCCACCCGTACGCTCGTGTGGACCGCGGGTGTACGACCGGCGCCGCTGCTGGCCGCGACCGACCTGCCCCTGAACGAGCGGGGGCGGCTGCGCTGTTCGGCCACCCTCGCCGTCGCGGGCATGGACCACGCCTGGGCCGCCGGGGACGCCGCCGCCGTACCCGATCTGACCGCCGCCGAGCCCGGCCGGGAGACGGCCCCCAACGCCCAGCACGCGGTGCGCCAGGCGAAGGTCCTCGCCGACAACGTCCTCGCGACGATCGACGGGCGGCCGCTCCAGGAGTACCGGCACGCGTACGCCGGGTCGGTCGCCTCCCTCGGGCTGCACAAGGGCGTCGCCCACGTCTACGGCCGCAGGCTCAAGGGCTATCCCGCCTGGCTGATGCACCGCATGTACCACCTCAGCCGGGTCCCGACGTTCAACCGGAAGGCCCGGGTCCTCGCCGAATGGACCCTGGCGGGACTCTTCAAGCGGGAGATCGTCTCCCTCGGCTCACTGGAGCACCCGCGCGCCGAGTTCGAACTCGCGGCCGGTGGCGGGCCCGACCCCGGAACGCCACCAGCCCCCGGCCCCGACCGCCCGAAGAGCTGACACGACAGCCCAGGCAGGCACGCGGGCGAGCGGACATCCGGGTATCCGGGCATCAGGAGCAGGGGTGAAGGAGGCGTGAGAACGAGGGACGAACGACCGTACTGACAGTCCATCGGACGGCGGCTGTCAGTACGGTCGGTCACACTGGACGTGTGACCATAGGTGGGCTCACATCTGCACAGAGTGACCCGGCCGGCAGCGACCAGCAGTGACCAGCAGCGACGCACCAACAGCACGACGAGGCCCGGCTGCGCCTTCCCGGGGGTACGGCACCCGGCGCCCCCGAACCCGGCAGAAGAAGCAGCCCGCCCGAGCGGACCAGACCGACACACGAGGCCAGAAATTCCGTGAACTTCACGCGTTGGAGCGCCCGCCTTCCCGGAACGCAGCGCCGAGCTGCCGCACGGGACGACCGCAGTTCCGTCCCAGCGGCCCGCGCCGAGTGCGCCCGGCAGGAGGGCGCCCCCGCCCCGCCGGACCGCACCGCCCCCGCCCCGGACGGCGCCGAGAAGACGCCGGCCGTCACCGGCCCCGCCCCGGACGACCTTTCGGCCCGCGAGATCCTCGGCCGGCTCCCCGCCCCCGTCGCCCTGCTCCACGGCCCGGACCACCGCGTCGCCTACGTCAACGACGCGTACGAGACCGCGTTCGGCGCCCGCCCGGCCGGCGCCCCCGCCGCCGAGGTCATGCCCGAGCTGGCCGAGCTCAGCGTGCTGCCCCTGCTCGACCAGGTCCTGCGCAGCGGCACACCCCGCACCGTCAAGTCCCGCAAGACCGCCGAGGGCTGCTCGTACACCGTGACCTGCACCCCGGTGACGGCCTGGGACACGAGGAACACGAAGGGCACGAAGGAGGCCGGGGGAACAGGAGAGGCAGGAGGAGCAGGCGCGACAGCAGAGGAGAAGGGCGGAGGAGGCGTCCTGGTCCACGCGGCCGACGTCACCGACCACGCCGAGGCCGCCGAACGCCTGCGCACCAGCGAGCGCCGCCACCGCGACACGGCCGTCACCCTCCAGCGCTCCCTGCTCCCGCAGGAGCTGGAGCAGCCCGACGACCTCCGTATCGCCGCCACCTACCAACCCGGCGGCACGGACGCGGCCGTCGGCGGCGACTGGTACGACGTCATCACCCTCGGCGCGGGCCGCACCGCCCTGGTGATCGGCGACGTGATGGGCCGCGGGGTGCGGGCGGCCGCCGTGATGGGCCAGCTCCGCACCGCCGTGCGCGCCTACGCCCGCCTGGACCTGCCGCCGCACGAGGTGATCCAACTGCTGGACGGACTCGCCGCCGAGATCGACGCCACCCAGATCGCCACCTGCGTCTACGCCGTCCACGACCCGAACGAGGAGCAGCTCGTCTACGCGTCCGCGGGCCACCTCCCGATCCTCGTCAGCGACGAGGACGGCACGGTCCACCGCGCCGCCGACCCCACCGGACCCCCACTCGGGACCGGCGGCTGGATCCACACCTCGGGCACGATCGCACTGCCGCCCGGCTCCACCGCCGTCCTCTACACCGACGGCCTGGTCGAACGCCGCAGCGAGGACATCGACGAGGGCGTCGCCTCCCTCGCCCGCGCCCTCTCCGGCGCCAAGGGGTCGCCCCAGGTGGTCTGCGACCGGCTGATCCGCTCCCTCGGAGTGACCGCCGAGCACGACGACGACGTGGCGGTCCTGGTGGTCCAGCACCCCGCGCGCACGGGGACGGACGCCGAGCGGTTCCACAACGCCGCGCTCGACCTCCTCGGCGGCGTCGAGGCCGCCCCGCGCGCCCGCGCCTTCGCCACCGGCGTCCTGTCGTCCTGGCGGTTCCCGGCCGAGCTCCGCGACCGCGGCGTCCTCGCCGCCAGCGAACTGGTCGCCAACTCCCTCCAGCACGGCACCCCGCCCATGCGGCTGGGCCTGCGCCGCACGGACCGGCGGCTGATCATCGAGGTCACCGACGGCGACGACCACCTGCCGCGCCGCCGCCAGGCCGAACCGGCGGACGAGGCCGGACGCGGCATCGAGATCGTCGCGTCCGTCGCCACGTCGTGGGGCAGCCGCCGCACGCCGGGCGGCGGCAAGGCGGTCTGGTGCGAGTTCGCCCTGCCCAAGGAGTGAGCGCGCCGCGGCCCCGCACCGGCCACGGCATCGACCGTGTCCGGGTGCGGGGCAGCGCCCTCAGCGACCGGCGGACGCCGTGGCGGACGCCGTGGCGGACGCCGTACGAGCCGCCGGAACGGTCCCGATCGCTCCGCCGGTCCCGCCGCCCTCCGGCAGTGACACCGCCACCACCCGCGAGGGCACGTCGGCCAGCGACGGCTGGTCCTGTACGGGGCTGAGCCGACGCCCCAGCCGCAGCGCGAGCACCGTGATCCCCAGCGAGAACAGCACGAACGTCACGATGTACGGGCCGTGCAGCGAGGCCCCCATCGGGCCGCCGACAGCGGGACCGACCGCGAGCGCGAGCTGCTTGCACAGAGCGAACGCCGAGTTGTACTGCCCGACCATCGACGCTGGAGCCAGATCGGCGACCAGCGGGGCGACGGTCGGCGACAGCATGGCCTCGCCGAGCCCGAACAGCGCGTACGTCGAGATGAACGCGGCCGTCGCCATGGCCTGGCTGCCGTGCCCCAGCCCCGCGTAACCCGCCACGATCCAGGCGAAGGCCCAGATCAGCCCGACCGCGGCGATGACCCGGCTGCGCCGCCGCCGCTCCACGAGCCGCAACACGACGAACTGGGCGATGACGATGACCGCGGTGTTGGCGGCCAGCGCGAGGCCGAGCGTCGAGGGCTGGATCCCCGCGGCCTCGGTGCCGTACGCGGCGAGCCCGGACTCGAACTGCCCGTAGCAGGCGAAGAAGAGCACGAACCCCAGCACGCACAGCTGCACCATGGCCCGGTGGGAGAGCAGCGCCCGCATCCCACCGCCCTTCGCGACGGAACCGTCCACAGGCCGGGCGTCACCGAGCGAAGCCGTACGGGGCATCCGCACCGTGGTGACGATGGCGCCGAGCACCACGAACATCACGGCCTCGATCAGGAACAGCACGGTGAAGCTCGCCGGACGGCTGACGTCCACGAGCTGACCGCCGACGAGCCCGCCGAGGCCGAGCCCCAGGTTCTGGAGGAAGAACTGCGTGGCGAAAGCCCGGGTACGGGTCGCGGCGCTGGAGCACTGGACGAGCATGGTGGCCAGGGCGGGCTGCATGACGGCGGTGCCCGCGCCCAGCACAGCGGCCGCCAGCACGGCGGCCGGAACGCTGCTCGCGAACCCGAGGGCGGCGGCGCCGACAGCGGCCAGCCCGGAGGCCACGAGCAGCACGGGCAAGGGCCCTCGCCGGTCGATGGCCCGCCCGGTGAACGGCAGCACGGCCAGCGCCGCCATCGCGAAGACCGCCAGCACGACTCCCGCCGTACCGGCACCCAGATCCCGTACCTGCGCCACATAGACGTACAGATAGGGGACGGTGAACCCGAGCCCGAACGCGCTCAGCGCGCTGCCCAGCTGAATCCGCCGCAGCGCTGCGCCCATCTCCCTGGTCACACTCACCTACCTCAAACACCTGAGGGGTCGCGAGGACCCCGAACGAATCAGACTCAAAGACTTTAACACTAAAGTTAGAAGGTGAAAACTTCAGCCTGAAGGACTTCAAGGGTGGTGGGGGCGTGTCATACTGCCCGCCATGTCCGAGAGCACCGAGGAGCCCGGCCCCAGCGAGCCGAGCCTCGACGAACAGATCGCCGCGTATCAGCGCGAGTTCCGGGACCTCGACCCCCAGGTCGAGCAGGTCGTCTCCGCCCTGGGTCGCCTGAACCGCCGGATGAACGTCGCGTACGGCCGACAGGTCGCCGCCCTCGGCATCAGCAACGCCGAGTGGGAGGTCCTGAAGACCCTCGTCCTGTCGGGTGCCCCCTACCGCCTCGGCCCCGGCGAACTCGCGAAGCGCCTGGGCCTCACCCCGGCCGCCATGACGCACCGCATCGACCGCATGGCCGGCGAGGGCCTGGTCACCCGGGACCGCGACGAGAACAACCGGGTCCGCGTCATCGTCGAGCTGACCGACGAGGGGCGCACGAAGTGGCTCGAGGCGATGCGCATGGCGAGCGACTTCGAGGAGGACCTCCTCCAGGACCTGTCCGGCGATGACCGCGGGGTCCTCGGTGAACTCCTGGTCCGCCTGCTGCGCCGCGTGGAACACGCCCAGCCGGACGCGGGCGGCCGCCTCACCGACCTGGACTGAGACGCCTGAACCGGGGATGGCCGGGGGTCGCCTGAGGGCGGGTTGACACACCCCTGATGGATCCGTAGAGTTCTTCGAGTTGTCACGGAGCCGGAACGGTTCGGCGGCAACCCATCCCGCCGCGAAAGCGGCAACCAAACTCAGCACGACCTCCCACTCGGGATGATTTCGGCATGCCGGAATTCACGACGAGGGCTCGATTATGAGCTACCGGGGGAATCCGCTAGAGTTTGAGCGTCGGAACGGCCCAACGGCCGTGATGGCAAAGCCCGCTGACTGGGAATCAGACCCGAAAGGATCTGATAGAGTCAAACTCGCCGGAAAGGGAAAGCGCGAAAGCGAAAAACCTGAAAAGCGAAACTGTACGGCCCGCTTCGACCGGGAATCGGACACTGGAAAGTGTCTGGTAGAGTCGGAAACGCAAGAACGGTAAGACTGAAGGGAAGCGCCCGGAGGGCCCGGTGATACGGGGCCGAAGGAAGCGT
>NZ_JBIWOX010000029.1:0-49905 GCF_044767975.1 Streptomyces sp. NPDC101181 | reverse complement strand
GGGCGCGCGGCGGGGCGCGCCGGGGGGGGGGGGGGGGGTGTGGGTGGGGGGCGGGGGGGGGCGCCCCCGCCGGGGGGGGGTGGCGGCCCCCCCCCGGGGGGGGGGGGGGGCCCGCCGCCCCCCCCCACAGCCCGCGCGGACGGTCAGTCGATCGCCTTGATCAGCTCGCCGTCCGCCGTGTCACCGCTCAGCTCCCAGAAGAACGTTCCCGCCAGGCCCTGCTCGTTCTTGTAGTCCATCTTGGCGCCGATGGTCTCCGGGGTGTCGTAGCTCCACCAGTCGTTCCCGCAGTGGGCGTACGTCGTGCCCGCGACCTTGCCCGTGACCGGGCAGCTGTCCTTGAGCACCTTGTAGTCCTCGACGCCCGCCTCGTACGTGCCCGGCGCGGCGCCCGTCGCGCTGCCGCCCGGCTCGGACTGGGTGACGCCGGTCCAGCCCCGGCCGTAGAAGCCGATCCCCAGCAGCAGCTTCTCCGCGGGGATGCCGAGCGAGGCCAGCTTGGAGATCGTGGCGTCGGAGTTGGACCCCTCCGACGGGATGCCCGGGTAGGAGGTCAGGGGGGAGTGCGGGGCCGTCGGGCCCTGCGGCGTGAACGCGCCGAAGAAGTCGTAGGTCATCGGCAGATACCAATCGAGGTGCTTCGCCGCCCCCGCGTAGTCCACCGCGTCGATCCTGCCCCCGTCCGAGGCGTCCGCGGTGATCGCCGAGGTGATCAGGTTGTCGCTCCCGAAGACCTCGCGCAGTTCGCCCAGCAGGTTCCCGTACGCGTCGCGGCCGCTGGTGTCGCAGGTCAGGCCGCAGGCGTTGGGGTACTCCCAGTCGATGTCGATGCCGTCGAAGACATCGGCCCAGCGCGGGTCCTCGACCAGGTCGTAGCAGGACCGGGCGAACGCGGCCGGGTCCTTCGCCGCCTCACCGAAGCCGCCCGACCAGCTCCACCCGCCGAAGGACCAGAGGATCTTGAGGTCGGGGTGGAGCTTCTTCAGCTTGCGCAACTGGTTGAAGTTGCCCCGCAGTTCCTGGTCCTCGGCGTCGGCCTTCCCGTCGACGGACTCCTCCGCGGTGTAGGCCCGCTCGTGGTCGGCGTAGGCGTCGCCGATCTCGCACTTGCCGCCGGTCACGTTGCCGAAGGCGTAGTTGATGTGGGTCAGCTTGTCCGCGGACCCCGACGCCTCGATGTCCTTGACGTGGTAATCGCGGTCGTACGTGCCCCAGTTGGTGAAGTATCCGATCACCTTGCCACCCGCGGCGGCCGTGGGGGCGGCCTCCTGTGCGGTGGCGGCGGCGGGCTGGGCGGCGGCGCTCGCGCCGGCCGGGGACGCGCCCGTGACGCCGAGCAGGGTGGCGCCGAGCGCCGCCGTACAGGCGGCCGCGGCGAGCGCCCGGAGCCGGGCGCGGGAACGATTCGGTCCGGTCATCGTGGCTCCTCGTGGGGGAGGGCTGAGGTCGTCTCGTCCGACTGCCGCCCGCCGTGCGACGCCCGGTGCGTGCTCGTACGTGGGGGTGCGGGCCGAACTCCGGTCGGCAGGGCCCGGTTTGGCGCGGCGGCGGTCAGCCGTTCCGTGGCACCGTAGAAGGACTAGACCAGGTGGGTCAATGGTTCGGGCCTGCCCGGTGATCACGGTCCGGGGCGTTCCGGAGATCACCGGCCGGGCCGGGACAGCGCTCGTCGGAGGGCCGCGGCACCGCTCTGACCGGCTTGTTGCCCCGTGACGGCAGGCACCCGATCGGGCATACTCGACCCGCCACAGCCGTACAGCCCCGCGCCCCCCGTGACCCGGGAGGGCAGGATCGGCCGGGCAGTTCGCTTTTTCCCGGGTCCGTCCGGGAGACCACCCGGCGGCGCCTCTCCCACCCCGAGCGCGCGACCGCCGCAACGCCCGACAGGGAGGAGAGCGCCGTCATGTCCGACCGTGCCCCGCAGCCGGTGGAACGCCGTCTGCCCACCGAGGAGTCCCGGCAGCTCGTCGCGCTCGTCCGCGACATCGTGTCCAAGGAGATCGCTCCCCGGGCGGCCGAGGAGGAGGAAGCGGGCGTCTTTCCCCGCGAGGTCTTCACCCTCCTGTCCGAGTCCGGACTCCTCGGACTCCCGTACGGCTCCGCCCACGGCGGCGGTGACCAGCCCTACGAGGTCTACCTCCAGGTCCTGGAGGAACTGGCCGCCGCCCGGCTCACGGTGGGACTCGGCGTCAGCGTCCACTCCCTCGCCTGCCACGCGCTCGCCGGATACGGCACCGACGGGCAGCGCGCGGCGCACCTGACGGGGATGCTCTCCGGCGGACTGCTCGGCGCGTACTGCCTCTCCGAGCCCGCCTCCGGCTCCGACGCGGCGTCCCTGCGCACCAAGGCCGTACGCGACGGCGACGACTGGGTGCTCACCGGAACCAAGGCCTGGATCACCCACGGCGGCATCGCCGACTTCTACACCGTTCTCGCCCGCACCGGCGCCGAAGGCCCGCGTGGCATCACGGCCTTCCTCGTCCCCGGCGACGCCGAGGGGCTGAGCGCGGCGCTCCCCGAGAAGAAGATGGGGATGAAGGGCTCGCCCACCGCCCAGCTCCACTTCGACGGCGTACGCGTCGGGGACGACCGCCGCCTCGGGGAGGAGGGCCAGGGCTTCGCCATCGCCCTGTCCGCCCTCGACTCCGGGCGCCTGGGTATCGCCGCCTGCGCCGTCGGGGTGGCCCAGGCGGCCCTGGACGAGGCCGTCCGCTACGCCACCGACCGGCACCAGTTCGGCCGCCCCGTCGCGGACTTCCAGGGACTGCGGTTCATGCTCGCGGACATGGCCACCCAGATCGAGGCGGGCCGCTCGCTCTACCTGGAGGCGGCCCGTCTGCGGGACGCGGGGGAGTCCTTCTCCCGGCAGGCGGCCATGGCGAAGCTGTTCTGCACGGACGCGGCCATGCGCGTCACCACCGACGCCGTCCAGGTCCTCGGCGGCTACGGCTACACGCTCGACTTCCCGGTCGAGCGGCTGATGCGCGAGGCGAAGGTGCTCCAGATCGTGGAGGGCACCAATCAGATCCAGCGCATGGTCATCGCACGCCACCTCGCGGGTCCTGAGACCCGCTGACCCACGGCGGCCGGCCGGACGGTACGGGCAGCGCGGCGGCCTGGTTTCACTCCGGGTCGTGACGGCCCGGCAGGGTCCGGCCGGCACTCTCCCAGTGCCGCAGCAGCGCGCTGTAGATCGGCGGGTCGACGGGCGAACCCAGGGGCGAGTCCCCGGCCGGGCGGGGCAGCGGCTGGGCGGGCGCCCCGGAGAAGGCGCGGTCGCCGGACGCCGACGGGGCGACCGGCTGCGGCACCGGCTGGGGCGCGGGCTGCGGGGCGGCCCGCCGGCCCGCGGGCGCGCCCTGCCGCGGGGCGTGTGCACTCGGCTGCGGAACCGATTCTTCGGCGGCGGGGGCGGCGAGGCGGCGGCGACCCGTACCGGCTGGTGAATGCAGCGTGGTCATACGAGGCCAACGCGGCGGGCCGGGCCGGAGACACTGCCCCGCCGATTCGAGAGCCCGTTCGCCGGGGACCAGGAAGGGCGGTGGCGAACGGGCGCGCCGCCACGGTCACCACGACGGGCGGCCGCCGTGGTGCCGTCCTTACGGAGTGGGTCAGGCGGCCTCGCGCCGCAGCCGCGGCACGCGCAGCGGGCGGGAGCCGGGGCCTCCGGCGTGCGAGAAGGGCTGCATCCGCCAGTCCAGGCCCTGGGGGAGCGTCAGCAGCAGCCCCGTCTCCTGTTCCTGGAGCTCCGGGAACTCGTCCGCGGGCAGGGCGTCCGTCACGCGGCGGCCGGTCCCGGCGCAGACGGTGAGGACGAACGGGTTCCACGGCGTGAGGCAGCGGGCGTGCTGGGGGAGGACGTCCTCCTCGTCCGGCAGTCCGATCGACTGGGCGCAGTCCGGGCAGACCACCCGGACCATCTCGAACATGTCGTACACGTCCGCGGTGGAGTCCTCGTCCGGGTCGACGGGCTCCGGATCGACAGGCTCCGGTTCGGTACGTCCGGTGAGCTTCAGGCTCTGCATGGAATGTCCCCCTCGGGTGGGTCACAAGGCGCCACGGCCTCGACCACAGCAAGCACTTCCCGCGAGGCGTGGCCGATAACCGCGGGGCCACCCGCTACCGGTCCGTAAACCTGTGGCATTGGTCACACCGCGCCCGCAGGCGCCGGTCCGGGGCGGCGCGCGGCTGTGCCGACGGGCGTCCGGGGCCATAGGTTGATCCGCATGGAGGAGCTGGACCGTCAGATCGTTGAGTTGCTCGTCAAGGACGGGCGGATGAGCTACACCGACCTGGGCAAGGCCACGGGCCTGTCCACCTCGGCCGTTCATCAGCGCGTCCGCCGGCTGGAGCAGCGCGGGGTGATCCGCGGCTACGCCGCCGTCGTCGACCCCGAGGCCGTCGGGCTGCCCCTCACCGCGTTCATCTCGGTGAAGCCGTTCGACCCGAGCGCCCCCGACGACATCGCCGAACGGCTCGCCGGAGTGCCGGAGCTGGAGGCCTGTCACAGCGTCGCCGGGGACGAGAACTACATCCTCAAGGTGCGGGTGGCGACCCCGCTGGAGCTGGAACACCTGCTCACCCGGATCCGCTCGCTCGCGGGCGTCTCCACCCGGACCACGGTCGTCCTCTCCACCCCGTACGAGGCCCGCCCCCCACGCGTCTGAGGGGGCCGGGGTCCGGGCGGCCGCCGCCAGGCGCGAGACTGGTCCCATGAGCCAGAGCACCGCCCCCCGAAGCGCCCCCGGACACCGCACCGTGCTGCTGCGCGGCGGTGACGTCCACAGCCCGGCCGACCCGTTCGCCACCGCGATGGTCGTGGAAGCCGGACATGTCGCCTGGGTGGGGTCCGAAGGGGCCGCCGACGCCTTCGCGAGCGGCGTCGACGAGGTGGTCGACCTGGAAGGCGCCCTGGTCACCCCGGCGTTCACCGACGCCCATGTGCACACCACCGCGACCGGCCTGGCGCTGACCGGGCTCGACCTGTCCGCCGCCGGTACGCTCACCGAGGCCCTCGGCCTGATCCGCGCCTACGCGCGCGGGCGCGCCGCCGGGGACGTCCTGCTCGGCCACGGCTGGGACGCAGCCCGCTGGCCGGAACGGCGCCACCCCTCACGCGCCGAGCTGGACGAGGCGACCGGCGGGCGGGCGCTGTACCTGCCCCGGATCGACGTGCACTCCGCCGTCGTCACCACCGCCCTCCTCGACCGGGTCCCGGGCATCACCGCGATGACCGGCTACCACCCGGACGCGCCGCTCACCGGCGACGCCCACCACGCCGTCCGGGCCGCCGCGCACGCCGCGGTGACCCCGGCCCAGCGGGCCGCCGCCCAGCGCGCCGCCCTCGATCACGCCGCCTCGCTGGGGATCGGCACCGTGCACGAGTGCGGCGGTCCGGAGATCTCCGACGAGGAGGACTTCACCTCCCTGCTGGCGCTCGCCGCCGAGCGGCCGGGCCCCCGGGTCCTCGGTCTCTGGGCCGAGGGGATCAGCGACGAGAAGGGCGCCCGGCGGATCCGGGAGCTGGGGGCGGCCGGTGCGGCGGGCGACCTCTTCGTGGACGGCTCCCTCGGCTCGCACACCGCCTGCCTGCACGAGCCCTACGCGGACCACCCGCACAGCACCGGCACCGCGCACCTGGACGCCGCGGAAATCGCCGCCCATGTCACCGCCTGCACCGAGGCGGGCCTCCAGGCGGGCTTCCACGCCATCGGCGACGCCGCCCTGTCCGCCGTCGTGGCCGGGGTGCGGGCCGCCGCCGAGACGGTCGGCCTCGCCCGGGTGCGGGCCGCCCGCCACCGGGTCGAGCACGCCGAGATGCTCACCCCCGCCACCGTCGCCGCCTTCGCCGAGCTGGGCCTCACCGCCTCCGTGCAGCCCGCCTTCGACGCCGCCTGGGGCGGTCCGGAGGGCATGTACGCCGAACGCCTCGGCGCGGAACGGGCCGCCACCCTCAACCCGTACGCCGCGCTCCTGCGCGCCGGAGTGCCGCTCGCCTTCGGCTCCGACAGCCCGGTCACCCCGCTCGACCCCTGGGGGGCCGTCCGGGCCGCCGCCCACCACCGCACCCCGGAGCACCGCGTCTCGGTCCGCGCCGGTTTCACCGCCCACACCCGGGGCGGCTGGCGGGCCGCGGGCCGGGACGACGCGGGGCTCCTGGTCCCCGGCGCCCCGGCCGACTACGCGCTCTGGCGGGGCGCCGACCTGCTGGTCCAGGCCCCCGACGACCGGGTCGCCCGCTGGTCCACCGACCCCCGGTCCGGCACACCCGGCCTGCCGGACCTCACGCCCGGGGCGGAGCTGCCCGTCTGCCTGCGCACGGTGGTCCTCGGACAGACGGTCTACGTACGACCGAACGAGTGACGTCGGGACATTTCGTACCGCCGATCGATGGCCCCCGGGCCGCCCCGGCGCCCGGGGGTCCTCCGCACTGACCAGGCAGTTTGATCAAAAGGCGCAGGTCGCACAGGTGTTGACAGAAAGCGCCCGGGGGCCGGTAGGTTCGGCCGGGTCCACCACAGGACGTCCGACCGGTTGGACCTCCACGCAGTCGTCGAACGCCGCTGGGTCATGAGGGGGTGTGCCGCACCGGCGCACCACCGCCGACAGCCAGGTTCAGCGCCCGCGCCTCGGGGCGAGGGAAGGTTTCAGCCGGACGGAGGGTGGGACCCGGGTGGGGCCCGGACGCTCAGTAGACAACGGCTTTCGGTCGACCCGCAGCCAGCGGGTCCCAGGTCGGCCCGAAGGGCGCCGGGCCCCGATCCGCAGTTCAGTGCCGTGGGTGCGGGTCCCAGGGCCCCGTGCGCTGGATATGGTGTCCCTCTGTGCACGGACTCTAAGGGGCAGTAGTGAACGACGGCGGTCAGAGGCAGTTCGGCCCGCTCGGCAAGGTTCTGGTGATCATCCCGACCTACAACGAGGTCGAGAACATCGGACCGATCGTCGGCCGGGTGCGCTCCGCCGTCCCGGACGCCGACATCCTGGTGGCCGACGACAACAGCCCCGACGGCACCGGCAAGGCGGCCGACGAGATCGCCGCCGCCGACGACCAGGTCCACGTCCTGCACCGCAAGGGCAAGGAGGGGCTCGGCGCCGCGTACCTCGCGGGCTTCGCCTGGGGCTCCGAGCACGGCTACGGCGTGCTCGTCGAGATGGACGCCGACGGCTCCCACCAGCCCGAGGAACTGCCCCGGCTGCTCACCGCGCTCAAGGGCGCCGACCTGGTCCTCGGCTCGCGCTGGGTGCCCGGCGGCCGGGTGGTCAACTGGCCCAGGAGCCGTGAGGTCATCTCCCGGGGCGGCAGCCTCTACTCCCGCTTGGCGCTCGGCCTCTCGGTGCGCGACGTCACCGGCGGCTACCGAGCCTTCCGCACCGGCACCCTCCAGGGCCTCGGCCTCGACGCCGTCGCCTCCCAGGGCTACTGCTTCCAGGTGGACCTGGCCCGCCGCGCCGTCGAGGCGGGCTACCACGTGGTCGAGGTGCCCATCACCTTCGTGGACCGCGAGGTCGGCGACTCCAAGATGAGCCGGGACATCCTCGTCGAGGCGCTGTGGCGGGTCACCGGCTGGGGCATCACCTCCCGCGCGAACAAGATCCTGGGCCGCGGGAACCCCTGACCGGAGCGGCGGGCGCGGAAAGCCCCGGTCCATGATCACCCCCTTATCCCGTTCGCACGCCGTTACGGGCACACTGGGGGCATGACGACCGGCACTCCGCCCCCGACCCGTCCCCGGCGCTCGCGCGTCCGCAGATTCCTGCCCCTGGCTCTGGCCGCCTGGCTGGTGCTGGAGATCTGGCTGCTCACCGTGGTCGCGTCGGCCGCGGGCGGTCTCACCGTCTTCCTGGTTCTGGTGGCCGGGGCGGTGCTCGGCGCCGCGGTCATCAAGGGCGCCGGCCGACGCGCGTTCAAGAACCTGACCGAGACCCTCCAGCGGATGCCGGGGCAGCCCGGCGCGACCGACGCCCCGCCGCTCGCCCCCGGGGGCGAGAAGGGCACCCGGGGCAACGGCCTGCTGATGCTGGGCGGGCTGCTGCTGCTCATCCCCGGCCTGGTCTCGGACGCGGCCGGACTCCTCCTGCTGGTGCCGCCGGTCCGCGCCCTGATCAGCCGCCGCGCGGAGCGGTCGCTGGAGCGCCGGATGCGGGAGGCGTCGCCGGGCGGCTTCTCCGATGCCTTCCAGCAGGCCCGTATCCACCGGCCGGACGGCAAGGTCGTCCCGGGCGAGGTGATCCGCGAGGACGGCACCCAGGCCCCCTCGGACTCCTCCCGCCGGGACGAGGACCCCCGTCCGCCGCTCACTCCCTGAGCCTCCCGCCGCACAGGAGATCCGGCTCTTGGTGCTGGTGCTGTTGTGTGGCTGTAGCGCTGTGCGGTGTTACGCGGTCAGGCGGACTTCCTGCTGTCCCGCGGGTGCACGGCGATGTTCATGGCTCCGGAACGCAGGACGGCCAGCCGCTCGGCCAGCACCTCCTCCAGCTCCTCGCGGGTGCGCCGCTCCATGAGCATGTCCCAGTGCGTGCGCGCGGGCTTGCCCTTCTTCTCCTCGGGGCCGTCACCGTCCACCAGGAGTGCCTGGGCGCCGCACGCCTTGCACTCCCACTCCGGCGGAATCTCCGCCTCCACCGAGAACGGCATCTCGAATCGATGTCCGTTCTGGCATGCGTACTCCACCGCCTGGCGCGGGGCCAGATCGATGCCGCGGTCCGTCTCGTAGCTGGTAACCACAAGTCGCGTGCCGCGGAGAGCTCGCTCACTCATGAATCGTGCCTCCCGGGCTTGTCGCCCACAGGACAAATTGTCGCTGTCGTCGTCATCCGGTCAACGTCCGGTCGGCGGCAAAGATTCCCGTTGCCGGTCATGCGTCGCCCGTCGTGCCGCTGCTTTGTCTGGGTTGGATACCCGCCCATGCCCGGTTTGTCACCTCTGGCGGATGTTGTCACTCAACGATGAGCTGCTTCCACTCGCAGTAACGGTCCTCCGGGCAGGCCAAAGACGTACACTACCGGCCTTTGACTTCAACGTCTAAATCCGGTCCGGCACGGGGTTGCCCGCGGCCTGAACCGCACGCCGTACGGGGACCCGCGCGAGGAGCACCGCGCCGAGTGCGAAGAACACGATCAGCGAGATGATCGCCTCCCGGTAGCTGCCCGTCAGCTGGTACGCCAGACCGAACACCAGGGGCCCCAGCCAGCTCAGACCCCGGTCGCTCATCTCGTACGCGGAGAAGTACTCCGCCTCCTTGCCGCGCGGCACCAGATGCGAGAACAGCGACCGCGAGAGCGCCTGGCTGCCGCCCAGCACCAGTCCGATGGCCGCCGCGAGAACGAAGAAGAAGACGGGCGCGTCGGCGGGCAGCAGATAGGCGCAGACCAGGATCGCGGTCCAGACCACCAGCGACCCCAGAATCGTGCGCTTGGCGCCGTACGTCCGCGCGAGCCGCCCCATCCCGAGGGCCCCGGCCACCGCCAGGACCTGCACCAGCAGGACGGCGACGATCAGCGTCGTCTGGTCCAGGCCCAGCTCCTCGGAGCCGTACAGCGAGGCCTGCGAGATCACCGTCTGGATGCCGTCGTTGTAGACGAGATACGCGAGCAGGAACGAGAGCGTCAACGGGTGGCGCCGCATGTCCCTGAGGGTTGCCATCAGCTGCTTCCAGCCGGAGCCGACCGCCCCCTCGCCGCCGGGCGGGACCCGCCGGTCGCGCAGCCGCCGCAGCGGGACGAGCGTGAACGCGCCCCACCACACACCGGCCGACGCCAGACAGATCCGCACCGCGTCGGACTCCGTGAGACCGAAGGAGTCGTGGCCGGTGTACAGGATCAGGTTCAGTACGAGGACCAGGGCGCCCGAGGTGTAGCCGAAGGCCCAGCCGCGCGAGGAGACCGCGTCGCGCTCCTCGGGGGTGGAGATCTGCGGCAGATAGGCGTTGTACAGCACCATCGACACGGAGATCGACGCGTTGGCGAGGATCAGCAGGAACGCGCCCAGCAGATAGCGGTGGCCGTCCAGGAAGAACATCCCGGCCGTCGCCGCCGCCCCGGTGTAAGCGGCCGCCGCCAGCAGCGGCTTCTTGCGCCCGGTACGGTCCGCCGCCGCGCCCACCAGCGGCATCAGGATCACGGCCACCACGATGGAGGCCGAGACGGAGTACGCGAACAGTGAGCCCGCGCGCACGGGTATGCCCAGCGGATGCACGAACCCGTCGGGACCGGCCGCAGCCTTGGCGACCGACGTCAGATACGGACCGAGGAAGACGGTCAGCACGCTCGTGGAGTAGACGGAGCAGGCGAAGTCGTAGAAATACCAGCCGCGCTGTTCGCGCCGCCGCGCCGCCGCGGACCCCCCGCCCGGAGGCTGTCCGGCCGGATCGGCTTTCCCCGTGGTCCCGCTGCTCAACCCCGCGCCCCCTGTGTCGTCCCCGCGGCCGCGGCCTGAGCGGGCATCAGGACCAGGCCCCCCGCCCGCTCAGCACCGTCCGCAGCGTCTCGATGTGATCGGTCATGATGCCATCCACGCCGAGGTCCAGGAGCGCCGCCATCCGTTCCGGCTCGTTCACCGTCCACACGTGCACCTGGAGCCCCAGCGCGTGCGCCGTCCGCACGAACCGGGCGTCCACCACCGGGACGGGGCCCTGCCGCTGGGGCACCTGCGCGCAGACCGCGCCCGCGCGCAGCGGCGCCGGGACCCCCCACGAGCGCAGCCGCAGGGCGAGGACGCCGCCCACCCCGTAGGAGGTGGCCAGCCGCGGCCCGGCCAGTCGGTGCGCGCGGGCCACCCGGGCCTCGGAGAACGAGCCGACGCAGATCCGGTCCCAGGCGTCGGTCCGGCGGATCAGGGTGAGCAGCGGCTCCAGGGCGGACTCCGCCTTGAGATCCACGTTCCACCGGGCCCCGGGGAACTCCTCCAGCAACTCCTCGAAGAGCGGGAGCGGTTCGGCGCCCGCGACCCTGGCCCGGCGCACCTCGCTCCAGGGCAGCTCGGAGATCCGGCCCCGGGCGTCGGTGACCCGGTCCAGGGTCGCGTCGTGGAAGGCGACCAGCCTGCCGTCCGCCGTGGTGTGCACATCGGTCTCGAAGTAGCGGTAGCCCGCCGCGGCCGCCCGGCGGAAGGCGGTCACGGTGTTCTCCACGCCGTCCGCCGCCCCGCCGCGGTGGGCGAAGGGGATCGGCGTCGAGTGGTCCAGGTAGGGGTGGCGGCTCGCTGTCACCGCGGCAGTATGTCCTGTCCGGACGCCGGGGCGGCAACGGGGCCGGGGCTCCCGGGTGGCGCGGGGGTGGACGGTTCGCCCGAAGCGGTGCTCACGGCCTCGCGGACCGCGAAGACCCGCAGGAAGAACTGGGCCAGCGGACCGATCGCCAGGGCGTACAGCACGGTGCCCGCCCCCAGCGAGCCGCCCAGCGCGAAGCCTGTCACCACGACCGCCACCTCGATCACTGTCCGGACCAGCCGGATGGAGCGGCCGGTGACCTGGTTCAGTCCGGTCATCAGCCCGTCGCGCGGCCCCGGGCCGAACCGGGCGCTGATGTACAGGCCGGTCGCCGCCCCGTTCAGCACCACCCCCAGCACCATCGCGGGAACGCGGAGGCCGAGGCCGTCGAAATCGCCGAGCACGGCCAGCGTCCCGTCCATCGCGAGGCCGACCACGAACACGTTCGAGACCGTGCCCAGCCCCGGACGCTGGCGCAGCGGGATCCACAGCAGCAGGACGACCGCGCCGACGCCGATGGAGACCACGCCGATGGAGATCCCGGTCAGCTCCGCGAGCCCCTGGTGGAGCACCCCCCACGGCTCCAGACCGAGCCCGGCCCGTACCAGGAGCGCCGAACTCGCCCCGTACAGCGCCAGCCCGGCGTACAGCTGGACCAGCCGCCGGGTGAGACGGATGGTGCTCCGGCCGGTGGTCCTGACCACGTCGTGCCTCCTGACGTCGTGCTGGTGGACTGCTCCATGGCACTCTGTGGCAGGGGGCAGGCCGCCGAGTATGGCCAATTTGAGGAAGGTGGACTGATGTCGATGGCGCAGTGGACTTCGACCGTGGGGGCGGCCCAGCTCGCCCGGCAGCTCGGCTCCCAGCAGCCCCGGCCCACCGGGCCCGGTGGCCGCAAGTCCCCCGCCTACCGCGCGCTCGCCGACGGCGTACGGCTCCTGGTGCTGGAGGGCCGGGTCCCGGTCGCCGCCCGGCTGCCCGCCGAACGCGAACTGGCCCTCGCCCTCTCGGTCAGCCGCACCACGGTCGCCGCCGCCTACGAGGCGCTGCGCACCGAAGGGTTCCTGGAGTCGCGGCGCGGCGCCGGCAGCTGGACTGCCGTCCCGGCGGGCAACCCGCTGCCCGCCCGGGGCCTGGAGCCGCTGCCTCCGGAGTCGCTCGGCTCGATGATCGACCTGGGCTGCGCGGCCCTGCCCGCCCCCGAACCCTGGCTGACCCGCGCGGTCCAGGGGGCGCTGGAGGAGCTGCCTCCGTATGCCCACACGCACGGCGACTACCCGGCCGGGCTGCCCGCGCTGCGGCGGATGATCGCCGACCGCTACACCGCGCTCGGCATCCCCACCATGCCGGAGCAGATCATGGTCACCACCGGCGCGATGGGCGCCATCGACGCGATCTGCCATCTCTTCGCGGGCCGTGGTGAACGGATCGCGGTCGAGTCGCCCAGTTACGCCAACATCCTCCAGCTGATGCGGGAGGCGGGCGCCCGGCTCGTCCCCGTCGCGATGGGGGACGGCCTGACGGGCTGGGACATGAACCGCTGGCGGCAGGTGCTGCGCGACGCGGCGCCCCGGCTCGCCTACGTGGTGGCCGACTTCCACAACCCGACCGGGGCGCTCGCCGACGAGCAGCAGCGCCGCGAACTGGTCGACGCCGCCCGGTCCGCCGGAACGGTCCTGGTGGTGGACGAGACGATGAACGAACTCCGCCTGGACCCCGGCCTCGCCATGCCGCGCCGGGTGTGCGCCTTCGACCCGGCGGGCAGCACGGTCCTCACCGTCGGCTCGGCCAGCAAGGCGTTCTGGGCGGGGATGCGGATCGGCTGGGTCCGGGCCGCCCCCGACGTCATCCGCAGCCTGGTCGCCGCCCGTGCCTACGCCGACATGGGCACCCCGGTCCTGGAACAGCTCGCGATCAACTGGCTGATGAGCACCGGCGGCTGGGAGGAGGCCGTCGAGGTCCGGCGCCTTCAGGCCCGCGAGAACCGCGACGCCCTGGTCGCGGCGGTGCGCCGGGAGCTGCCGGACTGGGAGTTCACGGTGCCGCGCGGCGGACTGACGCTCTGGGTGCGCACCGGCGGCCTGTCCGGCTCCCGGCTGGCCGTGGCGGGCGAACGCGTCGGCGTCCGGGTGCCCTCGGGCCCCCGCTTCGGGGTGGACGGTGCCTTCGAGGGGTACGTACGCCTGCCGTTCACGGTGGCCGGTCCGGTGGCCGACGAGGCGGCCGTGCGGCTGGCGGCGGCCGTGGAGCTGGTGCGCTCCGGGGCGGGCGCGGGGGCCGACGCCCCGCGCAGCTTCGTGGCCTGAGCGCGGGCACGGCAGAGGGCGGGGAGCGGGCCATCGGGCCCGCTCCCCGCCCTCGGTGCGTCGGGGTCAGCTCTCGGCGCCCGCCGGCTGGGCCTTCGCCAGCGGCTCGGAGGGCCTCGCCTCGGCGACGACCGCCTCGACCGCCACGGGGACCGGCTCGGTGGCAGGTCCCTCCGGCGCTGTCTCCTCGGCGGCGGGCCGGGCGGGCAGCAGGTCGAGGACCGCCTGCCGGTCCGCGTCGCTGGTGTCGTCGTCGTACGGGTCGGGGGTGGCCGGGACCTGGACGCGCAGGACCGGGCCGGTGCCCAGGCGGGCGTAGCCGCGGCCCGGGGGGAACGCGGGCGGCGGCGTGGTGCTGGGTCCGGCGCCCAGCACGGCGGCGATCTGCTCGGCGGTGGCCGGGCCGAGGACCGCACGGGCGCGGGTGTGCGTGCGTACCGTCTCGGTCAGGCCGTCCAGCGCGTCGAACTGCTCGGCCAGGACGACGGTGACCTGGGCCGCCCGCCCGTGCCGCAGCGGGATCCGGAGCAGTTCCTGCGGATCGGGTCTGTCGTCGGACGCCGCGAGGTGGCCGAGGGCGCTCGGGCGGTCCAGCAGGATCCACAGCGGCCGTCGTACGTCGTCGGGGACCGGGTGGCCGCTCTGGCGGGCCCGGTTGGCGGTGATCAGGCGCCGCTCGGTCTCGTGCGCCGCCCACTCCAGCGTGGCCAGGGCCCCGCCGAGCCCGGACTCCAGGGCGAGGACGCCGGTGCGCCCGGCGAGCGCCCCGTATTCGCCGGTCCCGCTGCCGTCGACGAGGAGGACGTCGCCGTGCTGGAGGGCCTGGAGGGCGATCGAGCGCAGGAGCGTGGTGGTGCCGCCGCCGGGCTGCCCGACGGCCAGCAGATGCGGTTCGGTGGAGCGGCCCCCGGTCCGCCAGACGACCGGGGAGGCGTCGACCGTCCCGTCGCCGTCGCGCACCGGGACCGTACGGTCGACCGCGTCCGGGTCGGTGAAGCCGAGGACCGTCTCGCCCGGGGCGGTGACGAAGCGCTGGGCGACGACCGTGGCGGGCAGCGTGTCCAGCACGGTCATGACCAGGCGGCCCGCCTCCTCGTCCCAGTGGAAGCGGTACTCGCGGTCCCGCCCGGACTTGGCGTGCAGCAACTGCTCGATCCGGGAGCGGGCGGCGGCCTCGCCGTCGGGGAAGTAGGCGGGGTAGGAGATCTCCAGGCGGGTGATCCGCCCGGCCTCGTCGAAGGCGTGGCCCGTGAAGGCCGCCTCCCAGTCGCCGCCGTGGGCGAACAGCGGACTGGGGTCCTCCGGTACCGAGAAGTACGGTACGAGCCCCTCGTACAGGGCGCGCAGGCGGGAGGTCTCCGCCTCGTCGGGACCGGTCTTCACCGGGGTCCGCTCCCGCCCCTTCCAGGCGGCGGCGCCCATCACCGTGACCAGGGCCAGGATCGGCCCGTACGGGACGAGCGCCACCACGAGCACGCAGGCCGCGGCGAGGAACAGCTTGGGACCACGCCGTTCCTTGGGTGTCGCGGCCCACTTCTGCCGGCCGGAGACGGCCAGCAGCCGCAGACCGCGGACCACCGTGATCAGCGGATGGAGCACGTCGGTGGCGTTGTCGGCGGCCGTGCGCGCGATCTCTCTGCTGCGAGTGATCGAAGCGCTGCCGCTGCTCAGAACGCGGGGGAGTGGTCGCCGGGCCACGTCGGTCTCCTGAAGGGGTGGAAGCGGTCGCGGAGGGTCAGAACTTGATCCCGCCCAGCAGGCCGGCGAGGCTCGCCCCGCCCGCGGTGATGCTCGGGGCGATGGCGGTGCCGGCCAGGTAGAAGCCGAACAGGGCGCAGACGATGGCGTGGGAGGCCTTGAGCCCGTCCTTCTTGAAGAACAGGAAGACGATGATCGCGAGCAGGACCACGCCCGAGATGGAAAGGATCATGAGCGGTTCTCTCCTGGATGAGGGGGACAGTCACCATGAGTCCTTCCAGGATCACGGGAAGTATCTATACGACAAAAGGTGCAATCGAGTGAATATCCCGCGCTTTCACTTGACTGGCCCACGAAAGTCGGTTCCCAGGGAGCGGCATCGGTGCGTCCGTGCCGGGCAGGGATCAGCCCCGGTGATCCCTTGCCGTATCCGGGCCCGGTCATGTCGGCCCGGGAGCAGTACCCTGTCGATTCACTCGTACGGCCTCGTGCGGCACCCCTCCCCACCCGGCCGACGCGGCGGTCACCGCCGCGGCAGCAGTCAAGGAAGGCGGCCCCGACCGATGAGCGCAACCCCCGACCCCGAGGTGGTCGAGCTGGCGACCAAGGTCTTCGACCTGGCCCGCACCGGCGCGACCGAGACGCTCGCCGCCTACGTCGACGCGGGCGTCCCCGCCAACCTCACCAACGACCGGGGGGACACGCTGCTGATGCTCGCCGCCTACCACGGGCACGCCGAGGCGGTCACCGCCCTCCTCGCCCGCGGCGCCGACCCGGACCGGGCCAACGACCGCGGCCAGACCCCGCTGGCCGGAGCCGTCTTCAAGGGCGAGGACGCCGTTCTCGACGCCCTGCTCACCGCGGGCGCCGATCCGGCCGCCGGTACCCCGTCCGCGCTGGAGACGGCCCGGATGTTCGGCAAGTCCGAGCTGCTGGAGCGCTTCGGTGCCCGGTGAGGCACCGGCGGCCCCGCCCGCGGGCGCGTCCGCCGCACGGCCAGCTGACCGGTCCGTCGGAAATGTGGTCGCGGTGGCGAAATGGCTGGGTCATCATGACGTCGCGGGCCCGCTCAGGGCCACCGACGAGAGGCAGAGGAAGATGCTCTACACCAGGCGAAGGACGACGGGCGGCCGATCATGTACCGGCGCGGCGTAGCGGTGTCCCCCGGACACCCGCTCGTGCCGAGAGGCACGGGGCACCGCACGGTCCCGGTCGCGTCGACAGCTTGATGTGAGGCTCTCTTCCATGTTCGATCCGTTCATAGCGCCGAGCGGCACCCTGCTCGGCCTGTTGCAGCGGGGCCGCGGCGACGGCACGCTCCACGCGCTCGCCGCACCCCGCCCCGAGGCCCTCGCGGCCCTCAACCACTGCGTCGTGAGCGACCCCCGCCACGACTGGCAGGTGGAGAACCGCTCCCTCTACTACGCCCGCCTGTATTTGGACCTCGACGGTGGTGTCGAGGAGATCGAGCGCCACCTCGCCGATCCCGACGACCACACCGACACCGACGACTCCCGCACCGGGCTCGCGCTCTCCGTCCTCGGCCACCTCGCCTCCTACGGACGCGAGGACGCCCTGGCCCTGCTCCGCCGCTACGCCGCGACCGGCGCCAACTGGGCCTGGGCCCTGGACGAACTCGCCCTGCGCGACGACGACGCGGGCCTGCGCTCCCTCGCGCTGCCCGTCCTCCGCCGGTTCCCGGCCACCGAGGACGGCGCCGCCCACCTCGCCGCCGCCGTCCGCGACTCCTTCGAACCGCGCCCCTGGCGGCTGTGGGCCGACGACCCCCGCGACGAGGTGGGCGCCCGGGTCCGGACCGCCACCGAACAGGGCTCCTTCGACCGGTGGCAGCGGCAGCTGCGCCCCGGGGGACCCCGGCCCGGCTGGAGCGTCCAGGCCGTCTTCGACTGGGCCCAGCAGGCGCTGGAACGCGGCAGCGAACTGCACCTCCCCGCCGCCCGCTGCCTCACCGCCGTCGCCGGACCCGACGACCTGCCGCTGATCGTCGAGGCCGCCCGCGACGGCGCCGAAGGCGCCCGCTGCGCCGCCCTGCACTACCTCGCGGAGACCGGCGACCCCGCCGCCCTGGACCTCATCGAGGCCGCCGCGAGCAGCCCCGCCCGGACCGTCGCCGACACGGCCGTCGCCGCCTTCGAGCGGATGACCTGCGACGCCGCCGTCGAGCGCGCCCGGCGCTGGGCCCGCCGGCCCGACGCCCTCGGCGCCTCGGCCGCCGGAGTCCTCGCTTGCCGCGGCACCGCCCAGGACGCTCCCCAGGTGCTCGGCGCCCTGCGGGAGACCGTACGCGGCGACGGCCCCGACGCCCCCCGCCTCTGGACCCTCGTCGACGGCGCCGGACGCCTCGGCATCGCCTGCGCCGCCCCCGTACTGCGCCACGTCTACCGCGAGACGTCCTCCTCGCACCTGCGGGGCCGGTCCGCCCGCGCCCTGGCCGCCACCGACCCGTCCTTCCCCACCGGGTTCGCGGTGGAGTGCCTCTGGGACTGCGAGGAGACCACCCGCGAGGTGGCCGCGCTGCACGCCGAGACCGGGGACATCCGCGTCGCCGAACGCCTGCGCCGACTCGCCGCCGACCCGGCCGAGGAGGCCGAGGTCCAGACGGCGGTACGCAGCCGCATCGGGCCGGACGCCTCGGCGGCCTGACGGGGAATCAGGGCCGTGCTCCAGGAGGAGGGGCCACGGCCCTGGCCCCTCCTCCCGGGTTCCCCGCAGTGGACTCCTAGGGAGGACGGCCGGGGCGGGCGCGGCGTCGACGGGGGCGGGAGGTCGGGCCGTCCGCTCCTGGGAGGCCGGAGGGAACCGGTCGCATAAACGCCGTTTCGACCGTTGTCAGTGCGAGGACCTAATCTGTCCCACGTGACTTCGCCTGCCGACACGGACACCGCTGCGCCGCAGCTCAGCGCGGGGCCCCGCCCCGCCCCGGGCCCGGCCGCCGACGAGGGGCTCTCGCGGCGGCTGCGCGCGCTCGCGTGCACGGCGCCGCTGCACGACCTCGACGTGCGCAAGGCGAACCTGGCCGGTGAGTACACGGTCTACGCCATGGCGGAGATCGCCCTCGCCGCGATCGACCACGTCACGCTCAACATGGACTTCGACACCGGGGCCGACCACGACCAGATAGTGGCCAGACTGCTGCCCCGCGTGGGCGCCCAGGCACCCGGCCGCCCCGTCGCCGAGCACGAACGGGTCGCCCGCTGGGTCCTGGAGAACCTGATCAACGTCGGCAGCGTCGACCGCGGCTTCCGCGCGGTCTACGGCACCTTCGGCCCCGACGGCGTCTACGTCCGCCGGGACTACGACTTCAAGCTCATCGAGGAGGTCCCGGGCCACGGCGGCACGGTCTACCTCCGCGCCACCGACGAAGCGGTCAACGTCCTCGTCGGCGCGCTCGACACCGACGTCACCAGCGCCCAGATCGCCGCCGAGGTCAAGCTGGAGGTCCTCATCAGCCGGGGCCGCCTCGCGGACGCCCAGCTCGCCGCCGAACAGGCCCGCTACCGCACCGTGCAGTACGCCGAGACGCTGCGCCGGACCCTGGAGGCCACCCGGCGCAACGTGCGCGCCGTCGACTGGCTGCACACCGTCCCGGACATGATCGCCGAAGCCCTGGAGCACGTGGCCGACCGCTACCGCCACGAGAACGCGATCCTCACCAACATCCGCAAGGCGCGCGACGAGGCCGAGGACCCCGAGCACAAGCGCCGCGCCGCCGAGCTGGTCGACATCGTCAAGGACTGCATCCGCCGCCACACCCAGCTCCAGTCGCGGCTGCTGGAAGCGGGCCCCCTCTTCCGCGCGGAGCAGGACCGCCAGGCGTTCGCGCCCCCCGCCGCCCACGCGGGCCTCGATCTGTACGGGCAGCTCCTCGCCCCGCTCCTCCCGCTGCCCGTCGAGCGGTCCACCCGGGCCACCGACGCCTTCTTCGCCCACGGCACCGGACTGCGCACCCCCGTCTCCGTACGCGTCGGGGACCTGGTGGACCTGCTCCTCACCCCGCCGCTGGAACGGGAGCACCTGGGCGTGGAGATGCCCGAGCCCGACCTGATCGCCACCCCGGACGACAGCCGCTTCAGCGAGGAGCAGCTGACCCGCGCCATGACCCTGCTCGATCTGGAGCACGACGCCCCGCGCCGCCTCTCCGGCCTGCTCGCCGAGGCCCGCCGCGGCGGCGACGCCGATCTGCCCTACCTGGTCGCCCTGCTCGCCGTGCACGCCGCCAGCCCCCCGGTCGGCACCGCCTACCGCCAGGGCGAGCGGCGGCTGCTGTTCGCGGTCGACGACGGCACCGAGCTGGACGACCCGGAGTTCGGCGGCGCCGACCTCATCGTCGGCACCGCCCTGCTGGACGCGGCCGGCATGGCGGCCGACCGCCAGGAGGCGTCATGACCGGCCCCGGGCCCGCTCCGCACCGCGACGGCCCTGTCCGTACCGCGCGTTGCCGCACCGCGCCGTCCCCTACCGCCCCTTCCGGCATCACGCCGGCGCGCGTCACGCCGTCCCGTATTGCGCCCTTCCCCATCCAGCCACATCGCACCGCGCCGTCCCGTACCGAGGAGTCCCAGCCGTGAGCGACCACGACGCCGAGCGCCCCGACGCGTGGAACCGCCCCTCCGCGTACGCCGGTCCGGCCACGGCCCCCGCCGGGACGGCGGCCGCGCAGGCCGCTTCCCCCGTTCCGTACGCGGGCGCCGCCCTCTACGCCGCCGACTCCCCGCCCCCGCCCGGCGGCGAGCCCACCGGCCCGGCGCCCGTCACCCCGGCCGACGCCGCCGACGCCGCCCGGCTGGTCTCCTTCGGGCTCCAGCCCAAGCTGCTGCCCGCCCGGGACGCCGAATACGCCGACCTGCTCCGCCGCTACCGCGAGGAGAACTCCTTCGCCCGGCTCGCCGACGCCGTGGCCACCGGACTCGGCCTCATCGTGTTGGAGGTCTCCCCGCGCGCCGGGATGGCCGTGACCGCCGCCGAGGACTCGGTCTTCGCCGTTCGCATGGGCGACTACGCCCGCCGCGCCTCCTCCGACGCCGCCGACCGCTTCCTGCACGGCCTGGCCCACCTCGCCGTCGCCGCCCTCGCCTTCCCCCGCCCCGAGGACCTCGCGGACGACGCCTACATCGGCCGCATCACGGTCAACGGCGTCGACGCCTTCGTACGCCAGGCCTGCCGCCGACTGGAGGAGCGCGCCGAGGAACAGGGCGACAACACCGACCCGGCCACCGACACCCCCGGCCTCGAAGCGGGCTGGCGGATCTACACCCGCCGCAGCTCCACCGGCGCCACTAAGGACGCCCGCCGCCTCGCCGGGTCCACCACCGGCATCATCGGCAAGGCCGTCGCCTTCCTCACCGACTCCGGCTTCCTCCAGCGCACCGGCGACGACGCGGGCGGCGCCTACCGCACCACCGCCCGCTACCAGCTCCAGGTCCGCGACATGGCGGGCAGCGCCGCCATGGCCGAACTGCTGGAGCTGGGCGTCGTCCCCGTCACCGACGGCTCCGCCACGCTGGTGCCGCCCTCCGACCCCGACGACCTGGAGCTGGCCGCCGACGCGGGCCTGCCCTTCCACTCCTGACCGGCCCACGCCCGCCCGCCCTCGCCGCCACCACCGAACCCGCCGCACCGCAACGCTCCGCCCCCGCTCACCGAACGACGAGAGTCCGCCGCCATGTACGAGTTGTCCCGCGTCCGCCTCTACTCCATCGGGCCGGCCGGTGCGCGCTACGCCGACACCGTCCTCGACCTGCGCGGCGTCGGCGCCCCGGTCCCCAGCCCGGCCCCCGCCCAGGCCGAGTTCTTCGAGGACGAGCCGGTCGGCCCGCCCCGCCGCCCCGCCCCGGCAGGCGTCCTCTTCCTGGAGAACGGCGGCGGCAAGTCCGTCCTGCTCAAGCTGATCTTCTCGGTGATGCTCCCCGGCCACCGCAACACCCTCGGCGGGGCCAGCTCCGGCGTGCTGCGCAAGTTCCTGCTCGCCGACGACTGCGGGCATGTCGCCCTGGAGTGGCAGCACACCCTCACCGGCGAGTGCGTCGTCGTGGGCAAGGTCAGCGAGTGGCGGGGACGGCAGGTCTCCAACGACCCCCGGAAGTTCGCCGAGGCCTGGTACTCCTTCCGGCCCGGCCCGGGGCTCGGCCTGGACAGCCTGCCCGTCGCGGAGGCCACCGCCGTCGGCCGCCCCGCCGAAGGCGTCTCCGGGGCGCGCGGCAGGCGGCGCACCATGAAGGGGTTCCGCGACGCGCTGGTGGACGCGGGCAAGTTCTACGCCCACCTGGACGTGCACTGGGAGGAGATCCACGACCGCTGGAACGAACACCTCGGCGACCTCGGTCTCGACCCCGAACTCTTCCGCTACCAGCGCGAGATGAACGCCGACGAGGGTGAGGCCGCCGGGCTCTTCGCGGTGAAGAAGGACTCCGACTTCACCGACCTGCTGCTGCGCGCGGTCACCGACACCCGCGACACCGACGGCCTCGCCGACCTGGTGAGCGGTTTCGGCAGCAAACTGGGCCGCCGCGCCGAACTCACCGCCGAACGCGACTTCACCGCCGGTTCCGTGGACCTCCTCGGCCGGATCGTGGAAGCCACCGCCACCCGCGCCCGCACCCGCGACATCCACGCCGCCGCCGAACGCCGCACCCGCACCCTGGCCCGCCGCCTCTCCGCCCGCGCCGCCGAGGAGCGCGGCCGCACCGCCGAGCTGGCCGAGCAGGTCACCGCCACCTCCCACACCGTCACCGACGCCGAGACCACCCGCGGCCGCCGCGCCCTGATCGCCGCCGAACTGGCCTACCGGCACGCCTCGCTGGCCCTGGCAGCCGCCGAGAAGAGCGCCGCCGCCGGACGCCGGGAACTGGCCGAGGCCCGCACCCTGCACGCCGCCTGGCAGGCCGCCGAAGCCGTCCTGCGCCACCGCGCCGCCGCCGACCGCTCCGCCAGGGTCGCCGCCGCCATCCGCGAGGCCGAACGCGACGCCGCCCCCGCCCTCGCCGCCCGGGGCGCCGCCGCCGCCGACCTCGTCCGCGCCCTGCACACCGCGGCCGAGGAGGGCGAGCGCGTCGCCAACGAGGAGGAGGAGCGCTCCGACACCCTCCAGGCCACCGGTGAACGCGCCCACCGCGACGCCACGGCCGCCGCCACCGAGGCCCAGCGCGCTCGCAGCGAGGCCGGACACCTGCGCCAGCGTCTCGCCGAGGTCGAACAGGAGACGGCCGAAGCCGTCCGGGCGGGCTGGCTCGACGACGCCGCCCCCGACGCCGACCCGGCCCGCGCCGCGCTCGCCGCGAACGACGCCGAACAGTCCGCCGTAGCCGCCTGGGACACCGCGCGCGAAGCGGCCCGCACCGCCGCCGACACCGCCCGGGAGGCCACCGCCGCGGAGAGCCGCGCCGACCTGGCCGCCGCCCGCGCCGCCGACGGAGCCAGGGCGGCGGAGCAGGCCTATGACGACGAGCGCCTCGCCGCCGCCTCCATCGCGGCCGACCCCCGCCTCGCGGACCTGCTGGGCCTGCCCTCGGGCACCGGAGTCCCGCACCCCCGCAACGGAGCCGCCGACGAGCCGCCGGGCCCGGACCGGGGCACCGCCCGCACCACCCCGGCCGGGGACGACGGCACGGCGACCGGTTCCCAGGGCGAGCGCACGTCCGCCGCGTCCGGTGCCGCCCCGGACAGCGCCGTGGCCCTGGCCGATCAGCCCGCCACCCAGCAGCCGCTGAGCGTCGAGGAGTTCGACCGCGGCGCCGACGAACTGCGCGAGCTCCTCGACCAGTCCGTCACCGCCGCCGAACGCCGCCTCTTCGACCTGCGCACCGCGGCCGCCGACGACGCCCGCATCCTCGGCGCGCTCGGCGAGGGCGGGTTGCTGCCCCCCGGCCCCGACGTCCTCGCCACCGTGGAGTACCTGGGCGAGAACGGCATCCCCGCCCTCCCCGGCTGGCGCTACCTCGCCCAGGCCGTCGACCCGGCCGACCACGCCGCCGTCCTCGCCGCCCGCCCGGAGCTGGTCGACGGTGTCGTCATCACCGACCCCGACGCCCACACCCGCGCCCGCGACGTCCTCGGCTCCGCGGCCCTGCTGCCCCGCTCGGCCGTCGCCGTCGGCACCGCCGCCGCCCTCCTCGCGCCCGTCCCGGGCCCCGGAGCCGCGCCCGACGCGCAGAGCGACGGCGTCTTCCTCGTCCCGCCGAACCCGGCCATGCACGACGAACACGCCGCCGACGAGGAGCGCCAGGCACTGCGCGGCCGGGCCGCCGCCCGCGACGAGGACATCCGCACCCTCGCCTCCCGCCTCTCCGGGGACCGCGCTCTCGCCTCCCGGATCGGTTCCTGGCGCGCCGACTGCCCGCCCGGGACGCTGGCCGAACTGGCCGAGGCCGCCGCGACCGCCCGTACGGGGGCCGAGAACGCCGAAGGGGCGCTCGCCGAGGCCCGTACCGCCCGCGTTGAGGCCGACGAGGCCGCCGCCGACACCGCCCGGGTCCGCGACGAACGCCAGGAAACCGCCCAGCGGGCCCGCCGCGCCGCCGACGCCCTCGCGGGACTCGCCTTCCGGCTGCGGGAGAGGGCGGGCTGGGGGACCCGGCTGCGCGAACTGGCCGACGAGGCCGCCGAGTCCGAGGCCCGCGCCGCCGTATGCCTCGACCTCGCCCGCGCCGCCGACGAGGACCGCCGTGCCGCCCAGCGCGCCGGGGACGACGCCCGCCGCACCGCCCGCGCCCTGCGGGCCGAGCGCGCCGAGATCGCCGGGGTCCCCGAAGTCCTCCCCGAGGCCGACGAGACCAGGGGCCGTACCGCCCTGCCCACCCTGCGGGAGGCCTACCGCGCCGCCTCCCAGCTGTACGAGAAGGTCGGCGTCGGCGCCGACCTGCGCGCCGAGCAGGCCCGCGCGGAGAGCGACGAGAGCGCCGCCCTCGCCGAGCTGGACCGCCTCACCAACAAGGTCCGCATCCGGGCCGCCCAGCTGCTGGAGGGCACCGACGGCGCGGACGGCCCGTCCCGCCAGGCCGCCGTCGCCCGAGCCGAGTCCCACGTCCAGCTGCTGGAGACCCGCGCCTCCACCGCCAGCGAGCACCTGGGGCGGCTGCGCGGCGAGGCCGAACGGCTCGCCCCCGACGACGACCGCCCCCACCACACCGAGCTGCCCGACCAGCTGGTCCCGGCCGACGCCGACGGCGCCCAGGCTCTCCTGCGCACCGCCACCGCCGAGCTGGCGGATGCCACCGGCGCCCTGGACACCGCCCGCGCCGCCCACGGCGAACTGCTCCGCGCCCACCGCACCGCCGAGGACTCCGCGGGCGGCTTCGACGAGACCGCGGCCCTCCTGCGCGACCTGCTGCGCGACCACGGCTCGGAGGAGGGCGCCGAGGACCCCGGCCCGTACCCGGGGACCCTGGAGGAGGCCCGGCACTCCGCCGCCGAGGCCCGCCGCTCCCTGCGCGGCTGCAACGCCGACCTCTCGGCGGCCGAGAGCGCCGTCCGCGAGGCGAGCGACATCCTCGTCCGGCATGCCAACTCCACCCGCTACGAGCAGGTCCGCACCCCCGCCCGTCAGCAGATCCGGGAGCTGCCCGCCTCCGCGCTGCCCGAGCACGCCCAGAAGTGGGCCGACGCCTTCGCCCCCCGGCTGCGCGTCCTCACCGACGAGCTGGCCCAGCTGGAACGCAACCGCGACTCGATCGTCGACCGGCTGCGCGGTCTCGTGGAGTCGGCGCTCACCACCCTGCGCTCCGCCCAGCGGCTCTCCCAGCTCCCCGAAGGACTGGGGGAGTGGTCCGGGCAGGAGTTCCTGCGCATCCGCTTCGAGGAGCCCGACCAGGCCACCCTCACCGAACGCCTCGGTGAGGTCGTCGACGAGGCGACCAGCGCCGCCCTCAAGAAGAACTCCGATCTGCGTCGCGACGGCATGTCCCTGCTGCTGCGGGGCGTCGAGGCAGCTCTGCGGCCCAAGGGCATCGCCGTGGAGATCCTGAAACCGGACGCCGTGCTGCGCGCCGAGCGGGTCCCGGTCGGACAGATGGGCGACGTCTTCTCCGGCGGCCAGCTGCTCACCGCCGCCATCGCCCTCTACTGCACGATGGCGGCGCTGCGCAGCAACGACCGGGGCCGCGACCGCCACCGGCACGCGGGCACCCTGTTCCTGGACAACCCCATCGGCCGCGCCAACGCCACCTATCTGCTGGAGCTCCAGCGTGCGGTTTCCGACGCCCTCGGCGTCCAGCTGCTCTACACGACCGGACTGTTCGACACGACCGCGCTCGCCGAATTCCCGCTGGTCATCCGGTTGCGCAACGACGCCGATCTGCGGGCCGGGCTGAAGTACATCAGCGTGGAGGAGCACCTGCGGCCCGGTCTGCCGCAGCAGGACCCGGACGGCGAGACGGTCCACGGCGAGATCACGGCCACCCGGATGTTCAAGCGCGGCGACCAGCAGAGCGGCGCCGACACCCCGTAACCGCGGTTCGGGGAGCGGCCCCCGGAGCCCGAGGGACCGCCCCGCACCGCGCCCGGCCGACCGCCAACGCCCGGCCGGTCAGGCGCGGGACAGGCTCCCCGCGTGCGGGCCGCCCTGTATGCCACCGCTCGTGCCGTCCCGCTGGGCGGCCCGCTCGGCGCGCCGGGACCGGCGCCGCTCACGGCGTATCCGCCGGGCCGTGCTGCTCGGCACGGACACCACGCCATGGCGTTGGTTCCACACCTGCCGGGTCACCCAGACGTCCAGCACCGCCCAGGTGGCGACGACCGTACTGGCCACACTGCTCAGCACCATCGGGAAGGCCAGCCAGGAGCCGGTCAGGGTGCTCAGAAAGGCGACCATCGCCTGGATGATCGTCAGCGACATGATGAGAACGGCGCGCACCGCGGCCGTCCGCACCGCGTCCGGCATGCGCCGCTTCGACGCCGCCTCCTCCACCCACAACTGCCGGGGGACACGTGCCCCGTTCCCGGCGCCCGGCCGCGCCGTGTCCTGCTCCGCGGCCGCCGTCACTCCGGCACCCCCGCGCTCCTGCGTGCTCAAGGCCCTTCAACTCCCCACCGCCGTCCGACTTCAGGGTGGCTGCCCGGCTCGCGCCGGTTCTACGCGGGCGGACGATGTCCACCCTGCCGCGTACGCCCCCACGCGCGCCTACCCCGTACAAGTGGACGAACCACCCGTCCCGAAGATTCCCCTGGAAAGCGCCCGCGCGGCACGGAACGCCACAGAACGAAAAATTCCAGCCAACTGATACGTGCCGGTACCGACCGGTCCGGACGTGAGCCTCTGTCGCTTTCGCGAATTTCATCTCCGAGAAATACCGGGGCAACTCATGATCAAGCTCCAGGTGGACGGCTGAAAATCATCCGGACGTGTCTTCGAGTTGTCTCTGTGTCAGTAGTAGGCTCGCGCCGTTTATTGACGCAGGAGGAAACCCTCGCCCGCGTCCGCCCGATGCGCACCGGTGTCCGCACGGCGCTGACCGGGCCGGGGCGAAGGGGCCACAGGGAGAAGACCCCCGCGACGCGGGGCCGATCTGGGGGAGGCCATGCGCTTTCGCGGGAAGTCCATCCGCAGGAAGATCGTGGCGTTGCTGCTGGTGCCGCTCGTCTCCCTCACCGGCCTCTGGGTCTTCGCGACGTACATCACCGGCCGTCAGGCGAGCGAGCTGATGAACGCCGGGGCCACCGTGGACAAGGTCGCCCAGCCCCTGGAGGACGCCGTCCGCGCCGTCCAGGACGAGCGGCGCCAGACTCTGGTCTACCTCGCCGACCCCCGGGCCTCCGACGCCCTGCCCCTCCTCCTCGGCCAACGCGCCGCGACCGACCGCGTCGTGGCCGAGGTCAAGGAGAACGCCCGGCACAGCGACGTCCGCGACGCGCTGAACGCCCAGGACCTCGGCCGCCTGGACGCGATCCTCGGTGCCGTCGACGGACTCGACGCCCTGCGGGACTCCGTGGAGCAGCGCACCATCGGCCGGGCGAGGGCGATGGACTTCTACAACAGCCTCGTCGACCCCTCCTACCGTTTCCTCAACGCACTCCACTCGCTGGAGAACGCGTCGATGGACCAGCAGATGCGGGCCCTGGTGGGAATGTCCCGGGCCCGGGAGATGCTGTCGCGCGAGGACGCCCTGGTCGCCTCCGGGCTCGCCGCGGGCCGGTTCACCGCCAATGAACTCCGCCAGATATCCCGGCTGGTGGCCCAGCGCCAACTGCTCTACGAGATCAGCATCGAAGACCTCCCCGGCGACGAGCGCCGCCGCGTCGAACAGTTCTGGGACAGCCCCGGCACCGAGCCCCTGCGGACCGCGGAGGACGCGCTGGCGGCCACCGAAGCGGGGAAACGGCCCGGCGCCGTCGACCCCGAGCGCTGGGAGGGGGCGGCCGGACCCGTCCTGAACCGGCTGGCCGACGACTCCACGGCGATGGGCGACCGCTTCCAGGGCCGCGCCGAACCGGCCGCCCTCCGGGTCCTCGCCCAGGCCGGAGTCGCCGGAGTCGTCGGCTTCCTGGCCCTGATCGTCTCGGTCTTCGTCTCCGTGCGTATCGGCCGTCAACTCGTCCGCGATCTGTCCCGGCTGCGCAAGGACGCCCACGAGGTCTCCGGAGTCCGGCTGCCGAGCGTGATGCGCCGCCTCGCCGCGGGCGAACAGGTGGACGTCGGGACGGAGGCCCCGCACCTGGAGTACGGACCCGACGAGATCGGCCAGGTCGGCCAGGCCCTCAACACCCTCCAGCGGGCCGCCGTCGAGGCAGCGGTCAAGCAGGCGGACATGCGGCGCGGGGTCTCCGAGGTCTTCGTCAACCTCGCCCGCCGCAACCAGGTCCTCCTGCACCGCCAGCTGACCCTGCTGGACGCGATGGAACGCCGCACCGAGAACAGCGACGAACTCGCCGACCTGTTCCGCCTCGACCACCTCACCACGCGTATGCGGCGGCACGCCGAAGGGCTCGTGATCCTCTCCGGCGCCGCCCCCTCCCGCCAGTGGCGCAAGCCCATCCAGCTGATGGACGTCGTACGGGCCGCCGTCGCCGAGGTCGAGGACTACGAACGCGTCGAGGTCCGGCGGCTGCCCCGGATCGGCGTGGGCGGCCCCGCCGTCGCCGACCTCACCCACCTCATCGCGGAACTCCTGGAGAACGCCACCGTCTTCTCGCCCCCGCACACCGCGGTCCAGGTGCACGGCGAACGCGTCTCCAACGGCTTCACCCTCGAAATCCACGACCGCGGTCTCGGCATGCCCCCCGAAGTCCTCCTCGACGCCAACCTCCGGCTCGCGGAGACCCCCGACTTCGAGCTGTCCGACACCGACCGCCTCGGCCTGTTCGTGGTCAGCCGCCTCGCCCAGCGCCAGAGCGTCCGGGTCTCCCTCCAGAAGTCGCCGTACGGGGGCACCACCGCGGTCGTCTTCATCCCCGCGGCCCTCCTCACCGAGGCCCCCGACACCCACGGCACCGGATTCCGCCTGGACCGCCGGTCCGAGCGGGCGATCGGCGGCCGGGGCGGCCCGGCGCGGGGCCCGGAAGGCTCGCCGCCGGGCGGGGAACACCGCGTCAACGGCAGGTCCGCCGCGCTCTCCCCGGTCCCGACCGGGCTGACCGGCCCTCCCGTCCTCGACGGCCCGGTCGAGCTGGAATCCCCGGTCGGGCCAATGGACTTCGACGCCGACCCGCTGGACCGCACCCCGGACCCGGCCCTCGATCCGGCCCTGGGGCCCGTACTCGACGGAGTCTCCGACCTGGAGGACACCGAGAGCGAACGCGGCGGCATCTTCCGCGCCCGCGACGTACGCCGTGACACCGCCCGGGACACCGCCCGTGACGCGCGCCGGGACACCGGCCGGGGCCCGCGCCGGGACACCGAGCGCGACCAGCACCAGAAGGCCCGGGACCTCGGCGACGAGTCGACGGCGGACATCCGCCCGATGCGCCCCGCCGGCCCCGCCCCGCTGCCCCGCCGCACCCCGCCGACCCTGGTGACCGACCGGGGCCGCCGGGTGGCCGACGGCTCCGGGGCCGGGGATCCGGCCGCGTCGCCCACCGGGCCCTCCCCGGTGCCGAGGGGCCCGGTCGCGCGCCAGGCCCCGGCGGCACCCCGCCCCGCCGAGGCCCCCTGGAACGTCCGAGCCGCACCCCGGGACGCCCAGGAGCCCGCCGCCCCGGGGCCGCCGCGCGCCGCCGACGCCCCGCGGTCCTCCGGCACGGTGGGCGGCCTGCCCCGACGGGTCCGGCAGGCCAGCCTCGCCCCCCAGCTCCGTGAGGACCTGGAGTACCGCGCTCCGACGCGGGCACCCGTGGAGACCGCGGCCGACGACGAGCGCGACGCGGACGAGGTCCGCGACCGGATGGCCTCGCTCCAACGGGGCTGGCAGCGCGGCCGCCGGGAGAACGCCAGGGCCGCGGAGCACCCCCAGACCACCGCGAACACCGAGGGCACAGCCGGCCCCGGTGGCACGGCACCAGGAACCACTCCGGGAGGGGACGGTCGATGACCGCACCGAACGCCGCAGCACCCAACCCCGCACGCGAGGGCTCGGGCGAACTGAACTGGCTGCTCGACGAACTCGTCCAGCGCGTCGCCAGCATCCGCAAGGCGCTGGTGCTCTCCAGCGACGGGCTCGCCACCGGCGCCTCGCAGGACCTGACCCGGGAGGACGGCGAACACCTGGCCGCGGTGGCCTCCGGGTTCCACAGCCTCGCCAAGGGAGTCGGCCACCACTTCGACGCGGGCCGGGTACGCCAGACCGTCGTGGAACTGGACGAGGCGTTCCTCTTCGTCACCGCCGCCGGTGACGGCAGCTGTCTGGCCGTCCTGGCCGACTCCGACTCCGACGTCGGCCAGGTGGCGTACGAGATGACGCTGATGGTCAAGCGCGTGGGGGCCCATCTGGCCAACGCCCCCCGGACGACCGGTCCGGCCGCCGGAGGGTGAGGGGAGGGCATGAGCGCTGATCCTCGCCGGGGCAGGGACCCCGGGACCCCGGACGGGCCCGCAGACCCGCAGTCCTCGCGGTGGTACGACGCGGAGGCGGGCCCCGTGGTCCGTCCGTACGCGATGACCCGGGGCCGTACCATCAGCGCCTCCCGCCAACGGCTCGACCTGATCGCGCTCGTCGTGCCGGAACCGGCCGCCGACGACCCCGGCCGGGACCAGACGCTCGCCCCCGAGCACGTCACGATTGTCGAACTGTGCAGCGACAGACCCCAGTCGATCGCCGAGCTGGCCGCCGATCTCGACCTTCCCGTCGGGGTGGTACGGGTCCTGGTCGGCGATCTTGTCGAGGACGCGCTGGTCCATGTCACCCGCCCCGTCCCGCCGGCCGAGCTGCCGGACGTGAACATTCTCCGCGAGGTAATCAATGGCCTTCGGGCGCTCTAGCCGCGGCAAGCGGCCCGTCGAGCCCGTCACCCTGAAGATCCTGGTGGCGGGAGGCTTCGGCGTGGGGAAGACGACCGCCGTCGGCGCGGTCAGCGAGATCCGGCCGCTGCGCACCGAGGAGGACCTCAGCGAGGCGGGCCGTCCGGTCGACGACGTCGAAGGCGTCGAGTCCAAGACCACCACCACGGTCGCCATGGACTTCGGCCGGATCACCCTCCGCGAGGACCTGGTCCTCTACCTGTTCGGCACACCGGGCCAGGACCGCTTCTGGTTCCTCTGGGACGAACTGGCCCAGGGCGCCCTGGGCGCGGTCGTCCTCGCCGACACCCGACGGCTGGAGGACTGCTTCGCCGCGATCGACTACTTCGAACGACGGCGCATTCCCTTCGCCGTCGCCGTCAACCGCTTCGAGGGCGCCGGCCTGTTCCCCGCCGAGACCGTGCGGGCCGCCCTGGACCTCGACCCCGGGGTGCCGGTGCTCGCCTGCGACGCCCGGGACCGGCCCTCGGTGCGCGACGTCCTGGTCGCGGTGGTCGAGCACGCCCTGGCGCGGGCGGCCGGGGAGCGCGAACCCGTCGTCACCTGAGAACGGACCGGCGCTCACGCGTACGGCCCGTACCCCCGCCGACAGGGGTACGGGCCGCACGACGTCCGGCGGGCCGGGCTGTGAGTGTTCTCCGGCAGTGACGATCCGTCAAGCCCGCGGCGGGCACGGTCCACCGCGCTCAGGCCCCGGGAGCGGCCCGGAGCGCGAAGGTGATCCGGATGCGCTTGCCGCCGCCGGGCAGCGGGTCGATGGCGGAGGTGTCGGCCAGGACCAGGATCATGGCCCAGCCGCGCCCGCCCGGAGCGGTCGGATCGCGCAGCGCCAGCGGTTCGCCCGCCGGGTGGCGCGGATCGGCGTCCTCGACGTCGACCACCAGTCGGTCGCCGTCGAGGTCCAGACAGGCATCGAAGCCGGTCATCCCGCCCGCGTGCCGCGAGGCGTTGGAGACCAGCTCGGTGACCGCCAGCTGGGCGTCCATGAGCACGGCCGGGCTGTGGTGCGGGACGCCGGACATCAGCTCGGCGAGCACGTCGCGTGCCTCGGCGGCCGTCTTCACCGTGAGCCGGGTCGCCCGGCCCGCCCCGGAGGTGTCCGCGGCGGGGAAGCGGGCTTCGGCAGGGGGCATGGGTGGCCTCGAATCACTGGGAGCACGATGGGTGCGACGTCATGGGCCGTTTACGGGGCCGTGTAGGGACGTGTGCCCGACCGCTCGCCGGGCACGCCCGGACGGGGCCGCGTATTCAGTCCCGGGAGCCGTCCCCGGCCGTCCGGCCGGGCGGGGAAGCGGACGTGGCCTGGGCCAGGTCGTCGGCGATGGTGAAGTGCCCGTCGGTCGCCGTGATCTCCAGGAGCCGCCGCAGCGGCGGCGTGAGCGGCCCCACCAGGACCATCGTGCCCTCCCTGGCCTCCATGCGCTGCTGCGTCTCCACCAGGGTGCGCAGCATGGAGGAGTCGGCGAAGGTGACCGCGGACACGTCGACGGCGAGAACCCGGGGGTCCTCGCCCAGTGCCGCCTCCACCGACGCGGTGAGGCTCCTGGCGTCTTCGAAGTCGAGTTCACCGCGCAGACGCAGCACGGTCGTACCGGCCGGGATCCCCGTGGGCTCAGACTGCCTGTCCTCCGTCATGCGGCTCATGCTATCCGCGCCCCCGCGGCCTCCGGCCGCCGCCCCGGACGTAGCTCGGGACACCGCCCCGGCACCGGACGTAGGGGCCCCCGGGCCGGGTAACAGCACCCCGACGGACCGGCGAGGGCCGGCGGATGGCAGAGTCCGCACCGTGGTGAGCACCGCGCGTCGCGGTCCGGCCGGACGGTGACCGCGTGCACGGATGGAGGACCCGGTGGCGGGTGAGAGGGGCGAGACCCCGGTCGAGGGGCTGTTCGCCGCGGACCCGGAGATCGGCGGCGACCTGGCCCGGGTCGACTGGGCGGCCACACCGCTCGGCGAACCGGACTCCTGGCCGCAGAGCCTGCGGACCGCCGTGAGCATCCTGCTCTCGTCCCGGTTCTCCATGTGGATGGCGTGGGGACCGGAGCTGACGTTCTTCTGCAACGGCTCCTACCGCCGCGACAGCCTGGGACAGAAGTACCCGTGGGCGCTCGGCCGCCCCTTCCGCGAGGTGTGGCCGGAGATCTGGGACGACATCAGCCCCCGGGTGGACAGCGTCCTGGCCGACGGGGAGTCCACCTGGGACGAGGGGCTGATGCTGCTGGTGCAGCGCTCCGGCTTCCGGGAGGAGAGCTACCACACCTTCTCCTACAGCCCGCTGCGGGACGAAGACGGCCAGGTGGTCGGCGTGCTGTGCGTGGTCATCGAGGAGACCCAGCGCATCATCGGCGAGCACCGGATGGCCGCCCTGCGCGACCTGGGATCGGACCCCGGGGCCGTGCGCACCCAGGAGGAGTTCCTGGAGTTCAGCGCACGGCAGCTGGAACGGCACCCCCTCGTGCTGCCCTTCACCCTGACCTACCTCTTCCACGACGACGGCCGCGCCCGGCTCGCCGCGGCGTCCGGGATGCCGTCCGGGCACCCGGCCGCCCCCGGTGAACTCGCGGCCGACGACACCCCTCCGTGGCCAGCCGGCAGCGCCCGGCTCGGCCGGACCGGCCTCGTCGAACTCGACGGCGCGCCCTTCGAGGGGCTGCCGCACGGACCGTGGGACGAACCGCCCGCGCGGGCGCTCGTCGTGCCGCTGGTCCAGCCCGGCGCACCCCCCACCGGGTTCCTGGTGGCGGGCCTGAACCGCTTCCGGCTGCTGGACGACGCCTACCGCGGCTTCGTCGACCTCGTGGCGGGACACCTCGCCGCCGGTCTGGCGAGCGCCAGGGCCCATGAGGCCCAGCAGCGCCGGGCGGAGGACCTGGCCGAACTGGACCAGGCCAAGACGGCGTTCTTCTCCAACATCAGCCACGAGTTCCGCACCCCGCTGACCCTGATCCAGGGACCGGTCGACTCCCTCCGGCAGCGGCTGGGCGACGATCCCGGGTTCCGGGAGGATCTGGAGATCATCCACCGCAGCGGTCTGCGGCTCGGCAGACTCGTCACCGCCCTGCTCGACTTCTCCCGGATCGAGGCCGGGCGGATGCAGGCTAGCTTCGAACCCGTCGACCTCTCCGCCGTCACCGCCGAACTGTCCGGAGTCTTCCGTTCGGCGGTGGAACGGGCCTCCCTCGGCTTCGAGTTCGTCCCCGCGGCCCTGAGCCGGCCGGTCCTCATCGACCGGGGCCTGTGGGAGAAGGTCGTCTTCAACCTGCTGAGCAACGCCCTCAAGTTCACCTTCGAGGGCGGCATCCGGGTGAGCGTGGCGGAGCACGAGGACGTCGCCGAGGTCACCGTCGAGGACACCGGGACCGGCGTCCCCGCCGAGGAGGTGCCACGCCTCTTCGAGCGGTTCTACCGGGTGGAGAACGTCCGCGCCCGCTCCCACGAGGGCAGCGGTATCGGCCTGGCCCTGGTGAAGGAGCTGGTCGGGGTGCACGGCGGAAGCGTCACCGTGTCCTCCGTCGAGAACCAGGGCACCCGCTTCACCATCCGTCTGCCCTTCGGCGCCGCCCACCTCCCCGCCGACGCCATCCGCGACGGGCTCCCCGAACCCGCCGCCCCGGCCACCGGCGTCACGGCGGACTCCTTCCTCGCGGAGGCCACGCGCTGGCTGGCGGACCCCGCGGAGAACGACCTCGCCGGGGCAGCCGATCCCCTCGCCGCCCCGGCGGAACCCGACTTCTACCCGACGGCGTCCGCCCGCGACACCGCCCCCGCCCGGATCCTGGTCGCCGACGACAACGCCGACATGCGCGGTTACCTCACCCGGCTCCTGCGGGGCGCCGGGCATCGGGTGGTGGCGGTCGCCGACGGGCTGGAGGCGCTGAACCGGGTGCGGGCCGAGGCGCCCGAGCTGGTGATCAGCGACGTCATGATGCCGGGCCTGGACGGGCTGCGGCTGGTGGCCGCCCTCCGCGAGGACGCCCGCACCGCCACCGTGCCGGTCCTGCTGCTCTCGGCCCGCGCCGGGCAGGAGGCGTCCATCGACGGGTTCGACGCGGGCGCCGACGACTACCTGGTCAAGCCCTTCGCCGCCCCCGAACTGCTGGCCCGGGTCCGCGCGGTCGTCGCGATGGCGCGGCTGCGCGGCCACCACACCCGGTGGCACGGGGCCCTCGTCGACTCGCTCCAGGACGCGTTCTTCGTGTGCGAGGCCGACGGCACGGTCATCGAGACGAACGCGGCCTTCACCAGCATTCTCGGCTACGGCCCCGAGGACCTGCCCTACCACCCCCCGCACCCCTGGTGGTCCGACGCCGCGACCGATCCCGAGGCCCACCGGCACGCGTCCAGCTCCCTGGCCCGGATGACCGGCATGGACCACGGCGTCTTCAGCACCCCCGTCACCCACCGGGACGGACACCGCCTCTGGGTCCACGCCAGCTTCAACCAGGTCCAGGACCCCGACACCGGCCGTACGGTCATCGTCGGAACGCTCCGGGACGTCACCGCCGAGCACTACGCCATCCAGCGCGAGAGCGCGCTGGCGGCCATCGGCGAGCGGCTGGCCCGTGCGGGCAGCGTCGAGGAAGCCCTCGCCGGCTCACTCCACGTGCTGCACGAGCTGTGGCGGGCGGACAGCGTGGTGGCCGCCCGCTTCGACCAGGGCGACGACACGGCCCCCCGCCGCCTGACCGCCTCCACCGGCGCACCGGACGCACCCGCGGGCCCGGCCGCGTACGCAGGAGGGGCCGGGGAGTGGGGGGAACTGAGCGCCGCACGGCGCGCGGACCTGTCCCGGCTCGCGTCGGCCCCGCCGCTGACCCCCGTCCCGGGCCCCGGCGGGGCGGGCATCCGCATCGACCACCCGGACGGGCCGCTCGCGCTCTGGATCGAGCTGGGGGAGCGGCGCCTGTTCACCGACGAGGACCAGCTCCTGCTGTCCCTGCTGGCGGGCCGCCTCACCCAGGGGCTGGCCCGCGCACGCCGCATCGACCAGCAGCGCCAGACCGCCATCGCCCTCCAGCGCGCCATCCTGGGCCCCTCGAACCTGCCCGAGGGGTTCGCCGTGCGCTACGAACCGGCGGGCCGGCCGCTGGAGGTGGGCGGCGACTGGTACGACACCTTCGCCCTGTCCGACGGGCGCACCGGCATCGTGGTCGGTGACTGCGTCGGCCGCGGTGTGGAGGCGGCGGCCATCATGGGCCAGTTGCGCAGCGCCTGCCGGGCCCTGCTGATCCAGGACCTCAGCCCCGCACGGGCGCTCATGGCACTGGACACCTTCGCCGCGACGGTCCCCGGCGCGATGTGCACCACGGTCTTCTGCGGCGTCCTGGACCCCGCCACCGGCGAGCTGCGCTACTCCAGCGCGGGCCACCCGCCGGGCATCCTCAGCCACGCCGACGGCTCGTCCCTCCTGCTGGAGGAGGGACGGGCGCTGCCCCTGGCCGTACGACCCGGCCGGGCGCGCCCTGAGGCCCGCACCGTCGTCCCCGGCCGCTCCGTCCTGCTCCTGTACACCGACGGACTGGTGGAACGCCGGGGCCTGTCCCTCTCCGACGGCATCGACCAGGCCGACCGGGTCCTGAGATCGGCCCTGCACCTGCCGTCCGACCAGCTCGCCGACCACCTCATGACCGGGCTGGCCCCGGCCGGGGGCTACACCGACGACGTCGCGCTCCTGCTCTACCGCCACCCGGCGCGGATGGACGCGTCCTTCCCGGCCGACCGGGACCGCCTCGCGGCCGCCCGGGGCGAGCTGCGGAGCTGGCTGGCCGCCCACCTGATCCCACAGCCCACCGCCCAGGGCGTCCTGGTCGCCAGCGGTGAGGCGATCGCCAACGCCATGGAGCACGCCTACGCGGACCGGGGGCAGGGCACCGTCCGCCTCTCCGTCCGGGCGACGGCCGACCGGCTGCACGTCGAGGTCGCCGACTCCGGACGCTGGAAGGACCCCGACCCGGCGTGCGCCACCGTGCGCGGCCGCGGCGTCCCCCTGATGCGTTCGCTCATGGACCACGTCACCCTCACCCCCGGGGCCGCGGGTACCACCGTCAGCATGGATACGAGGATCGTCCGATGACCACCCCCCTGACCCTGACTCCCGGCCGGAGCGCGGACGGTGCCGCCCGCCTGGCCGTGACCGGGGAGATCGACCTGAGCAACAGCCACCTCCTGGCCGCCGCACTGGAGGACCTGCCGGGCCCGCTGCTGCTCGACCTGACCGGTGTCACCTATCTCGACAGCGCGGGCCTGAGCGTGCTCTTCAGCCACGCGGAGCGGCTCGAGGTGCTGGCCACCTCGCTGATCGCCCCGGTGCTCAGCGTGTCCGGCCTGACCGATCTCCTGTCCGAGCCCCGCTGAGGGGAGGCCGGGCGTCCGCTCAGCCGTCGTCGGACGTGCCGCCCGGCGGGCCGGAGCTGAGCGCTTCGTCCAGGGAGCGGCTGACCTCGAAGTGCTCCAGCACCTTGGTCATGGTCAGGAGCATGTGGACCCGGGGCTGCAACGGGCCCACGAGGACCAGGCGGCGGGAGGCCGCCCGGTGCCGCCGACGGGCCTGGAGCAGGTTGCTGAGGAAGGAGCTGTCCGCGAAGGTGACGGCGGACAGGTCCAGCACGGTGACCGGCAGCCCCCGCTCGTCCGCCTCGTCCCACGCGGCCGCCAGCAGGTCCTGCTCGTCGGCGTCGAACTCGCCGCTCACCACGACGACGAACGCCCCCCGCTCCTGTCGCACCTGTACGTGCGCGCGTGATCGCCATGCCATGGGGGGATCCTCCCATCCCGGTACGACAGCACGGGCCACGGGGAGCCGACGGGACCGGGAACGGGCGGGCTCAGCGAACCACCACCACCGCCGCCCCGTGCCCGAAAAGACCCTGGTTGGCCGTGACGCCCACCCGCGCCCCCGGTACCTGCCGCTCCCCGGACCGCCCCCGCAACTGCCAGGTCACCTCGCACACCTGCGCGATCGCCTGCGCGGGCACCGCCTCGCCGAACGAGGCCAGACCACCGCTCGCGTTCACCGGGACACGGCCGCCGAGCGCGGTCGTCCCGTCCCGCACGAGCCGCGCGCCCCCGCCCGGAGCGCACAGCCCCAGGTCCTCGTACCACTCCAGCTCCATTGCGGTGGAGAGGTCGTAGACCTCGGCCAGGGACAGGTCCTCCGGCCCGATCCCCGCCTCCTCGTACGCGGCGGCGACGATCGAGGCCCGGAAACTCCGGGGTGAGGGGGCCACGGCCACCGCCGAGTCCGTGCCGATGTCCGGCAGGTCCAGGACCGTCCGCGGGAAGGTCGGCGTCACGGTGGACACGGCCCGTACCCGCACCGGATCCCTCACCCCGCGCCGCCGCGCGAACTCCATGCTGCACAGCACCAGGGCGGCGGCCCCGTCGGAGGTGGCGCAGATGTCCAGCAGCCGCAGCGGATCGGCCACCACCGCCGACGCGGCGACCTCGCCTGCCGTCACCGGCTTGCGGTAGCGGGCGTTCTCGTTGAACGCGCCCGCCGCCGCGTTCTTCACCTTGACCAGCGCGAAGTCCTCCGTCGTGTCCCCGTACAGCGCCATGCGGCGCCGGGCGTACAGCCCGAAGTACGCCGGGTTCGTCGCCCCCAGCACCCGGAAGCGCAGCCAGTCCGGATCGTCGGGCCGCTCCCCGCCCGCCGGGGCGAAGAACCCCTTCGGCGCCGCGTCGGCCCCCACCACCAGCACCACCTCCGCCAGCCCCGCCAGGATCTGCGCCCGCGCGGTGCCGACCGCCTGGGCCCCGGAGGCGCACGCGGCGTACACCGAGGCGACCCGCGCCCCCTGCCAGCCGAGCCCCCGGGCGAACGCCGACCCGGCCACGTACCCCGGATAGCCACCCCGTACCGTCGCCGCGCCCACCACCGACCCCACCTCGGGCCAGCCGAGGCCCGCGTCGTCGAGCGCGGCCCGCGCGGCGATCCGCCCGTACGTGACGAAGCCGCGGCCCCACTTGCCCCACGGATGCATCCCGGCCCCCAGGACCGCCACGTCGCCGCTCACGAGGGCGCCCCCGGCCACCCGACGGGCCGCCAGTGCCAGGTCGTGTGCACGGTTCCCGTCGCGGCGTCCTCGTCCAGCACGCCCGCCACCACCTCCACCGCCGAACCGACCGGCAGATCGGCCACGCCCACCCCGGGCGGGGCCTGCCCCAGCACCACCATGCGCTCGGCCGCCAGCTCGACGGCGACGAGCGCGCGCGGTGCCCACGGAACGGCGGGGTCGCTGACGTACGGGGGAGGGGGGCGGTAGCGGCTGTCGGTGCAGGACCACACCGTGCCGCGCCGGGACAGCGGCACCTCCGTCAACTCCCCGCCGGAACAGTACGGGTTGCGGCAGTGGCCGTCCTCGCGGGGGAAGTGGAAGGACCCGCAGCCGCGGCAGCGGGTGCCCAGCAGCCGGAAGTCCTCCTCCCCGGCGCCCTCGGTGAACCATCCGGCGATCACCGGTATGCGTGTGCGCGCCACAGACCCTCCCCGGCACCTGATCTGACGAATCGTCAGAAGTGTGCCACGGGCGGCCCTTCCCGGCGAGGGGCCCGGCCCGGGGGTGTCAGCCGCGCCCGCTCGGGCCGTGCTCCGCCAGCCACTTCGCCGCGGTTTCCGCCAGCTCCGCGTCCCGGCCCGCCAGCATGGTCCCGATCATCCGAGCGTCCCCGCGCAGCGACCACACCGGATGCCCGAACGTGGCCGGGTTGTTCCCCTCGATCAGGAAGTGCGCGGGCCAGGCGGTGCCGTAACCGATCAGCGGCAGGGCCGCCAGATAGCGCGGACGCCCGCGCGCGAGCCCGTATGCGGCCGTCGCGAGTCCGGTCAGCGTGCCCGTCAGATGGACCCAGCGGGTGGCGGCTCGGGAGTGCATCGCCACGTAGTACGGCCAGAAGTCCTCGTAGGTGTCGAACGTCTGTGGTGACATACGGGCACCGTAGCCGCCCGATCCGCAACCGGAAACGCTCCGGTGGCGTCCGAAAGGAAGAACGGGCGGTCGGAGCCCACGGGGGTGGTCCCGGTCGCCCGTTCACCCCGCCGGCCGGGCGGCCCCGGCAGGGCCCTCTCAGCGCCCGGCGACCGCCCTTCGGTGGACGGGGAAGTCGAAGTAGGTGTCCGGGAACGGCTCCGGTACGAAGGTGAAGTGCCACCACTCCTCGGGCAGGTTGACGAACCCCACGTCGGCCAGCGTCCGCTGGAGGAACTGCCGGTTGGCGCGCTGCGCCCCCCTGATCCGGGGATCGTCCGTACGGGACAGGGTGTCGAAGCAGTCGTAACCCGTCCCCATGTCCAGGGAGTTGTCGGGGAACCGCTCGCCCTGCGGTGCGAAGCAGGGCGTCAGCCGCTCGCCCGGACGGTACGGCCTGGTCGCCCGCGCGGGGAGCCGGACCAGCGTCAGGTCCACCGTACTGCCCCGGCTGTGCCCGGACCTCTTCGCGATGTAACCGTCCTCGAAAAGCCGGTCCTTGTCGACCAGCGGATAGAACTCCCCTTTCATGGACTGGTCGTCCGGATCCCCGGCCCACCGCACGAAGTGGTCCACCGCGCGCTGCGGCCGGTAGCAGTCGTACACCTTCAGCGAGTACCCCTGCCGCAGCAACCGTCGCTGCGCCCGGTGGAGGGCGCGGGCGGCGGGCCGGGTCAGGAGGCAGACCGGCTGCCGGTAGCCGTCGACCCGCTCGCCGACGAACGTGTGCGCCGTGGCGTAGCGCATCTCGTGGATGATCGTCGGGTCCACCGAGCGCAGCGTCACGAACTCCCCGGGCGCCCCCGGTCCCGGGCCCGCCTGCGCGCCGGGCGAGGCGGCGGTGAGGGCGAGGACAGCGGCGGCCACCAGGGCGCGAAGAGCGGTACGCGGTGCGGTCATGGCCACACCGTCTACCAGCCGGGCCGCCCGCGGGGAAGGACGATCGGCTACAGTCCCGCCCGTGTCCGAATCCGGCGACAGGCCCTCCCCGACCGCCCCGCGGCAGCCCCGGTACGTACGGGACTCCCACTGCGGCACGTGCGGAGCGCCCTACCCCGTGCTCCTGCCCGCCGACGGCTGGCCCCGGACCTGCCCGCGCTGCGGCACCACGGCCTACCGCAACCCGCTGCCCGTGGCGGTCGCCCTGCTGCCGGTGACCGGCCCGAGCGCCACCGGACTCGTCGTCATCACCCGCACCATCGAACCCCGCAAGGGCGGCACCGCCCTGCCCGGCGGCTTCGTCGACCACGCCGAGGACTGGCGCCACGCGGTGACCCGTGAACTCCGCGAGGAGACCGGCATCAAGGCCGCCGAGGAGGACGTCCGCCTCGCCGACGTCCTCAGCGACACGGCGGGACACCTCCTGGTCTTCGGCCTGCTGCCGCCCCGCCCCCTCAGCGCACTCCCGCCCTCGCGGCCCACCGCCGAGACCTCCGGCTACGAGATCCTGAGCGCCCCGCGCGCGCTCGCCTTCCCGCTGCACACGCAGGCCGCGGACGCCTGGTTCGCGGGCCGCTACGCCTGACGCCGAGGCCCGCCTCACCGACCGTCCGGACCGGGCGGGTCGCCGGGGGAGCGGCGCACCGTCACCGCGAACCGCGTACGAGGCCGCACCGCGGACCGTTTACGTGCCCGTGCGCACGGCCCGCCCCCGCCCCACCCCAGACCGCGTACGAGCCGCGCCCACGGGCCGCCCGGCCGTGCCCGTGCCCACGACGCTCCCGCCCCACCCGGCCGCACCCCAGACCGCGTACGAGCCCCCGCGCACGGCGCGCCCCCGCCCCACCCGGCCGCACCGCGGACCATTTACGAGCCCGTGCGCACAGCCCGCCCTCACCCCCACCCGGCCGCACCCCAGACCGCCGACGAGCCCCCGCGCACGGCCCGCCCCACCCGGCACCGCCCCGCACCGACCGTCCACCTCACCCGCGCACCACCCCCGACGCACACCTCGCCCCGCACACAGCGCCGCTCACCCCAGCCCCAGCCCCCGCACCCGCGCCTCCACGGCTCCCTTCACTCCGTCCCGCTCCACCACCACGCGGTCCCCCTTCCACCGCGTCACATACCGCTCGACCTCCGCCGCCGCCCATCCGTCCCCCGGGTCCCGTACGACCAGCCCGCTCCCGCTCCGCCCCGCGACCGGCGCCCATGCCTCCAGCTCCAGGCTCCCGTCCGCACCGCGAACGGGGATCACCGCACCGGCCCTGACCAGCACCGGCACCCGGGACAGCGGGGCGTCCAGCACCACCTGGCCCGGTCCCTCGTACGCCCGCCCGCTCTCCACGTCGTACCACCGCCCCCGGGGCAGCCGCACCGCCCGCCGCCGCACCTCGGGCTCCAGCACCGGAGCCACCAGCACCGCGTCGCCCAGCAGGAACGCGTCCTCGCACTCCCGCAGCGCCCGGTCGCGCGGCGCACCCCACCACACCGGCCGCACATAGGGCGCACCGGTCGACCGCGCCAGATGCGACAGCGTCACGAAGTACGGGCCCAGCCGCTCCCGCTCCACCAGCGCCGCCCGCGCGCCCTCAAGCACCTCCGCCCCGAACTCCCACGGCTCCCGCCGCCCCGCGTCGATCGCCGCGTGGGTGCGGAACAACGGCAGGTAGGCGCCCAGCTGGAACCACCGCAGATACAGCTCCGGCGACGGGAACCCGTCGAACCCGCCCACGTCCGGCCCCGAATACGGCACCCCGCACAGCCCGAGACCCAGCACCAGCGAGAGCGAGGCCCGCAGCCCGGGCCACCCGGTCGACACATCGCCCGACCAGGTACCCCCGTACCGCTGCATCCCCACCCACCCCGACCGCGAGAACAGGAACGGCCGCTCCTCGGGGCGCAGCCGGAGCAGCCCCTCGTACCCGGCGCGGGCCATCGCCAGCCCGTACACGTTGTGCGCCTCGCGGTGGTCGCCGCCCGCGCTCTCCAGGACGTGCCGGGCCGAACGCGGCAGCGACGGATCGCCGAACGCCGCGAAGGACACCGGCTCGTTCATGTCGTGCCAGACCCCCGAGAAGCCCTGCGCAAGCCGCTCCTCGTACAGAGATCCCCACCACTCCCGCACAACCGGATCCGTGAAGTCCGGATAGACGCAAGGTCCCGGCCAGACCTCCCCGACCACCACCCGCCCCTGCGCGTCCCGGACGTACGCCCCCGGCCCCCCGACCGCCCGGCCCGCCTCGAACACCGCGTCGCCCGGCTCGGCCGTCACCGCCGGGTCCACGACCGACACCAGCCGCACCCCCTCCGCCCGCAACTCCGCTGCCAGCGCGGGCAGATCGGGGAACCGCTCCCGGTCCACCGTGAACACCCGGTGCCCGTCGAAGTGGTCGATGTCCAGATGCAGGACCGCCAGCGGAAGCCCCCGCTCCCGGTACCCGGCGACGACCCGCCGCACCTCCCGCTCACTGCCGAACCCCCACCGCGCGTGCTGCGGCCCCAGCGCCCAGGACGGCGGCAGCGCCGGGGCGCCCGTCAGCGCCGTCCACCCCTGAAGCACCCGGGCCGGCGTCCCCGCCACCACCCAGCAGCGCAGCGGACCGCCCTCCATCCGCACCTCCGACGTCCCCGGCCGGTCGTGCCCCGAGCCCGCGCCCTCCTCGCCCTCCCGCAACACCACCCGGCCCGCCCAGGTGTTGTCGTGGAACGCCAGATGCGTACCCGCGTCCGACACCACCACCTGCACCGGCATTGTCAGATACAGCGGATCGTCCCCCGGCCCGAACCGCCCGCCCGGATCGGTGTTCCACAGCCCGTACACCCCGTCCCGCAACCGGGGACCGCCCGCACGCCCGCCCAGACCGAAGAACCGCGCGTCCGCGGGCACCTCCGAGCGCTGCACCCACCGCACCGGCCCCCCGTCCACCGGCTCCCACCAACGGGGCGGCAGCTCCCGCCGCAGCAGCACCCCGCCCGGCGTCCGCAGCTCCACCACCCCCGTACGCGACACCACCACCCTCACCCGCTCCGACACCACCTGCCAGCCGCCGTCCTTGCCCGGCTCCAGCACCGCCCGCTCGTCCGGCGCGGGCGGCTCACCCACCACCCCGTACGACGGCAGCGGCTCCGCGCCGTCCCACCCCCAGAACACCGCACCGCCCACCGACACCCTGATCCGCAGCTCGGAGCGGGCGAACCGCACCACACCCCCGCCCGGCCCTGGCTCCGCACCCGTCGCCGCACCGGGCACCCGGGCCCGCTCCGCCCCTCGCGCGGGCAGGGCGCGCGCGTCCGCCGACCGGCGCCGCCAGGCCGAGCGCACCGTGCGCAGCCCCCGTACCGAACCGACCAACCTCACCCGACGTACCAGGTCACGACCGTCCATGGCGCAACCCTGCCACCCGCCCGGCCCCCGGCACTCGCCGTTCAACTCCCGTTCACCCAGGTCGCACCCCGCCCCGCCGGCGCCTCGCGGCAGGGCCACCCTGGTGCCGAAGACGATCACGTGGCATCGTCCGTGTCAGCCGCCCACGCGCACACCCCGGCCCGTGCGCGCCGACACGCCACCCGCGTACCGTCCAGCCAGGGAGCCGCCCCATGACCGAAGCCACGCCCGAGACGCTTCTCTGGCAGCCCAGCCCCGACCGGATCGAGGCCGCGGCGGTCACCCGATTCCAGAAGTGGGCGGCGACGCGGTTCGGAGCTCCGGCCGAGGGCGGGTACGCGTCCCTGCACCGCTGGTCGGTCGACGAGCTCGACACCTTCTGGCAGGCCGTCGCGGAGTGGTTCGACGTCCGCTTCGCCACCCCGTACGACAGCGTCATCGGTGACCGCTCGATGCCCGGGGCCACCTGGTTCCCCGGCGCCACCCTCAACTACGCCGAGCACGCCCTGCGCACCGCCGAGGACCCCTCCCGCGCCGACACCCCGGCGCTCCTGTACGTGGACGAGACCCACACCCAGGCACCCGTCAGCTGGGGGGAGCTGCGCCGCCAGGTCGGCGCGCTGGCCGCGGAGCTGCGCGCCCTCGGCGTCACCCCCGGCGACCGCGTCAGCGGCTACCTCCCCAACATCCCGCAGGCCGTCGTCGCCTTCCTCGCCACCGCTGCCGTCGGCGCCGTCTGGACCTCCTGCGCCCCCGACTTCGGCGCCCGCAGCGTCCTGGACCGCTTCCAGCAGATCGAACCCGTCGTCCTCTTCACCGTCGACGGCTACCGCTACGGCGGCAAGGAACACGACCGTACGGACACCGTCGCCGAACTCCGCCGCGAACTGCCCACCCTGCGCGCCGTCGTCCACATCCCGCTGCTCGGCACCGACGCACCCGAAGGCGCCCTCAGCTGGGCCGCCCTCACCTCCGCCGACACCGAACCGGTCTTCGAGCAGGTCCCCTTCGACCACCCGCTGTGGGTCCTGTACTCCTCGGGCACCACCGGCCTGCCCAAGGCCATCGTCCAGTCCCAGGGCGGCATCCTCCTCGAACACTTCAAACAGCTCGGCCTCCACTGCGACCTCGGCCCCGAGGACCGCTTCTTCTGGTTCACCTCCACCGGCTGGATGATGTGGAACTTCCTCGTCTCCGGCCTCCTCACCGGCACCACGGTCGTCCTCTACGACGGCAGCCCCGGCTTCCCCGACATCAGCGCCCAGTGGCGGATCGCGGAACAGACCGGCGCCACCCTCTACGGCACCTCCGCCGCGTACGTCATGGCCTGCCGCAAGGCCGGCATCCACCCCGGCCGCGACTTCGACCTCTCCCGCGTCCAGTGCGTCGCCACCACCGGCTCCCCGCTCCCGCCCGACGGCTTCCGCTGGCTCCACGACGAGGTGGCCGACGACCTGTGGACCGCCTCCGTCAGTGGCGGCACCGACGTCTGCTCCTGCTTCGCCGGAGCCGTCCCCACCCTCCCCGTCCACCTCGGCGAACTCCAGGCCCCCTGCCTGGGCACCGACCTCCAGTCCTGGGACCCGTCCGGAAACCCCCTGGTCGACGAGGTCGGCGAACTGGTCGTCACCAACCCGCTCCCGTCCATGCCGACCGGTTTCTGGAACGACCCCGACGGCAGCCGCTACCACGACAGCTACTTCGACACGTACCCCGGCGTCTGGCGGCACGGCGACTGGATCACCCTCACCGACCGCGGCTCGGTCATCATCCACGGCCGCTCCGACTCCACCCTCAACCGCCAGGGCGTCCGCATGGGCTCCGCCGACATCTACGAGGCCGTCGAACGGCTCCCCGAGATCCGCGAATCCCTCGTGATCGGCCTCGAAGAGCCCGACGGCGGCTACTGGATGCCGCTCTTCGTCCACCTCGCCGACGGCGCCACCCTCGACGACGACCTGCGCGCCGCGATCAAGCAGACCATCCGCGACAACCTCTCCCCGCGCCACGTCCCCGACGAGGTCATCCAGGTCCCCGGCATCCCGCACACCCTCACCGGCAAACGCATCGAGGTCCCGGTCAAACGCCTCCTCCAGGGAACCGAACTGGCCAAGGCGGTCAACCCGGGCTCCGTCGACAACCTCGACCTCCTCCACTTCTACGCGGACCTGGCCGCCCGCCGCCGCGCCTGACACCGCTGCCAGCCGCCACTGTCAGACCCCCTGATTACGCTGAGTGAGCAATGATCAACCGCGCACAGGGGGACACATGGCGCAGCCCGAACACGCCCGGCACCGCTCTCCACACGGCCGGAAGCCCGGCACCACCACCATGCGACGCACACTGCGCCGCGAAGCACCCAGCACCATCGGCCTCCTGGTCGACGAACAGGACTTCGCGGCCATGCGGCGCTACCGCACCTTCACCTTCGACGACCACACCGTCTACCTCCAACAGGTCGAAGCCCTCCTCAAAGCACTCACAGCCCAGGGCGTACACACCACCGTCGCCCTCTTCGACCCCGGGGACTATGCGGAGTTCTGCACCGAGGCGGGCCTGGAGCCCGACACCGGCACGAGCCGCAGCCGCTTCACCGCGGAGATCGCCGCCGCCGGAGCCACCGTCGCCTACACCGGCCAACACCTCAGCGACCTCATCCCCGTCCTCGTCTCCCGCGCGGTCCGCCAGGCCACCTGGGAGTACGCCACCCTCCTCCTCACCGACCTCGGCGCCTGCGCGGACTGCGGCCAGGACATCGGACGCGCGGCCTTCGACCGGGCCTCCCACCTCCTGATGCGCCTGCTGGAAGCAGCAGGCCCCGGCACCCACCACCTGGTGTGCAGCACCCCCACGGAGAACGACCAACTCCTCGCGGTGCTCAACACCCACCGCGACACCGCCGGCCCGGCACGGATGGACAGCGCCGAGGGCGCCGAATTCGCCACCGTGCTCGCGGTCGCCGTCGCCCTGGAAGCACGCGGGGGAGTGGTCCTGCGCACCACCACCCCCGACAGCCCGGACCGCGTGCACGGCTGGCGGCTCGCCCACGGCACCCTCGCCCCGCTCACCGCGGGCGAGGTCTTCAACGCCTACTGCACCGACGCCGAGACCGGAGAGCCGCTCTCCCCGGAATCCGGCGTGGAGTACTGCGCCGGATTCGACATCCGGGCCGACCCGGCCGAGCCGCACCACTGACCCGCGCACACCAACAGGAGGGGCTTCCCGCCCACGGCGGAAAGCCGCTCCGACAACCGACCGCCCCCGGCTACTCGCCCGAGAGCACCGCCTGCGCGGCACCGCGTGCCTCTTCGGCCGAATCAGCCGAACGGGCCGCGTTCGCCGCACGCTCGCACTGCGCCAGCGTGTACTTGGCGAGCGTCGCCCGCACATACGGAATCGACGCGGCCCCCATCGAGAGCGAGGTGACACCCAGCCCCGTCAGCACACACGCCAGCAGCGGATCGGCCGCGGCCTCCCCACACACACCACAGCTCTTGCCCTCGGCACGAGCCGCCTCGGCGGACAGCGCGACGAGATCCAGCAAGGCGGGCTGCCACGGATCCTGGAGCCGCGACACCGCACCCACCTGACGGTCGGCCGCGAAGGTGTACTGCGCCAGGTCGTTGGTGCCCAGCGACAGGAACTCCACCTCCTGGAGGATCGACCGCGCCCGCAGCGCGGCCGACGGAATCTCCACCATCGCGCCGAACTTCGCCCGCAGCCCCGCCGCACGGCACGCGTCCGCGAACGCCTTGGCGTCGATACGGTCGGCCACCATGGGGGCCATGACCTCCAGGTGCACCGGCAGACCCTCGGCGGCCTTCGCCAACGCGGTCAACTGGGTACGCAGAACCTCGGGGTGATCCAGCAGGCTGCGCAGCCCCCGCACGCCGAGCGCCGGGTTCGGCTCATCCGCCGGCGTCAGGAAGTCCAGTGGCTTGTCCGCCCCGGCATCCAGCACCCGCACGACGACCCGCCCCTCGGGAAACGCCTCCAGCACCGCACGGTAGGCCGCGACCTGCTTCTCCTCGGTCGGCGCCCGCTCGCTGTCGTCGAGGAAAAGGAACTCGGTGCGGAACAGCCCGACCCCCTCGGCCCCCGCCTCGACCGCCGCGGGCACATCGCCCGGACCGCCGACATTGGCGAGCAGCGGCACCTTGTGCCCGTCGGAGGTGGCACCCGGACCGGTGGAAGCGGCCAACGCCGCCTTACGCGCGGCAGCGGCGCTCTCCATCTCCGCCCGCTTCCCGGCGCTCGGGTCGACGAAGATCTCCCCCGTGCTGCCGTCCACCGCGACGACCGTGCCCTCGGCCAGCTCGCCCGCTCCGGGCAACGCCACCACGGCCGGAACACCGAGCGCCCGCGCCAGAATCGCACTGTGACTGGTCGGACCGCCCTCCTCGGTGACGAAACCGAGCACCAGCGCCGGATCCAGAAGCGCCGTGTCGGCGGGCGCCAGGTCCCGAGCGATCAGGACATACGGTTCGTCACTGTCCGGCACACCGGGCATCGGCACACCGAGAAGCCGCGCCACGATCCGGTTCCGTACGTCGTCCAGGTCCGCGACCCGGCCCGCCAGATACTCCCCGGCGTTGGCGAGCAGCGCCCGGTACGCGGCGAACGCGTCGTACACCGCGCGCTCGGCGGTGCTGCCCACGGCGATACGCCGCTCGACATCGGACATCAGCTCGGGGTCCTGCGCCATCATGGCCTGCGCCTCGAGCACATGCTGTGCCTCGCCGCCGGCCAGATTGCCGCGCGCGATCAGATCGGCCGACACCGCCTCGACGGCCTGCCGGGCGCGCCCCTGTTCGCGCTCGGCCTCCTCCGCGGGAATCGATTTGGCGGGCGGCTCCAGCACCGCCGTGCCCATGTGCCGAACCTCGCCGATGGCCACACCGTGGCTCACGCCGACGCCTCGCAGCGTTGTCTCCATTTCACCCGTCTCCGGTTGTGCGATGACTCGTGCCACCGCGGTGGTTGTGCGACTGCCTGTCACTGCGTCCGCGCTGTCACTGCCAGCCGAAGAGCGTGTCGCCGACCTTCACGTCGCCGTCCTCGCGGACCTCGGAGAGCGCCTCGACGGTGGCTTCCAGGGCCACGATGGGACAGATGGGTGACTTACCGGCCGCCTCGACGCCGGAGGGGTCCCAGCGCACGATGCCCTGGCCGCGGGTCACGGTGTCCCCCTTGTTGACGAGGAGCTCGAAGCCTTCGCCGTTGAGCTGGACGGTGTCGATACCGAGGTGCGTCAGGACCCCGTGCCCGTCCGCGTCTACGACGACGAACGCGTGGGGGTGCAGGGAGACGACGATGCCGTCGACCGGGGACACGGCCTCGGAGGGCTCTCGTGCGGGGTCGATGGCGGTACCGGGACCGACCATCGCGCCGGAGAAGACCGGGTCGGGAACCGCGGTGAGTCCGATGGCGCGTCCAGCAAGAGGGGACGTCACGTTGGTCATGGGGAGCCTCCCAGGGGGCGGAGATTCAGGTGTCGTCGCCACGGCTGATCGGGGCCGACGTACTGCTCAGCAGCGTAAGTCATATGAAGTCCCGGTTCCGCCCGAGACCTACCGCTTGATGGACCCAGGGGAGCACGGGAAACGATTTGCCTCGGTCCCCGGCGGCCCTGTACTGTCGTACCCCTGCCTGACCCCAACGCGACTTCACGTCGGGGGTCGGCGGCGACTTCCCAGCCCAGATCCTCACTCTGAATCCCTCCTTCGGCATGCCCGCAGGGTGTGGTCAGGGAAATGGAAAAGGACTGATAGAGTCGGACTCGCCGGAAAGGGAAAGCGCGAAAGCGAAGAACCTGGAAAGCGAAACTGCACGGCCCGCTTCGACCGGGAATCAGGCACTGGAAAGTGTCTGGTAGAGTCGGAAACGCAAGAACGGTAAGACTGAAGGGAAGCGCCCGGAGGGCCCGGTGATACGGGGCCGAAGGAAGCGTCCGTTCCTTGAGAACTCAACAGCGTGCCAAAAGTCAACGCCAGATATG
>NZ_JBIWOX010000028.1:0-66123 GCF_044767975.1 Streptomyces sp. NPDC101181 | reverse complement strand
GAGTCCTCGGCCACCACCACGTTCTGAGCGGCCCCCTGGCCCCCCCGCCCCCCCCCCCCCCCCCCCCCCCCCCCCCCCCCCCCCCCCCCCCCCCCCCCCCCCCCCCCCCCCCCCCCCCCCCCCCCCCCCCCCCCCCCCCCCCCCCCCCCCCCCGGCCCCCCCCCCCCCCCGGCGCCGGCCCCCCCCCCCCGCCCGGGGCCGCCCCCCGCCGCGGCGCCCCCCCCGGGCCGGTCCCGTGCGGGAGGAGGGTGCCGTGTGCGGCGCTTCCGTGCCAGTGCTCACCCAAGAGACGGTCAAGGTGTGGCCAAAGGTTTCCCTGCGGCAACTCCGCATCCCCGCAGGGGGGTTAGCGTCCGCGCGTGAGAATCACCGGAACCCCCCGCACGGCGCCGACCTCGCGCCGCACCCTGCTCCGCGTCTCCGCCGCCACCGCGGCGGCGGGCGTGATCGCCGCGGGCTCCTCGCCCGTCGGCGCCGCCCCGCGCACCCGGTCCACGACCGCCGCGAGGCCCGCCACCCCGGCCGCCGCGCTCAAGGAACTCGCCGCCGGGAACCGCCGCTGGCGCACGCTCCACCAGCGGCATCCCCACGAGACCGCCGCGGTGCGGTCCACCCTGGTGTCGGGCCAGTCGCCGTTCGCGCTCATACTGGGCTGCATCGACTCCCGGGTCCCCCCGGAGCTGGTCTTCGACCAGGGGCTCGGCGACCTGATGACCGTCCGCTCGGCCGGCGAGGTGCTGGACGAGGCGGTGCTCGGCAGCATCGCCTACGGCGTCCTGGAGCTGGGCATCCCCCTGGTCGTGGTCCTGGGGCACCAGTCGTGCGGGGCGGTCGCCGCCGCGGTCCACGCGGAGGAGACCGGGGAGAGCCTGCCCGCGCACATCCAGTACGTCGCCGACCAGATCAAGCCCGCGATCGTCCACGGGCAGCACGGTGAGGCCCGGGTGGACGCCACGGTCGACGCCCAGGTCCGGCTGGTCCGGTCCCGGCTGGCGCGGGAGGCCGATCTGGCGGCGAAGGTGGCCGCCGGGAAGCTGGCGATCGTGGGGGCGCGCTACGAACTGAACTCCCAGCTGGTCCACCGGATCGACTGACCGGAGGGCCGCCCCGGGGCCGCGCCCCGGCCACCGCGCTGCCGGGGCGGGCGGTGCGCCAAGCGGTGGGAGCGGTGCGCCGGGCGGTGGGGGCGCGGTGCGCCGGAGACTAGGATCGGCACCCTGATGACTGCCACCCTCGTCGCCAAGGACCTCGCCGCCGGACACGGTGACCGCACTCTCTTCGCCGGGCTCGACCTCGTCGTCGCCCCCGGTGACGTGATCGGTCTCGTCGGAGTCAACGGCGCCGGAAAATCGTCCCTGCTCCGCCTGCTCGCCGGACTCGACCGGCCCGAGGAGGGCGAACTGCGGCTCTCCCCGCCCACCGCCACCGTCGGCCACCTCCCGCAGGAGCCGGAGCGCCGCGACGGGGAGAGCGTGGCCGCCTTCTTGGCCCGCCGCACCGGCGTGGCGGACGCCCAGCGCGCCATGGACGAGGCGACGGAGGGCCTGGTCGCCGGGGCCCCGGGTGCCGATGACGCGTACGCCGAGTCCCTGGAACGCTGGCTCGCCCTCGGCGGCGCCGACCTGGAGGAGCGGGCCGGGCAGGTCGCCGCCGAGCTGGGGCTGACCGTCGGGCTGGAGCGGCCCATGACCGCGCTCTCCGGCGGCCAGGCGGCGCGCGCCGGGCTCGCCTCCCTCCTCCTCTCCCGCTACGACGTCTTCCTGCTGGACGAGCCCACCAACGACCTCGATCTCGACGGCTTGGAGCGCCTGGAACGCTTCGTCACGGGACTGCGGGCCGGGACCGTCGTCATCAGCCACGACCGCGAGTTCCTGATGCGCACGGTCACCAAGGTGCTGGAGCTCGACCTCGCCCAGCAGCAGATCACCCTCTACGGCGGCGGCTACGCGGCCTACCTGGAGGAGCGGGAGACCGCCCGCCGCCACGCCCGCGAGGAGTACGAGGAGTACGCCGACAGGAGGGCCTCGCTCGAAGCGCGCGGCCACATGCAGCGCTCCTGGATGGACAAGGGCGTCAAGAACGCCCGCCGCAAGGCCACCGACGGCGACAAGCTCGGGCGCAACGCCCGCAGCGAGGCGAGCGAGAAGCAGGCCGCGAAGGCGCGGCAGACCCAGCGCATGATCGAGCGCCTCGACGTCGTCGAGGAACCGCGCAAGGAGTGGGAGCTGCGGATGGAGATCGCCTCCGCCCCGCGCTCCGGCTCGGTCGTCGCGACCCTGCGCGAGGCCCGGGTGGTGCGCGGGGACTTCACCTTCGGCCCCGCCTCGCTCCAGATCGACTGGGCCGACCGGATCGCCATCACCGGAGCCAACGGGGCGGGCAAGTCCACGCTGCTGGCCGCCCTGCTGGAGCGGCTGCCACTGGACTCCGGCCATGCCGCGCTCGGTTCGGGCGTCGTGGTCGGCGAGGTGGACCAGGCCCGCAAGCTGTTCCTCGGCGCGCAGTCCCTGCTGGAGGCGTTCTGCGCGGCGGTGCCCGACACGGAACCCGCCGAAGTCCGCACGCTGCTCGCCAAGTTCGGCCTGCGCGCCGACCATGTGACCCGTCCGGCCACCAGCCTCTCGCCGGGTGAACGCACGCGCGCCGCGCTCGCCCTGCTCCAGGGCCGGGGCGTCAACCTCCTGGTGCTCGACGAGCCGACCAACCACTTGGACCTGCCCGCCATCGAGCAGCTGGAGGCGGCCCTGGACACCTACCGGGGCACCCTGCTGCTGGTCACGCACGACCGGCGGATGCTGGAAGCGGTCCGTACGACGCGCCGGGTGGAAGTGGCGGACGGCCAGGTCAAGGAAGTCTGAGGCGGATTACGTGGGTTGAGCGCAGCCCGCACACAACCCCGGTACCCCCTCCGGACGTCGGGGCGCGCGTGAGGGGGCGGGCCGCAGGTGCGGCCCGCCCCCTTTGACGTCGAGATCAGCGGCCCCGGCCGCCGCCCTGCTGCGGGTCTACCAGCCCGGCCCGCCGCAACGCGTCCGCCATCGCGCTGTTGGCCGGGGCCGGAGCGCCCTGCCCGCCCTGCCGGGACCCGCCACCGCCACCGCGCCGGTCCCGGCCGCCGCTCGGACGCCCCTGACCGCCACCGGCCGCCTGGCCCTGGCGCTGCTTCGGCGGACGGTTGCCGCGCTCACCGCGCCCCTGCTGGCCGCCGCCGGAGCCACCGCCCGCGCCGGGCTCGTCGTCGAGCCGCAGCGTCAGCGAGATCCGCTTGCGCGGCACATCGACGTCCATGACCTTCACCCGCACGATGTCCCCGGGCTTCACGACGTCGCGCGGGTCCTTGACGAAGGTTTTCGACAGCGCGGAGACGTGCACCAGACCGTCCTGGTGGACGCCGATGTCGACGAACGCGCCGAACGCGGCCACGTTCGTCACGACGCCCTCCAGCACCATGCCGGGCTCCAGGTCGCCCAGCTTCTCGACCCCCTCCTTGAAGGTCGCCGTGCGGAACGCCGGGCGCGGGTCGCGGCCCGGCTTCTCCAGCTCCTTGAGGATGTCCGTCACGGTCGGCAGGCCGAACACGTCGTCCACGTAGTCCGCCGCGCGCAGCGACCGCAGCGTGTCCGTGTTGCCGACGAGCGACGCCACCTCGCCCCCCGTCGTCTTCACCATCCGCCGCACCACCGGGTAGGCCTCGGGGTGCACGCTGGAGCCGTCCAGCGGGTCGTCCCCGCCCCGGATGCGCAGGAAGCCCGCGCACTGCTCGTACGCCTTCGGGCCGAGCCGCGCCACGTCCTTGAGCGCCGTGCGGGAGCGGAAGGGGCCGTTGGAGTCCCGGTGCGCGACGATGTTCTCGGCGAGTCCGGAGCTGATCCCGGAGACCCGGGAAAGCAGCGGTGCGGACGCGGTGTTGACGTCCACCCCGACACCGTTCACACAGTCCTCGACGACCGCGTCCAGTGAACGCGACAGCTTCACCTCGGACAGGTCGTGCTGGTACTGGCCGACACCGATCGACTTCGGGTCGATCTTCACCAACTCGGCCAGCGGGTCCTGGAGCCGCCGCGCGATGGAGACCGCGCCGCGCAACGACACGTCCATGTCGGGCAGTTCCTGCGAGGCGAAGGCGGACGCGGAGTACACCGAGGCGCCCGCCTCGGAGACCATCACCTTGGTCAGCTTCAACTCCGGGTGCTTGGTGATCAGTTCACCGGCCAGCTTGTCCGTCTCGCGGGACGCGGTCCCGTTGCCGATGGCGACCAGCTCGACCGCGTGCTCCTTCGCCAGGTGCGCCAGCTTCGCCACCGCCTGGTCCCACTTGTTCGCGGGGACGTGCGGGTGGATCACCTCGGTGGCCACCACCTTGCCGGTGGCGTCGACGACCGCTACCTTCACCCCCGTACGGAACCCGGGGTCCAGGCCCAGCGTCGCCCGCGTCCCGGCCGGGGCGGCGAGCAGCAGATCCCGCAGGTTCGACGCGAAGACCCCTACCGCCTCGTCCTCCGCCGCCGTGCGCAGCCGCAGCCGCAGATCGATCCCGAGGTGCACCGAGAGGCGGGTCCGCCACGCCCAGCGCACCGTGTCGCCCAGCCACTTGTCACCGGGCCTGCCCCGGTCGGCCACCCCGAAGCGGCGGGCGATCATGTTCTCGTACGCGGAGGGGCCCGGCTGCTCGGCGGCCTCGGGCGCCTCCGGCTCCAGGACCAGGTCGAGCACGTTCTCCTTCTCGCCGCGCAGCATCGCCAGCACCCGGTGCGAGGGCAGCGCGGTGAACGGCTCCGCGAAGTCGAAGTAGTCCGCGAACTTCGCGCCCGCCTCCTCCTGCCCGTCGCGCACCTTCGCCGCCAGCCGGCCCCGGGTCCACATGCGCTCCCGCAGCTCGCCGGTGAGGTCGGCGTCCTCGGAGAACCGCTCGGTGAGGATGGCGCGTGCGCCCTCCAGCGCCGCCGCCGCGTCCGCCACGCCCTTCTCACCGTCCACGAACGCGGCGGCCGCCGCGAGCGGGTCGGCCGACGGATCGCCGAGCAGCCCCTCCGCGAGGGGTTCGAGCCCCGCCTCCCGGGCGATCTGCGCCTTCGTCCGCCGCTTCGGCTTGAACGGGAGGTAGATGTCCTCCAGGCGCGCCTTGGTCTCGGCGGCCCGGATGCTCGCCTCCAGCGCCGCGTCGAGCTTCCCCTGCTCCGTCACGGATTCGAGGATCGCCGTCCGCCGCTCCTCCAACTCCCGCAGATAGCGCAGCCGTTCCTCCAGCGTGCGCAGCTGCGCATCGTCGAGGGACTCCGTCGCCTCCTTGCGGTAGCGCGCGATGAACGGCACGGTCGACCCGCCGTCGAGCAGCTCGACCGCCGACCTGACCTGTCGCTCCCGTACGCCGAGCTCCTCGGCGATCCTGCCTTCGATGGACGTCGTCACGGTTCCCCGACTCGCCTTCTCCTGCTGGCTGTGCTGGCCGTGCTCGCGAGCGAGCACGTCTTACCGGGGGCGTAACCCCCGGCACGCATTCTGCCGGGTGGCCGGGGGCCGTGTCGCGTGACCTCGTCGGACACGCCCGGGGCCCGGCGCGGTCCGCCGGACCCCGGGCGGGGCGGGTCTCAGTCCCGGCCGGTCGCCGACGCCGGGAACGCGCCCGCAGCGGCCGCCGCGAACAGGAAGCCGCGCCCCAGCTCGGTGAGCCGCTCCACGCCCTCGGCGCCCAGGTGCTCGTACGGGGCGGCGTCCATCCGGTCCGTGGCCTCCTCGACCTCCGCGCGCAGCGCCGTACCCGCGTCGGTCAGGGCGAGCTCGTCGCCCGCGGCGAGCAGCCCCCGCTTCCGCAGCCGGTCCGCGCCCGCCTCCCAGTCGGCGCGCCGCCAGCCCCGCGAGGCCAGGATCCAGCGGGGCGCCATTCCCTTGCCGGTGGCGGTATGGCTGACCAGCGACTCCATCGGGTCCAGGCCCGCCGCGAGGAGGGCGGCGAGGTGCGCGTCGCCGCGGTGCTCGCGCAGCAGGGTCGCCGCGTGCCAGAACGCCAGGTGCGGCTCCCCGGGGACCGGCAGCTCGGCGTGCGCGGCGTACAGCGGGCGGGCGTGCGGGGTGCAGGCCTCGGTGGCGCGCAGCGCGAGCCGGGCCGCCTCCGCCATCTCGTCCGAGGCGACGGTCTCCTCGCCGAGCAGCCGCCGCAGCGTCGTGTCCGCCGCCCTCAGCCGGGCCGCGAGGACCTGCTCGGGGGACGCGGTCTCCCAGACGGCGGGCACGTGGCGGGCCACCAGGGCGGGGTTGAAGTTGTAGAACGTGGCCGTCACGGTCCCCGCGCCCACCGCGCCGAAGGCGGCGGCCCGGGAGGCGAAGTAGACGGCGCTCGGGTCCTCCACGCCGATCCTTCCCAGCTCCGCGCCCAGATCGGGGGAGAAGTAGAGGGAGGAGTGCAGCGGGTTGACGGCGTTGTGGCAGCGGCGTCCTGCGCGGGCCGGGAGAGTGCTCATACCCCGCACGTTACCGACTGGTCGGTACGGCGGGAAGGCCGGGGCGGCCCTGGCCCAGGAGTGGCGGGCCAACGGGGCGCCCGGTCAGCCGGGAGGACGTGTGGTGTAGGTGAAGCGGGGCGCGCGGCGCTCCAGGAAGGCGGCGACGCCCTCGGCGGTGTCGCCGCTGCCGCGTGCCTCCCCGGCCCAGTACCCGTCCCGGTCCGTCCGGCCCGTGGCGAACTCCTTCGCCGCCGCCTGGGTCAGCTGGGACCGGGAGGCCAGCACCCGTACGTACCGCGCCACCCGCTCGTCCAGCCCGCCCGGCGGCAGCACCTCGTCGACCAGCCCGGTGCGCAGCGCCCGGCCGGTGCCGATCAGCTCGCCGGAGAACAGCAGGTGCTTCGCCGCGGCCGGGCCCACCAGGGCGACCAGCCGCCGGGTGGAGGAAGCGGCGTAGACGATGCCCAGCTTGGCCGGGGTGACCCCGAAGGATGCGCCCTCCTCCGCGAACCGCAGATCGCAGGCGGCCGCCAGCTGGCTGCCGCCGCCCACGCAGTAGCCGCGCACCGCGGCCAGCGTCGGCCGGGGGAACGCGGCGAGCGCCTCCTCGGCCGCCACCGCCAGGACCTGGGCCTCGCCCGCGCCCTCCCGCAGCGTGGAGATGTCCGCCCCGGCGCAGAAGGTGTCCCCGGCCCCGGTCAGCACCAGCACCCGGACCGCCGGGTCGTCCGCCAGCCGCTCCAGCAGCTCGGGCAGGCTCCGCCACATCGCCGAGGTCATCGCGTTGCGCTTGGCGGGGTGATGGATGACCAGGGTGGCGACGCCGTCCTCGACGGACGGGATGAGGCGGGGCTCCGTGCGGTCCATGCGCCGGATGCTATCCGCACGCTTCGAACCTATGATCAAGAAGGGGTCGTGAAGCGGACACGCACCGTGAGGAGCTGTCGATGAACGGACCCACGACGATCGGACCCGGGACCGAGGGCAGGAAGCTCAGCCGCAGCTTCGGCTGGCTCGCGCTGCTCGGAACGCTGCTGGTGATCGCGGGCGTCGTCGGCCTGGTCTACACCGGTGTCGCCACGCTCACCTCGATGCTGCTCTTCGGCTGGCTGCTGCTCGTCGGCGGCCTGGTCGGGCTGCTGCACGCCATCGAGTCGCGCGGCTCGAACTACTTCTGGCTGGGCGTCGTGGTCGCGGCCCTCAACATCGCCGCGGGTGTCGTCGTCATCCGGCACCCCGTGGTCACGGCCGAGGCGCTGACCATGTTCGCCGCCCTGCTCTTCCTCACCGGCGGGGTGTTCCGGCTGGCTGGCAGCGTCGTGGTGCGCGGCCCCCAGATGGGGTGGACGCTGCTCCAGGGCGCCTTCGGGCTGCTGCTGGGTCTGCTGGTGCTCTTCGACTGGCCGCACAGCAGCCTGTATGTTCTCGGCTGCTTCTTCTCGCTGGCCCTGCTCTTCGACGGGCTCGGTCTGATCGCCATCGGCATCGGCGGCCGGCGCATCGTCAGCATGGTCTCGCAGCGGCTCGACGATCACGGCCCGGCCCCCGCTCCGGCCTCCGCCGCCCCGGACTCGGACAAGCTGCGCAAGGCGCCGGAGGACGAGCAGAAATAGTCGGCGGCCCGACAAAGGTTGTTCAGCTTTGGACAAATAGCGCCGATACATGGCTACTTACCATCAGTGGCTCGGTACGGACCAGGCCGTTCCCAACACTCTTTACTCGACGGTCAGTGCAGAGCGAGTGAGAGCTGGTGCCGGACGATGGAGAGCCTCGGGAGTGCCCCCGCCGATCCCGTGTCGTACGAGGGGGTGTGGCGCTTCACCGCCCCCGCCGTGGACGCCTCCGTGCCCCGCGCCCGGCACGCCGTACGCGACCTCCTCGGCAGACAGGGCGCACCGATCGAGGACGAGGTCCTCCACGGGCTGCTGCTGATCGTCTCGGAGCTGGTGACCAACGCCGTCAAGCACGCGGCGCTCCTCTCGCCGGAGCTGGCCGTCGAGGTGGCCATCGCCGCCGACTGGGTCCGGGTGTCCGTCGAGGACAACCACCCCTACCGCCCCACCGCGCTGGAGACCGACTACGCGCAGACCGGCGGGCGGGGGCTGCTGCTGGTCAAGGTCGTCACCGCCGAGGTGGGCGGCACCTGCGACGTCGAGCACACCGCGGGCGGCGGCAAGATCATCTGGGCGGCGCTGCCGTTGAAGACGCAGCTCTGACCGCCCCGTACACGTCCGGGCGGCGGCTCCTCCCACCCGGATGGCGGGTCACCAGCCCGCCGAGGCGCCCGTCAGCTCACGGATCGCCGGACGCGCCGCGTCCAGCACCGTCATGAACCACGCCGAGAACGGATCCTCGGCATGCCGCTCCGCCAGCTCGGCCGCCGTCACGAACGCCGTCCCGCCGACCTCCTCGGGGTCCGGCGCCAACGTCGCCTGCGCCAGTCCCACGAACAGGTGGTTGAACTCCTGCTCCACCAGGCCCGAGGCCGGGTCCGGGTGGTTGTAGCGCACGGTGCCCGCCTCGGCCAGCAGCGACGGCGACAGGCCCAGCTCCTCGTACGTACGCCGGGCGGCGGCCGCGAACGGGGCCTCGCCCGGGTACGGGTGCCCGCAGCAGGTGTTCGACCAGACACCGGGGGAGTGGTACTTGCCGAGCGCCCGGCGCTGGAGCAGCAGCCGCCCCTGCTCGTCGAAGAGGAACACGGAGAACGCCCGGTGCAGCTGCCCGGGGGCCTGGTGGGCCGCCAGCTTCTCCGCCGTGCCGATGGTGGCGCCGTTCTCGTCGACCAGTTCGAGCATGATCGCTTCGGTGGTCCCGTCCGACGTGCTGTGCGTCGCGGTGGCTGGTGTGGTCGGCATACCCATCCTTCGCTGTGGTGCCCGGCCTCGTGCGCCGGGGACCTGGAGTCCGGTCAAGTCTGCCGCACGGAAGCCGCTTGTCCGTACTCCGGCTCCGGGCATGTCCGCCTCGCCGTACCCGGTTCTCCGGAGCCGCCGCCTCAGTGGCAGAGCCGTGCCTCGTGCTCCGCGTGGCCGCTGGGCTCCAGCTGGAAGGTGCAGTGCTCCACGTCGAAGTGGTCGCCCAGGCAGCCCTGGAGTTCGTGCAGGAGCTTCTCGTGCCCGGTGGAGTCGAACATGTCCTGGCGCACCACCACATGGGCGGAGAGCACCGGCATCCCCGAGGTGATCGTCCAGGCGTGCAGGTCGTGGACGTCGATGACGCCGGGCAGCTCCGTGATGTGTTCCCGCACCTCGGCCATGTCCACCCCCTTGGGCGCCGACTCCAGCAGGACGTTCAGGGTCTCCCTCAGCAGCTTCACGGTCCGGGGCACGATCATCAGGCCGATCACCAGCGAGGCGACGGGGTCAGCGGCCTGCCAGCCGGTGGCCAGGACGACGCCCGCCGAGACGATCACGGCGAGCGACCCCAGGGTGTCGGCCAGCACCTCCAGATAGGCGCCCCGCACGTTCAGGCTCTCCTGCCGCCCGCGCGTCAGCAGGGAGAGCGACACCACGTTGGCCACCAGGCCGACCGCGGCGAACGCGATGGCGAGGGAGCCCTTCGTCTCCGCCGGGGTGATGAAGCGCTCCACCGCCTCGAACAGCAGGAAGCCGCCGACGCCGAGCAGCAGCAGACAGTTGGCCAGCGCCGCCAGGATCTCGGCGCGGGCGAACCCGAAGGTGCGGTTGGGGCCGGCCGGCTTGTTGGCGAAGTGGATCGCGAGCAGGGCCATCCCGAGCCCCAGGGCGTCGGTGGCCATATGGGCCGCGTCCGCGATCAGGGCGAGCGAGTTCGACAGCACACCGCCGACGATCTCCATGACCATCACGCTCAGCGTGATGCCCAGGGCGACCCGCAGTCTGCTCCGGTACGCGGCGGCCGCGGTCCCCGTCGGCGGCGGCCCGCCGTGCGTGTGCCCGTGATCGTGGCCAGCCCCCATGGGACGTCCCTTCCGGTCCGTACGCCGACGCCGGGACGAGGTGCCCGACGACGCCAGTGAACTACGGGTGGGGGGTACCCGGCAACACGGTACTGAACACCGTTATCAGCTCCTCTGACCTGCGGAAACGAGGTTCGCTACCGGTCCGGGACGTTACGCAGGTCAGAGCGGTACGGAGATCGCGGACGCCCGGTCCCGAGCTCCCCGGGACGGCACACGGACGCGGTCCGCAGCGCCGTCCGGGTCCCTCCGCCACCGGGGCGCTGGGCGCGGTCCCGGAGCCCTCACGGACGCGCGGCGGAGCCCGCGTCCGGGTGGCGCAGCAGCCACCCCTCCCACGCCGACTCCACCATCTCGCGCACACCCCGCCGGGCCGCCCAGCCCAGCTCCTCGCCGATCAGCGCCGCCGACGCCACCGCCCTCGGCGCGTCACCGGCCCGCCGCGCCTCGACCACCGGCTTCGGACCGAGCCCGGTCACCTCGCCGATCACCTCGGCCAGCTCCCGTACCGAGACCCCCTCGCCCCGGCCGACGTTCACCGTCAGATCGCCGTCCCGCTCCGTCAGCCGGTGGGCGACCGCGAGATGCGCCTCGGCCAGATCGGCGACGTGGATGTAGTCGCGGACGCAGGTGCCGTCCGGAGTCGGGTAGTCGTCGCCGAAGATCCGCGGGGCCTCGCCGCGCGTCAGCCGCTCGAACATCATCGGAACGATGTTGAAGACCCCGGTGTCCGCCAGCTCCGGGGCCGCCGCGCCCGCCACGTTGAAGTACCGCAGGCAGGCGGTCGAGATCCCGTGGGCCCTCCCGGCCGCCCGCACCAGCCACTCACCGGCGAGCTTGGTCTCGCCGTACGGGTTGATCGGGGCGCAGGGCGTCTCCTCGGTGATGAGGTCCACGTCCGGTACGCCGTAGACGGCCGCCGACGACGAGAAGAGGAAGCGCCGCACACCCGCCGCGACCACGGCCTCCAGCAGGACGGCCAGCCCGGCGACGTTCTCTCGGTAGTACAGCAGCGGCTTCTCCACGGACTCGCCGACCTGCTTCTTCGCCGCGAGATGCACCACACCGCTCACCGCGTGCTCGGACAGCACCCTCGCCAGCAGCACCGGGTCCGAGGCCGAGCCCTCCACCAGCGTGACGGTCCCAGGCAGCCGCTCCACGACGCCGCTGGAGCGGTCGTCGAGCACCACGACCCGCTCTCCCGCTCCGGCCATGGTCCGCGCCACGTGCGCCCCGATGTATCCCGCCCCGCCTGTGATCAACCACGTCATGGTGGCCAGCCTAAGCCTCGCGCCCACCCGTCCCCACCGGCGGTTTGTGGCCCGGGGCGCCGATCGATGATGATGATCGCGAGCGGAACAGGACGACCGGAGCCACCCGAACAACGTACGAACGGGCGGTGAACTCGCCCTTCCGTTCATCCGATAGCCTCACCCGGCATGCCGCGGGTCCGTCCCCTGGCCACGCCGTCGTGTGCCGACCGCCGTCAACTGATCAGTGCCAAGGAGTGAGTTCGTCTGTCGACCGCCATCCTCACCGGTGCGCCGGTCCCCGGGTCGTCGCTCGCCGACGATCTGCGGTCCCTGGGCTTCGACGTGCAGAGCGCCGACGACGCCGGTGACGCCGCGGCCCTCCTCGCCGCCGTACCGGCGGGCCGCCGGGTCGCGCTCGTCGACCCCCGCTTCGTGGGCCATGTCCACGCCCTGCGCCTCGGCCTGACCGACCCGCGCTTCCCCGCCGCCGCCGTCCCCGGCGCGCTCACCGCCCGGCCCGAGGCGCGCGGCGCCCTGCTGCGGGCCCTGGAGCGCAGCGCCGCCGCCGTCGGCGCGGGCGCCCCCGTGGCCGGACCGGACGCCGGTGCCACGCCCGAGGACCCCACCCTCCCCGGCCGGATCGCCGCCGCCCTGGACGCGGAGGGCGTCGCCGTCAAGCGCCCCGAGCTGGGGTCGCTCACCGCGGCCGTCCCCGCCGACGCCGGAGCGCGGGCGACCGCCGAGCGCGCCCGCGACGCGCTCGACGACGAGGCGGTACGGCTGCGCGGCGCGGTGAAGGCCCACGACGGCTTCTTCACCACCTTCGCCGTCAGCCCCTACTCCCGCTACCTCGCCCGCTGGTGCGCCCGCCGCGGCCTCACCCCGAACCAGGTCACCACCGCGTCCCTGATCACCGCGCTCGTCGCGGCGGGCGCGGCGGCCACCGGCACCCGCGGCGGCTACATCGCCGCCGGAATCCTGCTCCTGGTCTCCTTCGTGCTGGACTGCACCGACGGGCAGCTCGCCCGCTACTCGCTCCAGTACTCAACGATGGGCGCCTGGCTCGACGCCACCTTCGACCGGGCCAAGGAGTACGCGTACTACGCGGGCCTCGCCATCGGCGCCGTGCACGCCGGCGCCAGTGACGACGTATGGGTCCTCGCGCTCGGGGCGATGGTCCTCCAGGCCTGCCGCCACGTCGTGGACTTCTCGTTCAACGAGGCCAACCACGACGCGGTCGCCAACACCAGCCCCACCGCCGCCCTCTCCGACAAGCTCGACAGCGTCGGCTGGACGGTCTGGGCGCGCCGGATGATCGTGCTGCCGATCGGCGAGCGCTGGGCCATGATCGCCGTGCTCACCGCGCTCACCACCCCCCGGATCGTCTTCTACGCCCTGCTCGTCGGCTGCGCGCTGGCCGCCTGCTACACCACCGCGGGCCGCCTGCTGCGCTCGCTGACCCGCCGGGCCACCCGCACCGAGCGCGCCGCGCGGGCCCTGGCGGACCTGGCCGACTCCGGCCCCCTCGCCCAGGGCGTCGCCGCCCTCGCCCCCGGCCTCCGGGGCGCGTACACCGCCCCGGCGCTCGCCCTGCTCGGGTCGCTCGTGATGACCGGCGGGGCCCTGTTCCTCCCGTACGGCGGCTGGCTCACCGTCGCCGCCGCTGCGGTGTACGTCGTCCTCTCCGGCCTCGCCGTGGCGCGCCCGCTCACGGGCGTCCTCGACTGGCTGGTGCCGCCCCTCTTCCGGGCCGCGGAGTACGTCACGATCCTCGTCCTGGCCGCCCGCAGCGACGCCCCGCACGCCGTCCCGGCGGCGTTCGGGCTGGTCGCGGCCGTCGCCTACCATCACTACGACACGGTGTACCGCATCCGCGGCGGCACCGGTGCTCCGCCCCGGTGGCTGGTGCGGACGATCGGCGGACACGAGGGCAGGACCACGCTGGTGGCCGTCCTCGCCGCACTCACCCCTGTCTCAGGTTTCACCACGGCCCTCACCGCGCTCGCGGTGGCCGTGGCTCTGGTGGTGCTCGTGGAGTCCATCCGCTTCTGGGTGTCCTCCTCGGCCCCCGCCGTACACGACGAAGGAGAACTCGCATGATCGGCCTCGTACTGGCAGCCGGTGCCGGACGACGTCTGCGCCCCTACACGGACACGCTCCCCAAGGCGCTCGTCCCTGTCGACGGCGACAAGACGGTCCTCGACCTGACGCTGGCCAACTTCGCCGAGGTCGGACTCACCGAGGTCGCCATCGTCGTCGGCTACCGCAAGGAGGCCGTCTACGCGCGCAAGGCCGAGCTGGAGGCCGCCTACGGCCTCACCCTCACGCTCATCGACAACGACAAGGCCGAGGAGTGGAACAACGCCTACTCCCTGTGGTGCGCCCGTGACGTCATCAAGCGCGGCGTGATCCTCGCCAACGGCGACACCGTGCACCCGGTCTCCGTCGAGAAGACCCTCCTGGACGCCCGCGGCGAGGGCCGGAGGATCATCCTCGCCCTGGACACCGAGAAGGTGCTCGCCGACGAGGAGATGAAGGTCATCACCGAGGACGGCCAGGGCGTCCGGCGCATCACCAAGCTGATGGACCCGGCCACCGCCACCGGCGAGTACATCGGCGTCACCCTCATCGAGGCCGAGGCCGCCGAGGAGCTGGCGGACGCCCTGAAGGCCACCTTCGAGCGGGACCCCGACCTCTACTACGAGGACGGCTACCAGGAGCTCGTGAACCGCGGCTTCACCGTCGACGTGGCCCCCATCGGCACCGTCACCTGGGTCGAGATCGACAACCACGACGACCTCAGGAAGGGCCGGGAGATCGCGTGCCAGTACTGACCCGGCTCATTCCGTCCCCGGTCGTCGTCGACATCCGGCGCGGCGCCATGGACGATCTGGCGGGTCTCCTGGCCGATCAGCGGATCTCCTCCTCGGGCCGGCTCGCCGTCGCGATCAGCGACGGTTCCGGGCGCGCCCTCAAGGAGAGGCTCGCCCCGGTCCTGCCGGGGGCCGACTGGTACGCCGTCTCCGACGGCACGATCGACTCGGCGGTCAAGCTCGCCGACGGCATCAAGGGCAACCGGTACGACGCGGTCGTCGGCCTCGGCGGCGGCAAGATCATCGACGTGGCGAAGTACGCCGCGGCGCGGGTCGGGCTGCCCCTGGTCGCCGTCGCGACGAACCTCTCGCACGACGGCCTGTGCTCCCCGGTCGCCACACTGGACAACGACAACGGGCGCGGCTCCTACGGGGTGCCCACCCCGATCGCCGTCGTCATCGACCTCGACGTCATCCGCGAGGCCCCCGCCCGCTACGTCCGCTCCGGCATTGGCGACGCGATCTCCAACATCTCCTGCGTCGCCGACTGGGAACTGGCCCACGAGGTCAACGGCGAGGAGATCGACGGCCTGGCCGCCGCGATGGCCCGCCAGGCGGGCGAGGCCGTGCTGCGCCACCCCGGCGGGGTCGGCGACGACGCCTTCCTCAAGGTACTGGCCGAGGGGCTCGTGCTCACCGGCATCTCGATGTCGGTCGCGGGCGACTCCCGCCCGGCGTCCGGGGCGTGCCACGAGATCAACCACGCCTTCGACCTGCTCTACCCGCAGCGCGCGGCCAGCCACGGCGAGCAGGTCGGCCTCGGCGCCTGCTTCGCCATGCACCTGCGCGGCGCCCGCCAGGATGCCCTCCTGATGGCGTCGATACTGCGCCGGCACGGACTGCCGGTCCTGCCGCAGGAGATCGGCTTCAGCGTCGACGAGTTCGTCAGGGCCGTCGACTACGCGCCGCAGACGCGACCGGGCCGCTTCACGGTCCTGGAACACCTCAACCTGTCCGCCGATCAGATCAGGGACGCGTACGCCGACTATGCCAAGACCATCAGTAGCTGAACTCCGTCCGGTCGTTCACCCGCCGGGGGTGAAGGACCGGCGCAGCGGCGAGCACTGGGCCGGGCGTCTGTACATGCGGGAGATCTCGCTGCGCGTCGACCGCTATCTGGTGAACACCCGCGTCACGCCCAACCAGGTCACGTACGTGATGACGCTCGCCGGCGCGCTGGCCGCCCCGGCGCTGCTGGTGCCCGGCATCCCGGGCGCGCTGCTCGGTGTGCTGATGGTCCAGCTCTATCTGCTGTTCGACTGCGTGGACGGCGAGCTGGCCCGGTGGAAGAAGCAGTACTCGCTCAGCGGGGTCTATCTGGACCGGGTCGCCGCCTACCTCTGCGACGCGGCGGTCCTCGTCGGTCTCGGCCTGCGCGCCGCCGACCTCTGGGGCGAGGGCCGGACCGACTGGCTCTGGGCGTTCCTCGGCACGCTCGCCGCGCTCGGCGCGATCCTGATCAAGGCCGAGACGGACCTGGTGGGTGTCGCGCGGCACCAGGGCGGTCTCCCGCCGGTCAAGGAGGCGGCCTCGGAGCCGCGCTCCTCCGGTGTGGCGCTGGCCCGCAGGGCCGCGGCCGCGCTCAAGTTCCACCGGCTGATCCTCGGCATCGAGGCGTCGCTGGTGATCCTCGTTGCGGCCGTCGTGGACGCGATCGCGGGCGGTCTCTTCTTCACCCGGCTGACCGTGGTGGTCATGGCGGGTGTCGCGCTGCTCCAGACCCTGCTGCACCTGGTGTCCGTCCTGGCCTCCAGCAGGCTGAAGTGACCTCTGCCATGCGACTGGGCGCGGTGATCATCACCATGGGCAACCGCCCCGGTGAGCTCCGCGCCCTCCTCGACTCGGTCGCCGCCCAGCACGGTGAGCGGATCGAGGTGGTGGTGGTCGGCAACGGCGCCCCGGTCCCGGACGTCCCGGCCGGGGTGCGCACGGTGGAGCTCCCCGAGAACCTGGGCATCCCCGGTGGCCGCAATGTCGGCATCGAGGCGTTCGGCCCCGGCGGAAGGGACGTGGACGCCCTGCTCTTCCTTGACGACGACGGGCTCCTGCCGAACCGGGACACCGCCGAGCTGTGCCGCCGGGCCTTCGAGGCGGACCCGAAGCTCGGGATCGTCACCTTCCGGATCGCGGACCCGGACACCGGGGTCACCCAGCGCCGCCACGTGCCCCGGCTGCGGGCGGCCGACCCGATGCGCTCCTCCCGCGTCACGACCTTCCTCGGCGGCGCGAACGCCGTACGGACCCGGGTCATCGCCGAGGTCGGTCCGCTGCCCGAGGAGTTCTTCTACGCCCACGAGGAGACGGACCTGGCCTGGCGTGCGCTGGACGCGGGCTGGATGATCGACTACCGCTCGGACCTGGTGCTGCACCACCCGACCACCGCGCCCTCGCGGCACGCGGTCTACCACCGCATGGTGGCCCGCAACCGGGTCTGGCTCGCCCGGCGCAACCTGCCCGCCCCGCTGGTCCCGCTCTACCTGGCGGTCTGGCTGCTGCTGACGCTGGTCAGACGGCCCTCGCGGCCCGCGCTGAGGGCATGGCTCGGCGGATTCCGGGAAGGGTGGAGAACGCCCTGCGGCCCTCGCCGCCCGATGAAGTGGCGTACGGTGTGGCGGCTGACGAGGCTGGGCCGACCTCCGGTCATCTGAGAAGCTTTCCTCTGAGAGCATGAGGCGTATTTTCTTTCCGGAACCTGTCCGCCTGAGCCGCGCCCGCGACTGGCTGCGCGTGAAGACGAGAGTTTCAACTTGTGAGTGAGACGACCCACGACGGTGGGGTAGCCCTCGGCACCCCGCCGTCCGCCCACGAGGGCCTCAGCGCCGCCCAACTCGCTGAGAAGCACGGCCTGACCGAGAGCGGCGCCAGGCCGGGGCTGTTGGAGTACCTGCGACAGCTCTGGGGCCGACGCCACTTCATCCTGGCCTTCTCCCGGGCGAAGCTGACCGCGCAGTACAGCCAGGCCAAGCTGGGCCAGCTGTGGCAGGTGGTCACCCCTCTGCTGAACGCCGCTGTCTATTACCTGATCTTCGGTCTGATCCTGGGGACCAGGGAGGGAATTCCCCACGACGTCTTCGTGCCGTTCCTGGTCACCGGCGTCTTCGTCTTCACCTTCACCCAGAGCTCCGTGATGGCGGGCGTCCGGTCGATCTCCGGCAACCTCGGGCTGGTGCGGGCGCTGCACTTCCCCCGGGCCTCGCTCCCGGTCTCCTTCTCGCTCCAGCAGCTCCAGCAGCTGCTGTTCTCGATGATCGTCATGGTCGCGGTCACCGTCATCTTCGGCAGCTACCCCTCGCTGTCCTGGCTGCTGGTGATCCCCGCCCTGCTGCTCCAGTTCGTCTTCAACACCGGACTGGCCCTCGTCATGGCCCGGCTGGGTGCGAAGACCCCCGACCTCGCCCAGCTGATGCCGTTCGTGATGCGCACCTGGATGTACGCCTCGGGCGTCATGTTCTCCATCCCGGTGATGCTCAAGGACAAGCCGGCCTGGATCGCGGACGTGCTCCAGTACAACCCGGCGGCGATCTACATGGATCTGGTCCGCTTCGCCATGATCGACGGCTACGGCTCCGAGAACCTGCCGGACCACGTCTGGGCCGCCGGTCTGGGCTGGGCCGTGCTGCTGGGCGTCGTGGGATTCGTGTACTTCTGGAAGGCGGAGGAGCGGTACGGCCGTGGCTGACGACAACGCGCAGGGGCGCATCCCCACGGTGATCGCCGACGACGTGCACATCGTGTACCGGGTCAACGGCGCGGGCGGCGGCCGGGGCAGCGCCACGGCGGCGCTGAGCCGCATGCTGCGCCGCGGCAAGGGCGAGCCGCGCGGGGTGCGCAAGGTGCACGCCGTGCGCGGCGTCTCCTTCACCGCCTACCGCGGCGAGGCCATCGGCCTGATCGGCACCAACGGCTCCGGCAAGTCGACGCTGCTGCGGGCCATCGCCGGTCTGCTGCCCACCGAATCCGGCCACGTCTACACCGACGGCCAGCCCTCGCTGCTCGGCGTGAACGCGGCGCTGATGAGCGACCTCACCGGCGAGCGCAACGTGGTGCTCGGCGGACTGGCCATGGGGATGACCCAGGCGGAGATCCGCTCCCGCTACCAGGAGATCGTCGACTTCTCCGGGATCAACGAGAAGGGCGACTTCATCACGCTGCCGATGCGGACGTACTCCTCCGGCATGGCGGCCCGGCTGCGCTTCTCGATCGCCGCGGCCAAGAACCACGACGTCCTCATGATCGACGAGGCGCTGGCCACCGGCGACCGCAAGTTCCGCATCCGCTCCGAGGAACGCATCCGCGAACTGCGCAAGGAGGCGGGCACGGTCTTCCTGGTCAGCCACAACAACAAGTCGATCCGGGACACCTGCGACCGGGCGCTGTGGCTGGAGAAGGGCGAACTCCTGATGGACGGGCCCACCGAGGACGTCCTCAAGGCGTACGAGCACGAGACGGGCAAGTAACCCGCACGCCACCCGTGGCCCCCGCCGGACCGGTCCGGCGGGGGCCACGCGGTGTCCGGCGCACCCCCGGCCCCGCGGTGCCCGCCCCGGGGGATCTCCTCCCGGCGGATGAGGTGAAGTCGCCCGCGCCCGGCGAAGGTTGACAGGGCCGACGGCGAAACGGCGGCAGGGGTTCCACCCCACCGATCCCTTGTCGGTCGTACAACGTAGGCTGGAGCCGTGCTGATTCACGGCAAGTGGGGCAATACACCCCGGCGCTTCGCCCGCTGTACCGCAGTGCACTCGGAAGCGTGAGCGGCGTGTCCGAAAAGGGTTGTTTTGGGTCAGCAGTGTAGAACGGGAGATGTGACGGCACCGATGGAAGATCTCCAGCTCCGACGTGGTTGCGCCGTCCCCGCGCCGGGCGGTCCGCAGTGACCTCCACCCCCCAGGCGCGCACCGGCGACGCCACACTCGGCAAGGCCGCGGACGAGAACTTCCCCGTGGCCCCCTTCTTCCTGCCCCGCGCCTGGCGCGAGGACCTGATGGCGGTCTACGGCTTCGCCCGGCTCGTCGACGACATCGGCGACGGCGACCTCGCCCCCGGCGGCGCCGACGCCCGCCACCTGGGCCTGGAACCGGAGCAGAGCGAGGACCGGCTCGCCATGCTCGACGCCCTCGAAACCGACCTGCACCGGGTCTTCGCCACCACCGGCGCGGAGCCGCACCACCCCCTGCTGCGCGCCCTGCGCCCCACCGTGCGGCGCCGCGCGCTCACCCCCGAGCCCTTCACCGGCCTGATCGAGGCCAACCGGCAGGACCAGAAGATCCGCCGCTACACCACCTACGCCGAGCTCGCCGCCTACTGCGAGCTCTCCGCCAACCCGGTCGGCCGCCTGGTCCTCGCCCTCACCGGCACCGCGAGCCCGGAGCGCATCCGTCGCTCCGACGCGGTCTGCACCGCGCTCCAGATCGTCGAGCACCTCCAGGACGTGTCCGAGGACCTCGCGCGCGACCGGATCTATCTGCCCGCCGAGGACATGGCACGCTTCCACGTCACCGCGTCCGACCTTTCCCGGCCGTCCGCCGGGGCCTCGGTGCGCGCCCTGATCGCCTTCGAGGCCCAGCGCGCGAGCGACCTGCTGGAAGCGGGCACCCCCCTGGTGGGCAGTGTCGACGGCAGGCTCCGGCTGCTCCTCGCCGGGTTCGTCGGAGGCGGCCGCGCCGCCCTCGCCGCGATCTCGGCCGCCGGGTTCGACGTCCTGCCCGGACCGCCCAAGCCCACCAAGCCCAGGCTGCTGCGCGAAGTGGGCACCGTCTTGCGAAGAGCGCGTGGAGAGAGGTGAGCCGGACCGTGGAGGGACAGCCGACGTACATGTCGCCGCCGGTGCAGGCCGCATACCGTTACTGCGAAGCCGTCACCGGACAGCAGGCGCGTAACTTCGCCTACGGCATCAGGCTGCTGCCGCTGGAGAAGCGGCAGGCCATGTCGGCGCTGTACGCCTTCTCCCGGCGGGTCGACGACATCGGCGACGGGGAGCTGGACCCGGGGACCAAGCGCACCCGGCTGGAGAGCACCCGCGAGCTGCTCGACCGGGTCCGCCACGGCAAGATCGAGGAGGACGACACCGACCCGGTGGCCGTCGCGCTCGCCGACGCCGCCCGGCGCTTCCCGCTGCCGCTCGAAGGGCTCGACGAGCTGATCGACGGCGTCCTGATGGACGTCCGGGGCGCGACCTACGAGACCTGGGACGACCTCAAGACCTACTGCCGCTGCGTCGCGGGCGCCATCGGCCGCCTCAGCCTCGGCGTGTTCGGTACGGCCCCGGGAGCCCCCGGGGCCGAGCGGGCCGCGGAGTACGCCGACACCCTCGGCCTCGCCCTCCAGCTCACCAACATCCTGCGCGACGTCCGCGAGGACGCCGGAAACGGGCGCACCTACCTGCCCGCCGACGACCTGGCCACGTTCGGCTGCTCCGCCGGATTCCACCGGGCCACCCCGCCGCCCGGCTCGGACTTCGCGGGCCTGGTCCACTTCGAGGTCCGCCGCGCCCGCGCCCTCTTCGCCGAGGGCTACCGCCTGCTGCCGATGCTCGACCGCCGCAGCGGCGCCTGCGTGGCCGCCATGGCCGGGATCTACCGCCGCCTCCTCGACCGGATCGAACGCGACCCCGAGGCCGTCCTGCGCGGCCGGGTCTCGCTGCCCGGTCACGAGAAGGCGTACGTCGCGGTGCGCGGCCTGTCCGGCCTGGACACCCGCCAGATCGCGAAGCTCACCCCCCGGGAGCGGTACTGATGCGACCGCCCGCCCCCGGGCCCGGGGCAACCCCCAGGTGGCCCGACGCGTCCCTGACTGGGACGATCTTCAGGACGGCGACCCGCCGCTCCACGACGACCCGGCGAGAGGGGCACGCATGAGCGACGACACCCCGCGCCCCGTCGCGGTCGTCGTCGGCGGCGGCCTCGCGGGCGTCACCGCCGCCCTCCTGCTGGCCGACGCCGGACTCGACGTGACCCTGCTGGAGGGGCGCCCCCGCCTCGGCGGCCTCGCCTTCTCCTTCCAGCGCGGCGACCTCACCGTCGACAACGGCCAGCACGTCTACCTGCGCTGCTGCACCGGCTACCGCTGGTTCCTCGACCGGATCGACGCCGCCCACCTGGCCCCCCTCCAGGACCGCCTGGACGTGCCCGTGCTCGACGTCGGCCGGGCCGCGGGGCCCCGCCTGGGGCGTATCCGGCGCACCGCCCTGCCCGTGCCGCTGCACCTGGCGGGCGGTCTCGCCGCCTATCCGCACCTCTCGCTCGCCGAGAAGGCGTCCGTCGGTCGCGCCGCGCTCGCCCTCGCCCGGCTCGACCCCGCCGACCCCGAGCTGGACCGCGTCGACTTCGGCACCTGGCTGCGCCGCCACGGCCAGTCGCCGCGTACCGTCGAAGCCCTCTGGGACCTCGTCGGCGTCGCCACTCTCAACGCCGTCGCACCCGACGCCTCCATGGCGCTCGCCGCCAAGGTCTTCACCACCGGCCTGCTCTCCGAGCCCGGTGCCGCCGACATCGGCTGGGCCGCCGTCCCCCTGGGCGAACTGCACGACACGCTCGCCCGTAAGGCCCTGGACACCGCGGGCGTCCGCACCGAGCTCCGCGCCAAGGCGGGCTCCGTGACCCGTACCGAGGACGGCCGGTGGACCGTGGAGACGGCAGGGGAGCGGATCACCGCCGACACCGTCGTCCTCGCCGTCCCGCAGACCGAGACCCACGACCTGCTGCCCCCGGGCGCGCTGGACGAGCCGGACCTGCTGCTGGACATCCCCTACGCGCCCATCCTCAACGTGCACGTCGTCTACGACCGTCCGGTGCTGCGCCGCCCGTTCTTCGCGGCCATCGGCTCCCCGGTGCAGTGGGTCTTCGACCGTACGCACTCCTCGGGGCTGAAGGGCCCCGGACAGTATCTGGCCGTCTCGCAGTCCGCCGCCCAGGACGAGATCGACCTGCCCGTCGCCGAGCTGCGCGCCCGCTACCTGCCCGAACTGGAGCGGCTGCTCCCCGCCGCCCGCGGCGCGGGCGTCCGCGACTTCTTCGTCACCCGGGAACGCACCGCCACCTTCGCCCCCGCCCCGGGCGTCGGACGGCTGCGCCCCGGCCCCCGCACCCGGGCGCCCGGCCTCCAGTTGGCGGGAGCCTGGACCGACACCGGCTGGCCCGCGACGATGGAGGGTGCTGTGCGCAGCGGCGCGGCCGCCGCCGACGCCGCCCTTCAGGAGCTCGGCCGCCCCCAGGGACATCCGCTTCAGGAGGCGGCATGAGCAGTACCACCGGAACAAGAGGAGAGTCAGTGACCCCGGCGAATCCGGCTTCCGACACCGTGGCCGACGCCACGGACGTCACCGCGCTTCTGGAGCGCGGACGAGCCCTGTCAGCGCCGGTTCTGCGGGCGGCCGTGGACCGGCTCGCGCCGCCCATGGACACCGTCGCGGCCTACCACTTCGGCTGGATCGACGCCGAGGGCCACCCCTCGGACGGCGACGGCGGCAAGGCGGTGCGACCCGCGCTCGCCCTGCTGTCCGCGGAGGCGGCGGGCGCCCCGGCCGAGGCCGGCATCCCCGGCGCGGTGGCCGTCGAACTCGTGCACAACTTCTCGCTGCTGCACGACGACCTGATGGACGGCGACGAACAGCGCCGCCACCGCGACACCGTGTGGAAGGTGCACGGTCCCGCCCAGGCGATCCTGGTCGGCGACGCGCTCTTCGCGCTCGCCTACGACCTGCTGCTTGAGCTGGGCACGGTCGAGGCGGGCCGCGCGGCCCGCCGCCTGACCACCGCCACCCGCAAGCTCATCGACGGCCAGGCCCAGGACATCTCCTACGAGCACCGCGAGCGGGTCACCGTCGAGGAGTGCCTGGAGATGGAGGGCAACAAGACCGGCGCGCTGCTGGCGTGCGCCGTCTCCATCGGCGCGGTGCTCGGCGGCGCCGGCGACCGCACCGCCGACACCCTGGAGGCGTACGGCTACCACCTCGGCCTCGCCTTCCAGGCCGTCGACGACCTGCTCGGCATCTGGGGCGACCCGGAGTCGACCGGCAAGCAGACCTGGAGCGACCTGCGCCAGCGCAAGAAGTCCCTCCCCGTCGTCGCCGCCCTCGCCGCGGGCGGCGAGGCCTCCGAGCGGCTGGGCGAACTGCTCGCCGCCGACGCCAAGAGCTCCGACTTCGACAGCTTCTCCGAGGAGGAGTTCGCCGCCCGCGCCGCCCTCATCGAGGAGGCGGGCGGCCGCGAGTGGACCGCCCAGGAGGCCCGTCGTCAGCACGCGGTCGCCCTTGAGGCGCTGCACGCCGTCGACATGCCGCACCGGGTGCGGGAGCAGCTCACCGCCCTCGCGGACTTCGTGGTGGTACGCAAGAGATGACCAGCACACGCATATGACTCGCAGTCGCCGGCCGGTGCCCTGACCCGGGCGCCGGCCGACGGAGACCCCAGCACAGCAGAGAAACCGCACTGCACTGAGGGGAAACTCATGACAGCGACGACCGACGGATCCACCGGGGCCGCCAACCTGTCGGCACTCCCGGCCGCCGATCCGCACGACAAGAACCCGGGCGCGGACGAGGTGCTCGCCGCCGCGCACGAGGCCGCGGAACGCTCCGTGGCCCACCTCCTGGCCCGCCAGGACGAGCAGGGCTGGTGGAAGGGCGACCTGGCCACCAACGTCACCATGGACGCCGAGGACCTGCTCCTGCGTCAGTTCCTGGGCATCCTGGACCCCGGGACCGTCCGGGCGTCCGCCCTCTTCATCCGGGGCGAGCAGCTCGGCGACGGCACCTGGAACACCTTCCACGGCGGCCCCGCCGACCTCTCCGCCACCGTCGAGGCGTACGTCGCGCTGCGGCTGGCCGGGGACCGCCCCGAGGAACCGCACATGGCGCGGGCCTCCGGCTGGATCAGGGAGCAGGGCGGCATCGCGGCCGCCCGGGTGTTCACCCGGATCTGGCTGGCCCTGTTCGGCTGGTGGAAGTGGGACGACCTCCCCCAGCTCCCGCCCGAGCTGATGTTCCTCCCCAAGTGGGTCCCGCTCAACATCTACGACTTCGGCTGCTGGGCCCGGCAGACCATCGTTCCCCTGACCATCGTCTCGGCGAAGCGCCCCGTGCGCCCCGCGCCCTTCGCCCTGGACGAGCTGCACACCGACCCCCGCCACCCCAACCCGGCCAGGAAGCCCGCCCCGGCGGCCAGTTGGGACGGCTTCTTCCAGCGCCTCGACAAGGGACTGCACCTCTACCACAAGGTGGCCCCGCGTCCGCTGCGCCGGATCGCGATGAACGTGGCCGCCCGCTGGATCATCGAACGCCAGGAGAACGACGGCTGCTGGGGCGGCATCCAGCCCCCGGCCGTCTACTCCGTCATCGCCCTGCACCTGCTCGGCTACGACCTGGACCACCCGGTGATGAAGGCGGGCCTGGCCTCGCTGGACCGGTTCGCCGTCCACCGCGAGGACGGGGCCCGGATGGTCGAGGCCTGCCAGTCGCCCGTCTGGGACACCTGCCTGGCCGCCATCGCGCTGGCCGACGCCGGACTCAGACCCGACCACCCGGCCCTGGTGAAGGCCGCCGACTGGATGCTGGACGAGGAGATCACCCGGCCCGGGGACTGGTCGGTACGGAAACCCGGACTGGCCCCAGGAGGCTGGGCGTTCGAGTTCCACAACGACAACTACCCGGACATCGACGACACCGCCGAAGTCGTCCTGGCGCTGCGCCGGGTGCGCCACCCCGACCCCGCCCGGCTGGAGGCGGCGATCGCCCGCGGGGTGCGCTGGAACCTCGGGATGCAGTCCCGCAACGGGGCGTGGGGCGCGTTCGACGCGGACAACACCAGCGCCTTCCCCAACCGCCTGCCGTTCTGCGACTTCGGCGAGGTCATCGACCCCCCGTCGGCCGACGTCACCGGCCATGTCGTGGAGATGCTCGCCGTCGAGGGGCTGTCCGGCCACCCCCGTACCCGCCGGGGCGTGGACTGGCTGCTCGCCGAACAGGAGGCGTGCGGCGCCTGGTTCGGCCGCTGGGGCGTCAACTACGTCTACGGCACCGGGTCCGTGGTCCCCGCGCTGATCGCGGCGGGACTGCCCGCCGGACACCCGGCGGTCCGCCGGGCCGTCGCCTGGCTGGAGTCCGTGCAGAACGACGACGGCGGCTGGGGCGAGGACCTGCGCTCCTACCAGGAGGAGAAGTGGATCGGCCACGGTGAGTCCACCGCCTCCCAGACCGCCTGGGCGCTGCTGGCCCTGCTCGCCGCAGGCCGCCGCGACACCCGGGCGGTGGCCCGCGGGGTCACCTGGCTGACCGAGGCCCAGCAGGCCGACGGCTCCTGGGACGAGCCGTACTTCACCGGCACCGGCTTCCCGTGGGACTTCTCCATCAACTACCACCTCTACCGCCAGGTCTTCCCGCTCACCGCCCTCGGGCGCTACGTCCACGGCGACCCGTTCGCCGACCGGGCGGACGCCACCGGGGGAGCCTGATGGGCCAACCGCGCGGACACCGGCACCCCGAGCCGCCGCTGCTGGTCGCCTGCGCGCTCGGCATCGAGCAGGTGGCCCTGCGCAGCGGCGGGGGCGTCCGCGGTCCCGTGCGGGTCCTGCGCACCGGAATGGGCCCCCGGGCGGCGGAGATGGCCGTGGCGCGCGCCCTGGGGCCCGGCGGAGCCCCCGGCGCCGGGGTCATCGCCTCCGGTTTCTGCGCGGGGCTCGCCCCCGGGATGCACCCCGGTGACCTGGTCGTCGCCGAGGAGACCCGGGACGCCGACGGCGCCACCCCGTGCTCCGGCACCGGCGTCCTGGTCGCCGCGCTCTCCCGTGCCCTCCCCGGACGCACCGTCCACACCGGCCCGCTGACCGGCTCCGACCACGTCGTACGGGGCCCGGAGCGGGCCGCGCTGCGGGCCGGCGGGGCCATCGCCGTGGACATGGAGTCCGCCGCGACACTGCGCACCGCGCTGTGCCACGGACCGCGCCCGGTTGCGGCCGTCCGGGTGGTCGTGGACGCTCCAGAGCATGAGCTGGTCCGAATCGGCACACTACGCGGTGGAATATCAGCCTTCCGCGTTCTTCGTGCCGTCCTTCCGGCTTTTTACGAATGGCACCGATCTTTGCTGCTCCCCAGGAGGTGAGCCAGATGGCCATGCCGCTCCGTCAGTCCATCAAGGTGGCGACGTATCTCTTCGAACAGAAGCTCCGCAAGCGTGAGAAGTTCCCGCTGATCGTCGAGCTGGAGCCGTTGTTCGCCTGCAACCTCGCCTGTGAGGGCTGCGGGAAGATCCAGCACCCGGCCGGTGTCCTGAAGCAGCGCATGCCGGTCGCGCAGGCGGTGGGCGCCGTCCTCGAATCCGGTGCCCCCATGGTGTCCATCGCGGGTGGCGAGCCCCTGATGCACCCGCAGATCGACGAGATCGTGCGCCAGCTCGTCGCGAAGAAGAAGTACGTCTTCCTCTGCACCAACGCGATGCTGATGCGCAAGAAGCTCGACAAGTTCACCCCCTCGCCCTACTTCGCCTTCGCGGTGCACATCGACGGACTGCGCGAGCGGCACGACGAGTCGGTCGCCAAGGAGGGCGTCTTCGACGAGGCGGTGGAGGCGATGAAGGAGGCCAGACGGCGTGGCTTCCGCATCACCACCAACTCCACCTTCTTCAACACCGACACCCCGCAGACCGTCATCGAGGTCCTGAACTACCTCAACGACGACCTCAAGGTGGACGAGATGATGATCTCGCCCGCCTACGCCTACGAGAAGGCCCCCGACCAGGAGCACTTCCTCGGCGTCGACCAGACCCGCGAGCTGTTCAAGAAGGCCTTCGCGGGCGGCAACCGGGCCCGCTGGCGGCTCAACCACTCGCCGCTCTTCCTGGACTTCCTGGAGGGCAAGGCGGACTTCCCCTGCACCGCCTGGGCCATCCCCAACTACTCGCTCTTCGGCTGGCAGCGCCCCTGCTACCTGATGAGCGACGGCTACGTACCGACGTACCGCGAGCTGATCGAGGAGACCGACTGGGACAAGTACGGCCGGGGCAAGGATCCGCGCTGCGCCAACTGCATGGCGCACTGCGGCTACGAGCCCACGGCGGTGCTCGCCACCATGGGTTCCCTGAAGGAGTCCCTACGCGCCGCGCGGGAGACCGTCGGCGGGAGCCGGTGACGAGGTGAACGGCGTACGGCGGGCGGCCCGGGACCTCCCGGGCGGCCCGCCCGCCGCTCAGGCACAGCACGGCGCGGCGCGGCGGCGCACCACCACGGCACGCCACACCCCGAAGGAGACGAGCGGGCGATGACGGACGGCGGACCCAAGGGCTTCGACCTGGCGCGGCTCCTCGCCGAGCGCGGGCCGGAGCGGTACGAACTGCACGCGCGCCACCTCAACCACCAGCTGCCGCGCATGCTGCACACCATCGGCTTCGACAAGGTCTACGAGCGGGCCGAGGGCGCGTACTTCTGGGACGCGGAGGGCAACGACTACCTCGACATGCTCGCCGGGTTCGGCGTCATGGGCCTCGGCCGCCACCACCCCGTCGTCCGCCAGGCCCTGCACGACGTGCTCGACGCCCAGCTCGCCGACCTCACCCGCTTCGACTGCCAGCCGCTGCCCGGACTGCTCGCCGAGAAGCTGCTCGCGCACAGCCCGCACCTGGACCGCGTCTTCTTCGGCAACAGCGGTACGGAAGCCGTCGAGACGGCGCTGAAGTTCGCCCGCTACGCCACCGGCAAGCCCCGGGTCCTCTACTGCGACCACGCCTTCCACGGGCTGACGACCGGCTCCCTCTCCGTCAACGGGGAACGCGGCTTCCGCGACGGCTTCGCCCCGCTGCTGCCGGACACGGCCATCGCGCTCGGCGACCTGGACGCGCTGCGCCGCGAGCTCAAGCGGGGCGACGTGGCCGCCCTGGTCGTCGAACCGGTCCAGGGCAAGGGGGTGCACGCCGCGCCGCCCGGCTTCCTGCGCGAGGCCCAGGAGCTGCTGCACCGCCACAAGGCACTCCTGATCGCCGACGAGGTGCAGACGGGCCTCGGCCGGACCGGGGACTTCTACGCCTACCAGCACGAGGAGGGTGTCGAGCCCGACCTGGTGTGCGTGGCGAAGGCGCTCTCCGGCGGCTACGTCCCCGTCGGGGCGACGCTCGGCAAGGACTGGATCTTCCGCAAGGTCTACTCCTCGATGGACCGGGTCCTCGTCCACTCCGCCAGCTTCGGCTCCAACGCCCAGGCCATGGCCGCCGGGCTCGCCGTCCTCTCGGTGATGGAGGACGAGGAGACCGTGGCGAACGCCCGGCGCACCGGCGACCTCCTGCGCGAGCGGCTGACCGCCCTGGTCGACCGTTATGAACTGCTGCACGAGGTGCGCGGGCGCGGCCTGATGACCGGCATCGAGTTCGGCCGCCCCACGTCGCTGAAGCTGCGCGGCCGCTGGACCATGCTCCAGGCGGCCCGCAAGGGGCTCTTCGCGCAGATGGTCGTGGTGCCGCTGCTCCAGAAGCACCGCATCCTCACCCAGGTCTCCGGCGACCATCTGGAAGTGATCAAGCTCATTCCGCCGCTGATCATCGGGGACGCGGAGGTGGACCGCTTCGTGACGGCTTTCACCGCCGTGATGGACGACGCCCACAGCGGCGGCGGGCTGATGTGGGACTTCGGCCGGACCCTGGTCAAGCAGGCCGTGGCCAACCGCTGAGGCCCCGGATGGCCTTTGCCTGTGGGGCAATTTATTTGCCTCAGGGGAAAGGTCCTGGCCCAATGGAACCATGAACCCTCCGGACGAAGGGGTGCCGGACGAGCTCCCCGGCGTCGCGCCCCGCCTGCGCGAACTGCGGCGCGGCCGTGGTCTCACCCTGGAGACCGCCGCCGGGCGCGCCGGACTCTCCCCGGCTCACCTCTCCCGCCTGGAGACCGGCCGCCGGCAGCCCTCGCTGCCCATGCTGCTGGGGCTCGCCCGCGTCTACGGTACGACGGTCTCCGAACTGCTCGGCGAGCAGCCGCCCGAACGCGACGCGATCGTCCGTAGCGGCGGCTTCGAGGGCGCCGAGGCGGACGGCTGGATGTACCGGCGGGCCGGGGGCTCCGGCCGTGCGATGCAGGCGCTGCGCGTCCGGGTGCCGTACGGAGCCCAGGGCGACCTGGTCCGGGTGCACCCCGGCGAGGAGTGGCTGTACGTCCTGGAAGGACGGCTGCGGGTCGCGCTCGGGGAGACGGTGCACGACCTCGACCCCGGCGACAGCGCCCACTTCGACTCGCTCACCCCGCACCGGATCGCGGCCCTCGGCCGGGGCGGTGCCGAGCTGCTCTTCGTCCACTCCCTGCTCCAGAGCCCCGCGGCCGAACTCTGCCTCGGCAACGCCCTCCACGCGCGCTGACCCTTATCGTTCCCCGGCCGCGAGGCCGGCAGAGAGGACCGTCATGTCAGATTCCGAGCACTACGACCCGTTGAGTCCGCGGCGGCCCAGGGCGGCGAAGGACTCCCAGGAGCGCCGGATGCCGCGCGGCCTGGTGATCCGGCTCCTCGCCTACCTGGTGGTCGGACACGTGATCGCGGCCTTCCTCTACCTGCTCTTCGTGGTGGCGGGCGCCGAATAGCCGCTCAGCCCTCGTCGAGCAGTCGCCGACGCAGCCGCTCCCGGGTCGCGGGGGAGACCTTGAGGCCCTCCTCCAGGTAGGCGTCCGTCGTCCCCCACCGTTCCTCGATCGTCGCGAAGGCCGCCGCGAGGTAGGCCGGCTCCGCCCCGAAGAGCGGGTCGAGAAGCTCCATCACCTCGGGGGACATCCCGGTCTCGGACATGTCGGAGCGCCGCACCTTGTAGCGGCGGTGCGGATCGTCGGACTTGAGGTAGTCCGCCTCGATCGCCTCGCGCTCGACGCCCACCGCCAGCAGCGTGACCGCTATCGAGAGTCCCGCCCGGTCCTTACCCGCCGCGCAGTGCATCAGCGCGGGGACGCTGTCCTCGGCCAGCGCGTGCAGGATCCGGCTGTGCTCGGCGGTGCGGTCCTCGATCGTCGACCGGTACATCCGGATCATGCGCTCGGCGCCCTGGCCGTTCGCCAGGACGGAGCGCAGCTGCTCGATGTTCCCGTCGCGCACCAGCCGCCAGAACTCCGCGCCGTCGGCCGGGTCGGAGAGCGGAATGCTGACGTGACGGACGCCGTCCAGCTCGATGTCGTAGCCGTCCAGCCGGTGGTCGGCCGAGTGCCGGAAGTCGAAGACCGTGTGCAGCCCCAGCCCGCCGAGGAAGGCCGCGTCCTCGGCGGTGGCGTGCGCGAGGTGGCCGCTGCGGTAGAGCCGTCCGAAGGCGGTGCGCCGCCCGTCCACGGTCGGGAGCCCGCCCACGTCGCGGAAGTTGCGGACCCCGCTCAGGGTGGTCTCGGTCGGCGGGACCTGCGGCACCGGCTGCGTCACGGGGGCTCCTGGATCTCTGGCGTCGGCGGTCTCCGGCCCCGCCGCGGTTCGCGCGAGGGCGCTCCCGTGACGATACGACATCGATTCGACGGAAAATCGTGCCGCCCGTCCGCCTGTGGCGAGGGCGTCGCACCGGCGGGGCTGATGGTGCGTCAGGGGCTCCACCCACCCCGTGTCCGTATTGGTGCATTTAGCAGAACATGCCCCGGTAATGGGGCAGATGAGATTCCGTGGGTGATCGGGATCATATCCGTGACGGTCCGTGGCGATCTCGCCCGGGGGTATTTCCGTTTCCTGCGCGGAAAGCCAAGATCCGTAATCCACGGAGTGTGACGGGAAAACCGGACGGCCGTCGCATCGGTGAATCCCCCGAGCAACCGACGGCTTGTTCCGCTCGTCCTCACTCGTTTACGGTCACCGTCAATCCGGACGGATCGCCTAATCCTGCCGCCGACCGGAATTCGCACCCACCCACTCACGTGTGGCAGGAGCGGGGGAACCAGGTAAGTCGCCGCCCGGAGCGATCCGGACCGGCTAGGGGTGAAGTCGCCACCGTGCGACCGGGCATCTCCAGCCCGAACCCGACAGCTCACCTCGCAGGCGCCGGAGAGGAACTTCCCCATGCCCGCACAGGGTAAGCACCGCCGTCCCAAGTCCGGCCCGATCTCCCGCGGCGTCCTCGCCGCGGGTACCGGCGGCGCCGCACTCGCGCTTCCGCTCATCGGCGCCACCGCCGCGCACGCCGCCCCGCAGGCCGCCCCGGCCGCGAAGCCCGCCGCCGCCTCGGTCGCCGCCGCGCACACCGCGCCCCAGACCGCCGCCCCGCAGGCCGCTCCCGCCGCGTCGAAGGCCGCCCCCAGGACGTACGCCGTCGTCCGCGGCGACTACCTGTCCAAGATCGCCGCCGAGCACCGGATCAAGGGCGGCTGGCAGAAGCTGTACCAGGACAACCGCTCCACCGTCGGCGAGAACCCCAGCCTCATCCTCCCCGGCATGAAGCTGACCCTCGGCGCCAAGGGCTCCACCGCCGCGCCCTCGGAGGCCAAGAAGGCCGCACCGGCCCCCAAGGCCGCCGCTCCGAAGGCCGCCGCCCCGAAGAAGGCCGAGCAGGCCCCGAAGGCCGCGCCGAAGAACGACACGGTCTCCGCCGACGACTCCGAGAGCTCCGGCAGCTCCGCGCAGACCGGCTCCTCCCAGGCGACCGGCTCCGGCTGGACGGCCCCGCTGGCCAACGCCAACGTCACCACCCAGTACCGCGCCTCCGGCTCCAGCTGGTCCAGCGGCTACCACACCGGCTCCGACTTCCAGGCCGCGTCCGGCACCCCGGTCCGCGCGATCGGGCCGGGCACCGTGGTCTCGGCCGGCTGGAGCGGTTCGTACGGCAACGAGGTCGTCATTAAGCACGAGGACGGCATGTACTCGCAGTACGCCCACCAGTCCTCGCTGAGCGTCTCCGCGGGCCAGACCGTCACCGGCGGCCAGCAGATCGGCCTCTCCGGCTCCACCGGCAACTCCACCGGCCCGCACCTACACTTCGAGGTGCGCACCGGCCCGAGCTACGGCTCGGACGTGGACCCCGTCTCCTACCTGCGACAGCACGGCGTCTCCCTCTGACCGAGGGAACGGCCGGATGAGTGAGGGGCGGTGCGCTGCGGCGCACCGCCCCTCCTCTTCTTGTTCCAGCTCTTCTTATTCCGGCTTTACCAAAACCTGACCGGGTGGTCTATCTCACCACCCGTCAACCCCTTATTACGGTCGCGTAGGTCACATTGAACGGTGCAGGATATGTGCTTGTGGCAGACGATTCGAGAAACAACCAGCAGCACACCATCGGGTCGTACGCGGCGATCGGCGACAGTTTCACCGAGGGCGTCGGCGACCCCGGTCCGCACGGGACCTTCGTCGGCTGGGCGGACCGGTTCGCGGTGCTCCTCGCCGACCGCCTCCCGGCCCCCGGCCCGGAGACGACCCCGCAGGACTCCCCGCACGGATATTTCCGCTACGCCAATCTCGCCGTACGCGGACGCCTCCTCGACCAGATCGTCCGGGAGCAGATTCCCCGCGCCAAGGAGCTCGCCCCCGACCTGGTCACCTTCTGCGCGGGCGGCAACGACATCATCCGGCCCGGCGCCGACCCCGACGACCTCGCCGAGCGGTACGAGCGGGCCGTCGCGGAGCTGACCGAGACCGTCGGCACCGTCATGGTCGCCACCGGCTTCGACACCCGGGGCGTACCGGTGCTGCGCCACATGCGCGGCAGGATCGCCACGTACAACGTCCATCTGCGGGCGATCGCGGACCGCTACCACTGCCCGGTGCTGGACCTGTGGTCGCTGCGCTCCGTCCAGGACCGGCGTGCCTGGGACGCCGACCGGCTGCACCTCTCGCCCGAGGGGCACACCCGGGTCGCGCTGCGCGCCGCCCAGGTCCTCGGCCACGAGGTGCCCGCCGACCCGGACCAGCCCTGGCCGCCGCAGGTCCAGCGCCGCCCGCTCGACGAGCGGCGCGACAACATCCAGTGGGCGCGGGAGTACCTCGTACCGTGGATCGGTCGGCGGCTGCGCGGCGAGTCCTCCGGGGACCACGTCGAGGCGAAGCGCCCGAACCTGCTGCCCCTGTGAGCCGCCCGCCCGCTCAGGGCTCCAGCAGCGGGAGCGCCCGCCGGGACGGCCCCGGCACCACCGCTCCGTCCGCCGCCGGGCCCGCGCCGAGGCCCGCGGGTATCCGCTCCAGGACACCGCCCGCGAACACGTCGTACAGCGGCAGCGTCTCCAGGTGCACATAGCCGATGTGGCAGTCGCACACGGCGAGCGGACAGGCCCGCGGACCGAGCGCCCGGCGGTAGCTGCCGTCGTAGAGGTTGCCCAGCTCGGCCCGGACGAAGTGGCAGCGCCGCACCGTCCCCTCGCCGTCCACCGAGATCACCGACTCGCCCGTCCGACAGGGCAGCCCCGCCGAGCGGTGCGGATGTCTGCTGTACGGGAAGAGCGGGTCCAGCTCCGTCCACCGCCGCGCCTCCTCGTCGGTGTACGTACGCCCCTCGGCCGCGTTCACCCAGAGGTAGACCTCCTCGGGCAGCGCCGCCCGCAGCCGCCGCGCCTCGTCGAGGTGGTCCTCGAACCCCACCACGCCCACGCTGTAGCGGACGCCCCGGGCGGACAGCTCACGGCACTTGCCGAGGAACCGCTCGAACGGCGTCTGCCCCGGGTGGTACGTGCACCACAGCGCGACCCGCCGCGGATCGGCGTCCGCGAGCCACGCCGTACGGCCGCTGAGGTTCGTCTGGATCGCGACCCGGCGGATGTGCGGCAGCTGGGACAGCTCCGTCAGCGCCCGGCGGTACCAGGAGCGCACCAGCCCCTCGCCCCACGGGGTGAACAGCACGGAGAGCCGGTCACCGGTCTGCGCCGCCGCCCACCCCGTGAACCGCTCCAGCGCCTCCCGGTCGGACACGAGCTGCGAGCGGCTGTCCCGCCGCTTGGCGAACGGGCAGTAGGGGCAGTCGTAGTCGCACGACGCCAGCGGGCCCCGGTAGAGGATCGTCAGGTCCATGACCCGCTCACTTCCGCTCGTAGGCGGCCATCGCCGCCCGCACCCCGGGCGAGAACAGCGCCGGCCCCAGGGCGTCGGAGTGCGCCAGACCCAGCGGGGAGAGCCGCAGCACCCCCTCCGGCGCGCCGCTGTCCAGCCAGCCCCGGGCCTCGAAGGCCGCCAGCTCGGCGGGGAAGTCCTCGTGGGGACCGGTGCCGAAGCGGGTCCGGTAGTCGTCCACGGGCAGTCCCGCCGCCTGGAGCACCGACTGGAGGAGATGGCGCCTGCGGGCCTCCGCCGCGTCGACGTACCGGCCGACCTCGGCCCGGGAGAAGTCCTCGGCGGCGGTGAAGGAGTCGATGATGGAACGGATCTCCCGCATCTCGACCGCGTAGTCGAAGGAGTAGTGCAGGGTGGAGGTGTAGGAGCGGGCCCCGCAGCCCAGGCCGATCATGCCGTCGGTCTGGCAGGCGTAGTCATCGGGGCCCTCGTGCGACTCCCCGGGCGCGTCCGCACGCCGGAACATCCGCATCGACACCTGCTCGTAGCCGTGGGCCAGCAGATGGTCCCGGCCCACCGCGTAGAGCCGCAGCCGCTGCTCGTCCCAGGCCGCCTGCTCCAGGGCCTGTGCCTCCGGACCGGTCCCGGCTCCCAGCCGGTGCAGTCCGGTCAGCGGACGGACGTAGAGCGGATACAGGTACAGCTCCTCCGGCCGCCAGGCCAGCGCGGCGTCCAGCGAGGTGAGCCAGGTGCGCTCGGTCTGGCCGTCGATGCCGTAGATCAGGTCGATGTTCAGCACTGGTATCCGGGCGTCCCGGATCCGGCCCAGAGCGCCCTCCACCTCGGCCCGTCGCTGCGGGCGGACGGCCGCCCTTGCCTCCTCGTCCACGAAGCTCTGCACCCCGATGCTGACGCGGGTCGCCCCCCGGTCGGCCAGCACCGCCAGCCGGTCGGCCGTCGCGGTGGACGGGGACGTCTCCACCGACAGCGGCACCGCGCGCAGGTCGGCGCCCATCCGCCGCTCGGCCGTGTCGCACAGCCGCTCCAGCTCGGCGGCCGTCAGGAAGGTGGGGGTGCCGCCGCCGAACGCCGCCGCCGCGAACCGGACGGGCTCCCCGTCGCCGAGCGCCTCCCGGACGGCGACGGCCTGCCGGTCCAGCGCGTCGAGATAGCGGGTCGTCAGCTCCTCGGGCGCGCCGATCCGGGTGAAGAGGTTGCAGAAGCCGCAGCGGACCTCGCAGAACGGTATGTGGAGGTAGAGGGAGAGGGCGTCCTTGCGCTCCGCCGCCCACAGCTCGCGCAGGGCGGGGCGGTCGGGAAGGGGACGGTAGGCCGTCTTGTGCGGATAGGCGTAGACGTAGCTCTCGTACGGCCGCACGGCGGGTGGTGCGGCCGTCCCAGTGGCGCTGGACGCGGTGGTGGGCGTGGTGGCGGTGGTCATCGGGCGGCCCCCGGTTCGAGCGGTGCGGGCGGTTCGAGGAAGAAGTGGGCGTACGGCACGGTCCAGACGGCTTCGTGGCCGAGCCGGTGGCCGGTGTAGCCGTCGTCGCCGTACGCGGTCCCGTGGTCGGAGCAGACGATCGCGAAGCACCGGCGACGGCTGCTCGCTGCGGCGAAGAGCCGCCCGACGTGCCGGTCGACGTACTCCAGGGCGGCCGCGTGGGTGGCGCGGGAGTCCCCGGCCTCGCGGGTCGCGCCCGGGGTGTGGAACCAGTTCGGCTGGTGCAGGGCGGAGACGTTGACGAAGAGGAACAGCCGCTGCTCCCTCGGCAGTTCCGCGACGACCTTCTCGGCCCGGGTCACCTGCTCCTCGAAGGAGACCGGCGACGCGACCCCGAACTCCGGCTCCCAGTGGCTCTCCTGGAACATCCCGGGCAGCACCGACCCCAGCGCCCCGCGCCGGTTGAAGAACCCGACCCCGCCGACGCACACCGTGCGGTAGCCCTCGGCGGCCAGCCCCGAGACCAGATCCGGGGTGTCGAAGACGAACGTGCCGTCCGCCGTCGTCTCACTGCCCGCGAACCGGGCCGCGAACAGCCGCGGGTGCGGGCCGGGGGCGGCGGGCGTCGGCAGGAAACCGGCGAACATCGCCTGGTGGGAGGCGTAGGTGAAGCTGCCAGGGGCGTGCCGCTTCTCCCACACCCCGCCGGGCAGATGCCGGGCCAGGTTGGGGATGCGCCCGGCGGCGGCCAGCTCCACGGCGACGTCGTGGCGCAGGGTGTCCAGGGTGACCAGCAACAGGTCGTGGCTGCCCACCACCTCGCTCATGTCGGGCCTGTCCACGACCTTGCTGATGCCGGACCGGCCGGACTGGCCGGGCCGGTGGGCTCCGTCGGGCCGGTCGGTCCCGGGGGGCGTGGGGGGATCAGGAAGCGGTGACGGCACGGTGGTTCCTCGTTCGTTCCAGTACGGCGGCGACCTGCGCCCCATAGGTGTCCAGCCCCTCGGCGCCACTGCCGGGCAGCCCCGTCAGCCTGGGCAGCAGGTCCCCGAAGGCGTTGACCTCGCCGACGGCGAAGCGCCGCCAGCCGGCCGTGGGCAGCAGATCGACGCCGACGCACAGCGTCCCGGGGAAGCAGGCCGCCGCGCGCTCGCACACCGCCAGCGCCTCGCGCCAGGAGCCACCGGCCGCCGCCACGGCGGCCCGGACCTCGTCCAGATCGCCCCGCGCGCCCCCCAGATGCAGGTTGGTCATGGGGGACCGGCTCGTCCGGACGACCGCGTGGGTGGCCCGGCCGCCGACCACCACGACCCGCAGATCGGCGGCCCGCCCCCGCTGGGACGCCTTCGGCAGCCAGCGCTCGACGTGCAGCCCGTCCGGGGCCAGCGCGTCGACGAGCGCCCCGACCTCGCGCTCGGTGTCGTACCGGCGCACCCGGAGCGAGTTGAACAGCCTGCCCTCGCCGTCCCGCTCCACCGAGGTGACCGCCCGGACCCGGCCGGGGCCCGCCGTCTCCACCGCCAGCACCCCGGAGGCGGACGAGCCGTGGGCGAGCTTCACGAACACCCGGGGCATCCGGTGCCCCCGCATCAGCGCCCGTACGTCGGACCAGCCCCGCACCTCCGCCGCGCCCGGACCGGACGTGGGCGAGGGCGGGACCGGCACCCCCGCGGCCGCCAGTCGGGCGTGGCAGAGCCGCTTGTCGAAGAGGGCGGCGAGGTCACCGGGGGCGGCGAGCACCCCGGCACCGGCCGCCGACGCCGCCCGTGACACCTCCTCGACCGCGGTGCGGAACCCGGCGTACCAGCGCGCCGACCCCTCCACCCGGGTCGGGTCGTCGACCCCGCGCAGCAGCCGCTCCACCTCGGCGTTCTCCCCGGGCGAGTCGATCCGTACGGTCTCCTCCGGCGCGAACGCCGCCCCGCCGCCCAGCACCTGGAGCCAGGGGACCACCCGGGCCGCCGGAAGTCCGGCGGCCCGTACGGCCTCCTCGAAGAAGGCGACCCGGCGGTTCTCCGGATTGCCCACGACGGCGAAGCGCGGGGCCGCCGCGCCCCGGGTGCTACTCGCTGACGGCGACATAGCGCTCCGGATCGTCCTCGTCCTCGTCCCCGAAGTCCTCGTCGGCCTTGTCGTCCGCCACCGCGGCCGGGGCGCAGGATTTCTTGATCCGCTCCAGCACCGGGCCGGTGAGGTAGTGGTGGCGCAGGTCGAGCGTGGTCAGGTGGTTCAGTGGCTGCCCGTTCAGCAGGGCCTCGCCGCCCGCGTCGCCGAGCGTGCCCATGGACAGGGCGAGGGTCTCCAGCTGGGCGACGACGGGCGCGGACGCCACGGCGGCGGCTATCTCGTCCTGGAACTCGCTGTTCTGGAGGCCCAGATGGCGCAGCCGGGGAAAGGTGCCGGCCGACAGGACCGGCCGGATGTCCGCCAGGGTGGCGTCGCCGCCGTACCACGTGCTGCCGAACCACAGCTCCAGCCGCTCCAGCGCGGGCAGTTCGCTCGCGGCGACGGAACGCACCACCTCGCCGGGCAGCCCGCCGGACTCCAAGCGCAGCGCTCTCAGCGCCGTATGCCGGACCGGACGCAGCTCCAGCCCTTCCTGACCGCACCCCCGGGCCGTCAACTCCTCCAGCAGCGGGAACGCGTCGAGCGCCGGGGTGATGTCGCCCACGGGCAGCCACGACACCTCGCACTCCTCGCCCACCACGTCGGCCAGGAAGAGCCCCCGTAGGGCCGGGAACCGGTCGGCGTGGGCGACCAGCAGGTCCAGCACCGGGTCGAACGGGGAGTAGTCCCCGTCCCACCAGGGGCCTATGACGAGCGCCCGGACCCGCGTGGTGTCCACGGCGTCGAGGAACCGCTGCCACACGCCGTCGAAGTCCATCTCCTCGTCGAAGTGGCATTCCAGCCGCCAGGCCACCGCGTCGGCGGCGGGCAGGGGCAGGGACGGCTCGTGGGTGTGCACCGGCAGGCTGTGGAAGTGTTCGGGGTGCTCGATGTCGATGGGGGTCATGGCGCTCACTCCGACACGGCGGTGTAGCGGCCCTCGGGCCCGCCGTCGCCCCACGGCTTGCTGCGCTCCGAGAGGTCGACGCGCACCCCGTGCGGCTCCAGGGCGGAACGCACCCGCTCCTCCATCGCCTCGCTCAGGAAGTGGTGGTGGAGGTCGAGCGCGTCGAGATGGGTGAGCGGCTGCCCCTCGAGGAGTGCGGCGGCGCCCTCGTCGCCCAGCGTGCCGTTCGACAGGTCCAGGGTCCGCAGCTGGGCCACCACCGGTGCGGAGGCCACGGCCGCCGCGATCTCGTTCTGCACCTCGCTGTTGCGCAGCCCCAGGTGGTGCAGGCGCGGGAAGCGGGTGCCGGACAGCAGCGGCGCGAGGTCCGCCACGTCGGTGTCGCCGCCGTAGGCGGACACCCCCAGCCACAGGTCCAGCCGCTCCAGCGCGGGCAGTTCACTGTCCAGGATGCCCCGGACCACCTGGACGGGCAGCCCGCCCGCCTGGACGGTCAGGGAGCGCAGCCGCTCGTGCCGGGTGGGCGGGAACACCAGGTCGGTGCCGCCCCGCACGCCGAACTCGGTCAGCGCGGGGAAGGCCGTCAGCAGCGCGGTGACATCGGACTGCTCGATCCAGGTGATCTCGGCCTGCTCCGCCTCCAGGTCGCCGACGAACACCGCTTCCAGCGAGGTCAGCCGGTCCGCGGCGGCGGTCACCGCGCCGATCGGGACGGAGGAGTCCTCCTCGTACGCCTCGCCCCACTGACCGATGATCAGGGCCCGGACCCCGGCCGGGTCGACCGCGTCCAGGAAGGCGCTGAACTCCTGCTCCCAGGGGTGGTAGTGGCCGTCCTCGCCCCCGTACGGGTCGACGTGGATCCGCCAGGCCACGGCGTCGGCGGCCGGCCGGGAGGCCCCGTCGGTCGTGTGCTGGAAATCGACGGCCGGAAGACCGCCGAACTCGTGCAGATGCTGCGCACCGTACATGGCCCTGAGCTCCTGATCGTGGGGACGGTTGATGTCCGCAAGGTCTATCAAGCCGCACTGACAACGCCGCGACCGGGACCCGTCCGAGCCAGAACCTCCTGGTGTCCGCACCCCGCGCGACGGTCCGTTGTCAGACCCTGCCCGTAGCGTTTTTCCCGTGGTCGGCACAGCGGGTGCCGCGACCGAGGGGAGACGTCTGTGTACCGGCAGGGCGATGTACTGATCATGGGCCTGGAGGAGTCGGCGGTGCCCGCTCCCTTCCTGGAGGCCGCGGGCGAACTGCGCGACGGGCGGGGGCGGCTGGTGCTCGCGCTGGGGGAGGTCACCGGCCACGCGCACGCCGTGCAGGGCCCCGGGCGGCTGATCCGGGAAGCGGGTCCGTTCGGCCCGATGCTGCTCCACCTCCCCGAGGGCGGCCGGGTGGTGCACGAGGAGCACGCCACGATCGCGCTGCCCCAGGGCTGGTTCCGCGTCGTGCGGCAGCGGGAGTACGCACCCGGAGCGGTCCGCATCGTCGCGGACTGACCGCCGCGCGCGGCGAGCACGGACATACACAGCGAGAACGAACAAGCACCGACGGACGATTGACAGCAGGGGACGGGGACGACCGATGCAGCAAGTGAATTCCTGGCGGCACGTGGCGGCGGCGACCGGCCGGGCCGACCGGGCGGCGGCCGAGGCCGGGGTGCGGCTCGCCTACCGCACGGCGGGGCTGGCCGAGCCGGACCGGATCATCTGGGCCACCTCGCCCCGGGCCGCCGTGGAGACGGTGGACAAGCTCACCGACGCCGGACGGTCGGTCCGCGAGGAGGTCCGCACCCGGCCGTGGGCCCAGGAGCGCCGCCGGATGTACGACGAGCTGGGCCCGGCCGGCTGGTCGGCGCTCTGGTCCGCGACGGGCGCCCAGCTGTGGGAGACGACGGCCGCGCTCGCCGAGCGGATACGGACCGGTGTCGTCGCCGATCTGGCCGGGCGGCCCGAGGACGAGGGGGCCGTGCGGCTGTCACTCCTGGACGCGGTGCTCGGCCAGCACGACGCCGCCTGGCTCGCCGCGTTCGACGGCCGGGGCGAGCGGCTGACGGGCCTGGCGGAGGTGGCCCGGAACGCCGGCTGGTGGTGGCCCTACGAGCGGGCCGTCGTGATCACCGAGCGCCCCGACGTCCTCCACCGGGACGAGGCGGGCCGCCTGGACCACGGAGAGGGACCGGCCCTCGCCTACGGGGACGGCTTCTCCCTGTACGCCTGGCGCGGCATGCCGGTGCCCGCCGCGTTCCTGGCCGAGCTGTCCACCCTCACGCCCGAGCGGATACGGACGGAGGAGAACGCGGAGCTGCGCCGCGTGATGCTGGAGCACTACGGCTACGACCGGTATCTCACGGAGTCGGGCGCCGAGCCCGTCCACCGCGACGAGACGGGCATCCTCTGGCGCATCGCCCTCGCGGCCGACGAGGACGTGGTGATGGTCGAGGTGGTCAACTCCACCCCCGAGCCGGACGGCACACACCGCACCTACTGGCTGCGCGTGCCGCCGACGACCCGCACCGCGAAGGACGGGGTCGCCTGGACGTTCGGGCTGGAGGGAGCGGCGTACGCACCGGTGCGCCAGACCTGACACGGCGGCCGCCCGACGCACGGGTGACCCGGTTCCCGGACGGGGAGCCCGGCGCGGCGGACCCGGTCAGTCGCCGCAGGAGGGAGCCCGTCCGGGGGAAGCGGTCAGGGCGGCCCGGCCGATACCCAGCTCCCGGGCGAGCGCCTCGTCGGTCCACCGCAGCATCGTGGTCCGCGAGAGCGGACCGGCGTACGAGGTCATCTGCACGGCCAGACCGTCCAGCAGGGCGGTCAGCCGCCAGGCCGCCGACCGCGGGTCCGCGCACCGGAACTCCCCGGCCGCCGCGCCCTCCTCGATGACCTTGGCCAGCTCCGACTTCCACCGCTGGTCCAGGTCCCCCGCGACCTCGCGGAGTGCGGGGTCCCGCAGGGCGGCCGCCCACCCCTCGATCCACAGCCGCCAGCCCTTGGCCTGCCCCGTCGGCGCGTACCACCGAACGGCCGACCGCAGCCGCCGGACGGCGGTGGTGCGACGGGCCAGCAGCTTGCGGAGCTGGGCGAGGTCGGCCTCGGCCGCGTAGGCGAAAGCGCCCGCGACCAGCTTCTCCTTGGTCGAGAAATGGTAGAGAACGAAGGCGTTGCTCACCCCCCAGCACCGCAGCGACATCGGCGATGCGCACGGAGGAGACGCCCCGGATCTCGATCTGTTCGACCGCCGCGCGCAACAGCTCCTCGCGCCGTTCCGCCACGTTCAACCGGACTCTCACCATCGGGTCACCCTAACCACTGGGCCAGGTCAGCGGGGGCGCGGCCGGCGGCGGGTGCCCGCCGGCCGCCGGGCACGAGGGGGACCCCGGGGGAGCGGAGGTTCACCCGGGAGGACGTAACACGGGCCGCGGGATACGGGGCCGCCTCTCGCGGCGGACCGGAATCCTGCGGCCCACCCGGACGTTGGACCGGGCATGAGCCCACGTGACCCGGCACAGGACCCGCTGCTGCGACTGCTCGGCGAGCACGACGGAGGTGTACTCGTCACCCTCAAGCAGGACGGCCGCCCGCAGCTGTCCAACGTCAATCACGCGTACTACCCCGAGGAACGGGCGATCCGCGTCTCGGTCACCGAGGGGCGGGCCAAGACCCGCAACCTGCGGCGCGACCCCCGGGCCAGCTACCACGTCACCAGCGACGACCGCTCGGCCTACGTCGTGGCCGAGGGCACCGCCGAGCTGACCCCGGCGGCGGCCGCGCCCGACGACGCCACGGTCGAGGCCCTGATCAGCCTGTACCGGGACGTGCAGGGGGAGCACCCGGACTGGGCCGACTACCGCCGGGCCATGGTGGAGGACCGCAGAGTGGTGCTCACTCTGCGCATCGATCACGTCTACGGGTACCAGCACGGCTGACGCCGCCGACGGCCGGATCGGCTGCTCCGTCCACCGCCCTGCTCTCGCCCCGTCGTACTACCGGACCATAATGAGACGACACCGACTCCCTCAGGAGATGTTGTGACCGGCGCTGACCCTTTCCCCACGCTTCGCGCGAAGCTGCGCTCGAAGCGCACCGAGTCCTTCGGGGCCGATCCGGCCGGAGCGCGGATGGAGCGCATCCGCCGCTCACCGAATTTCGTCGACGGGGCCTTCCAGAACCCGCTGGGGGCCCGGACCCGTCCCTCCGGTTCCTCGCTGGAGTTCGCCAAGACCTACTTCCAGAAGGAGCAGCGGGCCCGCAGGGCGCCCACCGGCACGGTGCCCGTCCACGCGACGACCCTCGCCGACCTGGCCGCTCCGCCCACCACCGGACTGCGGCTGACCTGGATGGGACACTCCAGCGTCCTGGCGGAGATCGACGGCCGCCGCGTCCTGTTCGACCCGGTGTGGGGTGAGCGCTGCTCCCCGTTCCCGTTCGCCGGGCCCAAGCGTCTGCACCCCGTGCCGCTGCCGCTGGCCGCGCTCGGCCCCGTCGATGTCGTCGTGATCTCGCACGACCACTACGACCACCTCGACATGCCGACGATCCGGGCGCTGGCGGGCACGGACACCGTCTTCGCCGTTCCGCTCGGCGTCGGCGCCCACCTGGAGCGCTGGGGCGTGCCCGCCGACCGGCTGCGCGAGCTGGACTGGAACGAGACCGCCACGGTCGCGGGCATCAGCCTCACCGCCACCCCGGCACGGCACTTCTGCGGCCGTGGGCTGCGCAATCAGCAGCACACCCTCTGGGCCTCCTGGGCCGTCGCCGGGCCGGAGCACCGCGTCTACCACAGCGGCGACACCGGCTACTTCCCCGGCTTCCGGGACATCGGCGCCGAGCACGGCCCCTTCGACGCGACCATGATCCAGATCGGGGCGTACTCGGAGTACTGGCCGGACATCCACATGACCCCCGCCGAAGGCATGCGCGCCCACCTGGACCTCCAGGGCGGCCACCCGCACGGTGTGATGCTGCCGATCCACTGGGGGACCTTCAACCTGGCGCCGCACGCGTGGTCGGAGCCGGGAGAGTGGTCCAAGGACGCCGGTGAGGAGGCGGACCAGCCGGTGGCGTTCCCCCGGCCTGGCGAACCCTTCGAGCCCGCGGGCATCCTCCCCGTCGCCCCCTGGTGGCGGGCGATCTCGGCGCCCCTGCCCGCCCGCCACTGGCAGACGGCGACACCGGCCGCGGCCTCCGGCGGCGCCCCGGTCGTCGCACGGGACCTGGACGTGGCCACGGACCGCTGACGGACCGGGCCGGACCGGTGCGCCCACCCGGCGCTCCGGTCGCGGGCCCGGGAGCAGCGCGCCGGGCCCGCGCCCGTGGCACGCCCCTCGGTAAGTCGTACGCCGGTTCGAGCTTCCGGCAGGTCGAGGCAACGTCCGGTGCACGGGGCGCGTCTGAAGGTGTGTGATGAGCATCGGTGATGTCGGCTGGGGCGGCCCCTTCGACCCGGAGAACGACGAGGTCGTGCGCGGCGGGCCGTGGTGGCGCCACGCACTGTGGGTGGCAGGCGTCACCGCCGCCGGGGTGGCGCTGGGGTGGCTGGGCTCGTTGTTCCGGATCGGGCCCGAGGAGTACGGGCTGCCGCCCGCCGCACCCGGAGCCCTGTGGCCCTATCTGGCTGTCTGGAGCGCGATCGGGCTGGGGCTGGCGTCCGTCGTGCGCTCGGTGGCGGTCAAGGTTCCGGTCTACGCCCCGAGCGAGGTCGTGATCGGGTCCGTCCTGATCGGTACGCGCCTCTCCCTGGGCTGGCGACCCGAGCCCCTCGAAGTCACCGCCCTCGCCCTGGCCGCGCTGGTGCTGGTGGCCCTCTGGTGCGCCGTCGCGCTGCGCGGGGCCGCCGTGGTGCGGGGTAAGGAGGCCGCGTCCCCGGCCGACCACTGACGGCCGGACGGGTCGGTGCCGGCAGTCCCGTCTCCCGGCGAGGCGCCCTCGACGCCCGGCGACACGGCGCGCCACCCCGGTGAAGTCCCCGGTCCCGGCCCCGCCGTGCGGGCACACTGGGCAGCGCGTCCGCAGCCCCGTACCCGTCCGCACCAAGGAGTCCGCCGTGGCCCTCACCCGTGAAGAGCGCGAACAGTTCCTCGCCGAGCCCCGTGTCGCCGCCCTCTCCGTGGCCGCGCGGGACAGCGACCGGGCCCCGCTCAGCGTGCCCATCTGGTATCAGTACGCACCCGGCGGCGATGTGTGGATCATGACCGGCCGCACCTCCCGCAAGGCCGAACTGATCGGCGCCGCGGGCCGGTTCACCCTACTGGTCGAGCGGACCGAGCCGACCATCCGTTACGTCTCCGTCGAAGGGCCCGTCGTCGACACCCGCCCGGCCACCCGCGCCGAGCTGGAGGAGATGTCGGCGCGCTATCTCCCGGCCGGGAAGGTCGCCGGTTATGTCGACTTCGCCTGGGAGAACCACGGTGAGCAGGTGGTGATCACCCTGCGGCCCGAGCACTGGATCAGCTCGGACCTCGGCCAGGTCTGAGCCCCCGGCTCCCTACCGTCCCGCAGGGCCGCCGCGGCCTGACACGTGTGGCCACGGCCCGTCGCGGGGAGGCGTGCCCCATGCACTCCTGGACTCTCCACGACATGCCCGACCTCACCGGCACCACCGCGGTGGTCACGGGCGCGAACAGCGGTATCGGCGCGGTGACCGCCCTCGTCCTCGCCCGCTCGGGCGCCCGTACGCTGCTGGCCTGCCGCGATCCGGAGCGGGGCAGGCGGGCCGTGGACGCCGTCCGCCGGGCCGCGCCCCAAGCGGACGCCCGGCTCGTCCGCCTGGATCTGGCGGATCTGAGCAGCGTCGCCGAGGCGGCCGAGCAGATCGTGGGGGAGACCGGTGGGCGGCTCGACCTCCTGGTCAACAACGCGGGGGTGATGGCGCTGCCTCCGCTGCGCACGGCGGACGGCTTCGAGATGCAGTTCGGCACCAACCACCTCGGCCACTTCGCCCTGACGCTCCGACTGCTGCCCGCTCTCGGCGTCCAGGGTCCGGCACGTGTCGTGACCCTCTCCTCGCTCGGCCATCGCCTCGGCCGTATCGACTTCGACGATCTCAACGCCGAGCGCGGCTACAGCAAGTGGCGGGCGTACGGCCAGTCCAAGCTCGCCAATCTGCTGTTCACCAGCGAGCTGGACCGGCGGGCGCGCGCGGCGGGCCGTGACCTGGTCGCGCTCGCCGCCCACCCAGGCCTCTCCTCCACCGACCTGGGCCAGGCGGGTCTGCTGCTGGCCGGACGGACCTGGGCCGCGCGGCTGGAGCGGGTCTCCCGGCTGTACACCCAGCCCGCGTCCGTCGGCGCCCTGCCCGTCCTGTACGCGGCGATCCTGCCCGGTGCCCGGGGAGGGTCCTACTACGGCCCGGCCCACCTGGGCGAGACGCGGGGCCGTCCGGCCCCCGCCCGCAGGTCGCGGCGCGCCCAGGACATGGCCACGGCCCGCGCCCTGTGGGACGCATCGGCGCGCCTGACCGGGCTGAGCGCCGACGCGCTGTGAGATCGCGCCCCCGAGGCCTCGGGCGCCCGGGACCGGGACCGGGAGCGCGAGCGCGAGCGCAAAGGCCTTGGTGCGCGGCGGGCCCGCCGCGCACCAAGGCCTCTCCGGGCACCAGGGCCTGTCATAGGCGCCGCCGCCGGACTCAGACCGCCGGGGCCGGGAACGTCGGGTACTCCACCCCGGAGACGTGCTGGACGACGCGGATGACCTGGCACGAGTAGCCGAACTCGTTGTCGTACCAGAGGTAGAGGATCGCGTTGTCGCCGTCCACCTTGGTGGCCCCCGCGTCGACGATCGAGGCGTGGCGCGAGCCGATGAAGTCGCTGGAGACGGCGTCCGGTGCGCTGATGAAGTCGATCTGGCGCTTGAGCGGCGAGGCCAGCGACACGTTGCGCAGGTAGTCGAGGACCTCCTCGCGGGTGGTCTCGCGCTCCAGGCGCAGGCTGAGGATGGCGATCGAGACGTCCGGCACCGGGACACGGATCGAGCTGCCGGTGATCGGCGCCGTCAGCTCGGGGAGGGCCTTGGCCACGGCCGAGGCGGCCCCGGTCTCGGTGATGACCATGTTGAGCGCCGCCGAACGTCCGCGGCGGTCCGAACCGTGGTAGTTGTCCAGCAGGTTCTGGTCGTTGGTGTACGAGTGGACGGTCTCCACGTGGCCGCGCAGCACGCCGTACTCGTCCGCCATCGCCTTCAGCGGCGGGACGATGGCGTTGGTGGTGCAGGAGGCGCAGGACAGGATCCGCTCGTCCGGCTTCACCGTGTCGTGGTTGACGCCGTGCACGACGTTGGGGACGTCACCCTTGCCCGGCGCGGTGAGGACGACCTTGGCGATACCCGGCCGGAGGTGCTGGGACAGGCCCTCGCGGTCGCGCCACCGGCCGGTGTTGTCGATCAGGATCGCGTCCTTGACGCCGTACGCCGTGTAGTCGACCGCCGTCGGGTCGTCGGAGTAGATCACCTTGATCTCGTTGCCGTTGGCGATGATCTTGCTGTTCGCCTCGTCGACGGTGATCGTGCCCTGGAACTGGCCGTGGATCGAGTCGCGCCGCAGCAGCGAGGCGCGCTTGACGATGTCCTGGCCGGAGCCCCTGCGGACGACGATGGCCCGCAGACGCAGCCCGTTGCCCGACCCGGCCTTCTCGATGAGCAGACGGGCGATGAGGCGGCCGATGCGGCCGAAGCCGTAGAGGACGACATCGCGCGAAGCGCGCCGCTCGATCTTGTTGGCGCCGGTGGCTCCGGCGACGGCCTCGGCGGTGAACTCCTCGACCGACAGACCCCGGCCGTCGGCCCGGTGGGTCGCGGCCAGCATGCCTATGTCGATCTGGGAGGGGCCGAGATCGAGCGTCGTCAGGGCCTTCAGGAAGGGCATCGTGTCGGTGACCGAGAGCTCCTCACCCGCTATCTGCCGGGCGAAGCGGTGCGTCTTGAGGATGCTGACCACCGACTTGTTCACCAGGGAGCGGCTGTGCAGCAGGACATTGACGTCCTGCTCGCGGTGCAGCTTCCCGATGATCGGGATCATCGACTCCGCGATCTCCTCGCGGTGCATCCAGTTGGTGAACGAGTCGTCATTGACAGTCACAAGTTTATCTTTCGAGCTAGGCGGCGCTCATATGGTAACCGGCCGCTTTTTCGGCCCGTGAGGCGGTGTCCCACCTGCGGAAAAGCCCGGGGGATACCGCCCCGGCAGGGTCTCGCGGGGCCGGAACCGTCCAGCATGTGGGCGGCTGCCTGGGTTCCGGACCGGGGCGGCGCAATCGGGTGCGCGTGCGAGCGGTCATACCAGAGTGGGACGGATGGCGGGCAAGTTCGAGAACTGCCCGTCGCGCATCCGTCATGGACGACTACCGTGTGTGCCCGGTGATCAACGGTGGGCTCACAACGCCGGGCCTGCCCGACCGATGACCCGAGCCTGACCGACCACCGTAGGGGCCACCGCATGGACGCCGTCACCGCCGATCCCCGGTGCCCCCTGTACCGAGGACGCTGATGTCTCAACTTCGCGCACCCGAAGCGCGACCGGAACGCCGCGAGGGCGGGCGGCACGGCCGCCCCGGCACCCGAACCCACTCGGCCCCGAGCAGGCCGCGTGCCGCCCAGCCTTCCCCCGAGTCCCGGATCCGTCCCCAGCTGCTGCGGACCGCGCTGCTGCCCGCGGTCGCCGCCGCGCTGAGCGGCGCCGCCGCCGTCATCTTCACCATCCGCGCCGGAGCCGTCGCCACCTCGCCCAGCCTCTGGGCCGCCCTCGGCGGATCGGCGGCCCTGGCGGTCGCCGCGGTCGCCGCCGCCTACCTCGGCGCCAACCGGGTCGCCCACCAGGTGCTCGACCGGGCCCTGGCCCTGCGGCGCGCCAGCGCCCAGGGCCAGGCGGAGCTGCAACGGGTGGTGGAGCAGCTCCGCGGCGGCGAACCCGTCGCCGCGCGCCGCCCCGCGCCGCCCGCCCCACCCGGCGGCGACGCCTTCGACCTGCTGGGGCAGGAGATGGCACGGGCCCAGGAAGCCGCGGTCGCCGCCGTCGTCCAGGCGTCCCGGCTCTTCAGCAGCGCGGGCAACGAACAGAAGGTCGAGGTCTTCGTCAACCTCGCCCGGCGGCTCCAGTCCCTGGTCCACCGCGAGATCCAGATCCTCGACGAACTGGAGCACGAGGTCGAGGACCCCGACCTGCTCAAGGGCCTCTTCCACGTCGACCACCTCGCCACCCGCATCCGCCGTCACGCCGAGAACCTCGCCGTCCTCGGCGGGGCCGTCTCCCGGCGGCAGTGGAGCAACCCGGTCACCATGACGGAGGTGCTCCGGTCGGCCATCGCGGAGGTCGAGCAGTATCCGCGCGTCAAGCTGGTCCCGCCGATGGACGGCACCCTGCGCGGCCACGCCGTCGCCGACGTGATCCACCTGCTGGCCGAACTGGTCGAGAACGCCACGGTGTTCTCCGCCCCGCACACCCAGGTCCTGCTGCGCGTCCAGCACGTCACCGCCGGGCTCGCCCTGGAGGTGGAGGACCGCGGCCTCGGCATGCCGGACCACGAGCAGAAGCGCATGAACGCCCTGCTCTCCGACCCCGACCAGGTCAACGTCGCCCACCTCCTCCAGGACGGCCGGATCGGCCTGTTCGTCGTCTCCGCCCTCGCCCGCCGCCACGGCATCGCGGTCCGCCTCCAGAGCAACATCTACGGCGGCACGCAGGCGGTGCTGGTCCTCCCGCAGTCGCTGCTCGGGACCGACCCCGACGCGGAGCCCGCACCCGACGCCGCCCCCGTACCGCCGCCCGGCGCCGTACACCGGCCGCCCGTCGAGGGCGCGCCCCCGCCGCCCGCGCCTGCCGCCCGGCCGGCGGGCGCCGCCCCGCAGGCCGCGGACCACCCGGCCCAGGATCCCGCCCCCGGGGGGCACGCCCCCACCCCCGGACCGCCGCCGGGTGAGGCCCCGCCCCTCCCGCTGCGCGCCGAGCGCGTCGACCGGCCCGCACCGCCCGTCTCCCCTCCGCAGCAGCGGACCGCGCCGCCTCCCGCACAGCCCGCCCTCGCACCGGAGCTGGACGAGCGCCCCACCGCCGGGGCCCGGCCGGAGCTGCCCCGGCGGAGCAACCAGGAACACCTCGTCCCGCAGCTGCGCGAGGCGCCCGTCCCGCGCGTCGAGGACGAGCACGCCCTGCACGACCCGGGACTCATGGCGGCGTTCCGGCGCGGCGTCGACCTCGCCGAGGCGCAGACCGCCGAGGAGGAGGGACCCGGCGGCTACGAGAACCCCGGCGCCGGGGCCGGAGGGCGGACCGCGCTCCACGCCCCTCTGGAGACCCTCGCGCCGCTCCCGGTGCGCGGGGCGGGCGCCCCCGCCGACCGGCCCGGCCCGGCCCGTGCCCCGCAACCGGAGTACGCCCTGCCCGCGGCCGGCCTGCCCGTGCCCGACAGCTACCCGCCCGACGCCTACCCCCGCGACCCCGCAGCCGGGGCCCCGACGTCCGGGCCGTTCACCGCGGGTGCCTTCCTGCCCGGCCGGGCCGTGCCGGAACCCCGTAAAGACACCACCTTCAAGGAGGAGAACCCATGACGAGCGAAATGCCGTCCGGTCAGGTCCCGGATCTGGACTGGCTGCTGAGCGGACTGGTCCAGCGCGTGCCCTACACCCGCAGCGCGGTCCTGCTGTCGGCCGACGGGCTGGTCAAGTCCGTGCACGGCATGGACCCCGACAGCGCCGACCACATGGCGGCCCTGGCCGCCGGGCTCTACTCGCTGGGCCGCAGCGCCGGAGCCCGCTTCGGGGACAACGGGGACGTCCGGCAGGTCGTCGTCGAGCTCGACTCCACGCTCCTGTTCGTCTCCACCGCCGGGTCCGGTACCTGTCTCGCCGTCCTCGCCGGGCGCGAGGCGGACGCCGCCGTCCTCGGATACGAGATGGCCATGCTGGTCAAGAGCGTCCGGCCCTACCTGTCGACCCCGCTCCGCCAGCCGGCCGGAGCCCCGTTCGCCTCGGGGCTGTGAGGATGCCGGCCCCGCAGGACGGGCCCCTGCTCGACGACGCGGCCGGCCGGCTCATCCGCCCGTACACCGTCAGCAACGGCCGGACCCGGCCGTCCACCGAGTTCGACCTGCTGTCGCTGATCATGGCCACCGGCATCGAACCGGACATCCCGCTCGGCCCGGAGCACACCGTGGCCCTCGGACTGTGCGACGGGCCGATGTCCGTCGCCGAGATCGCCGCACACCTCCGGCTGCCCGCGGCTGTCGCCAAGGTCATCCTCTCCGACCTGGTCGCCTGCGGAGCGGTCACCGCGCACGCCCCCGCTTTTCACGACATGCCCACCGACCGATCCCTGCTGGAGGCAGTGCTCGATGGTTTACGACGACAGCTCTGACCGCACCGGAACCTCCGAGTTCTTTCCCGTGGCCCTCAAGGTTCTGGTCGCCGGCGGATTCGGCGTCGGCAAGACGACCTTCGTGGGCGCCGTCAGCGAGATCGCGCCGCTGAGCACCGAGGAGCTGCTGACCCAGGTCAGCGTGGGGACCGACAGCCTGGAGGGGGTCGAGGCCAAGACGGCCACCACCGTCGCCATGGACTTCGGCCGCATCACCCTGTCCGAACAGCATGTGCTGTACCTGTTCGGGACGCCGGGCCAGGAGCGTTTCTGGTTCATGTGGGACGAACTGTCCCAGGGCGCCCTCGGCGCCGTGGTGCTCGCCGACACCCGGCGGCTCGCTGAGTGCTTCGCCGCCGTGGACTTCTTCGAGCGGCGCGGCATCGGATTCATCGTCGCCGTCAACGAGTTCGACGGGGCCTACCGCTACGAGCCCGACGAGATCCGCGCCGCGCTCGACCTCGGTCCCGAGGTGCCGGTCGTCCTGTGCGACGCCCGGATCGCCAGCTCCGGAACGGGCGCCCTGGTCACCCTCGTCCAGCACCTCATCAACGCCACATCGGCGCCCGCCCCACTCCAGACCTTCGGAGCCCACCCGTGACATCCTTCGCCGCCGGCCGGATGCTGCTGACGCCCACCGACCGGCACGGTCCGGCCCGTGTGCGGCGACTGCGCAAGCTGGATCTCGTGGAGCGCCCCGACGCCACCTTCGACAGCTTCGACGCCTTCGCCGACAAGGTGGCCGACGCCACCGCGGCCCCCTTCTCGATGGTCAACTTCATCGACGAGAACCGCCAGTTCTTCGCCGGACTGCACACCCCGGCGGGCAACCGCAACGGCCGGGACCTCGGGGCCACCGCCGCGGGCAGCAGCCGCTCCGGCCGCTACATGGCCCGCGACCACGGCTACTGCCCGCACGTCCTGGTCCGGCGCAAGGCCCTCGTCCTGGAAGACGTCTGCGACTACCCGCGCTTCGCCGGGAATCCGGTGGTCGACGAGATAGGCGTCCGCTCCTACCTCGGGGCGCCGCTGATCGACCGCACCGGGATCGCGCTCGGCACCGTCTGCGCCGTCGACACCGTGCCGCGCCCCTGGGGCCGGGCCGGGCTCGACACCATCAAGTCCCTCGCCCGGGAACTGGTCCGGCAGATCGACCACCGGGAGGCCCCCCACCCTCTGTGAGAGCCCGTCCGGTCGGGGGAGCGAGCGGTCAACTCCCGCGCGGCGCACAGGTGCTGCCCCGCAGCACCACGTCCCCCTCGATCCGCAGCACCCGGGAGCGCCCCGTCCCCGACGGCGTCCGCAACGCGAGAGCCATCACCTGCTCGCCCATCTCCGTGAGCGGCAGCGCCACCGTGGTCAGCGGCGGCGACAGCTCCCGTACGACGGGGATGTCGTCGAACCCCGCGAGCGACATCTCCTCGGGCACCCGCACCCCGGCCTCCCGCAGGGCGGCCAGCGCGCCGACCGCCATCACATCCGTCACCGCGAACACACAGGTCGGCCGTGGCCCCGGAGCGGCCAGCAGCTGTCGCGTCGCCGTGTGGCCGCCCTCCCGGGTGAACGCGCCCGGCACCACCCGTCCCAGGGCGATGCCCGCCCCGGCGAGACCTTCCCGGAACCCCGCCAACCGGTCGGCCACCGTGGTCAGTTCGGGCGGTCCGGTGAGCACGGCGAAGTGCCGGTGGCCGAGCGCCACCAGCGCCTTCGCCAACGCGGCCGCCCCGGCCCGGTTCTCCGGCTGCACGGTGTCCACCCGCATGTTCCGGTGGCGGCTGACCACGGCGACCCGGCCGCCCGCTCGGACGTACGGCTCCAGCTCCGCGCCCATCGCCCGCTCCCAGGTCCGGTCCTGGAAACCGGAGCCGATCAGCAGGATGGCCCGCGCCCGCTGGGCCCGCAGCATCGAGACGTACGCGATCTCCCGCGCCGGTTCCCGGAAGGTGGAGGCGAGCATCACCAGCAGGTCCTGCTCGGCGGCCGCGCGCATCACCCCGCTGGCGATCCCCGCGAAGTAGGGGTCGCCCACGTCGTGGCAGATGAGCCCCACCGTACGGTTGCCCTCGGCGCTCGCGAGCGCCTGCGCGTGGGCATTGGGGATGTACCCGAGGAGATCGGCGGCCGCGCGGACCCGGCCGCGCAGATCGTCCCGGACCCGGGTGGTGCCGTTGAGCGCGCGGGACGCGGTGGCGAGGGAGACGCCCGCCTCGCGCGCGACCGCGTCGAGCGTCACATGGGGGGCGGGGGCCCGTCGGCGCAGCTCGGGGTGGACCGGTGTTTCCCGTTCACTCAACTCGACCCCCAGGGGTGCGGTGGTGGCAGGGCCCCGAAACTTCGGGACGACCTATTGACCGTGCGCGGGAGCAGTCATTAGCGTGGCGGCACCTTACCAGAAAGCGCTTTCTGAAAGCGCCTTCACGGTAGGGCCCGCAGCATCGCAGGATCGCACAGCTCTCCACAACTACCCGCGAGGCACAGGGAGTTCACCGTGAGCCAGAGCGCGACCACCACCAAGAGCCCGGCCCCCGTCGCCGGGGTGGCCCGCCGGGCCGGGCCCACCGCGGCCGAACGGCTGGCCCGTGCGGCCGAGCAGAGCTGGCGGCCGGTCGTCCTGCTGTTGGCCGTGCTCGTGATCTGGTGGGTGATCGCGGCGGCCGAACTGGTCGAGGCGTATCTCGTGCCGTCGCCCGGCGCGACGCTCGACGTCATCACCTCGAAGGCCGGTTACCTCTGGGAGCACAGCTGGGTGACGACGTACGAGACGCTCCTCGGCTTCGCCATCGCCGTGGTCGTCGGGGTGCTGGCGGCGGTGGTGATGGTGTACTCCTCCACCGTGGAGCGCACGCTCTATCCCATCCTGCTCTTCGCCCAGGTCGTGCCGAAGATCGCCATCGCCCCGCTGTTCGTGGTGTGGCTCGGGTTCGGCATCGCGCCCAAGATCCTCATCGCCGTGCTCATCGCCTTCTTCCCCGTGGTGATCTCGATGGTCACAGGTCTCAAGGCCGTCGACCCGGAGATGCTGCAACTCTCCGCGACCATGGGCGCCAAGCCCTGGCAGACCTTCGTCAAGATCCGCTTCCCGGCCTCCCTGCCGCACCTGTTCTCCGGCCTCAAGGTGGCGGTCACCCTCGCGGTGACCGGAGCGGTGGTCGGCGAGTTCGTCGGGGCGAACGAGGGCCTCGGCTATGTGATCCTCCAGGCCAACGGCAACCTCGACACCCCGATGCTCTTCGCGGGGCTGCTGGTGATGTCGCTGATCGGCGTCGTGCTGTTCGTCGTGGTCGAGATCGCCGAGAAGCTGCTCCTGCCGTGGCACGCCAGCCGCCGCGAGTCCTCGGCCACCACCACGTTCTGAGCGGCCCCCTGGCACCCCTGCCCCCTGCCGCCCCGCCCCCCTTGCCACCTCCCGCTCACCGGCACCGGAACGCACCGACTGCCGCCGTCACCACCGACCTCGTTCCTCGTTCCCCGTCGCGAGAAGGGCCATCCCATGCATGCGCGCAGACTCCTGATCGGTGTCGTCCCCCTCGTCCTGGTGGCCACCGCCTGCGGCGGGGAGGAGTCGTCGACCTCCACCAGCGACTCCGGCAAGAAGCTCGACAAGGTGACCCTGACGCTCAACTGGTATCCGTACGGTGAACACGCGCCGTTCTACTACGGCAAGCAGGAGAAGATCTTCGAGAAGCACGGGATCGACCTGGACATCCGGGCGGGCCAGGGCTCCCAGAAGACCGTCCAGGCGACCGCCGCCGGGCAGACCGACTTCGGCTGGGCGGACACCCCGGCCCTGCTCGCGGGCGTCGACCAGGGCGTCAAGGTCAAGAGCCTCGGCGTCTTCCTCCAGACCACCCCGGCCTCGGTGCAGTTCTTCGACGCCCAGGGCATCGAAGCGCCCGCCGACCTGAAGGGGCGGACGATCGCCGGGACGGCGGGGGACGCGCTGTCGAAGACCTTCCCGATCTTCCTCAAGAAGAACGGCATCGGCGACTCGGACGTCACCGTCCAGAACACCGACCCGGCGGGCAAGATCGCCGCCGTGATCTCCGGAAAGACCGACGGGCTGCTGGGATACGCCAGCGACCAGGGCCCGACCATGCAGGACAAGGCGAAGAAGCCCGTCTCCTACCTCCGGTTCTCCGAACACGGCCTGAACTTCTACTCCAACGGTCTCCTCGCCGGGCAGCGGATCCTCGCCGCCAAGCCGGAAGTCGCCGAACGGATGGTGAAGGCCGTGAGCGAGTCCTGGGCCGCAGCCGCCAAGGCCGCCGGACCGGCGGTCGCGGCAATGGAGGGTGCCTCCGAGCAACTGCCCCCGAAAACCGTGCTGTCCGAGCAGTTCAAGACGACGCTGACCCTGCTGCACACCGACGCGACCGAGGGAAAGGCGCCCGGCGTCAACACCGAGGCCGACTGGCAGCAGACCATCGACGTGTTCGCCGAGGCGGGCATGGTCAACTCACCGAAGGCCGTGGACGCGTACTGGGACACCAAGACGGCGCTGAAGGGATGACCATGCCGAAGCAGCAGACGACACCGCGCGACGCCGTCCCCGGCGCGGGTCCGGCCGCGGCCGTGCGGCTCGCGGACGTGGCGGTGCGCTTCCGCAGCAAGAAGCGCGATGTCACCGCACTCAGCGATGTCTCACTGGACGTGGCCCCGGGGGAGTTCGTGGCCATCGTCGGCCCCTCGGGGTGCGGCAAGTCCACCCTCCTCAAGCTGGTCGCGGGGCTGCTCACCGCCTCCTCGGGCGAGGTCCTGCTCGGCGGCGAACGGGTCACCGGCCCCCGGCACGACATCGGTTACGTGTTCCAGCGCGCGGCCCTGCTGGAGTGGCGCTCGGCGCTGCGCAACATCCTGCTCCAGGCGGAGATCCGCCGGATGAACCCGGCCCAGGCCCGCGGCCGCGCCGACGAGCTGGTCCGGATGACCGGGCTGAGCGGGTTCGAGGACGCCTATCCGCATGAACTCTCCGGCGGTATGCAGCAACGCGTCGCGCTCTGCCGGGCGTTGCTGCACGAGCCGCCGGTTCTGCTGATGGACGAGCCGTTCGGCGCGCTGGACGCCCTCACCCGCGAGCAGATGAACACCGAGCTGAACCGGATCTGGCGCACCACCGGCACCACGGTCCTCCTGGTCACCCACTCGATCTCGGAGGCCGTCTACCTGGCGGACCGGGTGGTGGTGATGAGCCCGCGCCCCGGCACGGTCACGGAGATCATCGAGGTGGGCCTCCCGGCGGAGCGGGACTACAGCGAGACCCTCGGCCGCCCGGAGTTCCGTGCGGCCACGGCGCACATCCGCGACCTGCTCGGGGCGGTGTCCGCGCACGACTGAGACCGGGAGCGGGGAAACGGCGGTGCGGGCCGCCCGGGGCACAGTGCCCCGGGCGGCCCGCACCGCTCGGCCGTGGAGCCGCTCCGGCGGCTTCCCCCCCCCGGTCGATCCCGCTCCGGCGGCTTCCGCCGACCGCCTTGCTCCGCGGGGTTCCCCGCTTCCTTCGCCCCGCTCGGCCTCCTTCGCTCGGCGGGCGGGCGGGCGACGGTGTGCCGGACGCGGGTCCGGCCCCGGGGCGGACGCTCCCCCGGGGCCGGACCGTGGCACTCGGACCTCAGCTCAGTAGCGCAGCTGGGACAGATACCGGTAGCTGGTCCGTGCGGAGGCGAAGGGGTCGGCCGGGGCGTCGTGCTCCACCAGCCACTGCTCGACCCCGCCCTGCCGTGCGGTGTCGAACATCGCCGGGAAGTCGAGAATGCCCGACCCGACGTCCGCGAAGTCTCCGTTCGGCGCCATGTCCTTCACATGGAGAGCCGGGAAGCGGCCCGGGTGGCGGATGAAGAGTTCGCCCGGGTCGGACGAACCGCCCTCGGCCGCCCAGTAGAGGTCCAGTTCGAAGCCGACCAGCTCCGGATCGGTCTCGGCGAGCAGGATGTCGTACAGGCTGACGCCGTCCACGACCTCGTGGTCGCTGCCGTGGTTATGGTAAAGCAGCTTCAGCCCGGACTCCCGGGCGGCCAGCCCCGCCCGGTTGAACTGCCGTGCCACCTCCCGGTATCCCTCCGGCGAGTGCAGCGAACCGGGCAGACTCGGCACCACGATCCACTGCCCGCCGAGCGTGTGGACGTCTTCCAGCGCCTGCGGCAGCCCGGAGCCGGTCACGATGTCGTAGCCGACGTGCTCCAGGACCGCCTTGAGCCGGACGGCGTCCAGCATCTGCCGGATGGCGGCGGGGGAGTTGCCGTGCCGGCCGCTGACGCCGACCGTGGCGTAGCCGATCTCCGCCAACCGCCCCAGCGTCCCCGCGAAGTCCGCCGCCAGCGGCGTCCGCATGGTGTACAGGTGCATGCCGATCCCGGACGGCGGGATGCGGCGGCAGCCACGCCGTCCGGCCGCGCTCGCCGGAGTGCCGGCCAGGCCGACGGCGGCCGCCGCCCCCAACGCCGTACCGAGAAAGGCTCTTCGGGTTCCGTTCACCGTTCCGCCTCCCATCTCACGCCTCCTCATCTCACCCCTCCTCATCGGACGTCGACGCGCACGGCGCCGGTGGTGGTGTCGCCCTTGTCGTCGGTCACCGTCAGGTGGGCGGTGTAGGCCCCCTTGCGGGCGTAGCTGTGCGTGGCCGTCGCGCCCTCGGGCCCCGACGGCTTGGTGTTGTCGCCGAAGTCCCAGTGGTACGAGGCGATCGTGCGGTCCGCCGCCGGTTCGACGGTGCCGGTCAGCCGCACGGTCGACGGGGCGGTGCCCGAGGAGGGTTCGGCCTCCACCGTCACCTGCGTGCCGTCCGCCTTCTCCACGCCGGGCCCGTTGAAGTGCAGCCAGTCGAGCGAGAGCAGGTCGGCCTTGCCCGTGTCCCACTCGGGGTTGGTGAAGACCACGTACAACTTCGTCGTCCCGCCCGGGTCCTTGAGCTCCGTCGTCGGGGAGACGAGCTTGTCCCAGCCGCCGGTGGCGGGCACGGTCACCGAGCCCAGCAGCTCACCGGTGGGGGAGCCGGCCCGGAACTCGACCGTGCCGCCGAGTCCGCCCGAGGAAGCCCCGACCGTCACCGAGTCGACGCCCTCGAGGTGCACCGGGTCGAAGGCGACCCAGTCGCCGTCCTCGATCTCGATCAGCCGCTTGCCGCCCGCCGCGTCGGCCCGGCCGGCCACCTCCGCACCGCCGTTGTCGCCGCCCGTTCCGATGTGGTGCTCCGCCTCCCGGTAGGAGGTGCGCAGGGTCAGCGAGGTGGAGCCGGTCAGCTGCGGCGCGTCCGGTGCGCCCTTGTCCTCGTACTGCGCGGTGATCCCGTAGTACAGGTTCTGGCCGGGGCCGTGGCTGTCCCCGGCGTCCGTGACGATCTCCCCGGTGCAGCCGGTGTAGTTGTCCAGCGGGTGCAGATGGGTGTCGTGGCCGAGCTGCGACTGCACCACCACGCGCGAGCAGTCGATCGGACCGTCCTTCCCGTCCTCCGCGTCCTTCACCTCCACCGTGAAGGGGATCGTGTCACCGAAGCTGAACATCCCGCCGTCCGGAGGCTGTTGGATGCTCACCTCGGGCCGGGTGTTGCCGACGACGATGTCCTGCACGGCGAGCGCCGTCAGTTCACCGGGTCCGGTCACGGTGAGCCGGGCCGTGTGCAGCCCCTTCGCGGTGTACGTGTGCGAGGGGTTGGCCTCCGTCGAGTCGGTGGTCCCGTCTCCGTCGAAGTCCCAGGCAAAGGTGATGGGTTGGTCTCCGGGCAGCCCGGAACCCTCGCTGGAGAACTCCACCGTCAGCGGGTCCGGACCGCTGTCCCGGTCGACGGAGATCTTCGCGTCGGGCAGCCGTCCGTCACCGACGTAGTCGATCCGGTAGATCCCCGAACCCTCGTTGCTCCCGCCCCGGCCGGTGCCGCTGCCGAGCCCGAAGTCGATCACGTACAGAGCCCCGTCAGGACCGAACTCCGCGTCGAAGGGCTGGTTCCACTCCATGTCCTCGAAGATCCCGTTGATGGAGAGCAGGTCGCCCTTCTTCACCGGGTCGAACCGGGGGTCGGTGAAGGACTGGTCCTCGCCCTGGAACGAGAACGTCTTGAACCACCGCCGCGTGAGCTCGTAGTGGAACGCCTTGCCCTCGAAGTACGCGGGGAACTTGGTGCGGTAGGTGTTGTCCGGGTCGTAGTCGTAGACGGGACCGCTCATCGGACCGCCGCCCCCGGTGCCCAGCTCCGGGAAATCCTCGGACGCGGAGTAGGCGTACCAGACCGTGGCCGGCTGGGCGGCCGGCAGTTCGCGCAGCCCGGTGTTGTTCGGCGAGTCGTTGACGGGGGCCGCGCAGTCGAACTTCGGGCCGGACTCCTTCTTCTGGAAGTCGTAGTCGTTGAACGGGGTGTTGTCCCCGACGCAGTAGGGCCAGCCGAAGTTTCCGGCCTCGGTGATACGGGTGTACTCCACGGTCCCCTCGGGGCCCCGGTCCGCCTTCGCCGCACGGGCGTCGGGGCCGTAGTCCGCGACCATCAGGGCCCCGCTGAGCGGATCGGTGGTGATGCGGAACGGGTTGCGCATACCCATCGCGTAGATCTCTGGCAGCGTCCTGTCCGTGCCGGGAGCGAAGAGGTTCCCCTCCGGTACGGAGTACGTCCCGTCGTCCTTGGGGGTGATCCGCAGGATCTTGCCGCGCAGGTCGTTGGTGTTGCCCGCGGTCATCTGCGCGTCCCAGGCCCGACGGCCCTCGCCCTCGTCGATCGGGGTGAAGCCGTCCGAGGCGAACGGGTCGGTGTTGTCGCCGGTGGCCGCGTACAGGTTGCCGTCCTTGTCGAACGTGAGCGAACCGGCCATGTGCGAGTTGGCCCGGCCCTCGCCCCGCAGCGTCGGAACGGTCAGCAGCCGCTTCTCCGACGCCTCGTCCACGGTGTCGCCGTCCACCGTGAAGCGGGACAGGTTCAGCCGCTTCTCGGTCTTGTCGGAGTAGAGCAGGTACAGCCAGTTGTTCTCCGCGAAGTCCGGGTCCAGCGTGAGCCCCAGCAGCCCGTCGGACTGGCTGGTCATCTCCGGGGTGTACGCGAAGTCCAGCGCCGTCGAGACCTTCATGGTCCGCTGGTCGATGACCTTCAGCTTCCCGGTCCGCTGGGCGAAGAACACCCGGCGGTCGGGGGCGACGGCCAGTTCGAAGGGGTCGGCCAGATCGCTCGTGGCGAGCGGGGTCCGCTGGAAGGAGCCGGTGCGCGTCGCCGTGCAGTCGCCCTCCGCCGCGCCCGCCGCCCACTGGATACCGCCGAGCAGGTGCTGGACGAAGCCCTCCTCCTGGAAGGCGGCCTTGTCGTGCCCGCCCGCCGTGTACCAGGAGCGGCCGCCGTCGTAGTTCTGGCACCACGAGAACGGGTGGTCCACGCCCTCGTCGAGACCGTCGACACCGTCACGCACCTTGATCTGCGCCAGGGTGTGCACCTTGGAGGTGGGGTTGGCGCGCCAGTTGTACCACTCCTCCTGACGCTCCCACAGGTCGGGGAGGTGCTTGGTGGAGGGGTGCGTGCGGTCCAGCACCTTGATCCGCCCGGTCTGCGGGACGGGGTGCTTGTCGAAGATCGCGCCCACCAGACCCTCGTACCACTCCCAGTCGCGCTCGCTGGCGGACGCGGAGTGCAGCCCGACCCAGCCGCCACCCGCGCGGATGTACCGCTGGAGGGCGGCCCGCTCCTCGGCGTTGAGCAAGTCGCCCGTCTCCGGTGTGGAGTTGGTGTTGTTGAAGACGACCGCCTGGAACCGGCCGAGGTCGGCGTCGTTGAAGACCGAGGAGTCGGCCGTGGCCTCCACCTCGAAGCCGTGCTCGGCGCCGAGCTTCCGCACGGCCTCGATCCCGGCCGGGATCGAGGGGTGGTCGGAGTTGGTGACCTCGGAGTAGACCAGCACCCGGAAGGACGCCGCCGCCTGCGCGCCCGGCGGTGCCGCCACCAGCAAAGCCAGGACCATGGCCAGCAGAGAGGTGAGTGCGATGAGGGGGGAGGGACCGCGTGGGCGGCCCGTGCGGGCGGCTCTGCGTGACGAACGGCGTTTCATGGGGCGCTCCCTGTGCGGTAGATGCCGGCTCTGGGGGTGTAGAAAGCGCTTTCTGAAGTTCGCCGTTCAGAGTAGGTTCACGGTTCGGGCGGGGTCAATGGGTCTGCGGGGCACGCCGGTTCGGAAGCGGGACGGGTCCGTTTGGGCGGTGGATGTCGGTGCCGGGCGTTACGGTCGAATCCCGGCGACGGTCGCCGGGTCCGCCGGATCGGAGACCGGGATGACCACCAGCAGCCCCAGCGGCGACGGCCCCGCCCCGACCGCCGCCGACGTGCGCTCCACCGCGCTGTCCCTGCCCGACACCACCGAGAAGCTCGCCTGGGGGCAGCCCACCTTCCGGGTGGCGGGCAGGATCTTCGCCTCGCTCGGGGACGACGACACGGTGATGGGCGTGAAGTGCCCGAGGGAGGACCGGGCGGAGCTGATCGCCGCCGAGCCGGAGAAGTTCTTCGTGAAGGAGGGCCACGACGACCACTACGCCTGGATGCGGGTCCGGCTGGCCGCGCTGGAGGACGCCGGGGAGCTGACCGCCATCCTGACCGACGCCTGGCGGCAGGTGGCCCCGCCCCGCTTGGCGGCCGCCCATCCGGAGCTGGATGGGCCGGGGGAGGGGAGCGGGGGCTGAGGGGGGTGTGGCGGGCGTGCCGCGCGGCGGGCGTGCCGCGCGGTGAGCTGTGGCCGCGGTGCGGTGGGGGCCCGTACCCGCGCCGCGCGGTGGCAGGGGCCGTGCGCGTCGGCCGCAGGCTCCCGTACGGCGCGGACGCTGCGGTCTACAGCCGTACGGCGCGGACGCAGCGGTACGGCTGCGGCCAGCCGTACGGCGCGGGCGCTTCGGCCTGAGGCGCCCGACGAGGCCCGCGCGCTCGCCCTGGGCTCCCGGGCGGCGCAGGCGGCTCCTGACCGGGTGGCGCTTCGCCCCCCGCGCGGGGCGGCTCCCGGATGGGGCGGCCGCGGTTCCCGCGTGAGGGGCGCCTACCCGGGTGTCGTGACGGGTGCGGCCGGTCAGCCGGGCAGGAAGCCGGTGATCCGGTCCCGCAGCCCTCGCGGGTCCAGTCCGTGCGCCGCCACATGCTCCTCCAGCTGTCCGTAGCGGCGCAGCTCCGCGCGGCCCACCCCGAGGCCGAGTACCCGGTGCGGCAGGTCCACGAGCGCCGCGCCCGCCACCCCGGCCGAGGTCCCCGCCAGGTACGGCTCGACGATCACCACATCGGCCGCCGCCGTCGCACCGGCGGCCCGGCGCACCCCGGCGGCGTCGAACGGCCGCACCGTCGTCGCGTACAGCACGGTCACGTCCAGGCCCTCGGTCGCCGCGAGGACGTTGTCGAGCAGGGGGCCCACCGCGATCACGGTCCCGCCGCGCCCCTCGCGTACGACAGTGAAGCCCTGCCCGCCGCCGACCGGGCGCGCGCCCCGGTTCGTCTGGAGCGACAGGCGTACGTACACGCGGTCGTCGCCCTCCACCGCCTCCCGCAGCAGCGCCTCGGCCTCGTCGGGGTGGCCCGGCACATGGACCGTCCAGCCGTCGAGCGTGTCCAGGAGGGCGACGTCGCCCGGTGACATATGCGTGAAACCCCCGGCGGGCCAGTCGTACGAACCGCCCGCGCTCACCAGGACCCCGCCCGCCCCCTGGTGGCCGAAGTCCAGCTTGACCTGCTCGAACGGGCGCTCCACCAGGAAGCTGGCGAAGGTGTGCACGATCGGCCGCATCCCGGTCAGGGCCATCCCCGCTCCGGCCCCGATCAACAGCTGCTCCCTGATCCCGACATTGATCACCCGGTCCGGGTGGGCGCGCCGTGCCGGAGTGAAGCCGTCGGCGCTGATGTCGGCGAGGACGACGGCCAGCCGGGGCTCCTCGTCCAGAAGCCGCGAGGTGGTGGTGATGAAGCGGTCACGCATGGTGTCCGTGGGCATGGGGGCTCCTCCGGTGGGTTCGGTGTACGGGCTGTGGCCGGTCAGCTCTTGGGCTCGACCCGGGCGACGACCGCGCGCGGCCTGCCCGGGTGGGGTGCGGTGAAGGCCACGTGCAGGGCCTCGTGGTCGCGGCCGTCCACGGTCACCGCGGACCACCCGGCGGACGCGAACCGGGAGGCGATCCCGCCGGGCCAGCCGTGGGTGGCGGACGCGTTGTCGATCACCAGCGTGTGCAGCTGCTCCAGACCGGCCGGGCCCGCATGGGCGATGGCCTCGTGATTGCTGCCCTCGTCCAGCTCCGCGTCACCGATCAGCACCCACACCCGGGGGTCGGTGAGCCCCTGGGCCCGCAGCCCGAGCACCGTCCCGACGGCGAGGGGCAGCCCGTGCCCGAGCGATCCGCTGCCGATCTCCGCGCCGGGGACGAGCAGCCGGTCCGGGTGGTGCCCGAGCGGCGAGTCGTACGACCCGAAACCGCTCAGCAGCGCTTCGTCGAAGAACCCGTGTGCGGCGAGGACGGCGTAGTACGCCATCGGCCCGTGCCCCTTGGAGAGCAGGAAGCGGTCCCGGCCGGGGTCGTCGACGGTGGCGGGGGCGACGCGGAGCACCCGGTGGTAGAGGACCCACAGGGCGTCCAGCGTGGAGTGGGCGGCGGGCGCGTGCTTCTCGGCCCCGGTCATGAGGGCGAGGAGGCGTGGCGCGTCCTCGAAGGTGCCGGTCCGGGGGGAGGAGGCGGCAGGAGTGGCGGTGGTGTTCGTCATGGTGCCGAGCGTTCAACATCAACCGTGGTTGAGGTCAAGGGGGAAACGGTGTTGGTGACCATCGGTCCGAGTGCGGTATTGTTCTCATGCGCGTTCGGCCGGGGGAAACCCCAGGTCAGACGGGCAACGGGACGTGGCGCAGCTTGGTAGCGCACTTGACTGGGGGTCAAGGGGTCGCAGGTTCAAATCCTGTCGTCCCGACTCGTGAGAGTCGCAGATCAGGGGCGGCGCCGGAGAGATCCGGCGCCGCCCCTGATCAGTTTGGGGAGCAGTCGGGACCAACCGGAGGTCCGGCGTCCTTGACCGGTCAGCGGGTCATTACTACGGGCTCGGCAGGGAGCGCGGTGCGCGCAGCACGTTGACGTGGGTCGACAGTGCCGCTTCGGCAGCCGTGATCTTGTGGACGTCCGGGTGCAGGTAACGCTGGGCGTTGGTCGGTGAACCGTGACCGGCGATCCTGCGGAGGACGCGCACTTGCACCCCGGCGTCGGCGAACCAGGTCAGTCCGGTGTGCGCCGGAGGTCGTTGTGGCGCACAAGCTCGTAGCCGAGCTTTGTGACCACGTCGTCCCAGTGTGCGGCGTCGCGCAGTGCGGTGGTGAAGATACGGCCGCCTTGCGGGCCCGTGAACAGGTGGGTGTCCGGATTGGGGCTGGCGGACAGGATGCGCTGGGCGACGGCAGGGGCGTATCTCCCCGACGAAGGGCACCTTGCGGGCTTTGGTGCCCTTGTCGGTCAGCCCGCCGGGCGCGGGTGTGGTGTGACGCCGCACGGTCCAGATCCACTGGGTCGTGTCGATGTCTCCGACGCGGCAGCCCGAGATCTCACCGATCCGTGCGGCGGTGCACGGGGCGGAGATGTCCACCCCGGCCGCGGTACTTGTCGAGGGAGGTGACCACGAGCGCGTCGGCCCAGCGCGACGAGCGTTTCCCCATCGGGCAGGGCCGGTGCACGTGGGTCCAGGAGTTCGTCGTCGGCCTGCTCGCAGAGCTTCTGCCAGCCGGTCACCCGGGCGGGGTTCATCTTGATGATGCCGTCGCGGACTGCCTTCTCCATGACGCGGACCAGGACGGCGATGGTGTTCTTGACCGTGGAGCGACTGTGCTCGTCGGTGATCCAGCTCCGACAGAGCCCTAGAGCCTGTCTGACAATTCCCGTCCAATCAGCGAGGTTCGGTCGAGTTGGCAATCGGGAGGTGCGCCGCCCGTCCGGCGGGGATTACCGGGCAGGGCCTACGAACGGCGGGCCAGCAGATGGGCGTCGAGGAAGCCCCTTTCGGAGGCTGGATGGAGCAGCCGGGCGAAGGGAACGAGCCCGGTGTCGGCCAGCAGTTCGGCGAGGCGATCCGCCGGCCAGCTGTAGGCGGGCGCCACCTTGTGGTCGAAGCGGACCGGTTCTTGTTCGTCGGTCCCGAAGAAGGAGACCAGGAGCAGGCCATCCGGCGCCAGGACGCGTGCCTGCTCGGCGAGCAGCTCCGGTAGTTCTCCCGGAGGGGTGTGGATCATTGAGTAGTGGGCCAGTACGCCGCCGAGGGCGGCGTCCTCGATCGGCAGGGATTCCATCCGCGCCTCCTGGAAGCGCAGCGCCGGATGGGCCTGCCGGGCGTGGTCGATCATGCCGGGGGCGAGGTCGAGTCCGAAGGCGTCCAGGCCCAGTTCGTGCAGCATGGCTGTCAGATGTCCAGGCCCGCACCCGACGTCCGCTGCCCGCGGGTTGCCTGTCGCGCGCACCAGTTCGGCGAAGGTGCCGATCATGGTCCGGGAGAAAGGCTGTGTCTCCAGCCGGTTTGCGAACAGCGATGCGTACAGCTCGACGACTCCGTCGTAGGCCGTCCTGGTCTCGTCCTGATGATTCACCACGGGCAGGACTTTATAGCCGGTCTGATAATTGATCTTGTGTCAGGTCGAGGTGAGTTGACGGATGCGGCGTGGGGGCGGATAGAGCCCGTTTTGCCCCAGGTGGACGGACGGGGCCGTCCGAGGCGTGATCACCGCCAGGTGGTCAACGGAGTGCTGTGGCGGCTACGGACCGGGGCTCCTTGGCGCGACCTGCCCGAGCGGTATGGGCCGTGGGGGACCGTCTACGAGCGGCTCGCCCGCTGGGAGGTCGATGGCACGTGGGCGAAGCTGCCGGAGCATGTCCAGGTCCATCATGACGCGCGGGGGGTGCCCCTATGTCTTTGGTCAAGGGAAACGGGAGTGCGTCGAGTCGGTGAGCCGGGGCAGCATGGCGGGGTGGCTGATCTGCTGTGGGAT
>NZ_JBIWOX010000027.1:0-68431 GCF_044767975.1 Streptomyces sp. NPDC101181 | reverse complement strand
CGGGTTCCGCGCGGTCGGCGCGGCCCCGGCCCGGGGTGCCCCCCCGGGTGGGCGGGGCCGCCCGAACTTGATTTCACCGCCGGCCGGCCCCCCCCCCCCGCGACGGGGTCACGGGCGGACGTGGATCTCCCCGATGCCGGTGCCCAGCTTCCCGCAGTGGGCGGTGGACTGGCCGGACTCACCGGGCCGCAGGGTGACGCGGTCGCCGTCGACGTCCGGGGCCCAGCCGCAGACCAGGTGCACCCAGAACGTCCGGGTCTGGCTGCCGTTGTTGCGGCAGAGCGCGAAGCCCGTGTACTCGTCGATGGCGTGCTTGCCGGTGTCGCAGGAGAGGCCGGGCGGGACCGGGGCCGGGGCCGTGGGAGCGGCGGCCGCGGTCGCGGCGGTGACCGGGACGGCCAGCGCGGCCGCCATCGAGGCGGCGGCGACGGTCCGCCGGACCGACCGGAACCGCTCGCTCCGCGGGGCCGGCCTCGCGCTTCCCGTGAGCGGCTTCGTGCTCCCCGTGAACAGCTTCATGACTCTCTCCTTCAGCGGTCGGTGCCCCCGGGTGGTTCCCGGACGGGGCCACCCGAGCTCTGCCCACCCTCCGTGACGGAAAACCCGACCGCTTTTCACTCTCCGTATGTGCGCCGGGCGCCGCCCCCACGCGCGGCGCAGGCCCGAAGGGACCGGTTCCCACGGAACGCACCTCCCTTGACCGGTGCGTTCGCGAGGAGACGTCGTGAGCGGACACCGTTGGGCCCGCGTCTGCGGCGGCAGGGGCGGCCACCGAACCCCTCACCCCGACGAGTGGTGTGGTCGCGCGGGCCGACTGCGCCATCGACGCGCTCCCCGCCGAGGACATCCCCGGCCGTGCGCGCGGGGGCACGCTGGCGCGTCCGGCCGGCCTGAGCCCGCTCGGGCGGGACGCGGCGGGGCGGGGTCAGTCGGCTCCCGGGTTGCCGTAGTAGGCCCCGGCCCCGTGTTTACGGGTGAAGTGGCGGTCCAGCAGGTGCTGCGGGGGCGTCACGGCTCCCAGGGTGAGGGTGTGCAGGGCCATCTCCGCGACCGCCTCGCAGATGACGGCGTGGTCCAGCGAGGCGTGGGCGTCCGCTCCCCAGGTGAACGGACCGTGGTGGGCGACGAGCGCGGCGGGCACGGTGCGGGCCCGCTCGTCGTCACCGTCGAGCAGTTCCACGATGACCTGCCCGGTGTTGAACTCGTAGTCGTTCGCGCACTGTTCGCGGGTGAGCGGTTCGGTCACGGGCACCGCGCCGTCGAAGGTGTCGGCGTGGGTGGTGCCGAGGACCGGTATGGGGCGGCGGGCCTGCGCGAAGGCGACGGCGTGCGGCGAGTGGGTGTGGGTGACGCCGCCGACCGAGGGGAAGGCCCGGTAGAGGCTGCGGTGGGTCTCGGTGTCCGTCGAGGGCCGCAGGTCCCCCTCGACGATCCGGCCGTCCGCCACGGCGACCGCCACGAGGTGGTCCTCGGTGAGCCGGTCGTAGGGCACTCCGGAAGGCTTGATGACGAAGACACCCGCCTCCCGGTCGATGCCGCTGACGTTGCCCCAGGTCAGGGTGGCCAGACCGGCTCGGGGCAGGCGGAGGTTGGCGGCGAGGACCTCGCGCCGCAGCGACGCGAAGGCGGTCCGGGACATGGCGGGGCCTCCTGGCGGGGGCGGCGGGACGGTCAGGTCGGCGGGGCCGTTCACCGGACGTCGGCCAGCCGGTGGTACGCCTGGTTCCAGCGCAGTTCCTGGGCGAAGCGGCGTACGGTCGTCTCCCCGTCGATCACGGCGAGTTCGACGGCCAGCATGTCGGCGAGGTCCTCGAACTCCTCGCGCCCCAGGGCCGTGCTGAGCACCGTGTGGTGCGGGCCCCCGGCGGTCAGCCAGGCCTCGGTGGAAGTCCGCAGGTCGGGTTCGGGGCGCCATACCGCGCGGGCCACGGGGAGCAGCGGTAGCGGGGCGGGCGGGCCGACCACGTCGACCTCGTTGGCGACCAGCCGGAAGCGGGAGCCCAGGTCCGTCAGACCGACGACGATCCCGGGGCCGGGGTCGGCGTCGAACACCAGGCGGACCGGGTCCTCACGGCCGCCGATGCTCAGCGGGTGGATCTCGCAGGAGGGCGTCGCCGTGGTGAGCGAGGGGCACACCTCCAGCATGTGGGCGCCGAGGATGAGCCCGCCGTCCACCGTGAGGTCGTAGGTGTAGTCCTCCATGAAGGAGGTGCCGCCCGGCAGTCCGTACGTCATGGCCTTGGCGGCCCGCAGCAGGGCGGCGGTCTTCCAGTCGCCCTCGCCGCCGAACCCGTAGCCGTCGGCCATCAGGCGCTGGACGGCCAGACCGGGCAACTGCCGCAGTCCGCCCAGGTCTTCGAAGTTCGTGGTGAACGCGGCGAAGCCGCCATCGGTCAGGAAGCCGCGCAGACCGGCCTCGACGCGGGCCGCGTAGCGCAGGGAGGAGTGGCGCTCCCCGCCGGGGCGCAGTTCGGGGGCGAGGGCGTAGGTGTCGGCGTAACTCCGGGTGAGGGCGAGGACCGTGCGGTCGTCCACGGCGTCCACCGCCTCGGCCAACTCGTTGACGGCGTAGGTGTTGACGGAGGTGCCGAACCTGAACTGGGCCTCGACCTTGTCGCCTTCGGTGACGGCGACGTCGCGCATGTTGTCGCCGAAGCGGGCCAGCCGCAGGCGGGCGAACTCCGCCCGGCCGAGGGCGGCGCGCGTCCAGGCGTCGACGCGGCGGGCGACGCCGGGGTCGGACACATGACCCGTGACGGTTTTGCGGGAGACGCCGAGGCGCGCCTGTATGTGGCCGAACTCGCGGTCTCCGTGGGCCGCTTGGTTGAGGTTCATGAAGTCCATGTCGATGGTGGACCAAGGCAGGGCGCGGTTCGCCTGGGTGTGCAGGTGCAGCAGCGGCTTGCGGAGGGCGGCCAGTCCGGCGATCCACATCTTGGCCGGGGAGAAGGTGTGCATCCAGGCGATGAGGCCGATGCAGCGGTCGTCCCCCTCGGCGTCCAGGCACATCCGGCGGATGGCGTCCGCGTCCGTCAGGACGGGCTTCCACACGATCCGCGGGCCGGGTCCGGCGCCGGTGGCGAGCGTCTCGGCGGTCTGCCGTGACTGGGAGGCGACGCGGGCGAGGGTGTCCTCGCCGTAGAGCGACTGGCTGCCGGTGAGGAACCAGACCTCGCTGTCGGTGGGAGCGGCGGGCATGAGCGGGGTTCTCCTTCGTCGTGGCGCCGGGGCCCGGGGAGCGGCCGGGAGGGGACGGGGGTGGTCGGCGGCGGGGTACGCGGGGATGGTCAGCGGGGCGTCGTGGACCGGGCCCTGGCCGCGTTGCGGAGTCTGCGCAGCCGGTGCAGCAGGAGGTCGGCGCCGGTGCCGAAGTGGTCGTGCAGCGACCGGTATTCGGCGAACAGGAGGTCGTAGGCGTCGGCCGCCTCCGGGTCGGGGCGGTACACGTTCCGCTCGACGCCGCCCATCCGGGCGGCGGCCGTGCGCACGTCCGGGTACGCCCCGGCGGCCACGGCGGCGTGGATGGCGGAGCCGAGGGCGGGGCCCTGGTCGGAGGTGGCCAGGGAGACGGGCCGGCGCAGCACGTCGGCGTAGATCTGCATCAGCAGCGGGTTCTTCTTGAGTCCGCCCGCCACGGTGAACTCCGTTACAGGCAGACCGTGTTCGGTCAGCGTGTCGACGATGACGCGGGTGCCGAAGGCGGTGGCCTCCAGCAGGGCGCGGTAGACGTCCTCGGGGCGGGTGTCGAGCGTGAGCCCCACGAGCACGCCGGAGAGGTCGTGGTCGACGAGCGTGGAGCGGTTGCCGTTCATCCAGTCGAGCGCGACCAGACCGTGCGCCCCGACCGGCTGCTTCGCCGCCAGGGCGGTCAGATGCTCGTGCGGGTCCTCGCCCGCGGCGTCGGCGGCGGCGCGGTAGGCGTCGGGCAGCCCCTGGCGCAGCCACCAGGCGAAGATGTCGCCGACCCCGCTCTGGCCCGCCTCGTAGCCGTACGCGCCCGCCACGATGCCGCCGTCCACCACCCCGCAGACGCCCGGGACCTCGGCCAGCTGAGAGCTGTTGACGACGTGACAGGTGGAGGTCCCCATGATGGCGAGCAGGTGCCCGTCGTCCAGGGCTCCGGCGGCGGGGGCCGTGACGTGGGCGTCGACGTTGCCGACCGCGACCGGTGTGCCCGGCCCGAGACCGGTCCAGGCGGCCGCTTCGGCGCTGATCGTCCCGGCACGGGAGCCGAGCGGCAGCAGGGGGTGTTCCAGCCGGGTCGCGGGGAAGTCACCGAATCCCGGGTGGAGTTCGGCGAGATACGCGGGCGAGGGGTAGGCGCCGTCCTGGTGGATGCCCTTGTAGCCGGCGGTGCAGGTGTTGCGCGACTCGGCACCGGTCAGCTGCCAGACGATCCAGTCGGCCGCCTCGATCCAGCGGGCGCAGGCCGCGTAGATCTCGGGGTCCTCCTCCAGGACCTGGAGGGCCTTGGCGTACTGCCACTCGGCGGAGATCCGGCCTCCGTACCGCTTGATCCAGGGTTCGCCCCGCTCGTGCGCGAGGGCGTTGATGCGGCGGGCCTGGTCCTGGGCGGCGTGGTGCTTCCACAGCTTGGGCCAGGCGTGCGGGCGGTCGGCCCAGTCGGGCAGTTCGGCCAGGGGCACCCCGTCGGCCGTGGTCGGGAGCACCGTGCAGGCGGTGAAGTCGGTCCCGATACCGATGACGTCGCCGGGGCCGACACCCGCGGCGTCGAGCGCTTGCGGTACGGCGGTGCGCAGCGCCTCCCGCCAGTCGCGCGGGTCCTGGAGGGCCCAGTCGGGCGGCAGCGGGGCCGAGGACCCCGGCAGGCTCCGGTCGATGACCCCGTGGCGGTAGGTGTGCACGGCGGAGCCGAGCTCCGTGCCGTCGCCGACCCGCACCACCACGGCGCGCGCCGAGAGGGTGCCGAAGTCGACGCCGACGGCGCAGGCGCCGGGAGCCGGGCCGGGGGCACCCGGGCCGGTGGACCGGCCGGTCGCGGAGTGCGGGCCGGAGCCCGGCCCGGAGGCGCGGTCGGCGGGCTGGCGGGGCGAGGCGGGCTGAGGGGGCACGAGCGCGGCTCTCTGCTAGGCGGAGCGAGGCGCGGGGAGCGACACCGCCCCCTGATTGTTAGCGCTAACAATCCTCTGAGGCAAGAGGCACGACGGTGGCGGGCTCCGGATGAGGCGGCCGGCGGCCGGTCCGGGAGAGGCGGGTCACCGCAGCCGGGTCGCCGCCGGCGGGCCGCCATCGGTGCCTCACCGTCGCCGGGTCGCCGCCGGCGGGTCACCGCAGCCGGGTCGCCCTCGGTGGGGTGGCCTCACTCCGGGGCGTGGCCCTGGGGGCGGGTGCTGGCACGGACGATGAGCTGGGGTTCCACGACGACGTGCTCCACCCCGGTCGCCACACCCTCGATGTGCTCCAGCAGCAGCTGGATGCTCCGGCGCCCGATGGCGGTGAAGTCCTGGCGCACCGTGGTCAGCGGCGGGGGGAAGAAGCCCGCTTCGGGGATGTCGTCGAACCCCGCGACGGCCACCTGGCGGGGGGTGTGGATGCCCGCCTCCCGCAGGGCGCGCAGAACACCCAGCGCCATCTGGTCGTTGGCGACGAAGGCGGCCGTCACCGGGGGTGAGCCGCGCCGGGCCAGGGTCAGGCCCGCCAGCTCCTGGCCCGCGTGGTAGCCGGACAGCGGGCTCCAGTCGCCTCGCAGCACACGGGGCGGCTCGATCCCGTTCTCCTCCAGGACCGCGCGCCAGCCCGTCGTCCGGGCGGCGCTCTCCAGCCAGTCCTCCGGCCCGGCCACGTGCCAGACGCTCTCGTGACCGGCGGCCAGGAGGTGCTCGGTGACCAGGCGCGCGCCCAGCTCCTGATCGAGGGAGACACCGGGGATGTCCAGGTCGTGGCTGCCCTCGACCGTGACGACCGGGAAGGGCGGGGCCAGCCGGGCCAGGGCCCGCACGCTGGAGCGCTGCGGGGTGATCACGACGGCGCCCTCGACGCCCCAGGCGGCCAGGTGGTCGAGGGCGTCGGGCAGGGCATGGCCGCCACCGCTGCGCAGCGTCACCGTGGAGACCAGGTATCCCTCGTCGCGGGCGGCCTCCTGGAGTCCGGCGAGGGTGCTGGCGGGGCCGTAGAGCGTGGGGTCGACGGCTATCACGCCGAGCGTCCGCGTACGCCGGGTGACCAGGGCGCGGGCGGCCGGGTTGCGGCGGTAGCCCAGTCGCCCGATGGCCGCCGTCACCTGTTCGCGGGTGGCGGCGCGGACGTTCGGGTGGCCGCTGAGCACCCGGGAGACGGTCTGGTGGGAGACCCCCGCCTCCCTGGCGACGTCCGCCATGGTCGGCGGGCGGACGGCCTCCGTGGAGCGGGTCATGCCGTACTTCCTTCGGACGAGGGCCGCGGCGGCCGACGGGGTGTCCGCCGGGGGCGACCGGCCCGCCTCGGCGGGCGACGGGCCCACCCCGAATACGAGAAACACCTTAACGCCTCTTGCCCTGACCATGTGTGAGCGCTAACAATCCAGTGGCCGAAGGCTGGCCGCTCCGTCGCCGGGCGCTCGCACCCGCACGGGACGGCCGCCCTTCCCCCACCGCCCGGGCCCCACCTCCCGCTCAGCACCGCCCCAGCACGCCGAAGCACCACCGAAGCACCGTCCCAGCACCGCCGAAGCGCCGCTTCAGCTCCACCGGCGGACCGCTTCGCGGTCATCCCAGAGCCGACCCCATGACGGGAATGCCAGGTAACGACCATGACGAACCAACGAGCCGCCGCCCTCCCCCTCCTCGCCGCCGCGACCGCGTGCGCCCTGCTGCTGACCGCCTGCGGGCAGAACAGCGAGGGCGGCAGCCGGGAAGGCTCGGGTGACGGACCCCGGACCATCGGCATCGCCATGCCCACCAAGTCCTCCGAGCGCTGGATAGCCGACGGCCGGAACATGACGGCGAGCCTGAAGAAGGCGGGCTTCACGACCACCCTCCAGTACGGGGAGGACGACCCCGACCAGCAGGTCTCGCAGATCGAGAACATGATCACGCAGGGGGTGGACGCGCTGGTCGTCGCCGCCATCAACGGCGAGGCTCTCTCCAACGTGCTCCAGCAGGCCGCCGACGCCGACATCCCCGTCATCTCCTACGACCGGCTGATCCTCGGCTCCCCGCACGTGGACTACTACGCCTCGTTCGACAACGAGAAGGTCGGCGAACTCCAGGGCGGCTACATCGTCGACAAGCTCGGGCTGAAGGACGACCCCGGAAAGGGTCCCTTCAACATCGAGCTGTTCGCCGGGTCGAACGACGACAACAACACCAAGTACTTCTTCAACGGCGCGATGAAGGTCCTGAAGCCCTACATCGACGACAAGCGCCTCGTCGTCCGCTCGCAGCAGACCCGCCTCAACCAGGTCACCACGCTGCGCTGGGACGGCGGCACCGCCCAGCGCCGGATGGACGACCTGCTCACCTCGGCCTACTCCTCCGCCCGGGTCGACGCGGTGCTCTCCCCCTACGACGGGATCTCCATCGGCATCCTCTCGGCCCTCAAGTCCGACGACTACGGCGGTGCCGCCAAGCCCCTGCCGGTCGTTACCGGACAGGACGCCGAGGCCGCGTCCGTGAAGTCGATCATCGCGGGCGAGCAGACCCAGACCGTCTACAAGGACACCCGCGCACTCGCCCAGGTGGCCTCGGACATGGTCGAGGCGGTGCTGGACGGCAGGAAGCCGGAGACCAACGACACCACGACGTACGACAACGGGGAGAAGGTCGTCCCCGCGCATCTGCTGCCGCCGGTCAGCGTGGACAAGGGCAACTACGAGTCCGTACTGGTGGACTCCGGCTATCTGAAGGCCGAGGACCTGCGGTGACCGCAGGGACCCCGGGCAGCGACCGGCCGCCGGCTCCCGGCGCGGGCCCGCTGGCCGAGCGCGCCCCCGGCCCCGCGCCGGGCGACGAACTCGTGCTCGACATGCGCTCGATCACCAAGACGTTCCCCGGGGTGAGAGCGCTCAGCGACGTGAACCTGCGGGTCCGGCGCGGCGAGGTGCACGCCCTGTGCGGGGAGAACGGGGCGGGCAAGTCCACCCTGATGAAGGTCCTCTCCGGCGTTCACCCGCACGGGAGTTACGAGGGGGAGATCCGCTACGCGGGCGAGGAGTGCCGGTTCCGGGACATCCGCGCCAGCGAACGGCGGGGCATCGTCATCATCCACCAGGAACTGGCCCTCGTGCCGCAGCTGTCCATCGCCGAGAACGTCTTCCTCGGCCACGAGCCCGCCCGGCGGGGCGTCATCGACTGGCCGGAGACCCAGCGCCGGACCGCCGGACTCCTGCGCAGGGTGGGGCTGGACGAGCATCCGGGGACCCCGGTCGCCGACCTCGGCGTCAGCAAACAGCAGTTGGTGGAGATCGCCAAGGCCCTGGCCAAGGACGTCGGACTGCTCATCCTGGACGAACCGACCGCCGCGCTGAACGACGAGGACAGCGCCCAGCTGCTGCGCCTGATCAAGGAGTTGAGGAACCAGGGCATCACCTCGATCGTCATCTCGCACAAGCTGGGCGAGATATCCGAGGTCGCCGACACCGTGACCGTGCTGCGCGACGGCCGGACCGTGGAGACCCTGGCCCTCGCGGACCCCGGGACCACCGAGGAGCGCATCATCCGCTCCATGGTCGGCCGGAGCCTGGACAACCGCTTCCCGGACCGGACCCCGCGCACCCTGCCGCCCTCCCCCGCCCCGGCCCTGGAGATCCGGGACTGGACGGTCGGCCACCCGGTCGACCACCACCGCACGGTCGTCGACCGGGCCTCGCTGTACGTGGAGCGCGGCGAGATCGTGGGCATCGCCGGGCTGATGGGGGCGGGCCGCACCGAACTGGCCATGAGCGTCTTCGGCCGCTCCTACGGCAGGTACCTCGGCGGAACGGTGCTGCGCGACGGCAGCGAGATCCGCACCCGTACCGTGTCGGAGGCCGTCGGCGCGGGCATCGCGTACGTCACCGAGGACCGCAAGCAGTACGGTCTGGACCTCCAGGACTCGGTGAGCCGGAACATCTCCCTGGCCTCGCTGCCCCGGCTGGCCCGCCGCTCGGTCGTCGACGGCCACCGGGAGCGCCTGGTCGCCGAGGACTTCCGGCGCACCATGAACATCCGTACCAGCAGCATCTTCGAGCAGGTGGGGCGGCTCTCGGGCGGCAACCAGCAGAAGGTCGTCCTGAGCAAGTGGATCCTCGCCGGTCCCGAGGTCCTCATCCTGGACGAGCCCACCCGGGGCGTGGACGTCGGCGCGAAGTACGAGATCTACACGGTCATCGACCGCCTCGCCGCCGAGGGCAAGGCGGTCCTGATGATCTCCTCGGAGCTGCCCGAACTCCTCGGTATGTGCGACCGCGTCTACGCCATGGCGGCGGGCCGCATCACCGGGGAGAGCGGCCGCGCCGAAGCCGACCAGGAACTCCTGATGCGCCTCATGACGCATGACCCCGCCGCGCCCGCCGACGCCGCGCCACCGCACGACGCACCCGACGAAGGACCCTCCCGATGACCACTGATCTCAGCCCCACCCCTCCCGCCACCGAGGGGCGGCCGGCCGGCGCCGCTCCCGCGGTGGCGCGGCTGCTGCTGGACAACGTCCGCCGCAACACCCGCCAGTACGGGATGGTGTTCGCCCTCGGTCTGATCGTGCTGCTCTTCCAGGTGTGGACCGGCGGGGACCTGCTGCTGCCGCGCAACGTCTCCAACCTGGTGCTCCAGAACAGCTACATCCTCATCCTCGCCATCGGCATGATGATCGTCATCATCTCCGGGCACATCGACCTGTCCGTGGGTTCCCTGACCGCCCTGGTGGGCGCGGTCGCCGCCGTGCTGATGGTCGAGCACCAGGTCGCCTGGCCGCTCGCCGTCGGGATCACCCTGCTGATCGGCGCGGTGGCCGGCGCGGTGCAGGGGTTCTTCATCGCCTACATCGGCATACCGTCGTTCATCGTCACCCTCGCCGGGATGCTGCTCTTCCGGGGACTCACCGAGATCTTCCTCCAGGGGCAGACCCTCGGCCCGTTCCCCCAGGGCCTGCAGAAGGTGGCCAACGGCTTCCTTCCGCAGGTCGGTCCGGTCACCAACTACCACAACCTGACGCTGCTGCTGGGGCTCGGTGTCATCGCGGTGGTCATCAGCCAGGAGGTACGCAACCGACGACGGCAGACCGAGTTCGACCTGGCACCCCTGCCCAGGAACCTCTTCGTCCTCAAGCTCGTCGCGCTCGTCGCCGCCATCGCCACCGCCACCCTGCTGCTGGCCAGTTACAAGGGCGCGCCCGTGGTGCTGCTCATCCTCGCCGTCCTGCTCGTCTGCTTCGGTTACGTCATGCGCAACGTGGTGATCGGCCGTCACGTCTACGCCATCGGCGGCAACCTCCCCGCGGCGAAGCTCTCCGGCGTCAAGGACCGCAAGATCACTTTCGCCGTCTTCCTCAACATGGGCGTCCTCGCCGCGCTGGCCGGGCTGGTGTTCGCGGCCCGCTTCAACGCCGCGTCCCCGAAGGCGGGGATCAACTTCGAACTGGAGGCGATCGCCGCCGCGTTCATCGGCGGCGCGTCCATGAGCGGCGGGGTCGGCACCGTGCTCGGGGCCATCATCGGCGGTCTCGTCCTCGGCGTCCTCAACAACGGCATGAACCTGGTGGGGATCGGCACGGACTGGCAGCAGGTCATCAAGGGGCTGGCCCTGCTGGCCGCCGTCGGTTTCGACGTGTGGAACAAGCGCAGGACCACGGCGTAACCCGATCCCGGTGCGGGGGCCCTCCGGCCCGCCGCCCTCCGGTCCGCTGGACGGCGGCGGGCCGGAGGCCGGTGGCCCGGAGGGCACGAACCGCAACTCGCGGGCGGCGGGGCAGGACTGACGTCCCGTCATGCTGACGAACAGTCAGTCATATGGATGACGGCCCAGCATGACGCCCCGTCACGCCAGGGCGGCCGGCTCGGGGCCGGGCCGTGCCGAGGACCAGACCTCGCCGCCCTCCGCGTCGAGGAGCGCGAGCCTGCCGTCGTCGCCGAGCACCGCCCGCCGGACGCCCCGGCCCGGCGTCCCGCTGCTCCACAGCCGTACGCCGGTGGGGTCGAACAGCACCAGATCGCCGCTCTCCCGCAGCACCAGGCGGCTGGAGAGGCCGGTCAGTTCCTCGTCCAGCCGTGTCCCGGTCCGCCACACCACCGCCCCGTCCCGGACCCGGCGGATCACCACGTCGCCGTCGTCCTGGTTCAGGAGAACGTAAGTGCCGGACGGGGAGGACACCACCTGGCGGCGGACGGTGTCCCCCGGCGCCAGACCGGTGAGGACGGGCCTGTCGTCCACCCCGTCCCACGGCACCGGGGGCCGCCCGGCGGCGGGGCCGGGCCGCGGGTCCGGGTGGGCGGCGTTGTCGCGCACCGGCTCCTGGAACTCGCCGAACTCCATGTTCGCGAGCGACAAGTTGGCGTCGACGGAGGGAAGGTCCGACAGCCGGGTCCGGAAGACGCCGACGGGTCCGGTGCCCCTGGAGGCCGCGTCCACCACGAGGAGCGTCCGGTCCTGGAGCCGGAGGCCCGGCGCCGAGGTCCGGGCGTCCGCGACGGCGAGGTACACGCAGTCGTTGTCCTGCGGCAGCAGGCCGAGCAGTCGCTCCGCGGTCAGGCCCGCGTACCCGGGGTCGTCGACGATCCGCACCGTGGTGAGCAGACCCTCGTCGGTATGGCGGCTGATCAGCGCGCGGATGTCGTCCCAGATGCGCTGCTCCGAGAAGTCGGTGCGGATGACGACGTTGCCGACGTTCGCCGGGAGGGGCTTCACGGGTGGCCTTTCGGTCGGATCTCGTGGGGGCCGTACGCGTTCACGGGATGCGCGGGGCGCACAGCGGCACGGGTGACGCTCTCACCGGCGCGCCGCCACCCGGAGCGCGGCCCCCGGACCAGGTCGGCGACGGCCCGAGCGGTCAGCTCCACGACGATAGCGGGGCCGTGCCCCGGTGGACCCGGCCGTCCCGCGCGGGGCCGCGGGACGGGCGGCGGCCCGTCCCGCAGCCCGGATCCCTAAAGTCCATACCCGTTTGCCTAATTCTATTAGGCAGATGTACATTCTCTTAGGTAATCACCGAGAGATGTTCGGAGGGTGGCATGGCGAAGGCGGGACCGGCCGCGGAACGCGTGGTGCGGGCGGGGGCCGAGCTGGCGGACGAGATCGGGTTCGACCAGGTGACGCCGTCCACGCTCGCCCGACGGCTGGGCGTCCGGACCGCGAGCCTGTACTCGCATGTCAGGAACGCCCACGACCTCAAGACGAAGATCGCCCTGCTGGCCCTGGAAGAGCTCGCCGACCGGGCGTCCGTCGCTCTCGCCGGGCGGGCCGGGAAGGACGCCCTGACCGCCTTCGCCGACGCCTACCGCGACTACGCCGTCGAGCACCCGGGCCGCTTCACGGCGGCGCGGTTCCGGCTGGACCCCGAAGCGGCGGCCGCCAGTGCCGGAGCGCGGCACAGCGGGATGATGCGGGCGATCCTGCTCGGCTACGACCTGGACGAGCTCCAGCAGACCCACGCCGTGCGGCTGTTGGGCAGCGTCTTCAGCGGATACGTCGGGCTGGAGGCGGCGGGTGGTTTCAGCCACAGCTCCCCGTCCTCCCAGGAGAGCTGGACCGAGATCCTGGGCGCGCTGGACGCCCTGCTGCGCCACTGGCCGACCGCCTCCTGACGGACTCCGCCACCCCCTCACCGGATGAAGGAACGAGAACATGACCACCCGGAACGAGTGGATCACCACCCCCATCAGCCTCGACATCCTGCGCGGCGCCCTCGACCTGGAGCGCACCGAACGCGGTGCGCTGCCCCACCGGCTGCCCGCGCGCGCCCGTCGGCAGATCCCCGACGGACAGCTCGCCATGGCCGAATCACAGCCCTCCGGGGTCCGGCTGGCGTTCCGCAGCCCGGCCACCGCCGTCGAACTGGACGTGGTGGCCACCAAGCGGGTCTACCCGGGTGCGCCGCCGCGCCCCGACGGGGTGTACGAACTCCTGGTGGACGGCCGCCCCGAGGGCCGGGCCGTCGCGCCCGACGGGGACACGCTCACCATCGATCTGGCGTCGGGAAGCGCGCAGAGCCGGCCGGGCCCGGTCGAGACCCTTCGGTTCACCGGGCTGCCCGAGGGCGACAAGGGCATCGAGATATGGCTGCCGCACGACGAGACGACCCAGCTGGTCGCCCTGCGCACCGACGCGCCCACCCGTCCCCCGCAGCCAAGCGACCGGCCGGTCTGGCTGCACCACGGCAGTTCGATCAGCCACGGCTCCAACGCCGAGACCCCGACCGGCACCTGGCCCGCACTGGCCGCGGCTCACGGCGGGGCCGAGCTGATCAATCTGGGGTTCGGCGGCAGCGCCCTGCTCGACCCGTTCACCGCGCGCGCCATCCGGGACACCCCCGCCGACCTGATCAGCCTGAAGATCGGCATCAACCTCGTCAACGCCGACCTGATGCGGCTGCGCGCGTTCGGTCCGGCCGTGCACGGTTTCCTCGACACCATCCGCGAGGGGCATCCCACCACGCCGCTGCTGGTCGTCTCACCGATCTGCTGCCCCATCCACGAGAACACGCCCGGCCCGTCCGCCCCGGACACCGACGCCATGAGTGAGGGCCGGTTGCGCTTCGTCGCCACCGGCGACCCGGCGGAGACCGCCGCCGGGAAGCTGACCCTGGCCGTCATCCGGGACGAGCTGGCCCGGCTGGTCGCGCAGCGGGCGGCCGACGACCCGCATCTGCGCCACCTCGACGGTCTCGGCCTCTACGGCGAGGCCGATAACGCCGAACTGCCGCTGCCCGACGAGCTGCACCCGGACCCCGCCACCCACCGGCTCATCGCCCGGCGTTTCGCGGACGCCGCCTTCGGCCCCGGCGGCCCGTTCGCGCGCCGGGACCGTTGACGCGCACCCGCCGCCCGTCGCCCCCGGGCTCTCCGGGGGCGGCGGCCGGTCAGGCGAGGAAGCCGAGCAGCGCCTCGTTGACCTCGTCGGCGTGCGTCCAGAGCAGACCGTGCGGGGCGCCCTCGATCTCCACGTACCGCGCGTCGGGCAGGTCGCGGCGGAAGCGGCGGGCGGTGGCGTCGACGGGCAGGATCTGGTCGCCGGTCCCGTGCAGGATCAGGGCGGGCTTGCCGCTCTCCCGGACCGCCCGGACATCGGCCCGGAAGTCCTCGATCCAGGAGGAGACGACCGCGTACGCCGCCACGGGGGCGCTCGACACGGCCACGTTCCAGCTCGCGGTCACCGCTTCCTGGCTGATGCGGCTGCCGAGGTTCTCGTCGAGGTTGTAGAAGTTCGAGAAGAACTGCGTGTACCAGGAGTAGCGATCCCCCTTCGCCGCCGCCTCGATACCGTCGAACACCTCCTGCGGGACGCCTTCAGGATTGTCCTCGCGGGCGACGAGGAACGGCTCCAGCGAGGCCAGGAAGGCGAGCTTGGCGACCCGCTCGTGGCCGTGCCGCAAGACGTAACGGGCCAGCTCGCCGGTGCCCATGGAGAAGCCGACCAGGACGACGTCGCGGAGGTCGAGGGTCTCCAGCAGCGTGTTCAGGTCGGCGGCGAAGGTGTCGTAGTCGTAGCCGGAACCCACCTTGGACGACTTGCCGAATCCGCGGCGGTCGTAGGTGACCACCCGGTAGCCGGCGGCCAGCAGCTCCCGGGTCTGACGCTCCCAGCTGTGCCCGTTCAGCGGATATCCGTGAATCAGTACGACAGGCTGCCCCGCGCCCTGGTCCTCGTAGTAAAGCTCGATCGGCGTGCTGTTCTCACTACCGACGGTGACGTAACCCATCTTCGTTCTCCCTTTTCCGAGGTAGAAAAGTCTGCCGGTGAAATGGCGGCCCCGCCACTGGCGGTGCGAGGCGGAAAGGACGGTTGGCGATGAACGCAGACACGACCGAACCGGCCGCAGGTGCCCTGGACGGCGCTGTGCGCCGGGATTCACGGTCCGCGCGTCCGCCTCGTCCGGACAACATCGACGCACACCCGCGCGTATCCCGTCGCCCCGGTGGACCGGCGGGACCGGGAAGTGCTCCACCCCGCGCCGTCGAGAGCGAGTTGACCTCGCTCTCGGTGGCCGGAACCGTAGCACGAGGGCGGTCCGCCGCCGCCCGCGCGGCCGGGCGCCGACCTGCCGTGACCTGCCGGACAAACAGTCTGGTTGACACATCAAACACTACTGTTACCGTAGGTGCCGCATCACCCGGCCGGTCGCCGCTCGTCGCGCCCGGCGACGCGCGGCCGGGGTTCCCGCAGGTCGATTCACCAGGAATTCCCGGACACGAGGCAGGTCAATTCCGGACCGGATCGCGGCCGATCGTGGTGTCGCCGCGGAATCATCGTCCGCAAGGCTCATCTTTCCCTTGAGCGGAATGATCCGCCGCCGGCCCACTCCGCTCCCAGTCCGACCGTACGACGACCGATTCCCGAGGATCTCCATGACGCAGACCCCCGCGACCGCCAAGCCCGACTTCAGCGGACTCAGCGCCCTGTACATCAACTGCACGCTCAAGAAGTCCCCCGAGGAGAGTCACACCCAGGGGGTGATCGACCGGAGCGTGGCCATCATGGAGGCGAACGGGGTGAGCGTGGACCAGTTCCGCGCCGTGGACCACGACATCGCCACCGGTGTCCGCCCGGACATGACCGAGCACGGCTGGGCCACCGACGAGTGGCCCAGCCTGCTCCCCCGGGTTCTCGCCGCGGACATCCTGGTCATCGGCGGATCGATCTGGCTCGGCGACAACAGCTCGGTGACCCGCCAGGTGATCGAACGGCTCTACGGGTACTCCGGCGTCCTCAACGAGCAGGGCCAGTACGCCTATTACGGCCGGGTCGGCGGCTGTCTCCTCACCGGCAACGAGGACGGCCTCAAGCACTGCGCGATGAACATCCTCTACAGCCTCCAGCACATCGGCTACTCCATCCCGCCCCAGGCCGACGCGGGCTGGCTCGGCGAGGTCGGCCCGGGGCCCTCCTACCTCGACGAGGGCTCGGGCGGACCGGAGAACGACTTCACCAACCGGAACGTCTCGTTCATGACCTACAACCTGCTCCACCTCGCCGCGATGATCCGGGGCTCCGGCGGCTTCCCGGCGTACGGCAACCAGCGCGCCGCCTGGGACGCGGGCTGCCGCCCCGACAACGCCAACCCCGAGTACCGCTGACCGCCGCCGCCACCACCGGCTCCCGGCGGCGCCGGAGCGAGCGCCGCGAAGTGGGGCGGCCCTGGAGCCGAACACACCGCCCACCCGCGCGTCCGGGACGACGAGCCCGGTCGAGGATGTGAGATTGAGATGACCGTTCCCAAGACGACCGACTGGCCGAGCCTCCGGGTCGCGGACTGGACCGCCACCCGCGACACTCTCCACATGTGGACCCAGATCGTGGGCAAGATCCGGATGGCGCACGCGCCCCTGGTCAACCACTGGTGGCAGGTGACCCTGTACGTCAGCCCGCGTGGCCTGACGACCTCGACCATCCCCTACCGCGGCGGGGCCTTCGAGGTCGAGTTCGACTTCGTCGGCCACCGGCTCGAGGTCCGCAGCAGCGACGGCGGCACCAAGGGCTTCGCCCTGCGCCCCATGCCGGTCGCCGAGTTCTACGCCCAGGTGCTGCACACGCTGGACGCGCTCGGGATCGAGGCCCCGATCCACCCGCACCCCAACGAGGTCGACCCGGCGATCCCCTTCGCCGACGACCACGAGCACGCCTCCTACGACGGTGAGGCGGCCACCCTGTTCTGGCGCCAGCTGTTGCAGGCCAACCGGGTCATGGGCGAGTTCCGGTCGCACTTCGTCGGCAAGGTCAGCCCGGTCCACTTCTTCTGGGGAGCGATGGACCTGGCCTGCACCCGCTTCTCCGGGCGGGAGGCCCCGCCGCACCCGGGCGGGGCGCCCAACTGCGGCGACTGGGTCATGGTCGAGGGCTACTCCCGGGAGCTGTCCAGCTGCGGCTTCTGGCCCGGCGGGGGCGAGGAGGGCGCCTTCTACGCCTACGCCTACCCGGAGCCCGAGGGCTTCGCCGAGCACCCGGTCGGCCCCGAAGGCGCCTACTTCAGCTCCGAGTTCAAGCAGTTCCTACTGCCCTACGAGACGGTCCGCACCGCCCCCGACCCGGACCGCGCGCTCACCGAGTTCCTGCACTCCACCTACGAGGCGGCGGCGGTGCACGGGCGGTGGGACCGCTCCGCACTGGAGGACGACCCCTTCCGGTGGGACGGCACGTCCACCCCGCGCTGGTCCCCCAGCTAGCCACCCGCCCATCTAGTTGACACATAAACCACCATCCGGCATAGTTGAAGTGTCAACTAGATGGGGCCGCAGGCCCCCGGCATGGCAAGAACGTCGAGAGAAGGCCCCACGATGGATGTTTCCCGTCTCGAATTCGGCATCGACAGCTTCGGGGACCTGCCGCGCGACGAACACGGCGAGGTGGTCTCGCACGCCCAGGCCATCCGCGCCACGGTGGAAGAGGCCGTCCTGGCCGATCAGGTCGGCATCGACGTGGTGGCGCTGGGCGAGCACCACCGGCCCGAGTACGCGATCTCCAGCCCCGAGACCGTCCTGGCGGGCATCGCGACCGCGACGGAGCGCATCCGGCTCGCGTCGGGCGTGACCGTGCTGTCCTCCGACGACCCGGTGCGCGTGTTCCAGCGTTTCGCGACGCTCGACGCCCTCTCCGGGGGCCGCGCCGAGGTGATCCTCGGGCGCGGTTCCTTCACCGAGTCCTTCCCCCTGTTCGGATACGACCTCCAGGACTACGAGGTGCTGTTCGAGGAGAAGATCGAGCTGTTCCACCGGCTCCTGGACGAGAAGCCGGTCACCTGGGAGGGCACCACACGCGCCGCGCTGAACGAGGCGGACGTGTACCCGAAGACCGAATCGGGGCGGCTCACCACCTGGGTCGGGGTCGGCGGGACGCCGCAGTCGGTCATCCGCACGGCGCATTACGGCTTCCGGCTCATGCTCGCCATCATCGGCGGCGCGCCCGACCGGTTCGCCCCGTACGTGGACCTGTACCGGCGCGCGAGCGAGGAGGCCGGTACCGCCGCGCAGCCGGTCGGAGTCCACTCCCCCGGTCTGGTCGCCGCCACCGACGAGGAGGCCAGGGAGCTCTTCTACCCCGGGTACCGGGAGATCCGGGACCGCATCGGGCGGCAGCGCGGCTGGCCCCCGCTGCGCCGGGAGGAGTTCGAGTCCGAGGTGGAGCACGGCTCGCTGTACGTCGGCTCGGTGGAGACGGTCGCGTCCAAGATCGCGCACGCCATGCGGGTGCTGGACGCCGGCCGGTTCGACATGATCTATTCCACCGCCGGGACGGTGGCCGCCTCCGCGCGGCTGCGGTCGGTCGAGCTGTACGGCACCGGGGTCATCCCCCGGGTCCGCGAACTGCTCGCCGAGGCGCCCGCGGGCACGGCGGGAGCCACCCGATGACCACCGTGGGAATTCTGGGGGCCGGGAAGCTCGGCACCGTCCTCGCCCGGCTGGCGGTCGCCGCCGGATACCGGGTCCTGGTCTCCGGCTCCGGCGACCCCGCCAGGATCACCCTGACCGCGAAGGTCCTCATGCCCGGCGCGACCGCGGTCTGGCCGGCCCAGGCCGCGGGGGCCGCCGACATCGTGGTGCTCGCCCTTCCGCTCGGCAGGCACCGCGCGCTGCCCGCCGGGGAACTCGCGGGCAAGCTGGTCGTCGACGCGATGAACCACTGGTGGGAGGTGGACGGTCCCCGCGACGCGGTCCTGCCGCCGGAGACCTCCTCCAGCGAGGCGGTCCAGCGGTTCCTGGCGGGCGCCCGGGTCGTGAAGGCCCTGAACCACATGGGCTACCACGACCTGGAGGACGGGGCGCGCCCGGCGGGCCGGCCCGGACGCAAGGCCATCGCCGTCGCCGGGGACTCCCCCGCCGACCTGGCCGAGGTGTCCGCGCTGATCGACGCGATCGGTTTCGACCCGCTCCCCATCGGCGGCCTCGCGGCGGGCGTCCGGCTCGAACCGGGGACCCCGGCGTTCGGAGCGAACGTCGACGCCGAGCGGCTCCGCGCGCTCACCGCCCCCGTCCCGGCGCACCCCCTCGGGGAAGCGGCCGACGACGGCGTCCCCGCCGCCCCGGCACTGCCGTAACCTCGGGCTCCCCGCTTCAGACCCCGGCGGGACACCCCGCCGGGGCATCCGGCCGTACGTCAGCGGCCGGGACCGGTACTCCGAACGAAGAGGCAAGTATGCGGCCCATCATTCCCGACTATCTGGCCGAGGTACTGGGAGAGGTGGAACCGGACGCCTCCGGCGCTCCGGCGGCCTACATCCCCGAGCTGGCGGGCGCGGACCCGGAGCGCCTGGGCGTGGCCCTGGCGACCGTGGACGGTCAGGTCTACGGCGTCGGGGACGTCGACGTCCCCTTCACCATCCAGTCGATCTCCAAGCCGTTCGCCTACGCGCTGGCTCTGGCCGACCGCGGGTTCGCCCCGGTCCTGGCCAAGGTCGGTGTCGAGCCCTCCGGCGAGGCCTTCAACGAGATCTCCCTGGAACACGGCACCGGGCGCCCCCTCAACCCCATGATCAACGCGGGTGCCATCACCACCCACTCCCTCACCGCCGCAGCGGACTCCGGCCCGGCCGAGCGGGTGGAGCGCGTCATCGAGGGCCTCTCCGCCTTCGCCGGCCGCCCGCTGGCCGTGGACGAGAAGGTGTGCGCGTCGGAGCTGGCCCACGCCCACCGCAATCTCGCCATCGCGCACATGCTGCGCAGCCATGACGTCCTCACCCAGGACCCCGCCGTGACCGTCGAGGGCTACACCCGGCAGTGCGCCCTGCTCGTCACCACCCGCGACCTGGCCGTCATGGCGGCCACGCTCGCCAACCGCGGCGTCAACCCCGTCACCGGCGAACAGGTCGTCCCCGAGAAGGTCGTACGCCAGGTGCTGAGCGTCATGTTCAGCTGCGGTATGTACGACGCCGCGGGCGACTGGATCACCCAGGTCGGCATCCCCGCCAAGAGCGGCGTGGCCGGAGGTCTCATCGGCTCCCTGCCCGGCCGTATCGGCATCGCCACCTTCTCCCCCCGCCTGGACCACCACGGCAACAGCGTGCGCGGAGTGTCCCTGTTCGAGCGCCTCTCCAACGACATGGGGCTGCACCTCATGGGGGTGCCCCCCACCGCGCGAGCGGTCCTGCGCTCCCACCACACCACCGGCACCCCGCCTCACGCCGTGCGCGTCCTCGACCTCCAGGGCGGCATCGGTTTCGCGGAAGCCGAACGCGTCGTGCGCGAGGTCCAGAACACCACCCCCGCGGAAACCCGGATCGCCATCGACCTCACCCGCGTCCACAGCATCGACGACGTCGCGCGCCGCATGATCCTGGAGATCACCCGCCGCCTCACCCTCGACGGCCACGACGTCTACCTCGTCGACCCCGAGACGACGCTGCCCGACCCCGACCCGGGAGACGGCGGGCACCTCACCGTCGTCCGCGAGACCGGCGAGGCGGTGACCGCTCCGGCGCGCGACACGGACGGGGCCCCTTCCTGACATATGTTGATACATCAACCAGGCGGGTCTAGGGTGGAACACGGGGTATTCGCCCCCCCCGCCCCGAGGATCCGGAGACGCTGCCATGCCCCTTGCCATCCGATTCGACTCCTACGGCGACCCCGATGTCCTGCGGGTGGCCGAGGTCGCGCCGCTCACCGCGGGCCCGGGACAGGTGCGGCTCGCGGTGCGGGCTGCGGGCGTCAACCCGGTCGACCACAAGATCCTCAGCGGCGCCATGCGCGGGATGATGCCCCTCGACCTGCCGGGCGGACTCGGCTCCGACGTGGCGGGAGTCGTCGACCAGGTCGGCGCCGGCGTGAGCGCCTTCGGCGTCGGGGACGAGGTGCTGGGAGCGTCCCTCACCCCCGCCTACGCGCAGTCCGCGCTGGCCGACCCCGCCGCCCTGGTCGCCAAGCCCGCGTCCGTCCCGTGGGAGGTCGCCGGGACCCTGGCCGGTACGGGCATCACGGCGTGGGAGGTGCTCGGCAAGCTCCGGGTCTCCGCCGGAGAGACGCTGCTGGTCCACGCCGCCGCCGGGGGCGTGGGCACCTTTGCCGTACAACTGGCCGTCGCCCGCGGCGTGCGCGTCATCGGCACCGCGGCCGAGCGCAACCACGCGCGGCTGCGCGACCTCGGCGCCGAGCCGGTCACCTACGGCGCGGGCCTCGCCGACCGCGTACGGGCGCTGTCCCCGCAGGGCGTCGACGCGGTCCTCGACGCCTCGGGCCGCGGCGAGATCCCGGACTCGATCGCCCTGGCCGGCGGCCCGGAGCGCGTCCTGTCGCTGGTGGCGTTCGACGCCGCGGACACCGGGATCCAGCTGCACATGGGCGAACCCGGAGCCGGGCGGCCCGAGGCGCTCGCGGAGATCCTCGCCCTCATCGAGGCGGGGCGGCTGCGGGTGCCCGTCGCGGGTACGTACCCCCTGAGCGAGGTGAGCGCGGCGCTGGAGGTGAGCCGGTCCGGGCACCCGGGCGGCAAGCTCGTGGTGCTCCCGGGGTGAGGCACCGGCCCGGCCCCGCTCCGGCGCGGCGGCGCCGTAGTGGCCCCGGCGTCGTTCAGCCCAGCGCCGGGATGACGACGGACCCGTAGGCGTCGATGGTGCCTTCCCGGTCGTCGTGCATGGCGTAGACGGCGAACTGGTCGACGCCGAGGTCCTTGAGCCGGCGGAGCTTGTCGATGTGCGCCTCCGCCGGACCGAGCAGGCAGAAGCGGTCCACGATCTCGTCCGGGACGAAGTCGGTCGAGGTGTTCCCGGCGCGGCCGTGGTGGCTGTAGTCGTAGCCGTGCCGGTCCTTGATGTACGCGGTCAGCTCCTCGGGCACCATCTCCGAGCGCTCGCCGTAGCGGGCGACCAGGTCCGCGACGTGGTTGCCGACCATGCCGCCGAACCACCGGCACTGCTCCCGGGCGTGGCCGAGGTCGTCCCCGACGTACGCCGGGGCGGCGACGCAGATGGTGACGGCGTCGGGATCCCGCCCGGCCTCGGCCGCCGCGTCCCGTACCGCCTTGATCATCCATTCGGTGAGGAAGGGGTCGGCGAGCTGGAGGATGAACCCGTCGGCCTTCTGCCCGGCCAGGGCCAGCGCCTTGGGCCCGTACGCGGCCATCCACACCGGCAGCCGCCCGTCCTTCACCCACGGGATGCGCACCGGCTGCTCGTCCACCGTCGCCTCCCGGCCCTCGGCCAGGTCCCGGATGGCGTCGATGGCCTCACCGAGGCGGGCCAGGGTGTTGGGGCGGCGGCCCGCGACCCGCATCGCGGAGTCGCCGCGCCCGATGCCGCAGACGGTGCGGTTGCCGTACATGTCGTTGAGCGTGGCGAAGGTCGAGGCGGTGACCTCCCAGGTGCGGGTCCCGGGGTTGGTGACCATGGGCCCCACGGTCATCCTGTCCGTGTGCTCCAGGATGCGGCTGTAGATGACGAACGGCTCCTGCCACAGCACCGCCGAGTCGAAGGTCCAGCCGTAGCGGAACCCGTTGCGCTCGGCGCGGCGCATCAGACCGACGACGGCGGAGGCGGGCGGGTCGGTCTGGAGGACGAGTCCGAAGTCCATGGCTGGTGCTCCTAGTCGAGATACTGGGAGGTGGCGCGGGGGGTGTAGGTGCCGTGTCCGACGCGCCCGGTGAACGTGCGTGCCTCGATGACGAGTTCGCCGCGTGAGAGCACGGTCTCGACCTGCCCGGTGACGCGTCGCCCCTCGTACGCCGAGTAGTCGACGTTCATGTGGTGGGTCTCGGCGGACAGGGTGTGCTCGGCGGCCGGGTCGTAGATGACGATGTCCGCGTCGGCGCCCGGGGCGATGGTGCCCTTCTTCGGGTAGAGGCCGAACATCCGGGCCGGGGAGGCGCAGGCGATCTCGATCCAGCGGCGGCGGGTGATGTGCCCGTCGACGACGGCCTGGTGCAGCAGGTCCATCCGGTGTTCGACGCCCGGCATACCGTTGGGGATCTTGGAGAAGTCGCCGCGGCCCATCTCCTTCTGCCCCGAGAAGCAGAACGGGCAGTGGTCGGTGGAGACGACCTGGAGCTCGTTGTTGCGCAGCCCCCGCCACAGGGCTTCCTGATGCTCCTTGGGGCGCAGCGGCGTGGAGCAGACGTACTTGGCGCCCTCGAAGTCCGGCTCGGCGAGGTTGTCGGTGGACAGGAACAGGTACTGCGGACAGGTCTCGCCGAAGACGGGGAGACCCTTGTGGCGGGCGGCGGCGATCTCCGCCACCGCCTCGTCGGCGGAGACGTGCACGACGTAGAGGGGCGCTCCGGCGACCCGGGCGAGCTGGACGGCGCGGTGGGTGGCCTCGGCCTCCAGGGCGACCTTGCGGACGTCCCCGTGGTAGCGGGGGTCGGTGCGGCCGGCGGCGAGGGCCTGCTCGACCAGGACATCGATGGCGATGCCGTTCTCGGCGTGCATCATGATCAGCCCGCCGTTGCCCGCGGCCTGTTGCATGGCGCGCAGGATCTGGCCGTCGTCGGAGTAGAAGACGCCCGGGTAGGCCATGAACAGCTTGAAGGAGGTGACGCCCTCGGCGACCAGGCGGTCCATCTCCCGGAGCGAGGAGGGGTTCACGTCCGCGAGGATCATGTGGAAGGCGTAGTCGACGGCGCAGTTGCCGTCCGCCTTGCCGTACCAGGTGTCCAGTCCCTCGCGCAGGGACGAGCCGACGCTCTGGATCGCGAAGTCGACGATGGTGGTGGTGCCGCCCCAGGCGGCGGCCCGGGTGCCGGTCTCGAAGGTGTCGGCCGCGTAGGTGCCGCCGAAGGGCATCTCCATGTGGGTGTGGGCGTCGACACCGCCCGGGATGACGTACTTGCCCGTCGCGTCGATGCTCCGGTCGGCGCTCCAGCTCCCGGCGGTGTCGGTGCCGTGGGCGGCCAGCGCGGCGATCCGGCCGCCCTCGATCAGGACGTCGGCGTGGATCTCGTCGGACGCGGTGATGACGAGGCCGCCGCGGATGACGGTGCGGCTCATGGGTTCCTCCTCACTGCGGGGCGCCCCGCCCGGCCGGACGGCGGTACGGCGGGGCGCCCCGTTGGGCGTTGGGCGGGTACGGCGTCGGACGCGCGTACGGCGGACGGGCCCCGGGGCAGGTCAGCCCGCCGCGTGCAGGGCGTCCGCGAGGATCGCCGCGCCCTCCTCGGCCTCGGCGACGGTCAGGGTCATGGGCGGGGCGATCCTGAGCACGCTGGTGCTGTGGCCGCCGCCCTTGCCGATGAGCAGCCCGCCCTCCCGTGCCGCTTCGAGGACGGCCGCGGCGGCGTCCGGGTCGGCCTCGTCGGTGCCGGGCCGCACCAGTTCGATGCCGATCATCAGGCCCCGGCCGCGCACCTCGCGTACGGCGGGGGAAGCGGCCGCGACGGACCGCAGCCGCTCGATGAGGAGACCGCCGACGCGCCGCGCGTTGCCCTGGAGGTCGTGGTCCAGGAGGTAGGAGAGGTTGGCGAGGGACGCGGCCATGGTGACGGGTGAACCGCCGAAGGTGGAGATGGAGTTGGCGTCGAGGCAGTTCATCACCTCGGCGCGGGCGACCACTCCCCCGACCGACATGCCGTTGCCGATGCCCTTGGCGAAGGTGAGGATGTCCGGCGGCCCGCTCCGCTCGTGCGCCTGCCAGCCCCAGAAGTGCTCGCCGGTGCGCCCCCAGCCGGTCTGCACCTCGTCCGAGATCCACAGCACGCCGTGCCGGTCCAGGACTTCCCGGAAGGCGGCGAACAGTCCGTCGGGCGGGGAGGTGAAGCCGCCGACGCCCTGGATGGGTTCGGCGATCAGCGCGGCGGGGTTGCGGGTGTGGCCGAGCAGGTCCTCCAGGTCCGAGACGCACGCCTGGATGAACCTCTGGTCGCTCAGCTCGGCGTACGGTCCCCGGGTGCGGACGCCGCCGTGGACGTACAGGGTCTGGAGCGGGGAGAGGCTCGTGGGCGACCAGGCCTGGTTTCCGGTGACGGACACCGTGGAGAACGACCGGCCGTGGTAGCTGTTGCGCATCGCGAGGATCTGGTTGGACCCGCGGTGGGCGGTGGCCAGGAGCAGCGCGGTGTCGTTGGCCTCGGTGCCCGAGGTGGTGAAGAAGACCCGGGCGTCGGGGATGCCGGAGAGGGTGGCGATCCGCTCGGCCAGTTCCACCATGGGGCGGTTGAGGTAGAGGGTGGAGGAGTGGATGATCCGCCCGGCCTGCTCGGCGACCGCCTTGGTGACCTCGGGCAGCGCGTGGGCGGTCATGGTGGTGAGGATGCCGCCGAAGAAGTCCAGATAGCGGTTGCCGTCCGCGTCCCAGACGTGGCGCCCCTCGCCGTGGGTGAGTTCCAGCGGCCGGCGGTAGTAGAGGGCCAGCCAGTCGGGGGCCACGGCGCGGTGGCGCTCGTAGAGGCCGGTCACGGCCGCACCAGCCCCTCGTAGGCGTCGGGCCGTCGGTCGCGGTAGAACGCCCACTGCCGGCGGACCTCGTCGATCAGCCCGAAGTCCAGGTCGCGGACGAGGAGTTCCTCGTCCTTGTCGCTGGCGACGTCACCGACGAACTGGCCGCGCGGGTCGACGAAGTAGCTGGTGCCGTAGAAGTCGTTGTCGCCGTACTCCTCACGGCCGACGCGGTTGATCGCGGCGACGAAGTACTCGTTGGCGACGGCGGAGGCGGGCTGCTCCAGCTGCCAGAGGTGGCTGGAGAGGCCGCGCGAGGTGGCCGACGGGTTGTAGACCAACTGGGCTCCACCGAGCCCCAGTTGCCGCCACCCCTCGGGGAAGTGCCGGTCGTAGCAGATGTAGACGCCGACCTTGCCGACGGCGGTGTCGAAGACCGGCCAGCCCGCGTTGCCGGGCCGGAAGTAGAACTTCTCCCAGAACCCCTTGACCTGCGGGATGTGGTGCTTGCGGTACTTGCCGAGGTAGGAGCCGTCGGCGTCGATCACGGCGGCGGTGTTGTAGTAGAAGCCGGTCTGCTCGATCTCGAAGACCGGGACCACGATCACCATGCCGGTCTCCCGGGCCAGGTCCCGCATCCGGCGGACGGTCGGCCCGTCCGGGACCGGCTCGGCCCAGCGGTAGTGCTCGGGCTCCTGGACCTGGCAGAAGTAGGGGGCGTTGAACACCTCCTGGAAGCCGATGATCTCCGCCCCCTGACGGGCGGCCTCGCGGGCGTGCTCCTCGTGCTTGGCAATCATCGATTCGGTGTCGCCGGTCCAGGTCGCCTGGACGAGTGCGGCGCGTACGACGTGGGACATGAGCTGCTCCTTCGACGCGGCGTCAGAGAGCCTGCACGCGTTCTCTACGCACGTAGATCGGTGCATGGATGGAGAACGTAAGCCCCGTGGTCCGGAGGGGCAAGACCATCGCCGTGAACCGGCGGAGTCGATCATGTTTCGTACCCGAGCGGTCCACAACGGACACGGTACCGACCGGACGGCGGTACGCGCGGGAGGCTCAGACCCCGGGCACGCCCGCCACACGCAGCGCGTGCACCAGGTCCCGGGCGCGCTCCGCGGACACCTCGCGGGCGGCGGCCAGCAGGAGGGCCACCAGCCGCGCTCCGGAGGTCCCGCCCGCCGCCGGGCCCCAGGCGCTCACGGCGAGGGCGGCGGCCTCCTGCGGGGTGCGTACGCGGACGAACGCACCGAGCAGGTCCAGCGCCTCCCGCTCCCGGCCCGCGCCGTCCAGGCAGAGCGCCGCGTCGCCCACCTCCCCGGCGGGCCGGGCCACACCCTGGCGCAGGAGCTGCCCGCAGTCCTCGTCGCGCCCCGCCGCGGCCAGCGCGCCCGCCGCGGCGGCAAAGGCGGCGGGCGGCAGCGAGGACACCTCCCACAGCAGGGTCCTCCAGTCGGCGGCGAGGCCCGCCCGGCACAGGGCCACCGCCAGGACCGGCAGCCGGGGCGCGGGCCAGGCGGCGACCTCGCAGAGCACCCCGTGGGCCTCGCCGCTCCGGCCCTCGGCGCGCAGCCGGAGCAGCCGGCCCACGGCGGCGGCCACGGCCTGCTCAGCGGCCGGGTCCGGTACGGGGTCCGGCCCCCGCCCCCGACCGGAGGCGGGGCGCCCCGCCTCCCCCCTGCCTCCGCCGAAGCGCGCCCCGCGCGGAGCCGGGGCGGCGGAAGGCGTGGGGACGGGCGGCAGGGGATCCGGTACGGGTACGGCGGCGCCGGGCCCGTCGTCCGTCTCCAGCCCGGCGAACCGCGCGCCACGCGGCTTCTTGCGCACGGGCGCAGGGGCGGGCGTGGACGCGGCGGCGGGCTCGGCGTACACGTCGAAGACGCCTCCGGAGGCGTGGGTGCCGGAGGTCCGTTCGGCCGGAGCTGTCGTGCCGCGCGCCGTCAGAGCCGTCAGCCGTCCGCGCAGTTCCACGCAGCGCGCGGAGGCCCGTTCGTGGTCGTCGCGGGCCCAGGCCAGGGCCTCCGGGCCGTCCCGGTCCGGGCCGGTGGCGGTACCGGCGCCACCCAGCCGTTCCGCCGCACGGGCCTGCTCGCGGAGCATCAACTCCAGCCGCCGGACCAGTTCCTGGCGCCCCCCGGGCCGCCGGTCGCGGGCGGCGGCGGACGCGGAGTGGAGCGTGGCCGCCCGCACCGAGACCCGCTCGGCGACGTGCGCTCCGTGCAGCGCGGCCAGGTCCGCCAGCAGCGACTCGACGACGTCCCAGGGCGGGATCTCCTCCCCGTCCAGGCAGGACCGCATCCCCACCGGGTCGCGCCGGGTGAAGACCCCGTACCAACCGCGCCCGGGATCGAGCCGCGCCACCAGATCACGGAGATACGGCGCGAACTCGTCTTCTCGCACCGCCTGCTGACGTACCGTCATCGCCGCCCTCGCCGACTGTCGGCCGGAACACTCCCGTGAGGAGGCATTCGACCGCAGGGGTGTTACGGGAAGGCTACGGACAGCTTTCAGGCACGCTGCGGCGGGCGCGCGACCGCCCGGAAGCGCGCCCCCTCGAAGCGGATCAGAAGGTGATGGCGATGCCGGTGTGCGGGCGCTTGCCGAGCCGGGCGACCGTGGCGGGCCAGTCGATGAGCCAGAACTTCCAGGTGTACTTGCGGGACAGCAGCTTGCGCGCCGCGCGGGTGGCGTCGGCGTCCAGCAGCCTGCCCGTGCCTTCGGCGCTCGGGGCCCCGTCGGCGATCCGGCCGCGGACGTCGCAGACGGTGACGAGCACCTTGCTGTTGTTGCGGAGCCGCTTGACCTTCCACGCGTCGGAGCGGGTCCAGACGTACAGCACCTCCCCCTCGGCCGCCGCCCAGACAGGCGTGGCGACGGGCGTGCCGTCCTTGCGGTAGGTGGTCAGACTGACGTATTCGCTGCGCGCGAAGTCCTGGAGAGTCACGCGCGTGACCCTACGCCCTGCCCGCACCGGCCGGGAGCCGCCGGGGGCGTCTACGCGATCAGCGGCGCCGCGGCCGGTGCGGGCGCGCAGCGGCCGAGCACGTCGTCCAGGGAGAGGCCCAGGGCTCCGGCGAGGGCGGCCACGGTGAAGAACGCGGGCGTGGGGGCGCGGCCGGTCTCGATCTTGCGGAGGGTCTCGGCGGAGATTCCGGCGCTCGCGGCGACGGAGACCATGCTGCGCTCGCCGCGGGCCTCACGGAGCAGCAGACCGAGCCGCTCGCCGCGCAGACGCTCTTCGGGAGTCAGAGGAGTACGGACCATGGCCTGAGTCTACTACGCGAAGCGATTTCTATACCGTCATTACTATACCGCTCAAGCGGTATAGTAATGGGCATGGTGCAGCTCAAGACAGACACACACATCGAAGCCATGCGCGCGTCCGGCCGGGTCGTCGCGCAGATCCTGACCCGGGCCCGGGAGGCGGCGGCGGTCGGCGTGACCCCCCGCGAACTGGACGAGGCGGCCCGCGAGGTGCTGCGCGAGGTCGGGGCCGCCTCGCCGTTCCTGAACTACCGTCCGCACTTCGCCTCCACCCCCTTCCCCGCCGTGATCTGCGTGTCCGTCAACGACGCGATCGTGCACGGCATCCCCTCCGACGAGCCGCTCCGGGACGGCGACCTGGTCAGCGTGGACGCGGGCGCGCTCCTCGACGGGTGGGCGGGCGACGCGGCGGTCAGCTTCACGGTGGGCCGCGCCCGCCCCGCCGACACCCGGCTGATCGCCGCGTCCGTGCGGGCCCTGGAGGCCGGGATCGCCGCGGCCGTGGTGGGCAACCGGATCGGCGACATCGCCCACGCGATCGGCACGGTCTGCCGGGACGCGGGTTACGGGATCATGGAGGGGTACGGGGGGCACGGCATCGGACGGTCGATGCACGAGGACCCGGCCGTGCCGAACGAGGGCCGCCCGGGGCGCGGGATGCCGCTGCGGCACGGGATGGTCCTGGCGATCGAGCCCATGCTGATCGCGGGCGGCGGCGACGCGTTCCGCGAGGACCGGGACGGCTGGACGCTGCGGACGACCGACGGGAGCCGGGCCGCCCACAGCGAGCACACGGTGGCGATCACGGACGACGGGCCGCGCGTCCTGACGGTGCTGTGACCCCCGTCCGGCGCCGGCCAGGGGCCGGCCCGCCGCCCCTCAGGGGCGCCCGACGAACCGCCTGGCCAGCTGCTCGCCCCGGCTCCGCGCCGTGGCGCGGCTCTCGATCGGCGAGATACGGGAGTTTTTGAACGCGATGTAGGTGACCCCGGATCCGGCGCCCCCGCTCACCGGGTCCGGGTCGATGCCCAGCGTCTTCGCCATGGCGTACGACGCCTCCCCGATGATCCGCGTCGGGCCGGTGTCGCCGATGACGCCGTAGCTCACCCGGCCGCGGTACACGACGGCCACGACGCTGCCGCCGCCGAGACCCGACTTCCGGTAGTCCCACACCTTGCTCGGCCCCGGTACCACCACATGGGGCAGCGCGGCCGAGTCGAGCGGCTTGCCGCGGGACGAGGTGAAAGCGGTCTCCGGCAGGAAGTAGGGGTCGGTCTTCCTGTTGCAGGCCCTGGACCTGCGGCCGTCGCAGTCGATGTCCATGTCCGCCTTCCAGAACACCGCGTCCCGGGTCCCGCAGACGGGGACGGTGGCCTTCGCGCTGCCGCTGTCCGTGCGGTACCGGCCCTGGGAGATCCGCCGGCAGGAACGGACCCCGGCCAGCAGGTCGGCGGCGGTCACGGCGGCCGGTGCCGCCGCCTCCCCCGCCTCCGCCGTCCGCGGTGCGGTCGCGTCCGTTTCGTCGGCGGCCGCGGGCAGCGCCGCGGTGAGCAGCGCCGCGCCGCAGACGACGGAGGTCAGGGCGAGCGTTCGGGTGCGCATGGAGCGGAGGGACCCTTCCGTGGACCGGCCGGGGAGCGGGCGGTCCGTCGGGGCCGCCGCCCTGCTCCGTGCGACCGGCTCAGTGCCCGCCGCCCGGGTGCACCACCCTTGCCGAGCCGCCACCCCGGCGCACCTTTTCCGCCGCCGCCAGCCAGCGGCCGTCGGGCAGCCGCTGGACGCCGGTGGCCGCCCCGATCTCCGGGTTCTGCTTGAAGGCGTGGCCGAGCTTCTCCAGCTCCGCCCGGACCGGGCTGTTCCACAGCTCCGGCTCGATCTCCGTGGCCGGTGCGTTGCGCTGGCTGGCGCGCGGCGCGGCGATCGCGTCGACCAGCGGGAGGCCCCGGTCGAGGTGTCCGGTGAGCGTCTGGAGGACGGTGGTGATGATCGTGGCCCCGCCCGGGGAGCCGAGGGCCAGGACCGGCTTGCCGTGCTTGAGCACGATCGTCGGGGACATCGAGGAGCGCGGGCGCTTGGCGGGCCCCGGGAGGTTCGGGTCGTGCACCGCCGGGTCGGCCGGGGCGAAGGAGAAGTCGGTCAGCTCGTTGTTGAGCAGGAAGCCCCGGCCGGGCACGGTGATGCCGCTGCCGCCGGTGGACTCGATGGTCAGGGTGTAGGCGACGACGTTGCCCCACTTGTCGGCCGTCGTGAGGTGCGTGGTGTTCTCGCCCTCGTATGTGGTCGGGGCGGCCTTGTCTCCGGCGGTGCACCGCTCGGGGTCGCGCGGGTCGCCCGGTGCCAGCGGACTGGTCAGCGCCTTGTCGTCGCGGATCAGGCAGGCGCGGGAGTTGGCGAACCGCTGGCTCAGCAGCTCCTTGGTGGGGACGTCCTCGAAGGCCGGGTCGCCCACCCAGCGGCCCCGGTCCGCGAAGGCGATCCGGCTCGCCTCGATCAGCCGGTGCAGATAGCGGGTGCGGTCCGCCCGGGAGAGGTCGGTGGACTCCAGGATGTTGAGCGCCTCGCCGACACCGGTGCCGCCGGAGGAGGAGGGGGCCATGCCGTAGACGTCCAGGCCCCGGTAGCCGACCCTGGTCGGGTCCTGGCGCAGGGTCCGGTAGGAGGTGAGGTCCGTGCGGGTGAGGTCGCCGGGGCGGACGACGCGGTCGGCGTCCGGGTCGACCGGGGGCTTGCGCACGGTACGGACGATGTCGTCGGCCAACTCGCCCTTGTACAGCGCGCCGACGCCCTGCCGGGCGAGGGTCGCGTAGGTACGGGCCAGGTCCGGGTTCTTGAACACCGAGCCGACGACGGGGAGTTCGCCGCCCGGCAGGAACAGCTCGGCGGAGGCCGGGAAGTCGGCGAACCGGGCCTGGTTGTCGGCCGTCTGCGAGCGGAAGGTGCCGTCCACCACGAAGCCGTCCCGGGCCAGACGCCGCGCCGGTTCCAGCAGCGTACGCAGGGACTTGCTGCCCCAGCTGTCCAGCGCCCGCTCCCAGGTGGCCGGGGTGCCGGGGGTGCCGACGCCGAGGCCGCTGGTCACGCCCTCCTCGAACGGGATCGGCTTGCCGTTCTCCAGGAAGAGGGAGGCGTCCGCGCTGCGGGGCGCGGTCTCACGGCCGTCGATGGTCCGCACCTGGCGCTTCTTCGCGTCGTAGTGGACGAAGTAGCCGCCACCGCCGATGCCCGCGGAGTACGGCTCGGTCACCCCCAGGGCGGCCGCGGTGGCGACGGCCGCGTCCACCGCGTTGCCGCCCTTGCGCAGTACCTCGATCCCGGCGGCCGACGCGTCCGCGTCGACGCTCGACACCGCTCCCCCGTACCCCACCGCCACCGGGGACTTGGGCGGTGCGGGCCGCCCGGTGGCGGAGCCCGCAGGGGCGGCGGCCCCCACGGACGCGACCACCGCGAGAACGGCCAGCAAGGACGTGTTCCGGCCGACGGAACGACGCATACGTACCTCCAGTCAACGGATCTCCGCCGCAGCGTAGTCCCGGCGGAGGCGGATCGTCAGGACCGCCTCGAACGGATACCCGATCGACCGATAGCATGCGCGCCCATGACGGACGACATGCGCGACATCGTGCTGGGCGTGATAGCGGCCGGTCTCAGCGGTGCGCTGGGCTGGCTGGCCCGCACCCACCTGTGGCGGCGCAAGCTCCGCCGCAAACAGACCTTCTTCGGGCTGCCGCACAACTCCGAGTGCCTGCTGGTGGTCAACCGGTACGCGGGCGCGGACGGTTCCGTGCACCGCTACGACGCCTTCGCGCTGCTGGAGCTGTCCGCGCTGATCAAGGACTGCGGGGCGCACGCGCAGATCGTCTCCCACGACACGGCCCAGCAGGGGTTCGGGGAGCGCACGGAATTCTGCGTGGGCGGGCCGGTCTCCAACCAGCGGATGGCGGCCCATCTGCGCACCCTGCTCCCCGGGGTGCGGGTGAACACCGGACAGGAGCCGGGCCCCGACCAGGGGGCCTTCCAGATCGGGTCGGAGCGCTACCGGCTGGAGCCGGGGACCGCGGAGTACGTCCTGCTCGCCCGGCTGACCGGCGGGCAGGACGCCCGCCCGGTCTTCGTGTTCTGCGGGCAGCGGGCCATCACCAACCAGGCGGCGACCCGCTATGTGGCCCGCAACCACGAGAAGCTGCTGCGCAAGCACGGCCGCAAGTCGTTCTGCCTGCTGCTGAAGGTCCTCAACTCCCAGGCGTACGGCCCCGATGTGGTCGAGGTCGTCGGTGATGTGACGCGCGAGGCGCAGGCGCCCGTACCGGCCGGCGGCGCACCGGCGTCGCACCGGGCGGGCGACTGAGCACGGCACCCCGCTTCCCGGGCCGCCCCCGGGACCGGGATTTTCCGGGACGGAACGGAACCCGGCACGGGGGGATCTCCCTCTGACCTGCTGAGTGTCCAGTCTGGGAGGTTTCCGTTGAGTTCCGCACGTCCGTCACGTTCCGCACGTCCGTCACGTTCCGCACGCCTGTCGCGTTCCGCACGCCTGCCGAGTTCCGCGTATCCGCGTACCCGGGCCGCCGTTCTGGCCGCCCCGGCGGTGTTGCTGGCCGCCGCGCTCACCGGCTGCTCCGGCGGGGGGTCCGGCTCGGCGGGATCCGGTCCGGACCAGGGGCCCGGCACCAGCGTCTCGGTGAACCTCACCGGCAAGGCGGCGGCCCCGGGGCGCCCGGTGGAGGTCACCCTGGCGCGCGGGAAGCTGAAGGCGGTGTCGGTGACGGCGGGCGGGGGCGGCGCGCTGGCCGGGAGGATATCCGCCGACGGCAGGACCTGGACGTCCGAGCGGGTCGCCGCGCCCGGCACGGCGTACACCGTCGAGGCGCGGGACACCGACGGCGGCAGCGACCGGGCGGCGTTCACCACCGCCGCCGCGGAGAAGGTCAACAAGCTGTCGCTGGCGCCCGGCAGGAACACAGCCGTCGGCATCGCCCAGCCGCTGTCGGTCGTCTTCGACCACCCGGTGAAGAACAAGGCGGCCGTGGAGAGGGCCCTGAAGGTGTCCACGTCGAAGGGGACCGAGGGCTCCTGGGGCTGGCTCCGGGACTACTCCGGCAAGGACCGGGTCGACTGGCGGCCCGAGAAGTACTGGAGGCCCGGCACGAAGGTCACCCTGGACGCGCGGCTGAACGGGATCGACACGGGGGCGGACGGCGGCTGGTTCGTCCGCGACTACACCACGGCGTTCACCATCGGCCCGGCCCAGGTGGTCGAGGTCGACCTCGACCGCCACCGCCTCTCGCTGCGCCGGGACGGCAGGCAGGTCATGGACGCCCCGATGTCGGCGGGCACCCCCGGCGGCGACAAGGCGTCCTGGCGGGGCACCGCGGTCCTGATGTCGAAGGAGGGCACGATCAACATGCGCTCCGAGACGGTGGGCCTCGGCGACGCCTACGACAAGATGGTCGACTACTCGATGCGGCTGACGTGGTCGGGGATGTACGCCCACGCGGCCCCCTGGAACGCGGGGTACTTCGGCCGGGCCAACCGGAGTTCCGGCTGCCTCGGGATGAGCGATTCGGACGCCTCCGCGCTGTACGGACAGGTCCAGGTGGGCGACCCCTTCGAGATCACCGGATCGGAGGCGAAGGGTACGGTCGCCGAGGGCAACGGGTACGGCGCGTGGAACCTCTCGTGGGCCGACTGGCAGGCCAAAAGCGCCCTGAAGTGACCCGGTGGCGCCCGTTCCGCACCGGACGCACTACTGACGCCACGTCCAACAATCGTTACCCTCACGCAACACGACGGGTAGTTACCAGGGGTAAACAACCGGGGTTACCGTCGGGTCACTTTGCACTGACCCGCGTGAGGAGTGACCCGTGGTACGTCCGAAACCGGCACTGCGCACCACCGCTTCGATCACCACCGCCGCCGCCCTGCTCACCGGGGCCGCGCTCGGCGCGGCCCCGGCGGTGGCCGCCGCACCCGTCACCGCGTCCGCCCCGTCGAGCGTCGCGACGAGTGCCGGCGGGCAGAGCCTGACGTTCCACGACATCCCCGGCTCCGGCGGCATCACGCTCAAGGGCAACGTCTTCTCGCCCTCCGGGGGCCCCGCCGGGGCGACGTACCCGCTGATCGTGTTCCCGACGAGCTGGGCCGTGCCGCAGATCGAGTATCTGGCGCAGGCCCAGAAGCTCGCCGACTCCGGTTACGTCGTGGTCAGTTACACCTCCCGCGGCTTCTGGCGCTCCGGCGGGAAGATCGAGGTGGCGGGCCCGCCGGACATCGCGGACGCCTCCGCCGTCATCGACTGGGCGCTGGAGCACACCGCCGCCGACCCGGACCACATCGGGATGGGCGGCGTCTCCTACGGCGCGGGCATCAGCCTGCTCGCGGCCGGGCACGACCCCCGCGTCAAGGCGGTCGCCGCGCTGAGCGGCTGGGCCGATCTCATCGACTCGATCTACAGCGGCCGCACCCAGCACCTCCAGGCGGCCGCCCTGCTCGGCGGGGCGGGCCTCGTCACCGGGCGGCCCAGCGAGGAGCTGTCGCAGACGCTGAAGGACTTCCTCGGCTCCAACCTGGACAAGGAGCCGGAGATGATCGCCTGGGGGAAGAAGCGCTCCCCCCTGACCTATCTCGACCGGATCAACGCCAACGGCGCCGCCGTCATGATGGGCAACGCCTGGGGCGACACCATCTTCCCGCCCAACCAGTACGCCTCGTTCTACGAGAAGCTCACCGGTCCCAAGCGCCTGGAGTTCCGCCCCGGCGACCACGCCACCGCCGAGGCCACCGGTCTGCTCGGGCTGCCCAACGACACCTGGACGAGTACCCGCCGCTGGTTCGACCGCTATCTCAAGGGTGAGCGCAACGGCATCGACACCGAGGCGCCGGTCCAGCTCAAGTCCCGTACCGACAAGGGCTACGAGGGCTATCCGGACTGGAAGTCGGTGGGCGCGGCCAGGAGCCGGATCGCTCTGGAGGGCACCAGGAAGGTGCGGGCGAACGTCGACTCGGGGGCCAACGGCGGCATCGCGATCCTGTCCAACGCGCTGGACCAGTTCCTGAAGCTGCCGCCGATGGTCTCCGTGCCGCTGCTGCCGCGGACCTTCGCGAGCGTCTGGCAGTCGGAGCGGTACGCCACCGAGCAGCGCGTCCGGGGCGCGGCCGAGCTGCACACCACGGTCAGCAGCACGAAGCCGAGCGGCACCCTCGTCGCGTATCTCTACGACGTGGGGCCGCTCGGCGTCGGCAAGCTGGTGAGCAGTGCTCCGTACACCTTCCACGGGCAGACGCCGGGCCGGCCGTTCCCCGTCGACCTGGAGCTGTTCTCCACGGCCTACGACGTCCCGGCCGGTCACCGGCTCGCCCTGGTGATCGACACCGTCGATCCGCTGTACATCGAGCACAACCCGACCGGCGCGCAGCTGACCTTCTCCTCGCCCGGCACGGACCCGAGTCATCTCTCGGTCCCGCTGCGCGAGGAGTGATCACCGGCTGCTGCCGGGCGGGCACTGCTCGGCTACCGCCCTCCCGGCAGCAGCGTCCCTGGTTCGGCCGGAGCCACGTCGGCCGCCTGCGTCTTCAGGTCGCGCCGCTGCCGCTTCGCCACCCAGGTGGCGAACCAGGAGAGCAGCATGCACAACCCGATGTAGATCGGAGAGATCACCATCACCACGGGGATGAAGGGAAGATCGTAGTCGAGGTTCGAGGCGATCAGCTTCCCCGCGTGGAGAAACTCCTCGTAGGTGATCAGATAGCCCAGTGAGGTGTCCTTCAGCGCGACCACCAGCTGGCTGATGATGGTCGGCAGCATCGCCCGGATCGCCTGGGGGGCCAGGACGAAGGTCGTGACCTGCGTCTTGCGCATCCCCAGCGCGTACGCGGCCTCCCGCTGGCCCCGGTCCACGGAGTTGATCCCGGTCCGGAAGACCTCGGCGAGCACCGAGCCGTTGTAGAGCGTCAGCCCGGCCACCAGGGCGGGCAGCGCCTGCACCTTCAGCGCGACGAAGATGAAGAAGATCATCACCAGCACCGGCATGGCCCGGAAGAACTCGACCAGCAGGGTGGAGATCCAGCGCACCGGACGGTGCGCGGAGAGCCGCCCGACCGCGAGGACCGCGCCCAGCGCGAGCGAGAGCACCGCGGCGTACGCGAAGGCCTTCAGCGTGTTGCCGAGACCGCGCAGCAGCAGTTCCTGGATGCCCTGGTACGCGAAGGGCCGCCACTTCTCCGCGGTGAACTGGCCGGTGTCGAAGAGCAGGTGGAGGATCCAGCCGAACAGGGCGAGGATCACGACCGTCGAGGCGATGCCGTAGGTGAGGTGGCGTCTGCGGGCCACCGGTCCCGGGATGTCGTAGAGCGCGGTCGCCGGGGCCGGTGCGGGCCTGCGGGTGCGGGTGGGGGTCGTGCGGGTCGAGGTCATCGGGCGACTCCCCAGCGCTTCTCCATCACGTTGAACAGCGCACTGATGGTCAGGGTGATGATCAGGTAGCCGACGGCGATCCAGACGAAGCTCCAGATGATGCTGTAGCCCAGTTCGTTGAGCGTCTTGTAGGTGCCGAGCAGTTCGGTGACGCTGAACGCCCCGGCGATCGCCGAGTTCTTGGCCAGGGCGATCAGGGTCGAGCCGACCGGCGGGATCACCGACCGGAACGCCTGCGGCAGCACCACGGTGCTCAGACTCTGGCCGAAGTTCATGCCGAGGCTGCGGGCCGCCTCGCCCTGTCCCCTGGGCACGGTGTTGATGCCGGAGCGCAGCACCTCGCAGATGAACGCCGAGGTGTAGCAGCCCAGCGCGATGACCGCGAAGGCCTGGAACGGCAGGACGAGCCCGAAGCGCGGCAGGCCGAGCAGGACCGCGAAGAACAGCAGCGTCAGCGGGGTGTTGCGGAGCACGGTCACCCACACCGTGCCGAACACCCGGAAGGAGCCGACGGGCGCGACCCGGAAGGACGCCATCAGGAAGCCGAGGACGAGCGCCAGCGCGGAGGCGTAGACGGTCAGCTCGACGGTGCCGAGGAAGCCCTTGCCGTAGAGGGAGAAGTTGTCGGTCAGTACGTCCATGGGTGGGGCCTCTCCCCTCAGTTCGCCGGGTAGCGGTCGATGGGCGGCGGGGTCGGCGCGGGCGCTCCGGAGAGGCCGAGCGTCGCTTCGTACGCCTTCTTCCAGTCGCCGTTCTTCTCGGCCGCCTCCAGGGCGTCGTCCAGCGCGAGCCGCAGGGCGTTGTCGGCGCGCGGGACGCCGACACCGTAGGGCTCCTCGGAGAACGGCTTGCCGACGACCTTCATCTCGTCGGGCGCCTTGGCCGCGAAGCCGAGCAGGATCGCGTCGTCGGTGGTGACGGCGTCGACCTGGTAGGTCAGCAGGTTGTCGACGCAGATGGAGTAGGTGTCGTAGGCGACGAGCACCGCCTTCGGGTAGTCGGCGGCGATGCGCTGGTAGGGCGTGGACCCGGCCGCCGAGCAGACGGTCTTGCCGTCCAGGTCCTGGGGGCCGTCGATGTCGTTCTCGTCGGTGCGCACCAGCAGGCCCTGGCCCGCCAGGTAGTAGGGCCCGGCGAAGCCCACGAGCTTCTTGCGCATGTCGTTGATGGTGTAGGTGCCGACGTAGTAGTCGATCTGACCGTTCTGGAGGGCGGTCTCGCGGTTGGCGGAGGCGATGGTGCGGAAGCTGACCGCCTTCGGGTCGAAGCCGATCGAGGCCGCCAGCATCCGGGCGATCTCGATGTCGAACCCGGAGTAGACCCCGCTGGCCGGGTCCTTCTCCCCCAGGTACGGCTGGTCCTCCTTGGCGCCGACGATCAGCCGGCCCCGCTTCTTCGCCTTGGACCAGGTCGGCGAGCCGGGCAGCTCGAAGGCGGTGTCGACGCGGTACGCCGGCAGGGCCTCGGGCCTGGGGCCCTTGACGGGCGGGCTGCCCTCCTTGCCGCAGCCCGCGGCGAGTGCGGCGAGCAGCAGACCGGCCACGAGGGCGGCGGCCCGGCCCGTACGCGTGTTCCTCGTACGCAACATGGAAGCCCCCCTCAGTGCTTGAGGATCTTGGACAGGAAGTCCTTGGCGCGGTCGCTCTCGGGGGAGGTGAAGAAGTCCTCCGGGACGCGGTCCTCGACGACGCGGCCGTCGGCCATGAACACCACGCGGTTGGCGGCGGAGCGGGCGAAGCCCATCTCGTGGGTGACCACGACCATGGTCATGCCCTCCCGGGCGAGCTGCCGCATGACCTCCAGCACCTCGTTGATCATCTCCGGATCGAGCGCCGAGGTGGGCTCGTCGAAGAGAAGCACCTTGGGGTCCATCGCCAGGGCGCGGGCGATGGCCACCCGCTGCTGTTGGCCGCCGGAGAGCTGGGCGGGGTACTTCTCGGCGTGGACGGCCAGGCCGACCCGCTCCAGCAGTTCCCGGGAACGCCGGTCGGCCTCGTCCTTCTTGCGCTTGCGCACCTTGAGCTGCGCCAGGGACACGTTGTCCAGCACGGTCTTGTGCGCGAAGAGGTTGAACGACTGGAAGACCATGCCGACTTCGGCGCGGAGCTGGGCCAGGCCCCTGCCCTCCTCGGGGAGGGGCCGGCCGTCGATGGTGATGCTGCCGGACTCGATCGTCTCCAGCCGGTTGATCGCCCGGCAGAGGGTCGACTTCCCGGAGCCGGAGGGGCCGATGACCACCACCACCTCTCCCCGGCCGACGGTGAGATTGATGTCCTGAAGTACGTGCAACTCTCCGAAGTGTTTGTTGACGTGCCTCAGTTCGATCAACGGATCGACGGCCATGCGCTGCCCTACCCACTTGTCGCTGTGTCGAGGTCAGCGCAAACTATCCAGCCCGATAAGGGACTTCGCAGGCGACACGCGCAAATGGTGCAATAAGGCTGTTTATCTCGATCAGGTGACGGTGGGCGGCGTCCCGCGTCAGTTCTCCGCCGACTCCGCGTAGACCTGGGAGAGCTCGGGGCTGCCCGACATCGCCCAGTCGAGACCGGCCGCGACGACGTCGATCTCCCGGCCGGAGGCCAGCCGCACGACGGGCTGACCGCTCGGCCAGACGTCCCACGCGGCGCCCGGCACCGTCCGGACGATCACCGTGCCGAGGTAGAGACCGGCGTCGTTGCCGAGCCAGGGCAGTTCCTCGGGGTCGTCGCGCCAGCGGGGCGGCAGCTGGTCGAGCGCGGACAACGAGGCGGGGGTGTCGTCGAGTTCGAGTCCTTGCTGCCCCGCCCGGACACGCAGCAGTTCGCACTCGGCGAGCAGCTCGGCGACACCGTCGGGGTCCGACTCGACGATGGCCGCGAGCGAGCCCTCCCGCGTACCGCCCTGACGCTTACGCCAGTTGTCCAAGAAGGGGAATTTCATACCACTAGGATCCCATCCCCGCCAGGTTCCGCACCACAGGGCGCGCGGCCCTCACCTGTCCGGCGCTCCCGGCCGGGGCCGGACCTCGGAGGCGTCCGTAGAGTGCGGACATGAGTGCACAGGTGTACGTATCGGAACTGTTCTCCCTGGAGGGCCGGGTGGCCGTGGTGACCGGGGGCAGCTCCGGCATCGGGCGGGCGGTCACCGGCGCGCTGGCGCGGGCCGGCGCGTCCGTCGTCGTGGTGGCCCGCCGGGAGACGGAGCTGCGGGCGACCGCCGACGAGCTGACCGCCGGGGGCTGCCGGGCGGCCTGGGTGAGCGCGGACCTGGGCACCGCTGAGGGGGTGCGGGCGGTGACCGAGGGGGCGGCGGAGCCGTTCGGGGAGCCGGACGTCCTGGTCAACTGCGCGGGGATCAACCTCCGCCCGCCGCTGGGCGAACTGGGCGAGGACGTCTGGGACACCACGATGGCGGTCAATCTCAAGGCCCCGTTCCTGCTGGGGCAGCGCTTCGGTCCGGGGATGGCGGAGCGGGGCTACGGGCGGATCATCCACGTCACCTCGCAGCAGGCGCACCGGGCCTTCGTGGACAGCGGGGCGTACGGGGTGTCCAAGGGCGGCCTGGAGTCACTGGCCCGGTCGCAGGCCGAGGCCTGGTCGGCGCACGGCGTGACCGTGAACACCCTGGTGCCCGGCTTCGTGCTGACCCCGCTGAACGCGCGCCTCCAGTCCGACCCGGAAAAGGTGGCCGCGCTGGCCGGGCGCACCATGGCCGGGCGCAACGGGCTGCCCGAGGACTTCGCGGGGGCCGCGGTGTTCCTGGCGGGGCGGGCCTCGGCGTACGTCACCGGGCAGTCCGTGTTCGTGGACGGCGGGTTCTCGGTGCACTGACAGCCGGTACCCCGGGCCCTCGGCTCTTCCCGTGACCGCCCCGGGGGCCCGGCCGCCGACCGCCCGGCCCTGCTCACAGGTCCAGGTCGACCACCACCGGGGCGTGGTCGGAGGCCCCCTTGCCCTTGCGCTCCTCGCGGTCGACGTAGCTGTCCTTGACGGCGGCGGTGAACGCGGCGTTGCCGTAGGTCAGGTCGATGCGCATGCCCTTGTTCTTGGGGAACCGCAGCTCGCGGTAGTCCCAGAAGGTGTAGGCCCGGTCGTACTTGAGGGGGCGGGGGACGACCTCGCTCAGGCCCTCCGCCTCCAGGGCGGTGAGGGCGGCGCGCTCGGCGGGCGTGACATGGGTGGCGCCCTCGAAGAGGGCCGGGTCCCAGACGTCCTCGTCGGTCGGGGCGACGTTGAAGTCGCCCAGGACCGCGAACGGCAGGGGGCCCGCCACCTCCGCCGCCGCGGCCTTCCGCAGCGCCTCCAGCCAGCGGAGCTTGTACGCGTAGTGCTCGTGCTCGACCTCGCGGCCATTGGGCACGTAGACCGACCAGAGCCGCAGCGGGCCGCAGGTCGCGGAGATCGCGCGGGGCTCCTGCACCCCCTCGTACTCCGGGCCGCCGGGCAGCCCCGTGACGACGTCGGTGAGGCCGACGCGGGAGAGCAGCGCGACCCCGTTCCACCGGCCCGTGGCGTTGACGGCGGACTCGTATCCCGCCTCGCGCAGGGCTTCGGCGGGGAACTGTTCGGCCGTGCACTTGGTCTCCTGGATGCACAGCACGTCGGTGCCGCTGCTCTCCAGCCAGGCCAGCAGCCTCGGCAGCCGGGCGGTGATCGAGTTGACGTTCCAGGTGGCGATGCGCATGGCAGCCAACCTATCGGCTCCCACTGACAGCGGCCGCCGGGCTCACAGCTCGGTGGTGCCGCCCGGGGCGAGGCGGTCGTGGTCCGCGCCGCCCAGGGCGCCGATCTGGTGGTCGTAGACCGGCCGCGCCAGGTCGGTCAGCAGGGCGTCGTGGACGTCGATCGCCCGGCGCGGCCTCACCTCGCGTACGTAGTCGATGACCTCGGAGATCTTGTTCCAGGGGGCCATCACCGGCAGCAGCAGGGTGTCCACGGGGCGCTCGGGGACGGTGAGCGCGTCGCCGGGGTGGAAGACCGAGCCGTCGACGAGGAACCCGACGTTGGTGATCCTCGGGATGTCGGGGTGGATCACGGCGTGCAGTTCGCCGTGGACGGTGACGTCGAAGCCGGCGGCCGAGAACGCGTCCCCGTCGCCCACGGTGTGCACCCGTCCCGGGAAGGCCGCCGAGAGCTGGCCGGCCACGCTGCGCAGGGTCCAGACCTCGGCCGCCGGGTCGGCCTCCAGGGCCGCCCGCAGCCGGGCCTCGTTGAAGTGGTCGGGGTGCTCGTGGGTGACCAGCAGGACGTCGGCGCCGAGCGCCGCGTCGTCCTCGGAGAAGCCGCCCGGGTCGATGACCAGGACCCGCCCCTCCTTCTCGATCCGCACGCAGGAGTGCGTCTTCTTGGTGAGCGTGAGTGCCTGGGGCGATGCGTTCATGGCCCCATCCTGCTACGCGGGCGGGGTCGTTTCCTGCTGGATCACGGACTGCGCCACGGAGAAGGCCGCCCCCGCCGCCGGGATACCGCAGTAGACGGCCGTCTGGAGCAGGATCTCCTTGATCTCGACGGGCGTCAGGCCGTTGCGCAGGGCGGCCCGGATGTGGGCGGCCAGACCCTCCAGGTGACCGGAGGCGACGAGCGCGGTGAGCGTGATGACGCTGCGGGTGCGGCGGTCCAGGCCCTCGCGGCTCCAGACCTCGCCCCAGGCGTACCGGGTGACCAGCTCCTGGAAGTCCTCGGTGAAGGCGTCGGCCCCGGCGGTCACCGCGTCGACATGGGCGTCCCCCAGCACCTCGCGGCGCACCTTCGTCCCCTGCTCGTACCGGCTGTCCGGGGTCGCGGCGGACGCGGCGGCGGGCGGGGCGATCTCGGCGACCGGGGCGAAGGGGACGCTGGGGGCCGGGGGCGCGGTGGTGTGCGGCAGTACGGGGATCGAGGTCGAGGTGTCCTGCTGCCAGGCGGTGGAGAAGTGCATCAGCAGCAGGTCGCTCACGGCGGCGGGCTGCTCGACCGGGGCGAGGTGGGAGGCCCCGGGGACGAGCGCGAGGCGGGCGTCCGGTATCCCGGCGACCAGGGTCCGGGCCTCGGCCGGGCCGGTGACCTGGTCCTCGGCCCCGACCAGGACCAGGGTGGGGACGCCGATCCGGTCCAGCGCGCCCCGGATGTCGAACGCCGCGAGCGCCTCGCAGGCGGCGATGTAGCAGCCGGGGTCGGTGGTCCGGACCATCTGCACGGCCCACTCGACGATCGCGGGCTGGGCGGCGGCGAACCCGGGGGTGAACCAGCGCTCGGGCGAGGTGCGGGCGATCGGCTCCAGGCCGTTGGTGCGCACGATCACGCCCCGCTGGCGGAACTCGTCGGCCGTGCCGAACCGGGGCGAGGAGGCGACGAGCGCCAGTGAGGCGACCCGGTGCGGGTGGCGCAGGGCCAGGTCCGTCCCGATCGCGCCGCCGATCGAGCAGCCCGCGTAGCCGAAGCGCTGGACGCCGAGTCCGTCCAGCGTCGCGAGCAGCCGGTCGCCCAGCTCGGCGACCGAGGAGGCGGCGCGGGCCGGGGCGCCGCCGTGCCCCGGGAGGTCGTAGCGAAAGACCCGCCAGTGCTGGGACAGCTCGGGTATCTGACGGTCCCACATATGCCAGGTGGTACCGAGCGAGGGCCCGATCACCAGGACCGGTGCGTCCTCGGGGCCGTCGAAGCGGTACTGCATCGATTCCGTCGCCTTCTCACTCACCGTTCCCACGCTCCCATATCCCCGCGGGCCGCCGGACGGCGGGGGCGCGGTGTCCGGACCCCGCCGTCTCCAGCGGTAGCGGACAAGGACCGCCGCGCGCTCCGGCGGGCCCGCTTTCACCGGCGGGCGAGGAAAACGGGCATCGGCTGTGCGAAAGCAAATACGAGAAAGGGAAGCGGCGGTATCTCACCGAGAATCGGCGGCCGTTCCCAGCATTGCTCTCCGGGGTTTCCTTTTATCGCGGCGTCATCATGGATTCGGTCCGCCCGTGCCGGAGCAGTGCGGCGCACAGCGCGCCCAGGCTCAGGACACAGAAAAGGGTGCGGAAGACATTGACCGGGACCCAGACCGACTTGAAGTCCTCGATCACCGCGTGGAGGTCCTGGGCTGACGCCGGGTCGCCCAGCGCCGCCAGGTCCGCGTTGAGGGGAAGGTTGACCGCCACGGTGACGACGAGCACCAGCAGGTAGCAGACGGCCGCGACGGCGAGCGGCAGGGCCACCGCGCGGCGCTTGCGGCGGAAGGCCACGATCGCGGAGGCGGCCGTCAGGGCGAGCGCGGCGAGGAAGACCAGGCCGAACAGCGCGCTGCCGTCGATCGCCGCGTTGAACCGCTGCATGGCCGCCGCGTAACCGGCGTCGTCCAGCTCGGCGAGGCCCGGCATGACGGAGACGTCGTAGGCGAAGAACAGTCCCGCCATCAGCCCGGTGCAGAGCACCGAGGCCACCAGCAGCGGCACGGTGATCCGCTCACGGGCGGGCGGCGGACCGGCGGGCCGGGCCGGGCCGCTCGGGTACGGGGCGGCGTGGGGAGGGTAGTGGCTCATGTCGCGGTCCTGTCGATCGGGTGGACTCTCCCGGATGGTGGCGCACGGTCCGCCCGGCCGGACGGAGCGTGCGCACGGCGCGCGTGATCATCCCAGCAGGTTCAGGGCCCCGAGGTCCATATCTCACACGCTCACGCGCATACGAGTACGTCACCTCGGGCGGCCGGAGGGGGCGGCCAGGCACTCCTCCAGGAACGTCAGCGCCCGTGCGTGGTAGAGCGGGGCGGCCAGTCCGAGGCTGAGGTTGTGCCCGGCCTCCGGCAGCAGGTCGACGGCGGGACGGCGGGTGCCCGTGAAGCCGGCGGCCACCGCGTCCAGTTCGTCCCTCTCCAGGCACCACCAGCCCTCGTACGCGCCGAAGGTGAGCCGCACGGGGCAGCGGACCCGGGCGGCGGCGGCCGGGAACCTGCCGGGCCACCGGCCCGTCTCCTCCTCCTCGGCGGCCGGGACCTCGCGGAGCAGGGCGCGGCTGGTGCGGAAGGTGCCGCCCGGGTAGAGGCGCAGCGGGCCCCAGTTGAGCGCCCCCGCACCGCCGCTCAGGGTGTCCGGGAAGTGGGCGGCGGCCGGTGCGTAGTGCCAGCCGCAGCCGTTGAGGTCGAGCCCGAGGAGACGGTCGGCGGGCGTCGCCCCGGACCAGGTCTCCCCCGCCAGGTGCAGGGCGGTCTTGCCGCCGTCGGAGTGCCCGAGCAGGAAGAACCCGGCCCCCACGGGGTGCAGTCCGGCGTAGTCGGCGAGCGAGAGGCGCAGCAGCCGGGCCTGTTCGGCGAGCGGCAGGCCGCGCGGGAGCGCGGCGCGGGAGAGACCGTAGCCGGGCCGTTCCACCGCGAGGACGGTGTGGCCGAGCGCGGTGGCGAGGGCGAGCAGCGAGGTGTGCGGGGCGCTGGGTCCGGCGAAGTAGCCGGGCGACATGGCCCGGCCGTGGACGGCGACGAGGACCGACCGGGGCGTCCCGGTGGCCGGTTCGGCCCGCCAGGCGCCGAGGCGGTGAGCGCCCCGGCCGAGCACGATCCGCTCCACGCCCTCGGGGACCAGGTCCGGCGCGGTGGTCTCCGCGGGGGCGACGGTCGGCGGGGCGCTCACGCGGGCACGCCCTCGGCCGCGTCGGCGGGACCGGCCGGCAGCTCCGGCCCGGCGGCGGGTGTGCTCGGCAGGGGGGCGGGGAGCGGCAGGACGGGGGGCGCTTCGACGGTCAGCGGGACGACGATGCGCCCGGTCGTCTCGGCGCTCGCCTCGCGGTGCGCGTCGAACGCGCCCAGCCAGGCCTCCACGCTCGGGGCCCGCAGGAGCGAGGTGCCGATGAGCAGCCCCCGGTAGCCCTCGGCGAGCAGACCGGCGGCGGTGGCGGGGCCGTCGACCGCGCTGGCGCTGACGGGGCAGAGCGTGCCGGCGGCCCGTACGGCGGGCAGCAGCGCCCGGCTGCGGTCCAGGTCCCCGGCGTCCCGTTCGCGGGCGGTGATGTCCTTGTTGTTGACGGCGACGACGCAGCCCTGCGGGTCGGGCAGGCCGAGTGCCTCCTCGGCCCGGGTGATCTCCACGAACGGGGTCAGCCCGTGCTCCTGGCACACCCGCACCAGGTCGTGCAGGGACTCCCGGGGCAGCAGGGCGGCGGTCAGCAGGACCGCCGAGACGCCCGAACGGGCGGCGGCGGCGATCTGGTCGCGGCGGGTCACGAAGTCCTTGAGCAGGACCGGGACGCCGACGCGGGCGGTCACCTCGTCGAGCATGGCCGCCGAACCGCCGAACCACCGCCCGGTCACGACGGACACACAGGGCGCCCCGGCCCGCTCGTAGGCGGCGGCGACGTCGCCGGGCGCGCGGCCCCGCAGCAGGTCGGCGCCGTGCGCGTCACGGGACTTCACTTCCATGATCAGGGGACGCTCCGCGCCGAGGAGCGCGGAGAGGAAGGGCTGCGTCATCGGGGGTTCCTCACGGGGTGTTCGGGGCTGGTCTCACAGGGCGGAGGCGCCGGTCCAGGCACGGTCCAGCGCGGCGACCCGGGCGGGGTCGAGCGGGCCGCCGCCGTCGCGGGCGGCGTTGTCGATGTCGACGCCACGGAAGCCGGGGTGCGCGGCGAAGGCGTGGCCGGGTGCGTCGGCCTCGGTGAGGCCGCCCGCGAGGAGGAACGGCAGCGGCAGGGCGGGCAGCAGCTCCGCCAGCGCCTCGGCCGGGACGCGCAGGCCGGTGCTGCCGACCGCGCCGTCCCGGGTCGCCGCGTCGACGAGGAGCAGGTCCGCCCCGGCGCGGGCGTACGCCCGCAGGAACGGCCGCTCCAGGCAGGCCCCGTCGCGTACGTGCACCGCCTTGACCAGCACCGCGCCGGGCAGGGCCGCGCGCAGGGCGGCGACCGCCGTGGGCGGCTGGTAGGCGTGGAGCTGGATCCAGCGGATCCGGGCGGCGCGGGCGGCCGCCGCGATCCGCCCGGCGTCGTGCAGGAAGGTGACGAGCACCGGCTCGGCCCGGCCCGCCGAGCGGACGGACCCGGCCAGGGCGGTCAGCTGGGCACCGGTCAGGTCGCGGGCGCCGTTCTCCACCCCGTACCAGAGGCCGACGAGGTCGGACCGCCCGGCGACGGCGGCGGCCTCCCCCGGGGTGGTGGCGCCGCACACCTTGAGCAGCGGCCGGGGCGGGCCGGCCGGCTCGCTCATCCGCCCAGTCCCAGGGTCGAGGCGACGTGGTTGTACTGGATGTCGTTGGTGCCGGAGTAGAGGGTGCCCGCGACCGCGGCCCGTACCTCCTTCTCCAGGCCCACCTCGCTGAGGTAGCCCGCGCCGCCGAAGACGCGGACCGCGGAGAGGCTGGTGGACAGGGCGGCCTCGCTGGCGAGGATCTTGGTGATGGCGAGGTCGGCGGTGACGTCCTCGCCCGCCGCGAGCCGCTCGGCGGTGTCGTAGAGCCACTTGGCGGCGGTCTCGGTGCGGATCTTCATGTCGACCACGCGGTGCGAGACCGCCTGGTAGTCGCCGATGGGGTGGCCGAAGGCCCGGCGCTCGCGGGCGTAGGCGATGGTGCGCTCCAGCCGGTGGCGCATCTCGCCGAGCTGGACGGTGAAGCCGAACAGGATCTCGCGCTTCATCACGTGGTCCAGGACGAGCAGTCCGCCGCCCACCCTGCCCAGCACCCGGTCGGCGGGGATCCGGCAGCCGTCGAGGTGCAGGGTGGACAGGGGCGCGGTCCGCAGGCCCATCTTGGCGGTGGTCCCGCCGACGGAGAGTCCGGGGGTGTCCCGGTCCACGAGGAAGGCGGTGGTGCCGAGCGGTCCGCCCTCCGGGCGCGTACGCGCGTAGACGACGAAGACGTCGGCGATGGGGCCGTTGCTGACGAAGGCCTTGCCGCCGGTGAGGACGTAGTGGGTGCCGTCGCGCTCGGCGCGGGTGGTCATCGCCATGGCGTCGGAGCCGCTGTCGGGTTCGGTGATGGCGTGCGCGCCGATCAGCTCGCCCGAGCAGATGCCGGGCAGGTAGCGCTCGCGCAGGGCGTCGCTGCCGAAGGTGGTGAGCGGGACGCCGGTGCTGGCCATCGAGGTGGTGGCGCAGAAGTTCAGTCCGGACTCCCGGCAGGTCTCGCCGAGGGTCTCCAGGACGTGCAGGGTGGTGACGAGGGACTGGCCCGTGCCGCCCCATCGCTGGGGGAACGGCAGCCCGAGGACGCCGCTCTCGGCGAGGGACCGCCAGCGGCCCGGTTCGAACGCCGACCGGGCGTCGGCCTCGATGTGTCCTTCGCTCAGGATCTTGCCCCACTGGGCCATGCCGGCGCAGAGCGCCTGCTGGTCCGCGTCGCGCTTGCTCATGGCGGAGCCTTCCGTACGGGCCGTGCGGGTGGCCTCGGTCGATGACGGGCTGGAGGGGGGACGACGGTCTCCCGTCGTCGGGTCGGCGGGCGCCCGTGGTTCAGGCGCCCGTCGGGTGGGCGGCCTGGCCGTCTAGTACGCGGAGGAGACGTCCTCGTCCAGGCTGTGCACCTCGTCGCCGCGCAGCGCGGGGGCGAAGACGCAGACCAGACGCAGGTCCTCGTGCGGGGAGGCGATCAGGAAGTGCGGGTCGTTGTTGTCGAGCGAGTAGAGGACGCCCGGCGTCAGCGGATGGCTGGTGCCGTCGAGTTCCACCACCTCGCCGGAGCCCTCGATGCAGTAGCAGGTCTCCAGGTGGTTGCGGTACTCCAGGCGGGACTTGGTCCCGGCCCGCACCGTGGTGTCGGTGACGCTGTACCCCAGGCCGTCGGCGTCCAGGACGAATCTGCGGCTGAGTCCGTTGCCCCAGTCGACGGTCTTGACGGTCTCGATGTTACGGATGAGCACGGGTGTCCTCCTTCGGACGGGCGGTGGTGGGACGGCCGAGCGCGGCGACGAAGGAGCGGTAGCCCTCGACCGGGTCGGACCCGGCCTCCAGACCCCGTTCCAGCGCGGCCACTCCGGCGGAGCCGACGATCGCCGCGTCCGCGCCGCTGCGGGCGACGGAGGCGAGATCCTCGGCGGTGGACACCCCGAAGCCGACGGCTATCGGGGAGGCGGTGAGGTCGCGCAGGGAGCCGACGAAGGGCGCCAGTCCGGCGTGGCCGCCCTCGGGCGTTCCGGCGCCGCTGCGCCCGTAGCGCGCGACCAGGTAGAGGTATCCGGTGGCATGGGCGGCCGCCTCGGCGACGGTCGCCGGGGAGCTGGCCGGGTAGCAGGTGGTGACCTCGGGCAGCCCCGCCGCGGCGAGCGCCTCGTGGTGGGCGGGGCGCAGCCGGGGCGGCAGCCCGTGGGCCAGCAGGGCGTCGGCGCCGCTGTCCGCGACGGCGCGGGCGTAGTCGGCGGGCGGGGCGGTGCGCAGGGTGTGGCTCCAGTCGGCGAGCACCGCGATCCGCAGCCGCTTCAGGCCGGGGCGTACGGCGGCGACGAAGGCCAGGGTCTCGCGCAGTCCCACCTCCCGGGCCAGCGCCCGGTCGGCGGAGCGGCGCACGACGGGTCCGTCGGTGGGCGAGTCCGGGAAGGGGACGGCCAGTTCGAGGCAGTCGACGTCCGACTCGTCCAGCGCGGCGACCAGGTCGGTGAGGACGGGCAGCGGCGGATCGCCCGCGTTGAGGAAGACCGCCAGGCCCAGTTCCTCGCGGGCACGGGCCTCGGTGAAGAAGTCAGCCCGCGCCATGGCCCGCCTCCTTCCGGCGGGCGGAGGCCAGCCGCTCCAGCAGGCCGAGTGCCGCCCCGTCGTCCAGCGCGGCTCCCGCCTCGGCGACCGCCTTCGCCCAGTCGTCGCGGTGGCCGGACGCCAGGGCGAGCGCGGCCGCGTTCAGCTGGAGGGTGGCGCGCAGCGGGCCGCCGGCCCGGCCGGTGAGGACGCCGCGGAAGTGGTCCGCGGCCTCCTCCCGGGCGACGGGGGCCAGGTCCTTCGGCGTTCCGTCGGCCGGGACGAGGTCGCCCGCGCGCAGCGTCAGCGTGGTGCCGTCGGGGAGGTGGACGGTGTTGTCGCACATGCTGAGGAGTTCGTCGGCCCCGGCCGGGTTGGTGACCAGCCAGGTCCTGGGAGCCCCCGGCCGGGCGGCGACGGCCCGCAGGGCGGGCGGGAGTTCGCCGCCGCTGACCCCGGTGACCTGGGCGGCCACCGGGACGGCCGCGAGGAACGGGCCGACGGTGTTGAGGAAGCGGCCGAACACCCGCATGGGCGTCGGCACGGCCAGCAGGGCGAGCCGGGCGAGCTGCGCCGGGTAGACGAACGGCCCGGTGAAGGCGATGCCGTGCGCGTCCAGCTGGGCTGACGCCTGGTCGAGGGAGGCGGCGAAGGGGACGCCGAGTCGGTCCAGGAGGTCGACGGAGCCGGTGCGCGCGGTGTGGGCGCGGGAGCCGGACTTGACGACGCGGACCCCGCAGGACGCGGCGACGAGCGCGGAGGCCGTGGAGAGGTTGACGGTGGGCGGACCGCCGCCGGTGCCCACCACGTTGACGGTGTCGGGCCACGGCGTGGCGGGCCGCGCCGGGCGGCGCCGGTCCAGGGCGTCGAGCAGCGCGAGCAGCCCGTCGCCCTCGGGCAGGGCCGCGGTGAGCGAGGCGAGCAGCGCCAGCGCGTCACCGCGGTCCAGGGCTCCGTCGGCCAGCGCCTGCCACAGCGCGTCCCACTGGTCCGGGCCGGCCGGGGCGCGCCGGTCGACGATCGGGACGAGGGCCGGGTGCACGGCTCAGCCGCCCGCGGCGGCGGCGCTCCGGGAGCGCGCGATGTAGGCGTCGATGGCGTTGACGCTGCGGAAGTTCTCCGGGTCGAGGTCGGTGTCGCCGACGGCGAGCTGGAAGTGGTGCTCGACCCAGGCGATCAGCTTGAGGACGCCGAGGCTGTCGATCGCGCCGTCGGCCAGCAGGTCCAGGTCGTGCGGGAGCTGGGAGGGGGTCAGGTCGGGCAGGAACTCCCGGACGATGTACTCGCTGATCTGGTCGGTGTTGCTCACGCGGTGCTCCTTGGCGGGTTGCTGGTACGGGGGGTGCGGACGGGTTCGGATCGGCCGGGGCCCGCGGGTGGTCCGCGGACCGGGGGCGGACCGGACGGGGTGGGGTCAGGACGCGGCGGCGGGTACGGGGGCGGCCGCGGTCGCCGCGGCGAGCGCGCGGCGGTCCACCTTGCCGGTGCTGGTACGGGGCAGGGGCTCGCGTACGGGGGTGAGGAGACCGGGCACCCAGCCGCGGGCCAGCCGGGCGGTGCAGTGGCGTTTCAGGTCGAGACTGGTGGCGGTGGAGGCGGGCTCCAGCCGGACGACGGCGACCAGGCGGCGGCCCTCGACCGGGTCGGGGACCGTGATCACCCCGGCCTCCAGCACCTCGGGGTGTTCCAGCAGCACCTGTTCGACCTCGCCGGTGTTGACGGCGACGCCCCGGATCTTCACCTGGTGGTCCAGCCGGCCGACGAGCCTGAGGGTGCCGTCGGCGTCCCGCTCGACCAGGTCTCCGGTGCGGAACCACCGGGTGCCCGCCTCGCCGTCCGCCGCATCCGGGACGAACTTCTCGGCGGCCCGGCGCGGATCGGCGTACCCGGTGCTCTGGAAGGGCGTGGAGACCTCCAGTTCACCCCGGCCGGGACCGGTCAGCTCCCGCCCCCCGGAGTCCCGCAGCCGCAGGCGGACGCCCGGCAGGGGGCGGCCCAGCGGCATCGGGACGGGGGGCGGCAGGCTCCGGTCGACCTCGTGGATCAGGCTGTCGTTGGTCTCGGTGCAGCCGTAGATGTTGTGCAGCCGGGCCCCGGGGGTGAGTTCCGCGAGGTCGGCGAGGACCTGCTCGGGCATCACGTCGCCGGTGAACGCCGCGTGCCGGACGGTCTCCAGCGGGCCGCCGCCCTCCGCGCGGGCCTGGGCGCCGACGAGGGCGTAGAAGAGGGGGACCGCTTGGACCACCTCGACGCGGTGGGTGCGCAGCAGGCGCAGCAGCCGGGGGCCGCTGGCCGCCGTCGACGCGTCCACCAGGACCACCTGGCCGCCGTGGGCGAGGGTGGTCCAGACGTCGAGCAGGCACAGGTCGAAGTTGAGCGGGGCGTAGTTGAGGACCGGGGTGGCCTCGGTGATGCCGAAGGCCTCGGCGGCCCAGCCGGTGAAGGCGTCCACGGCCCGGTGGGGCAGCGGGACGGCCTTGGGGATGCCGGTGGAGCCGGAGGTGGTGAGGACCAGCGCGGTGCCCGGCGGCACCGCTCCCCCGCCGCCGGTGTGCTCCGGGCCGCTCGGGGTGACGGTCGCCCCGGTGAGCGCGTAGCGGCAGTGCGCCTCCGCCATCACCGCCGCGAGGTGGTCGGGCGGCAGGGTCGGCGAGGGCAGCAGGACGGGGCGGCCCGAGACCAGGCAGGCGAGGACGGTGGCGATGGTGTCCGGCGACTTGTCGTCGAGTACGGCGACCGTGGCCCCGGGGGGCACCTGCTCGGCGAGCCGGGTGCGGGCGGTGGCGGCCGCCTCGGCCAGTTCCCGGTAGCTGGTGGGGGTGCCGTTCCACCACAGGGCGGGCGCGTCCGGGGTCTTCCCGGCCCACCGGAGCACGGCTTCGGCGCTCTCGCCGTACCGCACGTCCCCGGTCACCGGTCCGCTCCCGCCGCGGGGCCCAGCCGGAGCCAGCCGCCCTTGACGGCAGCGGCACCCCCGGACCGTACGGTGAAGGCGACGGTGTCCCCGGCGGCGGAGGGCGTGAGGTCCAGGGCGGTGCCCTCGCCGGGCAGGACGGGGCGGGCGAAGCGCGCGCCGACGGCCAGCACCCGGTCGGTGTCCCCGTCCGCGTACCGCTCGGCGGCCTCCTCGACGGCGAGCGCCACGAGGCTCATGCCGTGCGCGATGACGTCGTCGAATCCGGCTTCCCGGGCGGCATCGGGGTCCAGGTGGACCGGGTTGAGGTCTCCGGCGGCGTGGCCGTAGTCGGCTATCCACTCCCGGTCGATGCCGAGGTCGCGGCTGACCGGGTCGCCCGGCGACTCCTGGCGGACCGCGGCCATCGGGACGAGCGTGCCGTGCGGCTCGGCGGTGCGGAGTCCGACGAGCAGGATGTGGGCGGTGAGCCGTGCCTGGGCGGCGCCGGTCGCCGGGTCGGTGAGCGTGGTGGTGAGCACGAGCCGGGTGCCCTTGGGTTCCAGGCGTACGGCGTCCAGGGCGGCGGACGCGTCGAGCGGGGCGCCGGGGCGCGGCGGGTGGTGCACCTCGATCTCCTGGGCGAGGTGCACCAGGGAGTACGGGCCGTGCCCGGCGGCGAGGGCGGCGACGGTGTGCTCGGCGAGCGGGTGGGTGAGGACGAAGGCCGCGAGGGGGCCCGCCCCGGTCCCGCCGGGCGCCGGGCGGCCCAGCGCCCGTCGGGTGACGGTGCGGTAGTGGCGGGCGGCGTCCGCGTCCAGGAGCGGTGCGGCCGGGTCGAGCGCGGAGCCGGGCGAGGTCGTCATGCGGGGGTCACCACCAGGCTGCTGTTGTGGCCGCCGAAGCCGAAGGAGTTGCTCAGCGCGGGGCCGGTGGCGACTGGCCGCGGGCTGCCGTGGACCACGTCGATCTCCATCTCGGGTTCCGTTCGTGTGTGGTTGGCGGTGGGCGGTACGGCTCCGGCGTTCATCGACATCAGGGTGACCAGGAGTTCGACGGCTCCGGCCGCTCCGATGAGGTGGCCGAGCACGCCCTTGCTGGCGGTGACCGGCGGCCCCTGCGGCCCGAACACCTTGGCCAGGGCGGCGGCTTCGGCGCGGTCGTTGTGCACGGTGGCGGTGCCGTGCGCGTTGACGTGGACGATGTCCGAGGGCGTCAGTCCGGCGTCGGCGAGCGCCCCGGACATGGCCTCGGCGGCGAACGCGCCGTCGGGGTGCGGGGCGGAGAGGTGGTGGGCGTCGGAGGTCGCGGCGTACCCGGCGACCAGTCCGTACGCGCGGGCGCCCCGGGCCCGTACGTCCCGCGCCCTCTCCAGCACCACGAAGCCGGCGCCCTCGCCCATCACGAAGCCGTCCCGGCTCTCGTCGAAGGGGCGGCAGGCGGTGGCGGCCTCGGTGCGCAGGGAGGCGGCGTTGAGGTTGCCGAACCCGGCGAGGGTGATCGGGGTGAGGGTCGCCTCGCAGCCGCCCGCGATCACCACGTCGGCGCGGTGGTCGCGGAGCATGGCCGCCCCCAGACCGATGGCGTCGGCGCCGCTGGCGCAGGTGGTGGAGACGGTCAGCGCGGGTCCGTGCCAGCCCAGTTGGAGGGCTATCTGGGCGGCGGCCGCGTTCGGCATCGTCATCAGCGGCATCAGGGGGCGGACCCCGCCGGGGCCCTTCGCCGCGAAGTTGACGGACTCGGCGTCGCTGGTGGCGCGTCCGCCGACGGCGTTGCCGACGACGATGGCGCAGCGGGCGGCGGGCGCCTGGGGCAGACCGGCGTCGGCGTGGGCGGCGAGCGCGGCGGCGAGCCCGTAGCGGGCGAAGGGGTCGAGCCGCCGGGCGGCCTTGGTGGCCAGCGCCTCCTGCCAGGGCAGGCCGTGGCCGGTGAGTTCCGGCACCCGGCAGCCGATCCGGATGCGGTGGTCCGCGGTGTCGAAGTGGGTGAGGCCGACCGCGAGGGAGCGGCCCGCCGACACCGCGTTCCACAGGTCGTCGGTGGTGAGTCCGGCCGGGGTGACGGCGCCGATCCCGCTGATGGCGATGTCCGGCCGGGCGGAGCGTTCCGCCTCGGTGCGCATGTCCGTGTGGTTCCTTCCCGTTCCGGTGACCGGCCGTCGGCCGTGGACGCGACGCCCGCGCCCGGGTGGGGTGCGCGGGCGACGGGGGACGTCAGTCCGTCAGCAGGCCGCACTCGCCGGCGGCCTTGAGGAACGCCTCGGCGGCCAGTTCCACGTCCGCGTCCGTGTGCCGTGCGGTGACGGCGATCCGCAGCCGGGCCAGGTCGCGCGGCACGGCGGGCGTCACCACGGGCAGCCCGATCACGCCCAGGCGGCGGGCGGCGGTGGCCAGGTCGTAGGCCGCCTCGTCGCCGCCCGCGATGAGCGGGACGACGGCGGTCTCGCTGTCCCCGGTCCGCATCCCGCCCGCGGTCACCAGCTCGCGGAACCGGGCGCCGTGCGCCTGGATACGGGCGACGCGCTCCGGTTCGGCGCGCAGCACGCGCAGCGCCTCCAGGGCGGCGCCCGCCGAGGCGGGGGCGAGGGCGGCGGAGAAGAGGAACGGCCGTGCGGCGTAGCGCAGATGGCCGATCAGCTGGGCCGATCCGGCGACCCAGCCGCCCATGGAGGGGATGGCCTTGGACAGGGTGCCGAGCTTGACGTCCACCCGGACCCGGCCGTCGAAGTGCTCCTCGATGCCCAGGCCGGTGCGGCCGATCACGCCGAGGGCGTGGGCCTCGTCGGTCATCAGCAGCGCCTCGTGGGCGTCGCAGACCTCGCGCAGCCGGGGCAGCGGCGCGATGTCGCCGTCCATGGAGTAGACGCTGTCGACGATGACCAGCCGGACTCCGCCGGGGGCGGCGGCCTCCATCCGGCGGGCCAGGTGCTCGGTGTCGTTGTGCCGGAAGCGGACGACGGTGGCCCCGCTGAGGCGGCAGCCGTCGACGATGCTGGCGTGGGCGTACTTGTCGACGAAGACGGTGTCGCCGGGGCCGACCAGGGCGCCGATGGTGCCGACGTTGGCCGCGTAGCCGGAGCCGAAGACGATGGCCCGCTCCCGCTCGGCGACGGTGGCGACCTCGGCCTCCAGCTCCTCGTGGAGGGGGATCGACCCGGCGAGGGCGCGCACGCCGTGGTTGCCGGTGCCGTAGCGGGCGGCGGCGGCCTGGGCCGCGGCGACCACGCGCTCGTCCCCGGCGAGGCCCAGGTAGCTGTAGCCGGACATCATCAGCAGCCGGCGGCCTTCGAGGTCGACGTAGGCCGTGTCGCGCTCGGCGGTGTAGGGGACGAAGCTGTTGCGGCGCTCGGGCTCCCACTCCAGGGAGGCCACACGCCGCTCCGTCGCCTCCAGTTTGTGCGTGATTCTCCCCCACGCTGCGGATGCCATCGGCCGTCCTCTCATTTGTGACCGCCATTGCACACAGGTGCAACGAATCTGATGCGCCTCGAATTCAACGGCCCTCTCGCAATCGAGGCGCAACACGGGAGCAAGATCAAACAGTCACCAATGGTTTTGGCATGTGCCAGCGCATCCGATTCACCATGCGTTAACTGATGCAACTTTATGGTGCAGTTGACACACCTCTTTTTTGAACGAGAATGCTGTTTACTCAGCTGTGGAGAAGATTTGACCAAGCTCGCTCCGGACCACTGCACACCTCCCACCGGATCCTCACGTGCCCCGCTCGGCCTCGGGTCACGTCCTGGGTCCCGCGCACGGACCGCACGCATGCCAGACAGTCGACTTCCGTCATCCATGCCGCCGAGGAAGTCGCCTCAACCTTTTCTTGGGGGGATCGACCGTGCTCATCAGGCTTGTCGGCCTTGTCTCCATCGAACATGAATCCGAGGCCCCGCGGGTACTGGCCAGTCATCAGGCCCAGATCGCCCTGGCCCGGCTCTGTGTGGAACGACCTTCTGGCATAGGCCGGGAGCAACTTGCCGACACCATATGGCCGGACGGCCTGCCCAGCACCTGGGCCTCGGCCTTACGCAGTGTCGTCAGCCGCCTGCGGCCTCTCCTCTCGGAGGGGGAGAACGCCGAGCCCGCGGTGATCGCACGCGGCGGACGCTATCTGCTGCGGCTGCCCGAGGACGCGCAGGTGGACGTGGAGCGCGCGGAACAGGCCGCCTTCACCGCGGCCGTCGCGCACCGGGAGGGTGACCACGGCACCGCGCAGCGGCTCGCCACCACCTCCGTCTCCCTGCTGCGGGGCCCGTTCCTCGCCTCCCACGAGAGCGAGTGGGTGGAGTCCGTCCGGCGCCACCTCAAGGAGCTGCGCGTCTCGGCCCTGGAGACCGCGAGCAGTTCGTCCTCCGCGCTCGGCGACACCCACCACGCCCTGCGGTACGCGGAGGAGGCGGTGCGCCAGGCCCCGTTCCGGGAGAGCGCCTACCGCTGCCAGATGACCGCGCACCGGCTGGCCGGCAACCGGGCCGAAGCCCTGCGGATATACCAGAAGTTGCGCGTCGTCCTCGCCGAGGAGCTGGGCTGCGACCCGAGCCCGGAGAGCGAGGCCGCCTACCTCGGGCTGCTGGAGCGGAGCCGGATGCCGACGGCTCCGGTCCGGACGGAGCGGGAAACGATGTCAACTCACCGGCTGAGCTGACCCCGGCACGCCAGTGGGGAGGAACGCGGCTTCGCGTTCCTCCCCACTGGCGTGAACGGCTCACATGATGGAGACGCCGCTGTCGATGCTGACCACCTGTCCGGTCATGCAGTCCTGGTCGAGGAAGAGGGAGACGCCGCGGGCGACCTCCTCCACCGTGACGAACCGCGGGACCGGCGCCTTGCGGGCCATGTCGGAGATGATGCTCTCCGGCAGCTGGTCGGTCATACCGGTGATCATGAACCCGGGTGACAGGGCGTTCACCGTGACCCCGCGCCGGCCGCACTCCGCGGCCAGCGCACGGGTCATCCCCATGACACCGGCCTTGGACGCGGAGTACGCGGTCTGCCCCGCCGTCGCGATCAGGCCCGAGGGCGAGACCACGTTGATGATGCGGCCCCAGCGCCGCCGCAGCATGGACGGCAGCGCCACCCGGCTGGTGTGGAAGGACCCCAGCAGGTTGGTCCGGATGACCTCGTGCCAGTCGTCCGGGGACTGCATCGCCATCAGGGCGTCCTTGCGGACGGCCCCGTTGTTGACCACGACGTCGATGGGCCCGAGCGCCTCCTCCACCTCGCGGTGGAGCCGCTGGGTCTCCTCCCAGGAACCGACGTCCGCGCCGACGACGACCGAGTCGTTCGTCAGCTTGTCGCTCACCGCTCGGGCCTGGTCGGCCGAGCTGCGGTAGTGGACGGCCACCCGGCAGCCCAGCGCGTCCAGTTCGACCGCCAGCGCCTGCCCGAGGCCGCCCGACGCGCCGGTGACCAGGGCCACCGGCGCGTCGGGCCGCTTGCCCGCTTCCTTCACTCCGCTCACGCGGCGCCTCCCCAGCGCATCAGGACCGATCCCCAGGTCATGCCCGCCCCGAAGCCGGCCAGCAGCACCAGTTCCCCGGCCTTGATCCGGTCCGCCTCCAGCGCCTCGGTGAGCGCCAGCGGGATCGAGGCCGAGGCGGTGTTGCCGTACCGGTCCAGGTTGGTGATCAGGGACTCCGGGCGCAGACCCGAGTGCTGCACCACGGAGTTGATGATGCGGATGTTCGCCTGGTGCGGGATGACGTGATCGACCTCCGCCGGAGCGATCTTCGCGCTCTCCAGCGTCTCGCGGACCGTCCGTACCGTGTAGCGGACGGCGTTGAGGTAGATCTCGTTGCCCTTGATCTGGGCGAAGTGGAGCCCCTGCGCGACCGTTTCCGGTGTGGTGGGCATCCGGCTTCCGCCCGCCGGCACCTTCAGCGCGTCCGCGCACGATCCGTCCGCGCCCAGGTTCCAGGCCAGGACGGGATCGTCCGGGCCCGGTACGAGGACCACCGCGGCCGCCCCGTCGCCGACCAGGATGGAGAGGTCCCGGTCGGCGGGGTTGGCGGTCAGGGTGTGGGTGTCCGAGCCGATCAGCAGGATCGGACGGCGGTCCATGCGCAGGATGCCCATGGCCGCGACCAGTCCGTAGACGAAGCCCGCGCACTCGGAGTTGACGTCCATCGCCCCGCCGCCGATGCCCAGTTCGTGGTGGACGAAGGCGGACGTGGCGGGGGACGGCTGCTCGGGTGTGGCCGTGGCCACGATCAGATGGGCGATGTCGGCGCCGGTCAGCCCGGCCTTGGCCAGGGCGGCGCGGCCCGCGTCGACGGCCAGGGAGGCGGTGGTCTGCCCCGGGTCGACGGCCCGGCGCTCATGGATGCCGCAACGGCTGACGACCCAGTGCTCGTCGACGCCGAAGCGTTCGGCCAGCTCGGTGCTGGTGACGACTCGCTCGGGCAGGGCCTTGCCCCACCCCGCGATGGCGAATCCACTCATGGACCCGCCTCAGGCCTCGGCCGGCTGCGGCGCCAGGTCGACCAGCTTCGCGTACACGTCCCGCATGGTCGTGGTGTCGTCCAGCTCCGCGAAGAGGGACTCGTCGGCGGGGATGTCGGGGTGCTGGTTCTGGAAGTTGTACAGCCACTCCATCAGGTCCAGCGAGTCCACACCCGGGATGTGCCGGATCGGCGCGTCGGGTGTCACCTCGGTGGCTCCGGAGACGGCGGCGAGCTGCTCCGAGAGAACCTCGACAGTCGGCAGTGCCATGATTGTTCCTCTCTCAACGCGACGTAACGACGTGTCGGCATGCAAGCCGCTCCTCGCAATCGGGCCGCAACAGGGCGGTCACACGCCGCTGTTGCGGACGGATTGCACCGGTCCGCTTGGCTCCCTCTCAGCACGGTTCAGGACCGGACAGCCGCCCGGCGCTCAGCGCCCGGCCGGCAGAAGCTGCGAGGAGAGGGCGAGGATGGCGACGATTGCCTCCCACACCGCGGAGCCGGAGGTGGACGCAGTCCGCCACCACTACGAGGTGGGAAACGAGTTCTACCGTCTGCTGCTGGGTCCCAGCATGATGTACAGCGGGGGCTACTGGCAGGAGGGTGAGGGCCTGACCGAGGCCCTGGACCAGGCGCAGGAGCGCAAGCTGGACGTGTTCGCCGAGCTGGCCCACGCGGTCGGCAAGGACCGGGTGCTGGACATCGGCTGCGGCTGGGGCACCCTGATGGACCGGCTGACCCGGAAGCACGGCGTACGCGAGGCGGTCGGGCTGACGCTGAGCCGCACCCAGGCCGACTTCATCGCGGGCCTGGACAACCCGGCCCTCACCACCCGGGTGGAGAGCTGGTCGGAGCACAGCGCCCCCGGCTCGTACGACGCGGCGTTCTGCGTCAACGCGCTGGAGCACTTCGTGCCCTCCAGCCTGTCGCCGAAGGAGCGCACCCGGCGCTACCGGTTCTTCTTCCAGCAGGTGCACGAGGCGCTCGTGCCGGACGGCCGGTTCGTCCTGCACACGATGACCGCCGAGGCCCAGCCGATCGGCCGGAAGATCCTGGCGGACCTGAAGTTCCTCCAGCGCTCGGAGTTCGCCGGGATGCACATCCCGCACCTGCACGAGCTGACGGCCGCCGCCGAGGGCCTGTTCGAGGTGGTGGAGCTGGTCAACGAGCGTGAGGCGTTCGCCCAGGCCTGCCGCGCCTGGCTGGTGCTGCTCGCCGAGCGGCGCGAGGAGGCCGTGGCGCTGGAGAGCGAGGAGGTGGTGGCCCGCTTCGAACGCTACCTGGACATCTTCGCGTACACGCTGGAGGACCGCTTCTTCAACAACTTCCGGCTGACGCTCGCCCGCAAGGGGTGACGGGGATGGCTCAGGCACCCCTGGACCCGGCCCGCGACCTGCGGGTGGCGGTGATCGGCAGCGGTTTCTCCGGGCTCGGCACCGCGATCCGGCTGATGCAGCAGGGCATCGAGGACTTCCTGGTCTTCGAACGGGCCGACGAGGTCGGCGGCACCTGGCGCGACAACACCTACCCGGGCTGCGCCTGTGACGTGATGTCGCACCTGTACTCCTTCTCGTTCGCGCCGAACCCGAAGTGGAAGAGCACCTTCGGCAAGCAGCGGGAGCTCTTCGACTACCTGCGCGACTGCGCCGACCGGTTCGGGGTGCGCTCGCGCATCCGCTTCCGGCACGAGCTGACCGAGGCGCGCTGGGACGACCTGCGCAAGCGGTGGCTGATCTCCACCACGGGCGGCGACTACACCGCCCGGGTCCTGGTCACCGGCACCGGCTACCTCAGCGAGCCCGCCATCCCCGGCATCCCCGGACTCTCCGAGTTCCAGGGCGAGGTCTTCCACTCCTCGCGCTGGCGCCACGACCTGGACCTCACCGGCCGCCGGGTCGCCGTCATCGGCACCGGGGCGTCCGCCATCCAGTTCGTCCCGGCCATCCAGCCGGAGGTCGGACAGCTCGACCTCTACCAGCGGACGCCGCCCTGGATCGGCCCGAAGAACGACAAGGCCAACAGCGCGCTCCAGACCAGGCTGCTCACCTCCGTCCCCGGCTACCAGCGCTTCCGCCGCAACTTCAACATGTGGGGCCGGGAGATCCTGGCGTTCGTGATGGCGCGTCCGGCCGTCGCCGGGAAGATGCAGAAGATGGCGTCCGACCACCTCAAGAAGAGCGTGCCGGACGAGGCGCTGCGGGCCCGGCTCACGCCCGACTACGTGATGGCCTGCAAGCGGCTGCTCTTCTCCAACACGTACTACCCCGCGATCCAGCAGCCCAACGTGGAGCTGGTCACCGACGGCATCGCGAAGGTCACCGCGGACGCGGTGGTCACCGCCGACGGCCGGGAGCGCCCGGTGGACACCATCGTCCTCGGGACGGGGTTCGAGGCGGTCCGCCGGCCGGTCGCCGAGCGCGTCTTCGGCCGGGACGGCGCCAGCCTCAAGGACGCCTGGAGCGAGGGCATGAGCGCGCTGCGCGGTACGGGCGTGGCCGGGTTCCCGAACCTGTTCATGCTGCTCGGACCGAACACGACGCTCGGCCACTCCTCCCAGGTGATCATGATCGAGGCGCAGATCGCCTACCTCCTCGACGCCCTGACGACGATGGACAAGCGCGGCCTGTCCAGCGTCGAGGCGCTGCCCGAGGCCCAGCGCGCCTACAACGAGAAGCTGGACCAGCGGCTGGACGGCACCGTGTGGAACGCCGGGAACTGCAACAGCTGGTATCTCGACGAGCACGGCCGCAACCCCTCCATCTGGCCGACCTACACCTGGCGCTTCCGGCGGGCCACCAGCCGCTTCGACCCCGCCGAGCACCTGCTGACCACCAGCGAGGACCTGCGGGCGACCGTGCCCGCCGGCTCCTGACTTCCCGACGCGTGACCGACGAGACATGGAGTTGCTCCCCGTGAACCTGCACACCCCTTCCCGAAGAGCAGTGCTCGGCACGGTCGGCGCCGCCGCCACGGTGATCGGCTGGAACGCCACCACCGGCAGCTGGGCCTTCGCCGCCGACCCCGCGCGCCGCCCCGGCGACCGCGTCGTGGCCGTACCGCCGCTGGACGGCACGCTCACCACGGACACCAGCCAGTTCGGCTCCTACAGCCACGACTTCGGGCGGCTGGTCACCAACACCGTGCCCTGGGCGGTCCTCACCCCCGGCTCGGTCCAGGACATCGCCAAGATGATCGGCTACGCGCGGACCAACCGGCTGAAGCTGGCGGTCAACGGGCGCAGCGGCACCGGCGACGACCTGGAGTCGCACTCCTGCTACGGCCAGGCCGCCGTGCCCGGCGGTATCTCGGTCAACGCCCGCGGTATGGCGCGCATCCTGTCCACCGGCAGCGACTCCATCACCGTGGAGGCCGGGGCGACCTGGGCGGAGATCACCGACCACCTGCTGCCGCGCGGCCGCACGCTGCCCGCCCTGCCGGACTACCTGCCGCTCTCGGTGGGCGGGACGATCAGCGTCGGCGGCATCGGCCTCACCATGGGCTCCGAGGGGCTCATCGCGGACACCGTGACGGCGATGACCGTGGTGACCGGCACCGGTGAGGTGGTCACCACCTCCCGGACCCGGCGCTCGGACCTCTTCCGCACCGCGCTGGCCGGCGGCGGCCAGGTCGGCGTCATCGTCAGCGTGACGCTGCGGACCGTGCCGTCCGCCGAACGGGCCACCGTCTTCAGCCTGTTCTACAGCGACGTCACGGCCTTCATGAAGGACTCCGAGATCCTGCTCGCCGACCGCCGCTTCCAGATGCAGGGCGGCGAGATGGTCCGCAAGCCGGACAACTCCGGCTGGCGCTACAAGATCGAGGCGGTCGCAACGTACTCCGGCGGACGCGTCCCGGACCGGGCGAAGCTGCTGAAGGGCCTCAAGGACCTGCGCGCCGAGGCCCACATCGACGACTTCGCGCTGCGCGACTACCTCTTCCGGCTGGACGGCTACGAGGCCTTCCTCAAGGAGGGCGGGCACTGGTTCGAGGCCAAGCCGTGGCTGAGCCTCTTCCTGCCGCGCTCCTCGGCCGCCCGCTTCCTGCGCCTGGTGGAGAGCCAGCTCACCCCGGAGAGCCTGGGCGCCGGTGTGCTGCTGACCTACCCGTACCCGACGTCCAAGGTGACCGCGCCGATGGCGGTGCAGCCGAAGGACAAGACCGGTTACCTCTTCGACCTGCTGCGCTTCCCGAACCCGGGGACCAGCGACGCGGAGATCGCGCGGATGGTCAAGCAGAACCGCTGGCTGTACGACCGGGCCGTGGAGATGGGCGCCAAGCGCTACCTCGTCGGGGCGGTGCCGGACCTGACCGCCGCGGACTGGCGGCGCCACTTCGGCAGCAGCTACGGGGCCCTGTGCGACGCGAAGCGGCGCTTCGACCCCGGCAACGTCCTCACCCCCGGCCAGGGTTTCTTCGGCTGACCGAGCACGGCCCCGGGGCCGCTCCTGCGGGAGCGGCCCTTCCCGTTCATCCCCAGGAGGAGGAGCAGTTGAAGAAGTACGAGCTCGTCGACGAGGTATTGCTCGCCGCCGGTCCGGACGCGGTCTGGGAGGCCCTGCTGGGCGAACTCGCGGGCGACGCGCGGTGGTGGGTGCCGGACAACACCTTCGAGCCGGTGGACGGCGCCCCGGACCGGGTCGGCGCGCTGACCCGGGTCACGGTCCACACCAAGGGCGTCGACAAGGGCGGCAAGAAGCTGCGGTTCACCGCGCGCACCACCGCCGTGGAGCGGGCGCGGCGGCTGGCGCTGGAGTACGTGGAGGGGGCGTTCCGCGGCACCGCCGAGTTCACGCTCACCGGGCTGGAGGACGGCGGCACCCGGCTCGTCATGTTCTTCCGGGCGAGCCCGCAGGGGCAACTCGCCCTTCTGGCCAACCTGGTGGACGTCGGGGCCATGCACACCCGGGCCACCCGCGCGGCGTTCGGCAGGCTCAGTCGGCTGCTGCCCGCCGCCCCGGCGGCCGACCCGGCCACCGCGGCCCCGGCCGCCGCTCCGGCCGCCGGAGGTTCCCGGTGACCGCGCCCGCCGCCGGCGAGGTCTTCCTGACCGCCGAGGACGGCGGCCGCCTCGCGCTCTCCGTGCTGCACCCCCTGGAGGGGAGCGGCGAGGAACTGCCCGTGGTCGTGCTGGCGCACGGCTGGGGCGGCAGCCGCCGGATCTGGAGCCCGGTCACCGACCGGCTGCTGCGCCACGGCTTCCCGGTCCTCGCCTACGATCTGCGCGGCCACGGCGCCTCGACCGCGGGCTCCTCGGGGGTGAGCGCCGAGGCGATGACCGCCGACCTGGCCACCGTCGTCGCGTACGCGGGCGGGGCGCCGGTCGTCGTCGGCCACTCCGGGGGCGGGTTCGCGGCGCTGTCGCTGGCGGCCGCTGCCGGGCCGGACGCCGGTCCGGCGGGCCTGGTGCTGGTCGCCTCGGCGGCCTACGACCAGGACACGCCGGAGAAGGAGGCCTCGATGATGGAGGCCCCGCTGTTCTCGTGGGCGCTGCGGCGGCCCGCGCTCGGGCGGCTGTTGCTGGGGCAGATGACGGGTTCGGCGCTGGATCCGCGGCTCCGTGAGGTCAACCGCCAGGTGTTCGCGGGCACCGCGCCGCCGGTGCGGGGCGCCTGCTTCCGGTCCTCCCGGGGCATGGACCTGCGGGCGGCGCTGCCCTCCGTACGGGTCCCGGCCGCCGTGCTGACCGGGGAGAAGGACAAGGTCATCCGGCCGGAGCTGGGCCGGGAGCTGGCCGCCGCCCTGCCGGACGCCTCGTTCACCTCGCTGCCCGGCGCCGGACACGTGCTGCCGCTGGAGAGCCCGGACGCGGTGGTCTCCGCCGTCCTGCGGGTCCAGGGCCCCGCCGCCCACGGCCCCCGGGACGGCGAGGCCGCGAAGCGGGCGGGCTCCCGATGACGGTCGCCCCGCGCCGGCCGGCGCCCCGGGGCCGGGCGGGGAGGGGCGCGCCCGGGGCGCGGCCGTCCGGGCCCGGCCCCGGGGCGCTCCGGGCGGGCACGCCCGGTCCGGGTCCCGCGGGGCCCGGCCTCGCGAAGCCCCGGGTGGGCGGGCCCGGTCCGCGCCGCCCGGCGCGCGTCCTCGGGGCGGGCGGCGGGCCGTGATCGAGCGGATCGTCCCGGCGGGGGTGGCGCGGGCGGAGGCGTTCGACGACGCGCTGCCCGCCCTGCCCGACCCCCGCGAGCTGGCGCTGCTGCGCGGACGGCCCGAGGCGACCGTCCGGCGGTTCGCCGCCGCGCGGGCCTGCGCCCACCGCTGCCTGGACCAACTGGCGGTGCGGCGGGGTCCGGTGCTCCGTACCGCGGACGGGGCTCCGGCGTGGCCGTCGGGCGTCGTCGGGAGCATCACGCACTGCGCCGGGTACCGGGGGGCGGTGGCCGCCCGCGCCGAGGTGTGGGCGGCGCTCGGCGTGGACGCCGAACCGGCCCTGCCGCTGCCGCCGGGGGTGCTGGGCCTCGTGGCGACGGAGCCGGAACGGCACATGGTCGCCGAGCTGTCCCGCAGCAGCCCCGGCGTCCCCTGGGACCGGCTGCTGTTCAGCGCCAAGGAGTCGGTGTACAAGGCCTGGCACCCGGCGACGGGCCGCTGGATCGGGACCCGTGCCGTCGAGGTGGCGCTCACCCCCGACGGCGGGCTCACGGCGTCGGTACGTCCCGAGCGCACGCCGCCCCCGGGGCGAGGACGGTCCGCGCCCGGGGGCGGCGGTGTGCCGCGGCCGGTGCGCGGCGCGTACCCGTACACCGGCCGCTGGCAGGTCGGGGGCGGGCTGCTGCTCACGGCCGTGGCCGTGCCCGGCGCCCGGGACGGCCTGCCGGACGGGACGCCCCGTCCGGCGGCGCGGCTCAGCGCCTGAGCATCACGGTCCGGCCGTCGGAGCCGGTGGCCGGGACCTCCTCCGAGCGCTTGCCCCGGCGGTACTCCTGGGGGCTGACGCCGCGTTCGCGTTTGAACGCGGCGCTGAGCGCGAACGGCCCCGAGTAGCCGACCTGTTCGGCGATCTTGGCGACCGAGAGATCCGGATCGCGCAGCAGGTCGGAGGCGAGGGTGAGCCGCCATCCGGTCAGGTAGGACATCGGCGGTTCGCCGACCAGCTCGGTGAAGTGGCGGGCGAGCTTCGCCCGGGAGACCTCCACGGCGGAGGCGAGCGAGGCGACCGTCCACGGCTCGCTCGGCCGGTCGTGCAGCAGCATCAGCGCCCGGCCGACGACCGGGTCGCTCTGGGCCCGGAACCAGAGCGGCGCACCCGTGCCGGGCTCGACCAGCCAGGAGCGCAGCACGTTGATCAGCAGCAGGTCGAGCAGCCGGTCCAGGACCACCTCCTGGCCGATGTCCTCCTGGTCCATCTCGGCGGCCAGCATGCCGATCAGCGGCGTCCGGGCGGCGGAGGCGGGCTGCACCAGCAGGGCCGGCAGACTGGCGAGCAGCCGGCGGCCGACCTCGTTGGGCGCCTGGTAGGTGCCGCTCAGCATCACCGTCGAGCCCGAGCGGTGCGGCTCGCCCCAGGTGCGCACGCCGAGCGACATGGTCTCCGTGACGTCCTCGCCGTCGGCGGTGCTGCACCGCTGCTCGGCGGCGACCGTGACACCGGGCGGGGTGGCGGGGTCGTCGACGAGGGTGTACGGCTCGGGCCCGCGCAGCACCGCGACGTCACCGGCGGCCAGCTTGACCGGTTCGCCGCCCTCGCGGAGCACCCACGCCGACCCGTGCAGCAGGGTGACGAGCGAGAGCGGGGCACGGTCCTCGACACGCAGGCCCCAGGGCGGGTTGAACACGGATTTCAGCAGGAAGGCTCCCCGGGCCTTGGGGCTTCCCAGCAGGCCGCTGAACGCGTCCACCACCATCACCTCATACCGTTTCGCCGTCGGGGACCCGCGGGCCGGCCCGGCGTGGAAGGCCGCCTTCGCACGGCCCCCCGGGCGCCGTACGGACCGGCCCCGGAAGCTCGGTCGTGCTCCCGGGTCCTCCTGGCAACGGCCCGGAACCGGCAGCGGTTCCCGCTCCGCTCGCCCCGCGTCACCGGCCGTCACCGTGCCCGGTCGCGGTCCGCCGCCGGGCCGCGCCGCCCAGCAGCGCGAGGGCGCCCAGACAGGCGGCCGTGCGGACGGCGTTGGCCGTGCGCCACGGGCGCTCGTAGGCGGCCCGCGCGGCCGTCGCCGCCGCCGACGTGGCCGCGGGCGCGGCGCGCAGGCGGCGGTTCAGCGGCAGGTTGGCGCCGATGGTCACGGCGACGCTGAGGCCGTAGAGCACCGCCGCGGCCTTGGCACGACGGGCGGCTTCGCCCTGCTCGGCGCGGCGCAGGCGGCGGGCCGCGACGCCGGTGGCCACGAACACCCCGAGGAAGAGGGCTCCGAAGGAGGCGCTGTCGTCGAGGGCGTCGTTGGCCCGGCGCATCGTGCTGACGAACCGCTCGTCCTCACGGCGGGCCAGTGCGGGCATCACACCGACGTCGAAGGCGAGGTACAGCCCGGCCATCAGTCCGGTGCCGACGGTGGCCGCGAGGAGCGCGGGCTCGGGTCGGGAAGGGGTGGGGCTCATGGTGTCTCTCCGGTCGTTCGGTGGTACGGGCCGCCGGGCCCGGCGGACGGGGGTCCGGGTCAGGTGGGTTCCAGCAGTCCGGTGACGGAGCGGCGGTAGGACTTCAGGAGCAGCGTGCGGCCGATCAGCCGCACCGGCCCCGGCATCACCCCGTCCGGATCGGGAAGTCCGTCGAGCAGCCAGGGCGGCAGGATCCGCTTGATGCCGAAGGGCGCCGCGGCCAGGACCCGGCGCTCCAGGGCGGTGAAGACGTCGGCCGGCACCCGGGCGAAGACCGGGAAGGTCAGCTCCTCCTCCTCGTGCAGGTGCTGGTGGAGGACGGAGTCGAACACGCCGACAGGTCCGGCGAGCGCTTCGGCCCGGCCCGCTTCGAGCGCTTGGGTCACCCGGAGCATCGAGTCGTCCAGGGCCACGTGGTCCTGGACCATGAGGTGCGATCCGGCGGCGATCTCGGGCGCGTACTCGATCAGCCCCGGCCAGAGGATCTCGTCCTCGGTGCGGTGGTGCCAGTCGACGATGGCCCGGAACTGCCGCCACCACTCCGCGACCGCGGGCAGGCCGGCGGATGTCAACAGCGGTACCGCGGCTACCAGTCGGCGGGAGTCACGTCGCAGCGCGAGATGCGTCTGCGCGAATCCGCGGAGGTGGCGGGGCAACGCGCCCACACCTCTGCCCTCCCACGCCGGCCCGTCCATCGCGTCCCTCTTTTCTCCGGGCGGTCCGGCGCTCTGCTGCCGGCCCCCGACTTGTCGGTATGTGGCGACACACGGTCGACAGGGTGGTGGGGGGGGGGGGGGGCCCGGGGCCCCGCCCCCCCCCCCCCCCACCCCCCCCCCCCGGCGCGCAGCCCCCCCCCCCCCCCCCCCCCCCCCCCCCCCGCCGCCCCCCC
>NZ_JBIWOX010000026.1:0-71675 GCF_044767975.1 Streptomyces sp. NPDC101181 | reverse complement strand
GGCCGCACCGACCCCGGCGCGGCGGCCCGCCCGCATGTGCGCTCCCCGCCCGCCGCGGGTCCACCGCGACGGGCGACGCGGCTACACCCAGGTGTCCAGCCACATCCGGTCCCGCCACAGGTCCTCCGGGATCGAGGTGCCGGTGTAGAGCGGCCAGAAGTAGATGAAGTTCCAGATGATCAGGAGCACCAGCACACCCACCGTGATCGCCCCGAGGGTGCGGCGGCGCTCGCCGGTCGGGTCGGGGGAGTCCAGGCCCAGTTCGGCCCGGGTGCCCCTGCCCGCGGCCGGGCCCAGGACCGCGCCGAGCATCATCGTCACGGCCAGACACAGGAACGGGACGAACACGACCGCGTAGAAGAGGAAGATCGTGCGCTCCTGGTAGAAGAACCAGGGCAGCCAGCCCGCCGCCACCCCGCAGGCGATCGCGCCCGCCCGCCAGTCCCGGCGGAAGAACCAGCGCCAGACGACGTAGGCCAGGGCGAAGCACGCCAGCCACCAGAGCAGCGGGGTGCCGATGGCGAGGACCTCGGCGGCGCACTTGCCGGTCGCGGACTGCTCGCAGCCCGTCCGCTCCTCGTAGAAGTAGGAGACCGGGCGGCCGAGGACCAGCCAGCTCCACGGGTTGGACTCGTAGGTGTGGCCCGAGGTCAGGCCGACGTGGAAGTCGTACACCTGGGTCTCGTAGTGCCACAGGCTCCGCACCCAGTCCGGCAGCAGCCAGCTCCAGGACGAGCCCTTGCCCTCGGTGGCCGCCCAGTTGCGGTAGTAGCCCTTGCCCGTGACGATCCAGCCGGTCCAGGAGACGACGTAGGTGACGATCGCCACCGGCACCGTGGAGACGAACGCGGGGAACAGGTCCCGGCGCAGCACCGCCCGGTAGGGGTGCGCCGCGCCCGCCGTGCGCCGTGCGCCCACGTCCCACAGGACCGTCATCAGGCCGAACGCGGCCAGGACGTAGAGGCCGTTCCACTTCGTGGCGAAGGCCAGGCCCAGCATCACACCCGCCGCGAGCCGCCACGGCCGCCATCCCAGCCGCAGGGTCTCCGCGATCCGCGCGTCCGGGCGCAGCACCCCCTCGGCGTCCACCGGCAGCGCGTCGGCCAGCGTCCGCCGCGCGCGGTCCCGGTCCACCACCAGGCAGCCGAACGCGGCCAGCACGAAGAACATCACGATCAGATCGAGCAGCGCGGTCCGGCTCATCACGAAGTGCAGCCCGTCCACCGCGAGCAGCAGACCCGCCAGACACCCCAGGAACGTGGAACGGAACAGCCGCCGGCCGATCCGGCAGAGGAGGAGCACGGAGAGCGTGCCGAGCACCGCCACCATGAACCGCCAGCCGAACGGCGTGAAGCCGAACAGCTGCTCACCGAAGCCGATGATCCACTTCCCGACCGGCGGGTGCACCACGTAGCCCGGGTCGGTCGGGATCGGGACCGCGTCGGGGTCCTTGAGGATCAGCTTGTCGACGTCCTTGGGCCAGGACCCCTCGTACCCCTGGTTGACCAGCGCCCACGCGTCCTTCGCGTAGTACGTCTCGTCGAATATCACCGCGTGCGGCTGGTCCAGCTTCCAGAACCGCAGCACCCCGGCGACCAGGGTCACCAGCAACGGGCCGCCCCAGGCGGACCACCGCACCAGCCGGTCGGCGAGGCGCGGCGGCACCGCGAGCACCGACCACAGCTGACGGCCGGGCCGGGTGTACGGCGGGTCCAGCCGGTCCCTGAGGGAGGTCTCCGCCCGGGGGACATGGCCGAAGCGGCGCAGCCGCCGTTGCCAGGAGGTCGGCTGTTCGCCGGGCGGGTCCCCGGCGTCTTGGCCCCGCTGGGTCTCGGGTGCGGTACTCGTCACCGCGCCATCGTAGGGAACGCATCTGTGCGAACGGTGCTGCCCGTGCTGCGAGGATGGCTGATGTGACTGGAGAGACTGGAACGCTCGTGCTCGCAGGGACCCCCATCGGAGACCTGGCGGACGCCCCGCCCCGCCTGGCCGCCGAACTGGAGCGGGCCGATGTCGTCGCCGCCGAGGACACCCGGCGGCTGCGCCGCCTCACCCAGGGGCTCGGCGTCCACACCTCGGGGCGTGTCGTCTCCTACTTCGAGGGCAACGAGTCCGCCCGTACGCCGGAGCTGGTCGAGGCGCTGGCCGACGGGGCGCGGGTGCTGCTCGTCACGGACGCCGGGATGCCGTCCGTCTCCGACCCCGGCTACCGGCTCGTCGCCGCCGCCGTGGCACGCGGCATCCGCGTCACCGCCGTCCCCGGGCCGTCCGCCGTGCTCACCGCGCTCGCCCTGTCCGGGCTGCCCGTCGACCGGTTCTGCTTCGAGGGGTTCCTGCCCCGCAAGGCCGGCGAACGGCTCTCCCGGCTCCGCGAGAACGCCGGCGAGCGGCGCACCATGGTCTTCTTCGAGGCCCCCCACCGGCTGGACGACACCCTCGTCGCGATGGCCGAGGTCTTCGGCGCGCAGCGCCGCGCCGCCGTCTGCCGGGAGCTGACCAAGACGTACGAGGAGGTGAGGCGCGGCCCGCTCGGTGAGCTGGCCGAGTGGGCCGCCGACGGGGTACGGGGGGAGATCACCGTCGTCGTCGAGGGCGCCCCCGACTCCGGTCCCGAGGAGCTGGACGCCGAGGAACTGGTGCGCCGGGTGCGGGTGCGCGAGGAGGCGGGGGAGCCGCGCAAGGAGGCCATCGCCGCCGTCGCCGCCGACGCCGGACTGCCCAAGCGCGAGGTGTTCGACGCGGTGGTCGCCGCCAAGAACGCGGAGAAGGCCCGCTGACAGGCGCAGGGCCCGGTGGCGGACAGGGGAGGACCCGGTAGCGCGGTATCAGGCGGAGGGTCCGGTGACGCGGAGAGGCCCGGTAATAGCGGGTCCGGTGGCACGGAGAGGCCCGGTAACAGCGGGTCCGGTGGCACGGAGAGGCCCGGTAACAGCGGGTCCGGTGACGCGGAGAGGGTCCGGTGACAGGCGCAGAGCAGGGTCGGCGGGGCGCGTGGTCAGTGCGTCTCCGTCAGCAGCCCGTACGCCGTCGCCACGAACGTGTCCGCCCGGTGCACCCGCCGCGTCGCCGTCGCCGCCACCGCGAGCCCCGACCCCGGGCGGAAGCCCAGGAACGCCTGCTGGCCCAGCGTCGCCCCCGCGTGGAAGAGCACCGGGCCGTACGGGGAGGGGTGGTGGAACCAGGTGAGCGTGTGGGTGTGCCCGTGCCGCAGGCCGCGCCGCAGTACGGGCCGTGTCACGTCGGCGAGCGCCGCGCTCAGGGACGGGTCGCGATGCTCCGGGCCGCCCAGGTGCGCCTCCAGGAACGACAGCAGGTCCAGCGGGGTCGCCCGCACCGCGCCCGCCGCCGCGAAGCCCCCGGTGTCCAGCGCGGGCACCGGGGTGCCGTCCCGGCGGTGGCCCACCGCGTCCGCGCCCTCCGGTCCCGGCCGCACCCGGGTCGCCGTCAGGCCGAGCGGGGTCAGCACCCGCTGGTGCAGCAGCACCTCCCAGGGGGTGCCGGTGGCCGCCGCCAGGGTGTGGCCGAGGACCGAGACGGCGAAGTTCGAGTAGTGCCAGCGGGTCCCGGGGCGGTGGCGCGGGCGGGCCCGCAGGAACGCCCGCACCACCCGGTCGGCCGGGTAGCCGCCGTAGGGGTCGGTCGACCAGCGGGGCACCGCCTGCGGGTAGAAGTCGGCCGGCAGACCCGGCAGCCCCGAGGTGTGGGTGAGCAGATGGCGCAGGGTGATCCGGCGTACCGCCGGGTGCACCGGGAGGCCCGGGGCCAAGAGGTCCGCCGCCCGGTCCTCGTAGCGGACCCGGCCCTCGGCGACCAGCCGGGCGAGCAGCAGTCCGGCGTACGGCTTCGACGCCGAGCCCAGCTCGTATGCGAGCCGTTCGCGGGGGACCGGGCCCGGCTCCGAGCCGCCGCCGGTGTGGACCGTGCGGACGCCGTTCCGGCTGACCGCGAGCACCAGGTCCGGGGCGTCGACCGCGGTGGCCGCGGTGGCCAGGAGGCGGGCCGTGGCCCGGAAGCCGGGGGCGTCCGCGCGGACCGTCGACACGTCCGTCGCGTCCGTCATGTCCGTCATATCCGTCATGCCGGGGCCGGTGCGGCGCTGAGGCCGGACAGGGCGCGGGACATCGCCAGCGCCGAGGCGAACGCGGCGACCAGCGTCGGGTGGTAGACGAGGTCGAACACCGACTCCTCGTCGCCCTCCGGCATGTCACCGACCACCGGCATCGCCCCGTCCGGCTGCTGGGCCTGCGCGAACCCCTGCCAGGCCGCCGCGTCCAGGGTGGGTTCCGGCAGGCACGCGTCGACCACCAGCAGCTCGCCCAGCAGGTCCCAGCGCCTCAGGTCCAGCCAGTCGTCCAGCCAGACCGGCAGCCACATCGCCAGGTACTCCGCGATGTCGGCGGGCAGCCCGGCGGTCCGCTCGCCCCAGTCGGTGAGGTGGAAGACGGTGTGGGTGATGTCGTAGCCGATGTGGCCCTCGACCGTCCACGGCTCGGGCCGCCGCGCCAGCCAGGTGTGGGCCAGCGCCGCTGTCTCCGGAACGCTCGGCTCCACCCCGAAGCGCCGCTCGATCGCGCTCAGCCCGAGCCGCCGCACCGGCAGCACCTCCAGCGCCGCCCAGCTGCCCAGGCGGTGGTTGAGCCGGATCGCGGACTCCAGGTCCGGCTGCCGGTAGCCCAGCTCACGGAACGGTACGTAGACCTCCAGCGGCACCGGTGAGAGCGGTTCGCGCCGCTGGCCCTCCAGCAGCCGCGCCCCGGAGCCCAGCAGCTCGTGCCAGGCGTGATCCAGCAGCTTGTGGGCGAGCGAGGCCTGCTGGGAGCCCGCCACGCCCTCGCGGAAGATGACCTTCCCGATCAGCGCCAGCTCGCCCAGCGGCTTGAACCGGTCCAGCATCCCCGCCTCCGGGGCCGGATCGGCCTCCAGCCGGAAGCCCTCGCGGTGCTCGTACAGCCAGCCCAGGGCCTTCGCCCCGACGTCGTGGATCTGCTGGATGGAGCTGCTCATGGGGTGTGCCTTTCCCGGGCGGGCCCGGTCTCGTCCGCCCGCCCCGGCGACCGCAGCGACCTCAGGGACAGGGCCGCGGCGAAGGCCGTCACGAGCGTGGAGTGATAGCAGTCGATGAAGGGATACGGGTCCGGCGGAGCGTCCTCGTCCACCGGTACGCCGGTCTCCGGCACGCACCCCGTCGGGTGCTGGGCCCCGGCCAGCACCGGCCAGACCGCGTCCAGCAGTCCGGTGGGCGACGGGCCCGGCAGCGACGCGGCCACCGCCAGCAGCTCGCCGGTCAGATCCCACTGGCCGCTCTCCAGGCAGCCGTCGGCCCACGCGGGCAGCCAGGTCCGCAGATAGCCGTCGATCCGCTCCGGCACCCGCTCGGGCATCCGGCCCCAGTCGGTGAGGTGGAAGACGGTGTGGGTCAGGGCGTAGCCGGAGGGGCCCTCGAACATCCACGGTTCCGACAGTCCGCCCAGCCAGGTCCGCGCCAGCACCCCGCCCGCGTCCGTGTGGGTCACCACCCCCACCCGCCGCTCGGAGTTGACCAGGCCCAGCTGCCGGTTGGCGTGCTGCTCGGTGTGGGCCCAGGCCCGGGTCGCGGTGAGCGGGCGGGCCAGCGCCTCGAACCCCTCGTGGCGCAGCCCGTACCCGGCGAACGCGGCGTAGATCTCGTACGGGTAGGCGGCGAACGGCTCGGCGCGCAGCAGCTCCAGGAGCAGGGCGCCCTCCCGCACCTGCGCCCAGGCGTACGCCACGAGCTCCCCGGCCAGCTCGTGCTCCGGGGTGCCGGGGGCGGTGGCGCGGCGGATGGTGGAGCCGAGCTGGGCCAGTTCGCCCAGCGGCTTGAGGGTGGCGTTGACCTGGGTGTGGGGCTCCAGGACGTCGTCGGGGAGCGCGAAACCCGCCCGGTGGTCGTCGGTCCAGGCCAGCGCGCGGGACAGCACCCCGGGGAGCACGGCGAGGGCGGAGCCGGGCGCGGGGGACGCCCCGCCCACCCCCGGGCGCCCCCGGGGGTCCTGGGTGGCGGTCGCCGTCACCGCGGCCTCGCCTCGGCCATCAGCCGGGCGGCTCGCACCTGGAGGGTGACCCGGGGGTCGTGGCCGCCCATCAGCTCGACGAAGTCCAGGCCGCGGTCCAGGCCCAGCGTGGCCGGTTCGCCGCCGACCGCGGCCAGCCAGCGCCCGGCGCCCGCCGCCTGGAGCCAGTCGCGCCGCCGGACCGCGCGGACGAACCCGCGCGCCAGGTCGACCGCCCGGTTCGCCGCCGCCCGCTGGACGGCCGAGGGGACGGCCGGGACGGCGAGCGGGGCCAGGACGGACAGCTGGTGGGTGAAGGCCTGCCAGGGGGCGTGCTCCAGCCAGGCGGCGTCGGGCTCGTCGGTCGTGGGTGCGGCCTCGCCCGGAGACGGGGTCGCGATCCGCCGGAGCGTGGAGGTCATGTGCCAGTGGCTCCAGGCCGTGGCGGCCGGGGCGTCGGGCTTGGGCGGGAACTCCCGTACCGCCCGGTCGAGCACCGCGACGTCCCCCGGATGTGGATGGCGCCCGGTCAGGACGCTGGGCAGCAGCACGTCGGCGCCGATGACCCGCACGGCGGCGACTCCGGTCCGGTTCTCCTCGTCGATGCCCGCCGCGCCGCACACCGTGGCGAGGTGGTCCCCGCTCCGCAGAGCGAGGACCACCTCCGTTGCCAGGTCATGCACGGCACCCGCTAGCGGGGACGAGGCATGTGTCTGGTCCATGTGTCGACGTTCAGCCCTTCTTCGGGCGCGGGGTCGGGGGCGAGAGCAGCAGAGCGCCGCCGCCCGCGAGGAGCGCGAGGTACGCGCACTCACGCGAGTCCCGGTAGATCCCCTCGGCCTCGCCCGGGTTGAGAGCCGTGTCGAGGTCCAGCTCGATGTCGGTGGCAGTGGTGTCCGTCGTGAACATGTGATGCTCCCCGTCCTGTGGGAAATGGGGTGGACGTAACGAGTGAAAAGCAGAAAAGCGGGGCCCGCAAATCGGGACGTGACAGCGGTGGAAATTCTGCATTCAATTGAATAGTGAATTCCAGGTGCCCCGGACGGCGAAAAGCCCGGGAATTCGGGGGAGAAGCCGGGTGGGTGCGGGGTGGTGCGCGGGCGCGTTCGCAGAGGGCAACCGGCGTGCGCGGGGGCGCTCGGTGGCCCGCCGGTCACGGCCCGTCCTGCCCCGTTCCTCAGCCGGGCCATGGAGCGGCAAAGGGGCGGCCAAAGGAGGCCAAGAACGCACCAATATCCGCTGTGAGCTGGTGCGTCCACCCGGGTCCAGGTGTCCACTGGAGGGGACGGGCCGCCCGGCGAAACCCTCGCCCGGACCGGCCGTCCCCGGAGCGCCTGACCGGCGGACCAGAGGAGCGGGCATGAGCGAGATCGCAGCGACCACCGTCCACGAGGCCTACGCCTTCGCCTGCATGAAGTGCGGGTACGGATGGGAGCAGTCCTACGAGATAGAGCACCACACGGACATCCACGGGCACCAGTTCGTCGTCTACACCGCCGACGGCCTGCGCGTCCCGTCCCCGCTCTCCACGCCCACCTGCACCAACTGCGGCGGACACGTGGTGCGCATCATGCGGGCGGGCCGGGTCGCCGGGGTCCAGGAGCTCCTGCGCAAGCAGCCCGCCCCGCGCACCGCCCACGACCCGTCGGTGTCGGCCGCCGCCCCGGAGCGCCACTGGCGGCTCGCCGACCTGCTCCACCCGTTCCACCGCAGGTGACGGACCTGGCCATCCGCAGGTGACAGGCCCGTTCCGCCGCAGCCGACGAACCTGTCCCACCGCAGGTGACGGACCTGCCCCACCGCAGGTGACGGACCTGTCCCACCGGAGGCGGCAGGCCTGTCCCACCGCAGGTGACGGGCCTCCTCCCGCCGCGGACGGCGCGGCCCGTTCCGCCCGGGTGACGGGCCACTGACGCACCCGAGGCCGACGACTCCACGAGGGCCCGGCCCTCGTAGAGTCGTCGGCATGAGCCGTACCGAAGCCCCGCCGCTGCCCGACCCCCTGCGGGTTCCGGTCGCCGACTCCCACACCCACCTCGACATGCAGGACGGCACCGTCGAGGAGGCCCTCGCCCGCGCCGCCGCGGTCAACGTCACGACGGTGGTCCAGGTCGGCTGCGACGTGCCGGGCTCCCACTGGGCCGCCGAGACCGCGGCCGCCCACACCGCCGTCCACGCCTCGGTGGCCCTGCACCCCAACGAGGCACCGCGCATCGTGCACGGCGACCCCGGGGGCACCGCGCGCCAGGGGGCCAGGGGGCCGGGCGGCAAGGCGGCGCTGGACGAGGCGCTCGCCGAGATCGACGCGCTGGCCGCCCTCGACCACGTCCGGGCGGTCGGCGAGACGGGCCTGGACTTCTTCCGTACCGGCCCCGAGGGCGTCGCCGCCCAGGAGGAGTCGTTCCGGGCGCACATCGAGATCGCCAAGCGGCACGGCAAGGCCCTGGTCATCCACGACCGGGACGCGCACGCCGACGTCCTGCGGGTCCTCGCGGACGCCGGGGCGCCCGAGCGGACGGTGTTCCACTGCTACTCCGGCGACGCGGAGATGGCCCGGATCTGCGCGGCCGCCGGATACTTCATGTCCTTCGCGGGCAACGTGACCTTCAAGAACGCCCAGCCGCTGCGCGACGCGCTCGCCGTCGCCCCCACGGGGCTGGTCCTGGTCGAGACGGACGCCCCGTTCCTCACCCCGGCGCCCTACCGGGGGCGGCCCAACGCCCCCTACCTCATCCCCGTCACCCTCCGCGCCATGGCTGCGGTGAAGGGTCTGGAGGAGGACGCCCTGGCCGCCGCGGTCTACGACAACACCGCCCGCGCCTTCGACTTCTGAGGGCCCCGGGCCCGCCCCTCCCGAGGCCCCGCACGCCCCGGTTCCGGGGCCGCGCCCGGCCCGGGTCCGGTGTCCCCTCCACCCCTCTGAACACTCCACGTGTCCGTCCGACTTTGGAGAGTGACCGGAGCTCCGCTATCGTCCCCCCGCACACAGGGGGCGGCTGGCGGAACTTCGGGAGCGGCGTGAGCACTTCGCAGGGCAGTCACCGGGCGGTACGCGGCGGTCGGCGCAGGGCGCTCGCACCACCTCCCACCGCCTCCGGGGTCCCGGCACCGGTGGCCTTCCCCGGCACGCTCCACGACCACCTGACCGTCGCCGACGGGCTCGTCGCGACAGAACCGACCACCCCCGCGCCGTCCGTCGCCGCGCCGGCCACCTCCGCCCCGTTCACCCCCGCCCCGACCGTCGCCGCGCCGACCACCCCCGCGCCGACCGTCGCCGCGCCGTACACCCCCGCGCCGTTCACGCCCGCCCCGGCCGTCGCCGCCCTCCCGCCCGCGCCGCTCACCCCGCCTGCCGCGCCCGCGCCGCTCGGGGTGCCCCGGCAGGTCCCCGCCCGCCCCGCCGCCCGGCGGGCCGCGGGGCGGCGGACCCCCGACGCGGACGCCGGGAACCTGGCGCTCAAGCGGCTCGTCCCCCGGGCCCTCGTCGTCGCGTTCCTGGCGGGCGGCACCACCGCGTTCGTCGCCCAGGACAAGGCGGTCCGGCTGGACGTCGACGGCGCGCCCCGGACCCTGCACACCTTCGCCGACGACGTCACCGAACTCCTCGCGGACGAGGGCGTCACCGTCGGCGCGCACGACCGCGTCTCCCCGGCCCCCGGCACCGGGATCGGCCACGGCGACGAGGTCGTCGTCCGCTACGGGCGGCCCGTCACCCTCACCCTCGACGGCGTCCGCCACCAGGTGTGGACGACCGCCGACACCGTGGCCGGGGCGCTGCGCGAGTTCGGGGTGCGGGCCGAGGGCGCCCACCTCTCCGCCGCCCGCTCCACCCGTATCGCCCGCACAGGTCTGGCCCTCACCGTCCGCACCGAACGCACCGTGACCTTCATGGCCGACGGCCAGGAGCGCACCCTGCGCACCAACGCCGCCACCGTCCGCGAGGCGCTCGCCCAGGCCGGCATCACCCTGGAGGGCCAGGACACCACCTCCGTCGCCCCCGGCAGCTTCCCGCGCGACGGCCAGACCGTCTCCGTCCTGCGGATCACCGACACCCACGAGGTGCGCGAGGAGACCGTCCCCTACGCCGTCGAGCGGAGCGAGGACCCCGCGCTGTTCCGGGGCGTCGAACGCGTCGAGCGGGCGGGCCGCAACGGGGTGCGCCGGGTCACCTACGCCGTGCGGACCGTCAACGGCGTACGCCTCACGCCCCGCCGGACCGCCGAGGAGCTGGTCCACCGGCCGGTCAGCCGCGTCGTGCGCACCGGCACCCGGCAGCGCCCCGCGTCGCCCGGCGGGGCGGACGGGCTGAACTGGTCCGCGCTCGCCGCCTGCGAGTCCGGCGGACGGCCGACGGCGGTCGACCCGAGCGGGACGTACGGCGGGCTCTACCAGTTCGACGCACAGACCTGGCACTCCCTCGGCGGCTCCGGACGCCCGCAGAACGCCCCCGCCGCCGAGCAGACGCACCGGGCGAAGAAGCTGTACGTGCAGCGGGGGGCGAGTCCGTGGCCGCTCTGCGGCCGTAGGCTTACCGGGTGAGCAGCACAGAGCCCGACGCCCTCCTGGGCCCCGCAGACATCCGCGACCTGGCCGCGACGCTGGGCGTACGCCCCACCAAGCAGCGCGGTCAGAACTTCGTCATCGACGCCAACACCGTCCGCCGCATCGTGCGCACGGCCGAGGTACGCCCGGACGACGTGGTCGTCGAGGTCGGCCCCGGGCTCGGCTCGCTGACCCTGGCGCTGCTGGAGGCGGCGGACCGGGTGGTCGCGGTCGAGATCGACGACACCCTCGCGGCCGCGCTGCCCGCCACGGTCCAGGCCCGGATGCCGGAGCGCGCCGACCGCTTCGCCCTCGTCCACTCGGACGCGATGCTGGTCACCGAACTGCCGGGCCCCGCGCCCACCGCGCTCGTCGCGAACCTCCCGTACAACGTGGCCGTGCCGGTCCTGCTCACCATGCTGGAACGCTTCCCGAGCATCGAGCGCACCCTCGTCATGGTCCAGTCCGAGGTCGCCGACCGGCTCGCCGCCCGCCCCGGCAACAAGGTCTACGGCGTACCCTCGGTGAAGGCCAACTGGTACGCGGAGGTCAAGCGCGCCGGGGCGATCGGCCGCAGCGTCTTCTGGCCCGCCCCGAACGTCGACTCCGGCCTCGTCTCGCTGGTCCGCCGCACCGAACCCCTCGCCACCCGGGCCTCCCGCACCGAGGTCTTCGCCGTGGTGGACGCCGCCTTCGCCCAGCGCCGCAAGACGCTCCGCGCCGCCCTGTCCGGCTGGGCCGGGTCCGCGCCCGCCGCCGAGGCCGCCCTCCTCGCCGCCGGGATCTCGCCGCAGGCGCGCGGGGAGTCGCTGACGGTGGAGGAGTTCGCGGCGATCGCGGAGCACAAGCCGGAGGTGCCGTCCCGGTGAGCGCTGACCCCGCGGGCGTCACCGTCCGCGTCCCCGCCAAGGTCAACGTGCAGCTCGCCGTGGGCGCGGCCCGCGCGGACGGCTTCCACGACCTGGCCAACGTCTTCCTCGCGGTCGGCCTGTACGACGAGGTCACCGCGGCCCCCGCCGACGAACTGCGCATCACCTGCGTAGGCCCGGACGCCGCCCGGGTCCCGCTGGACGCCACCAACCTCGCTGCCCGCGCCGCCCTCGCGCTGGCCGAGCGCCACGGCGTCGACCCGGCCGTCCACCTCCACATCGCCAAGGACATCCCGGTCGCGGGCGGCATGGCGGGCGGCAGCGCCGACGGGGCCGCCGCCCTGGTCGCCTGCGACGCCCTGTGGGGGACCGGCGCGAGCCGCGACGAACTGCTGGCGATCTGCGCCGAACTGGGCAGCGACGTGCCCTTCAGCCTGGTCGGCGGGGCCGCGCTCGGCACCGGACGCGGCGAGAAGCTGACCCCGGTCGAGGTCGGCGGAACGTTCCACTGGGTCTTCGCGGTGGCGGACGGGGGCCTCTCCACCCCCGCCGTCTACGGCGAGTTCGACCGCCTCACCGCGGGGACGGACATCCCCGAACCGACCGCCTCCCCCGACCTGCTCGCCGCCCTGCGCTCCGGCGACCCCGGAGCCCTCGCGGCCACCCTGAGCAACGACCTCCAGCCCGCCGCGCTCTCCCTGCGCCCCTCCCTCGCCGACACCCTGGCGGCGGGCACGGCGGCGGGGGCGCTGGCCGCCCTGGTCTCCGGCTCCGGGCCGACCACGGCGTTCCTGGCGGCGGACGAGGAGGCGGCCGAGAAGGTGGCGGCCGGGCTGGCGGCCTCGGGAACATGCCGCGACACCCGCGTCGCGGTGTCACCCGCCCCGGGGGCACGGGCGGTCCGGCGCACGTACTCACCCCCCGGGTGAGTACGAAGACGCTGCCGTCCCCCACCCGGCGCACGCGACCGTACGGGCATGGGATCAAGTGTTCGTGAACGCGCCGGGGCGACACCCGCCACCCGGGACCGCTACGTCGACCTCCTGCGGGTCGCCTCGCTCGCCACGGTGGTCCTCGGACACTGGCTGATGGCCGCCGTCACCCCGGACGGGGTCGGCAACCTGCTGGCCGTGGTCCCGGCCCTCCAGCCGCTGACCTGGCTGCTCCAGGTCATGCCGGTGTTCTTCTTCGTCGGCGGCTTCTCGCACGCGCTGTCCTACCGTTCGCTGCTCCGCAGACGCCCCGAAGGGTCCGAGGACTCCGTCTACTCCGCGTTCCTGCGCGCCCGTCTCCAGCGGCTGCTGCGCCCCACCACGGTCTTCGTCCTGGTCTGGGGCGCGGCGGCGCTGCTGGTCCAACTCCTGGGCGGGGGCGGCGGGCTGACCGGCGTCACGCTGCGGATGGTGACCCAGCCGCTGTGGTTCATCGGGATCTACCTGGCGATGGTCGCGTTCACCCCGCCGCTGCTGCGGCTGCACGAGCGCTACGGCTGGGGCGCGTTCGCGGGTCTGGCGGGCGCGGCGGCCGCCGTGGACGTCCTGCGGTTCGCCGCCGGGGTCCCGTACGTCGAGTTCCTCAACTTCGCGTTCGTCTGGCTGGCCGTCCACCAGCTCGGCTTCCTGCGCGCCGACGGCCGCCTCAGCCGTCCCGCGCTCCTCGCCGGTGCGGGCCTGCTCGCCGCGACCGCGCTGGTGGCGTTCGGGCCCTACCCGCTGTCCATGGTCGGAATGCCCGGCGAGAAGGTCAGCAACATGGCCCCGCCCACCCTCGCCCTGCTCGCCCACGGCCTGTGGCTCCTCGGCGCGGTCGAACTCCTCCGCGCCCCGGCCGCCCGCCTGCTGGCCCGCCCCCGGGCCTGGCGCGTGGTGGTCGCCGCCAACGGGGTGGCGATGACCGCGTTCCTCTGGCACCTCACGGCGATGTTCGGGGTCTACGGGGCGATGCTCGCCCTGCGCCTGCCGTTGCCCGAACCCGGATCGGCCGCCTGGTGGGCGCAGGTCCCGCCGCGGCTGGTCCTCGCGGCCGCCCTGACCGCCGCCCTGGTCGCCGCCTTCCGCACCGCCGAGCGCCCCCCTGCCACGCCACCGGGAGCCGCCGACGCGCGCCGCGGCCCGCTCGCGGTGTCCGCGCCCCCCGGCGCCGGCCCCCTGGCCGCCCTGGGCGCGACGCTCTGTCTGCTCGGCGTGCTGGGACTGTCCGTGGTCGGCTTCGACGGCCTGCTGGAGGGCCGCACGGCCCTGCTGATCGCCCTCCCGGTCAGCGCCCCGGGCGCCGTGGCGATGACCCTCGGCGGCTGGCTGCTGGTGGAGCGGGCGGGGCGGGGGCCGCTGCCAGGCGGGGTTCAGCGGCTGTAGGGGGACGGCGGGCGGCGGGCCCCGCAGGCCCCGCCGCCCCGTGTCCGGCCCGTCGGCTTCACCAGCCCGTCATCACGCCGCCCAGCAGCAGCGGCGCCACCAGCAGCGCCAGCAGCCTCACCAGGAAGGCCCTGCCGTCCCTGGCCGAGTCTCCGCCCCCGCCCGCGCGGCGTACGAGGAACGCGGCGACGACGCCCAGCGGGAACAGGACCGGCACGGATTCCAGGAGGGGCGGACGGTCCCCGCCCACCCAGCCCGCGGCCCAGGATCCGGCGAGACCCGCCAGTACGGCGAAGAACACCTGACCCGGGGCGAACCACCGGCTCTCCAGCACGTCGACCAGCTCACCGAAGCGGGTGCCGGCGATACGCGCCCGGGCGGCGCTGACGAGGAAGGCGGCCAGAACGGCCACTCCGGCCACGAGGAAGACCCAGCGCAGCACGGTCGCGACGACTGCCATCGGCAGAAACCCCTCTCCTGCTTCCCCGGCTACCAGCAGTTCTTGACGACGCCGTCGATGCCGAGGATCTCGGCGGCGATGGCGCCGATGCCGCCACCCGCCTCCTCGAAGACCTCCATGATCCCGTTCTTGAAGGTCTTGCCCTTCTTCTTCTTGGACTGGATCTTCTTGATCACCTTGTTCACACCACCGAGCTTGTCGATGGCCTTCTTCACCTTGTAGACCTTGGCGATGGCGAAGATGTTGGAGCCGACCGCCAGAGCGATGCCCCGGGCGCAGCCGCCCAGGTTGAACGCGTAGAGCACCGGGGTGCCGTCCGCCGCGGCCGTGCTCCGGCCGTGCGCCTCCAGCCACCGCACCGTGGCCTCCTCACCCTCGGCCAGGACCTTCTCGGGGATCGCGTCGATGATCCGCAGAGCCTCCTCGAAGGCGAGGGCCAACGCCTCGTCGTCCGCCGTCGCGCCCACCGGCACCCCGGGTGCGGGGCGCTCGGCCGGGGTGGCCTGAGCGGTGGTCGCGGTGAGCAGGACGCCGGTCGCGGTCAGGCCCGCGACGGCGACGGCGACGCGGCGGAGGGTGGTGCGGCTGAGGATGGAGACAGACACGTGCGATGTTTCCTTCTGACGGTGCCCGGCAGCTGAAACTGCCCGGCGGGGCGGACGCCGGTCGGCGCGCGTCGAGTTGTAACGAACCATGCGGAACAGCCGCAAGGCCCACCAGCCGGATGTGCCGTACATGGTGGCTTTCGCGCCTTTCATCCGCCCGGATGTCGGGGGTGTGGCCCTACACCTGTCGGACCGGCCCGGACAGCGGCAGCCGCGCGCTGACCAGGAACCCGCCGCCGTCGGCCGGACCTGCCTCCACCCCGCCCCCCAGCAGCGCGGCGCGCTCCCGCAGCCCGGACAGCCCGAGCCCCGCCCCCGGCACCCCGGCCGCGTCGGCGCCCCCGGGCGGCGGGCCGTTGGCGACATCGACCAGCAGGACGCCGTCCCTCAGCGCCAGCACCACCCGGGCCCGCGCCCCCGGAGCGTGCCGCAGAACGTTCGTCAGCGCCTCCTGCACCGTGCGGTAGGCGGCGTACTCCGTCTCCGGGCCCGGCTCGGCGTCCGCCGGCACCCGGTCCGTGAACGACGCGGCGACCCCGCTCTCCGCGACCAGCGCGGGCAGGTCCGCGAGGGAGCCGGGACCGCTCCCCGCCGCCGACGGGTCCCGCAGCACCTCCAGGGTGTCCCGCAGCTCGGTCATGGCGAGGGAGCTGATCCTGCCGATACGGGCCCCGGCCCGGCGCGCCTCGGGGGTGTCCGCGGTGACGCTCAGCACCCCAGCCTCGACGGCGATCCGGCTGACGTGGTGCGAGACGATGTCGTGCATCTCGCGGGCCAGCCGGGCCCGTTCGGCCGTCACCGCCCGCTCCTCGGCGAGCCGGTGCTCCCGGGCCAGCGCCGCCCGCGCCTCGGCCAGCCGCTCACCCAGAGCCCGACGGCTGCGGGCCACCCGCCCCAGCAGCGTCGGCCCGGCGGCCAGCAGCGCGGGCCCCAGCAGACCCGCCGCGAGGGCGGCCGGGGAACCCAGCTCCCCGCCGCGTCGGATCTCGTACGCCAGGGGCGAGAGCGCGGCGAGGAACATCCCGGCCGCGGCCCCGCCCACCACCGCGCCCCCTTGCACCAGCCGGGCCGCCGTGCCGAGCGCGAACATCGGCGCCAGCCACAGATACCCGGTCGCCGCGGCGGGCACCGCCGCGGCGACGACCAGCAGCGGCCACCGGCGCCGCACGGCCAGCGCGCCCACCGCCACCAGGTACGTGGCCAGCGTCAGCGGACCGACCTCGCCCACCACGGTCAGCAGCTCCGCCCCCGCGGCGGCGACCACGACGCCGTCCGCGAGCGCGCCTCCGGCCGGTCCGCCCCGGCGCCACGACGCCCACACCGGTACCGCACGGCGCCCTGGCCGGACGCCGGTCGCGCTCACCGGTCGCCCGCGCCCGGCGCGGCGAGGCGTCCCGGACGCTCCCGGCACATCCCGGACGCGATGACGGCCGCCTGGACGCGGTTGGCCGCGCCCAGTTTGGTGAGTACGGCACTCACGTGGTCACGGACCGTGGTCCGGCTCAGGAACAGCCGACGGCCGATCTCCTCGTTGGACATGCCCGAGGGCAGCAGCGCCAGCACCTCGCGCTCCCGCGCGGTCAGCAGCCGGACCCCCGGCGGGTCCTCGGGCCCGGTCACCTCCTCGGCCGCGGAGCCCGGCAGCGAACGGACGACCCGCTCGGAGAGCGCACTGCCCCCTGCGGCCAGCAGCCGCACCCCGGGTATCAGCTCGTCCACCGCGGAGTCCTTGAGGAGGAAACCGGCCGCCCCCGCCCGCAGGGCCCGCCGCACGTGCTCGTCCGCGCCGAAACCCGTCAGCACCGCCACCCGCGGCGGCCGCGCCGAGGACCGCAGACCGCGCAGCACCTCGACGCCGTCCGTACCCGGCATGTGCAGATCCACCAGCGCCACGTCCGGCCGGTGCAGCCGGGCCAGCTCCAGCGCGTCGCCGGGGCCGCAGACCGCTGGCACCCGGATGTCGTCGGCCGACTCCAGGATGCGCTTGAGACCGTCGCGTACCAGCGCGTCGTCGTCCACCACCAGGACGGTCACCACCGCCGAACCCACAGATTTCCCCCGTCGATCGCAAAACACCCGCACGAGGCTATCCCGGCGTCCGGCCGGCCCCGGCCCCGGACCGGCCCCCCTCCGCCGCGCCGTACCCTGGGACGGTCGATCGATCCCCCGGACAGGAGTGAAATGGCCGTCAATCTGGTCAATGTCGAGCAGGTCAGCAAGGTGTACGGCACCCGTGCCCTGCTCGACGGCGTATCCCTCGGGGTCTCCGAGGGCGACCGGATCGGTGTCGTGGGCCGCAACGGCGACGGCAAGACCACCCTCATCCGGATGCTCGCCAAGCTGGAGGAGGCGGACACCGGCCGCGTCACGCACAGCGGCGGGCTGCGGCTCGGCGTGCTCACCCAGCACGACTCGCTCGACCCGGAGGCGACCATCCGCCACGAGGTCATCGGCGACCTCGCCGACCACGAGTGGGCGGGCAGCGCCAAGATCCGCGATGTGCTGACCGGGCTCTTCGGCGGGCTCGCGCTGCCCGGCTTCGAGCACGGCCTCGACACCGTCATCGCCCCGCTCTCCGGCGGCGAGCGCCGCCGCATCGCCCTGGCCAAGCTGCTCATCGCCGAGCAGGACCTGATCGTCCTCGACGAGCCCACCAACCACCTCGACGTCGAGGGCATCTCCTGGCTCGCCGGGCATCTGCGCGTCCGCCGCTCCGCCCTCGTCTGCGTCACCCACGACCGGTGGTTCCTCGACCAGGTCTGCACCCGCATGTGGGACGTCCAGCGCGGCACCGTCCACGAGTACGAGGGCGGCTACAGCGACTACGTCTTCGCCCGCGCCGAGCGGGAGCGCATCGCGGCCACCGAGGAGACCAAGCGGCAGAACCTCATGCGCAAGGAGCTGGCCTGGCTGCGCCGCGGCGCCCCCGCCCGTACCTCCAAGCCGCGCTACCGCATCGAGGCCGCCAACGAACTCATCGCCGACGTGCCGCCGCCGCGCGACACCAGCGAGCTGATGAAGTTCGCCAACGCCCGCCTCGGCAAGACCGTGTTCGACCTGGAGGACGTGACCGTCCAGGCCGGGCCCAAGACCCTCCTCACCCACCTGACCTGGCAGCTCGGCCCCGGTGACCGCATCGGCCTGGTCGGCGTCAACGGCGCGGGCAAGACCTCGCTGTTGCGCGCCCTCGCCGAGGCCTCCCGTACCCAGGGCGAGGAGCAGCCCGCGGCCGGGAAGATCGTCGTCGGCAAGACCGTCAGGCTCGCCTACCTCTCCCAGGAGGTCCACGAGCTCAACCCGGCGCTCCGGGTCCTGGAGGCCGTCCAGCAGGTGCGCGACCGGGTCGACCTCGGCAAGGGCCGGGAGATGACCGCCGGTCAGCTCTGCGAGCAGTTCGGCTTCACCAAGGAGAAGCAGTGGACGCCGGTCGGCGACCTCTCCGGCGGTGAGCGCCGCCGGCTCCAGATCCTGCGGCTCCTGATGGACGAGCCCAACGTCCTCTTCCTCGACGAGCCCACCAACGACCTGGACATCGAGACCCTGACCCAGCTGGAGGACCTCCTCGACGGCTGGCCCGGGTCGATGATCGTGATCTCCCACGACCGGTTCTTCATCGAGCGCACCACGGACCGGGTGATGGCCCTCCTCGGCGACCGCGCCCTGCGGATGCTGCCGCGCGGCATCGACGAGTACCTGGAGCGCAGGCAGCGGATGGAGGAGGAGGCGACCCCCTCCGCCGCACCCCGCTCCGCCCCGGCCCCGGCCGCTCCCGCCGTCTCGGCGCAGGAGGCCCGCGCCGCGAAGAAGGAGTTGCAGAAGGTCGAGCGGCAGCTGGACAAGCTCTCCACCCGCGAGACCACGCTGCACCAGCAGATCGCGGAGCACGCCACCGACTTCGAGAAGGTCGCGGGGCTCGACGCGGAACTGCGCGAACTGGTCACCGAGCGCGACGAACTGGAGATGCGCTGGCTGGAACTGGCCGAGGACGCCTGACGGGGGTGGTGGTGGGGGCGCCCGGCGAGGGGGAGAGGGAGCCGCGGGCGGTGATCGCCTTCGGTGACTGTCCATCACCTCCGGCCGGGCGTAACGAGGGCATCACGACCCGGTTCTCCCTTGGGAACAGGGGCTGGACCGATCCGGTGTTCGACCGTGGACGGGTGGTAGAAAGAAGCCCCGCCCGACTGTCGTAACACCGCGGAAGCCATGCCCGATTCGCTCCTTTCCGAGGGGGATTGACCCTCCTGGGAAATGCGGGGGAGACCGGATCGCGCACCGGGCCGCACGAAGGGGGACGTGCTGATGAGCCAGCCGCCCAGCCAGCCACCGCCGCAGGGAGGCTTCGGGGCTCCGCAGGAGCAGCCGCAGGGGACTCCGCCGCCGCCCCAGGGCCCGCCGCCCGCCCAGCCGCAGACGCCGCCCTCCGGCGCTCCCGGCTACGGCTACCCGCAGACGCCGCCCACCGGCGCACCGGGCTACGGCTACCCGCAGACGCCTCCCGGCGAGCAGCCCGGTTACGGCTACCCGCAGCAGCCCGGCCAGGCGCCCGGCCCCTACGGCCAGCCCGGCCAGGCGCCCGGCCCGTACGGCCAGCCGGGCCCGTACGGTCAGCAGCCCGGCCCGTACGGACAGCAGGCCCCGGGCCCGTACGGCCAGCCGACGCAGCCCTACGGCTACCCGCAGCAGCAGTACCCCGGCTCTCCCGCACCCGGCGGACCGGGGTCCGGTGGCGGGGGCCTCAGGGGGAAGACCGGCATCGTGGTCGCGGCGGCGCTCGCCGTGGTCGTGGCCGCCGGAGTCGGCGTCTGGTTCGTCGTGGGCGACAGCGGCGACGACAAGAAGCCCGTCGCGGGCCAGAGCACCGGACCTGCCGACCCCAAGGCCCCCGCCGAGTCCCCGACGGTCGACCAGGGCGACGGCAACGGCGACGGCCGGGAGGCGAACGAGGACCTCAACGCCGGGCGCAAGCCGGGCGAGGCGAAGGTCGCCTGGCTCCAGAAGAACGACATCGACCTGCCGCGCAGCGGCGCCTCCGTGCACGGCCCCTGGTTCGCGGGCGACCTCATCGTCAAGGCCATGTACCGGAAGGTCTCCGCCTACTCCGTCGCCGACGGCAAGGAGAAGTGGAACCTCCCGCTCCCCGCCGACGTGTGCGCCACGCCCAACACCCCCACCGCCGACGGCAAGATCGTCATCGGGGTGAAGGACGGCACCACGGACAAGGCCACCTGCTCGGTCCTCCAGATGATCGACCTCACCACCGGCAAGGCCGGCTGGAAGCAGTCGGTCAAGAAGAACGGCAGCTGGGACTTCCTCTCCGACATCGGCCTCGCCATCAGCGGGGACACCGTCGCCGTCGGGCGCACCGGCAACTCCAACGCCTACCGCGTCAGCGACGGCAAGGCACTCTTCGCCACCCCCGAAGGCACCTGCAAGCCCTTCGCCTTCGCCGGGGGACCCAAGCTCATCGCCGCCGCCAGCTGCCGCACCGACGACGTCAAGAACCCGCAGCAGCAGGTCCAGGAGCTGGACCCGGCCACCGGGAAGCCCAAGTGGACCTACCAGCCGCCGCGTGGCTGGGAGGTCAGCAAGGTCTACTCGGTCAGCCCGCTCGTCGTCCGGCTCGACCAGGGCGACAAGAAGCAGTGGGCGATCGCCGCGCTCACCGAGAGCGGCAAGCTCCGCTCCCAGCTGACGCCCGCCAAGGGCGACACGCTCGTCGCCGACTGCGGCAACAGCTTCGCGATCTTCGGCAAGAAGCTCGAAGGGTGCAGCGGCGTCGCCGCCGACGCCAACACCTTCTACATGGCCACGAAGGACGACGGCAGCGGGGCCGCCCGCACCAACAAGGTCATCGCCTTCGACCTGAACACCGGCAAGCCCCGGTGGGAGGCCCCGGCCCCGGACGGACGGGTCCTGAAGCCGCTCCGTATGGAGGGCGGCGACCTGGTGCTCTACCTGCGGCCGAAGTACGACGCGAGCGGAGCGATCGTGACGCTCGCGGCGACCGGTGGCACGCCCAGGACGGTGCTCCAGCACCCCGGGGGCGCCGGCCGGATCGAGAACGGCTTCTTCTCGGCCAAGGTCCTCTACGAGGGCGGCCGCTCCTTCGTCTTCAGCGAGCGCGTGAGCGCCGGGAACGACAAGGAGGAGCTGGAGCAGTCCACCCTGCTGGCGTTCAGCAAGTGACCGCCCGCCACAGCACCTGACCGGCCGGGCGACAGCACGGACCGCCCGGTCGTGACAGCACCGGACCGCTCCCGCCGCACCAGCGCCCGACCGGCTCCGGTCGCGACGGCACCCCGCCGCGTCCGGTCCGCGACGGCACCTGGCCGAACCCGTTCCGCGAACGGCACCCGCCGTATCCGGTCCGCACCGGCCCCGTCCGGGCCGGACACGACCCACACCATCGTCCCCGCTCCTCCCGCTCACCCGAGGTACGCACGCCATGACGCAGCCGCCCCCGCAGCCACCCAACGAGCCCTCCGACGGGCCGTCGAACGGACCCGCGGACACCCCGCCCGGCCCGCCGCAGCCGAACACCCCCCCGACGCCGCCCGCCGCTCCGCCCTCCGGCGGCTTCGGCGCGCCGCAGGACCCGCCGCCCGGAGGGTTCGGCGCACCGACCCCGCCGCCCGCGGACCCCTTCGCCAAGCAGCCGCAGCAGCCGCAGCACCCCCAGCAGCACCCCCACCAGCCCCAGCAGCCGCCGACCGTCCCGTCGGCCCCGCCGGCCGGTGGCTACGGCAGCCCGCCCCCGCAGGGTGGCTACCCCACCCCGCCGGCGCCGCAGCCGAACGGCTACGGCTACCCGCAGGCGCAGCCCGGCTACGGCTACCCGCAGGGGCCCGGCGGCCCGCCCGGTCAGCCCGGAATGCCCCAGCAGGGGTACGGCTACCCCACCCAGCCGATGTACGGGGCCCCGCAGCCCGGCCCGGCCGGCGGCGGGGGCGGCAAGAAGTTCTCCACCCAGATGCAGATCATCCTGGCCGCGGCCGTCGCCGTCGTGCTGATCATCGGCGCGGGTGTCATCTACGCCAACACCGGCGGCGACGACAAGAACGGCGGCACCGACCAGGCGTCCACCTCCGGCGGTGAGGGCAAGGGCGGCGAAGGCAAGGGCGGCGAGGGCGACGGGCTGGCCGGCGGCGAGGAGAAGGCGCCCGCCAGCACCAAGGCGAAGGTCGCCTTCCAGATCCCCGAGCCGAAGGTCACCGACGTCACCACGGTCGCGGGCTCCTGGCTCACCGACAAGGCGTTCGTCAAGAGCGGCGTCAGCGAGGTCGTCGCCTACGACGCGGACAAGGGCACCGAACTGTGGACCCTGCCGCTGGAGGGCGAGGTCTGCGGCGCGTCCCGGCACATGAGCAAGGACTACAAGACGGCCATCCTCTTCGAGGAGTCCAAGGCCACCAAGGCGAACAAGTACCCCTCCTGCAACCAGGTCGGCGTCATCGACCTGACCACCGGCAAGCTGCTGTGGAGCAAGGGCGTCACCGGCGCCACCGGCGGTGACCAGCAGATCCGCTTCGACGAGGTCACCCTGAGCGGGACCACCGTCGCCGCGGGCGGCACCCGGGGCGGCGCCGCCTTCAAGCTGGACAACGGCGCCGAGCTGTGGAAGCCGAAGGTCGGCTCGGACGGCTGCTACGACATGGGCTACGCGGGCGGCGAGGCCCTCGCCACGGTCCGCAAGTGCGGTACGTACGACAGTCCGCAGCTGGAGATCCAGGCGCTGAACCCGGCGACCGGCGCACCGCTGTCCACCTTCAAGATGCCCGCGGGCGTCGACTACGCGGCCATCGTCTCCACCAAGCCGCTGGTGGTCGCGGCCGACGTCGGCGACACCGCCGGGGACGGCAGCGGCATCTCCGACTTCTTCTCCATCGACGCGGCGACCGGCAAGCTGATCGTGCGCATCCCCGCCGACGCCGACCAGTACGCGGCGCGCTGCGGCTCCACCGACGTCGAGCAGTGCCAGCACATGGCCGTCGGCAACAACCGGCTCTACCTGCCGACCGAGCAGCACGACGGCACCGGGGAGTACGGCGACACCAACGAGGTCGTCGCCTTCGACCTGAAGACCGGCAAGCTCATGGGCGCCCGTGCGGACGCGGGCGACCGCTACACCCTGGTCCCGCTCCGGATGGACGGCACCAACGTCATCGCCTACAAGCAGCCCCCGTACGACAAGGGCGGCCAGATCGTCTCCATCAACGGGGAGACCTTCAAGCAGACGCTGCTGCTGGAGAACCCGAGCGACGAGGCGGTCCGGGACGCGGAGACCCGCTTCTCCACCGACCACACCGAGTTCCTCTACGGGCAGGGGCGCTTCTTCAAGTCCAAGAAGCTCATCAGCGAGCGCAGCGGCAGCGACCTCGACCGCAAACTGTATCTGGCGCTCGGCTTCCGCGCGCAGTGACCGCCCGCGGTTCCCGAGGGCAGGGCGCACACCGATGAGGGCCCCGCCGGTCGATCACCGACCGGCGGGGCCTGATCGTTTCCGCCTCCGGAACGGTCACCGTTCGTCGGTCAACGAGCCTCGAACAGCGCGGAATTCGGCATTCTGGGGGGCTTCTGCCCCGTTGGGGCCGCGCGGTGTCGAACAAGCGTGTACCTTGCCGGGGCAGGAGACCCGGGGGGTCGCCGTACGGGGCGGTAACAGGGGCACTGGGGGCTTTTCCGATGGGCGTTCGGCTCATGGTGGTCGACGATCACCGCCTGCTCGCCGAGGCACTCGCCTCGGCGCTGAAACTGCGCGGCCACCGGGTGCTCGCCGCCGCGGCGCCCACCTCGGGGGCGGCGGAACTGGTGGTCGGCCGGGCCCCTGAGGTGTGCCTCTTCGGTACGGCGTCGCCCGCCGCCCCCGGGGTCTTCGACCCGATCGCCCGGATCGGCCGGGAGCGCCCGCAGGTGGCGGTGGTGGTCCTCGGTCCGGTGCCCAGCCCGCGCGGGATCGCCGCCGCGTTCGCCGCCGGGGCCGCCGGGTACGTACGGCACGACGAGCGCATCGAGGGCGTCGAGCGGGCCATGCTCAAGGCGCGGGCGGGGGAGTCCGCCATCGCCCCGCAGCTGCTGCGCGGGGCCTTCGCGGAGCTGCTGAACCCGGCGGCCCAGCCCGACGACGAGGGGCGGCGGCTGCTGCGGCTGCTCACCCCGCGCGAGGCGGAGGTGCTGGTGCGGGTGGCCGAGGGCGAGGACACCCGGCTGATCGCGGCCGGGATGCGCATCGCCCCGAGCACCGCGCGCACCCATGTGCAGCGGGTCCTGATGAAGCTGGGGGTCGGCTCCCGGCTGGAGGCGGCCGCCCTCGCGGCCCGTACGGGACTGCTGGAGCGGGCCGCGGGCGACGCCCACGGCACGCGGGGGCCGTGCGGACCCGGACAGGACGGGTGACGCACAGCCCCCGCGGGGTGGCCTCGGCGGCAGGCGGGTCAGCCCGCGCCGGTCTCCTGGTCCTCGGCCGGGAGCGCCGGGGCCTCGGCCGGGCGCAGCTTCATCCAGATGAGGAAGAACAGGCCGAGCGCCAGCATCGCGAGCCCGGTCCACAGGTTGATGTGGACGCCCTCGGCCTTCTCCAGGTCGGCGTCGGAGGGGCTGATCCCGGCCAGGGTGACGATCACCCCGTAGACCACGAACAGGCCGCCGATGATCCGCCGGATGTCGAACAGCCGGGCCGCCGTCGCGGACTTGCGCTCCAGCTCGGAGACTTCCTTGTGCAGGTCGGACATGGTGGATTCCTCCGATCAGAACGAGTAGGGGATGTAGCAGGCGGCGGCGAGCACGATCGCGCCCCAGCCGAGCAGCGCGGGCTTGCGGTACCAGGCCTTGTCGGCCTCCTCCAGCGCCTCGTCCGGGCTCGGGGACTCGGTCCCGTACACCAGACCGGCCAGCTCCGCCTCGGGTTTCGGTGCGGTGAAGAGGGTGACGACGACCATGACCACGGCACCGGCGACGAAGCCGACGATCGCGGAGACGAAGTTGGCGCCCTGGTCGGAGGGGATGTCGATGATCCCGCCCTTGTAGATCCAGAAGTAGTTGATCATGGCGGCGGCGGTGCCCGCGACCAGACCCCAGACACCGGACTTCATGGAGGCGCGCTTCCAGAACATGCCGATGATGAACACGACGAACATCGGGACGTTGAAGAAGGAGAACAGCGTCTGGAGGTAGCTCATGATGTTCGAGAAGCTGGCGGCGATGAACGCCGTGCCGATCGAGGCGAGCACCCCGATCGCGGTGATCAGCCGCCCGAACCTCAGGTAGTACGTGTCCGGCTTGTCCTTCACCACGTACCGCTGCCAGATGTCGGTCGTGAACACCGTGTTGAACGAGGACACGTTGGCCGCCATCCCCGCCATGAACGCGGCGAGCAGACCGGTCACCGCGATGCCGAGCACCCCGTTGGGCAGCAGCTCCTGCATCAGCAGCGGGATCGCGTCGTTGTACGTGAGATCGGAGTCGGCCGTGCCGATCTGCGGCACGATCACGGCGGCGACCAGGCCCGGGATCATCACCGCGAAGACGATGAAGATCTTCGGGAAGGCGGCGATCAGCGGGGTGCGCTTGGCGGCGGAGAGGTTCTTCGCGGACAGGGCGCGCTGCACCTCGGCGAAGTTCGTCGTCCAGTAGCCGAAGGAGAGCACGAAGCCGAGGCCGAGGATGATCGTCAGCCAGTTGGCGCCCAGCGGGTTGGCGTCACCGATGCCGGTGCCGCCCCACGCGGTCATGAAGTCGCCGCCGTGCTGCTGGGTCAGCTGGTCGCTCATCTCGCCCCAGCCGCCGACCCGCTTGAGGCCCAGCACGGTGATCGGGATCAGCGCGGCGAGGATGACGAAGAACTGGAGCACCTCGTTGTAGATCGCCGAGGAGAGACCGCCGATGGTGATGTAGACCAGCACGAACAGGCCCGCGACGACGATCGCGACCCACTGCGGCCAGCCCAGCAGCGCCTCCACGACGATCGACAGGGCGTAGAGGTTGACGCCCGCGATCAGGATCGCCGCGAAGGCGAAGAGGACCGAGCTGAGCAGGTGCGCGGACTTGTCGAACCGCTGGAGCAGGAACTCGGGGACGGAGCGGACCTTGGACCGGTAGTAGAACGGCATCATCACCAGGCCGAGGAAGACCATGGCGGGGATGGCGCCGATCCAGTACCAGTGGACCACCGCGACGCCGTACTGCGCGCCGGTGGCCGCCATGCCGAGGATCTCGGTGGCGCCGAGGTTCGCCGCGACGAAGGCGAGGCCGGTCACCCAGGCGGGCAGGGACCGTCCGGAGAGGAAGAAGTCGAGGCTCGTCTTCACGCTCGCACGGGCCATGAAGCCGATGCCGAGTACGACGACGAAGTAGATCGCCAGGATGGCGTAGTCGAGCCCGTTCGTGGGGAGCCGAAGCCCTTCGGCCAGTGTCTGCATTGCGGGGTACTCGCTTCATTGCGCGAAGTTACGAACTTAACGCGTCGGAACCTACGCCTTCATGTTCGAGAAATGAACAGTGCCCATGGGCTTCTTTGTTTGATCGTGATCGGGTATGGCGGAATGTCCGAGTATGGGGGGCGCAGGCGGGGCATGTGCGGGGTGTCTGGGGCGCGGGGAGGTGGTGCCGAGCCGGATGGGGCGGAGGGTGCGGGAAGTGGCGGCGTCGGCCATTGACCGATGGTGTTTGCTTGTGATTTGTTATGTGCGGTTATGTTTGTTGGGGGAACGGGTGGAGGACCCTGGTGAAGAAGACGGTTACGACGCTCGCCGACGGCCGTGAGCTGATCTACTACGACCTCGCCGACGACACCGTCCGCGACGCCGTCGACCACCGCCCCCTCGACGCCGTCGCGACCTCCTCCGAGATCCGTCGCGACCCGCTCCTCGGGGACGCCGTCGCCATCGCCTCGCACCGGCAGGCCCGCACCTACCACCCGCCCGCCGACGCCTGCCCCCTCTGCCCCACCCGGGACGGGCGGCTCAGCGAGATCCCGGACGACCACTACGACGTCGCCGTCTTCGAGAACCGCTTCCCCTCCCTCGCCGGGGACTCCGGCCGCTGCGAGGTCGTCTGCTTCACCTCCGACCACGACGCGTCCTTCGCCGACCTCACCGAGGAACAGGCCGCCCTCGTCCTCGCCGCCTGGACCGACCGCACCGCCGAACTGGGCGCTCTCGACCAGGTCACCCAGGTCTTCTGCTTCGAGAACCGGGGCGCCGAGATCGGCGTCACCCTCGGCCACCCGCACGGCCAGATCTACGGCTACCCCTTCGTCACCCCCCGCACCGAGCTGATGCTCCGCTCCGCCGCCCGGCACCGCGCGGAGACCGGCCGCAACCTCTTCGACGACGTGATCGCCCGCGAGGAGCGGGACGGCAGCCGCGTCGTCCTCGCCACCGACCACTGGATCGCCCACGTCCCGTACGCGGCCCACTGGCCCTACGAGGTCCACCTGCACCCCCGCCGCCGCGTCCCCGACCTGCTCGCGCTCGACGACGCGGCACGGACAGAGTTCCCACAGGTCTATCTGGAACTCTTGAGGCGCTTCGACCGGATCTTCGGCCCCGACGAGCCGCCGACCCCGTACATCTCCGCCTGGCACCAGGCCCCGTTCGGGATCGACGGCCGTGAGGACTTCGCGCTGCACCTGGAGCTTTTCACCATTCGCCGGACCTCCGGCAAGCTGAAGTTCCTCGCGGGCTCCGAGTCCGGTATGAGCGTGTTCATCAACGACGTACCGCCGGAGACCGCGGCCCGGCGACTGCGAGAGGCAGCGAGCAAGTGAGCACCCCCCAGAGCGAGAGCGGCACCCCTCAGAGCAAGAGCGGCACCCCCCAGAGCGAGAGCGGCACCCCCCGGAACCAGGGCGGCACCGCCCCGAGCGAGAGCGGCCCCGGGGCGAGCCGGAGCGGCCCCCGCGGCGCGACCGGCCCGGTCAGGAAGTACCTGGTCACCGGCGGCGCCGGATACGTCGGCAGCGTCGTCGCCCAGCACCTGCTGGAGGCCGGGCACACCGTCACCGTGCTCGACGACCTCTCCACCGGCTTCCGCGAGGGCGTCCCGGCCGGCGCCGCCTTCATCGAGGGCCGCGTCCAGGACGCCGCCCGCCACCTGGACCCCTCCTACGACGGCGTCCTCCACTTCGCCGCCTACTCCCAGGTTGGCGAGTCCGTCGTCAACCCCGAGAAGTACTGGGTCAACAACGTCGGCGGCACCACCGCCCTGCTCGCCGCCATGCGCGAACACGGGGTGCGCACCCTCGTCTTCTCCTCCACCGCCGCCACCTACGGCGAACCGGTCTCCAGCCCCATCACCGAGACCGACCCCACCGCCCCCACCAGCCCCTACGGCGCCTCCAAGCTCGCCGTCGACCACATGATCAGCGGCGAGGCCACCGCCCACGCACTCGCCGCCGTCTCGCTGCGCTACTTCAACGTGGCCGGGGCGTACGGAAAGTGCGGCGAGCGCCACGACCCCGAGTCCCACCTCATCCCACTCGTCCTCCAGGTCGCCCTCGGCAAGCGCGAGTCGATCAGCGTCTACGGCGACGACTACCCCACCCCCGACGGCACCTGCGTCCGCGACTACATCCACGTCGCCGACCTCGCCGACGCCCACCTCCTCGCCCTGGACGCCGCCACCCCCGGCGAACACCTCATCTGCAACCTCGGCAACGGCAACGGCTTCTCCGTCCGCGAGGTCGTCGAGACCGTCCGCAAGGTCACCGGCCACCCCGTCCCCGAGACCGCCGCCCCCCGCCGCGGCGGGGACCCGGCCGTCCTCGTCGCCTCCGCCGCCACCGCCGCCGAACGCCTCGGCTGGCAGCCCTCCCGCGCCGACCTGGCCGGAATCATCGCGGACGCCTGGCAGTTCGCCCGCCGAGAGGACACGACCACCCCATGACCGAGACCGCCGAACCGACCGTGACCCCCGAACCGGCCGGGACCGCCGCCGAGGGGCACGCGGCCGACCCGGCCGCCACCTTCACCGAGCTGTACGGGAAGACGCCCGACGGCATCTGGGCGGCACCCGGACGAGTGAACCTCATCGGCGAGTACACCGACTTCAACGACGGCTTCGTCATGCCGCTCGCCCTCCCGCACACCGCCGTCGCCGCCGTCTCCCGCCGCGACGACGGCGTCCTGCGCCTCTACTCCACCGACGTCCCCGGCGGCGTCGTCTCCCTGCGCACCGACGAACTGACCCCGCACTCCGGCCACGGCTGGGCCGCCTACCCGGCCGGGGTCCTCTGGGCGCTGCGCACGGCCGGACACCCGGTCACCGGCGCCGACATCGCGCTGACCTCCACCGTCCCCACCGGCGCCGGACTCTCCTCCTCCGCCGCCCTGGAAGTCGTCACCGCCCTCGCCCTGAACGACCTCTTCGACCTCGGCCTGACCCCCGCCGAACTCGCCGTCATCGGCCGCCGCGCCGAGAACGACTTCGTCGGCGTGCCCTCCGGGATCATGGACCAGATGGCGTCCGCCTGCTGCACCGAGGGCCACGCCCTGCACCTGGACACCCGGGACCTCTCGCTGCGCCACGTCCCCTTCGACCTCGCCGCCCAGGGCCTGACGCTCCTGGTCGTCGACACCCGGGTCAAGCACGCCCTGGGCGACGGGGCGTACGCCGAGCGCCGCGCCGGGTGCGAGGAGGGCGCCCGGCTGCTGGGGATACCCATGCTCCGCGACCTGCCCTACGAGGACCTCCCCGCGGGCCTCGCCACCCTCGCCGACGCCGGGGCGGCCGAGTCCATCCTGCGTTACGTACGCCACGTGGTCAGCGACAACCACCGCGTCGAGCAGGTCATCGCACTGCTCGACGCGGGCGAGGTCCGCGCCGCGGGCCCGGTCCTGAACGAGGGCCACCGCTCGCTCCGCGACGATCTGCGGGTCTCCTGCCCGGAGCTGGACCTGGTGGTCACGGCGGCGAACGAGGCCGGGGCGCTCGGGGCGCGGATGACCGGCGGCGGCTTCGGCGGCTCGGCGATCGTCCTGGTCGAGGCGGGGGCGGCCGACGCCGTCGCGGACGCCGTCACCAAGGCGTTCGCCGCGGCCGGACACGCGGCCCCCGGGATCTTCACCGCCGTCCCCTCGGCGGGCGCGCGCCGCCTGCGGTGAGGGCGCGCCTCGCCGCGCTCAGAGCCGTTTGGCCAGGATGAACTCGGTGACGCCGGGCGGGTAGTCCTCGACCCGGCCGATCTCCTCGTAGCCCTGCTTCCGGTAGAAGTCCGGGGCCTGGAAGTCCCAGGTCTCCAGCCGGGAGCGGGTGCAGGCGCGCTCGGCGCGCGCCGTCCGCTCGGCCTCGGCGAGCAGCCCCGCACCGAGGCCGAGCCCCCGGTGCGGCGCGTCGACCCAGAGCAGGTCGACGTGGAGCCAGTACGCCCAGGTCCGCCCGGTCAGCCCGCCCGCGACGGCCCCCCGCTCGTCCAACGCCCATACCTCCAGCGGCACTTCCGGCTCCGCGGAGGTGCCCAGCAGGGCTCGCAGACCGGCCGAGGCCGCGACATTGTCCTGGTGCAGTCGCCCGCTCAGCAGAATGCGACGTTCTTTGTCTACTTCTGTCTCAAGACGGAACATGCACCTCACCCTAAACACCCGGGGCGGGCAGTTCCGCGAATCCCCTTCCCCCCGCGGCCCCCGCCCGTACGCTGATCCCAGCACCGGTGGGGGCCGGTGCTGAATCAGGGGGCGAGAGAGTCGGGTGCGGCGCCCGGGGCGGGCAGGCGGACGGTGCGACGGCGGCGGCCGTCGGCAGAGCCGTCCCGCCCCCGCCCCGGGCGCCGCACCCGCGGCTGTCCGCCCCCGCCGATAGGGGTGTCTGTGGGTCGAATCCGGGTTCTGGTGGTCGACGACCACCGCATCTTCGCCGAGTCGCTCGCGGCGGCCCTGGCCGCCGAACCGGACGTGGACGTGTCCGCCGCGGGCAGCAGCCCGGCCGCACTGCGCGCGCTGGAGCGGGCAGCCGCCGAGGGCCGCCCCTACGACGTGATGCTGGTCGACGCCGAACTCGGCGCCCAGCCCCCCGGCACCACGCCCGCCGCCCCCGTCCCGCCGCCCACCGCCGGCGGCCCGCGGCCGACCGCCCCCGCGTCCGCCGCGCCCGTGCCGGCTCCCCGCCAGGGCGAGCCGGCCCCCGCGGACGGCATCTCGCTGGTGGCGGGGGTCCGTTCGAGCCGCCCCGCCCTGCGGTCGGTGGTGCTCGCCGAGCAGGACGACCCGCGGTGCGCCGCCCGCGCGCTCCAGGCCGGGGCCTCGGGCTGGGTGGCCAAGGACTGCTCGCTGCAACGGCTGCTCGCGGTGATCCGGGGCGTACTGCGGGACGAGACGCATCTGCCGCCCGCCCTGCTCACCGGGGTCCTGCGGGAGCTGACCGCCGCCCGCAAGCACCGCACCGAGAGCGAACGCCTGGTGGAGTCGCTGACGCCCCGGGAGCGCGAGGTGCTGCGCTGCATGGTGGCCGGGCTCGGCCGGAAGGCGGTCGCCGAGCGGCTGTTCCTCTCCCCGCACACGGTCCGCACCCACATGCAGAACGTGCTGGGCAAGCTCGGGGTGCACTCCACGCTCGCGGCCGTGGCACTGGCCCGCCGGGCGGGCGTGGGACCGGCGGAGCCCGCCCCGCCCCCGCTAACCGGGGATGTTGTCGAACGGGGCGGTCAACTGGCGCAGTAGCCCGGCCAGTTCGCCCCGCTGCTGACGGGAGAGCTCCACGAGGATGGCCCGCTCCTGGTCGAGGAGTCCGGCCAGCGACTGGTCGGCCTTGTCCCGCCCCTCGGCCGTGAGCCGGACGAGCACGCCGCGCCGGTCGCTGGGGTCGGGCAGCCGCTCGACGAGGTTCTTCTTGGTGAGCCGGTCGATACGGTTGGTCATCGTGCCCGAGGTGACCAGCGTCTGGGTGAGCAGCTGACCGGGGGAGAGCTGGTACGGCGGACCCGCCCGGCGCAGCGAGGTGAGCACGTCGAACTCCCACGGCTCCAGGTGGTGCTCCGCGAACGCGATACGTCGGGCCCGGTCGAGGTGGCGTGCCAGACGGGAGACGCGGCTGAGCACCTCCAGTGGTTCCACGTCGAGGTCGGGGCGCTCTCGGCGCCATGCAGCGACCAGACGGTCGACCTCGTCCTCCATGTCGATCAGTGTAGAGGGTCCCTCGACATGAAGTCTCTTGAATTCAAGTGTCTTGACATCAAGAAAGTGGCGGCGTGATCCTGATGCCCATGACGCCCACCCCCGAACCCACCTGGAACCCGCGGCAGTACCTGCGCCACGCCGACCACCGCACCCGCCCCTTCCAGGACCTCCTGACCCGGATCGGCAGCCTCCCCGGCGACCCGGCACCCCGCATCGCCGACCTCGGCTGCGGCGCGGGCAACGTCACCGCGCTCCTCGCCGACCGCTGGCCCCAGGCCCGGATCACCGGCTACGACAACTCCCCGCAGATGCTCGCCGAAGCCGCCGCCCACGCCCGCCCCCCACTGCTCGACTTCGTCGAGGCCGACGCCGCCGCCTGGACGCCCACCGAGACGTACGGCCTGATCGTCTCCACCTCCGCCCTCCAGTGGATCCCCGGCCACGCCGACCTCTTCCCGCGCTGGCTGGACGCCCTCGCCCCCGGCGGCACCCTCGCCTTCCAGCTCCCCGGCAACTTCGCCGCCCCCAGCCACACCCTGCTCGCCCGCCTCCGCGCCTCCGACCGCTGGCGCTCCCGCCTCCATGGCGTCGGCGACCGCACCGCCGCCGCCCTGGGGCCCGCCGACTACCTCACCCGCCTGCACGGCCTCGGCTGCACGGCGGACGTCTGGGAGACCACCTACCTCCAGACCCTCCAGGGCGAGGACGCGGTCCTGGACTGGGTCAAGGGCACCGCCCTGCGCCCCGTCCTCACCGCCCTGGCCGACGACCCCCAGGCCCGCGACGCGTTCCTCACCGCCTACCGCGACCTGCTGCGCGAGGCGTACCCCCCGGGCCCCCACGGCACGGTCTTCCCGTTCCGCCGCATCTTCGCCGTGGCCCGCAAGCCCTGACCGGGCGGGGAAGCGGCCTCACAGCTCCTTGAGCGCGTCCGCCGAGATGTCGATGTCGACGGGGAACGGCACACCCGTCTTCAGCCGGTCGTGGTGGATCCCGGTCAGCGCGTACGCCTTCGTCACCGGGTCCAGCTCGTAGACCCGCACCACCGGGTGCTGGTCGGTGCCGGTCATCTCCACGAGCCAGAAGTGCGGGATGCCCGCCGTGGCGTACTTGTGCGGCTTGGCCTCCCGGTCGCGGGCCTCGGAGTCGGGGGAGACGACCTCGACGGCGAGGAGGACGTCGGCGGCCTTGAACGAGGTCTGCTCCAGGTCTGTCGCGGCGGCCGCCTCGACGACGGACACATCCGGTTCCGGACCGTTGCGGCGGTCCAGGGCGACTGTCATCTCCCGTTCCACCTTCATGTCCGTCGGAACGGTGCTGCGCAGGCCATTCACCAACAAGTCAATCGTCTTGGAGTGAAAACGTCGCTGCGGACTCACGAAAACCAGGCTCCCGTCGATCAGCTCGGTGTGCGGCGGGAGATCGGGCAGCGTGAACAGGTCGTCCACGGTGTATCCGTCCTGCGGGGGCACCGGCCAGCGGGAGCTGTGCGCGGAGGTCGGCTCGGCGGTCATGGTTCCTCCCATGGACGAATCATCTGCCCTTCCGGCCACCCTACGGCGGGAAATCCACCCACGTCATCACATTGGGTGACGAGGTGGGGAAGGGTTTACGGACCAGCCACGATCAGTTCTTCCGGTGCCCTATCAGCCGCGGCTTCGACTCCAGGTTCTCCAGCCCGTGCCAGCACAGGTTCACCAGATGCGCGGCGACCTCCGCCTTCTTCGGCTTGCGCACGTCCAGCCACCACTGACCCGTCAGCGCCACCATCCCCACCAGCGCCTGCGCGTACAGCGGAGCCAGCTTCGGGTCGAACCCCCGGGCCTTGAACTCCAGGCCGAGAATGTCCTCCACCTGTGTGGCGATATCGCTGATCAGCGACGCGAACGTACCCGTCGACTGCGCCACCGGGGAGTCCCGCACCAGAATCCGGAAACCGTCCGTGTACGACTCGATGTAGTCCAGCAGCGCGAACGCCGCCTGCTCCAGCAGCTCCCGCGGATGACCCGCCGTCAGCGCCCCCGTCACCATGTCCAGCAGCTGGCGCATCTCACGGTCGACCACCACCGCGTACAGGCCCTCCTTGCCGCCGAAGTGCTCGTACACCACCGGCTTGGACACCCCGGCGCGCGCCGCGATCTCCTCCACCGACGTGCCCTCGAACCCCTTGTCGGCGAAGAGGGCGCGCCCGATGTCCAGCAGCTGCTCGCGGCGCTCCTTCCCCGTCATCCGGACCCGCCGGCCCCGGCGGGTGGAGGAGGCCCTGCTCTTCTCGCTGCTCGTGCTGGAGTCCGTCGCCACGTCGTCAATCATGCCGCGTCGGCCGCTACGGGCTTGCGCCGGGAGGCGATACGGGAGGCGTTTGGCCACCGCACGTCGTACGCCCAGCCCAGCCTCTCGAACCAGCGGATCAGCCGGGCGCTGGAGTCGATCTGCCCCCGCATCACCCCGTGCCGGGCGCTCGTCGGATCCGCGTGGTGCAGGTTGTGCCACGACTCGCCGCACGACAGCACCGCCAGCCACCACACGTTCCCCGACCGGTCACGCGACTTGAAGGGGCGCTTGCCCACCGCGTGGCAGATCGAGTTGATCGACCACGTCACGTGGTGCAGCAGCGCGACCCGGACCAGCGAACCCCAGAAGAACGCCGTCGCCGCCCCCCACCACGACATCGTCACCAGACCGCCGACCAGCGGCGGAATCGCCAGCGAGACGATCGTGAAGGTCAGGAAGTGGCGCGAGACCGTCCGGATCGCCGGGTCCTTGATCAGATCGGGGGCGTACTTGTGCTGCGGCGTCTGCTCCTCGTCGAACATCCATGCGATGTGCGCCCACCACAGCCCCTTCATCAGCGCCGGTACGGACTCACCGAACCGCCACGGCGAATGCGGGTCGCCCTCCGCGTCCGAGAACCGGTGGTGCTTGCGGTGATCGGCCACCCACCGCACCAGGGGCCCCTCCACCGCCAGCGACCCCATCACGGCCAGCGCGATCCGCAGCGGCCGCTTCGCCTTGAACGCACCGTGCGTGAAGTACCGGTGGAAACCGATCGTGATGCCGTGGCAGCCGATGAAGTACATGGCCACCATCAGTCCGACGTCCAGCCAGCTCACCCCCCACCCCCACGCCAGCGGCACCGCCGCGACCAGCGCCAGGAACGGCAGCACGATGAACGCCAGCAGCGCGAACTGCTCGATCGACCCCTTCGTGTCCCCGCCCAGCGTGGCGGCCGGAAGCGTGGCGACGGCGGCGGACGACGAGTCGGTCCCGTCGATCACATCGGGAGTGGTCGGCATGGGTCAGGCCCCCGGAGGGTGAGGAAGCAGTACACGGACGGCCTGGCTACGGTTCCGTAACCTACGGCTTGGTAAGTATGGCAGTGACGGGCCCCACAGGACGAGAGGCACCTCCGGCCCGTCACCCGCGATACCGCACCCGCCGAAGGGGTAGAGGGCTGATGACCTGTACGTCCGGCGGCACCCGCACCCCCACCGGGGCAGCGGACACGCCGCCTGCGACGACACCTATCCTGGGAGGGTCGGACAGCGCGGTCCGCACCCGCTCGCCGGGGCGTGGCGACAGCCCCGCGCTGCCGGCCACAGGCCCCGGACCCCGCCCACCCGCCCCCGGCCACACGCAGGGACGGACGGGCGAACGCACCTCCTCATTCACTGCAAGGAGCCGCACACTGTGAGCAGTGCCGACCAGAACCCCGCCGCCAGCCCCTCGCTGCGCGCCGACATCCGCCGCCTCGGCGACCTCCTCGGCGAGACCCTCGTACGCCAGGAAGGCCCCGAACTCCTCGACCTCGTCGAGCGGGTCCGCGCCCTGACCCGGACCGACGGCGAGGCCGCCGCCCAGCTCCTCGGCGACACGGACCTGGAGACCGCCGCCCAGCTCGTCCGCGCCTTCTCCACCTACTTCCACCTCGCCAACGTCACCGAGCAGGTCCACCGCGCCCACGAGATGCGCGACCGCCGCTCCGCCGAAGGCGGCCTGCTGGCCCGCACCGCCGACCGGCTCAAGGACGCCGACCCCGAGCACCTGCGCCAGACGGTCAAGAACCTCAACGTCCGCCCCGTCTTCACCGCCCACCCCACCGAGGCCGCCCGCCGCTCCGTCCTCAACAAGCTCCGCCGCATCGCCGAGCTGCTGGAGACCCCGGTCATCGAGGCCGACCGCCGCCGCCTCGACCTCCGCCTCGCCGAGAACATCGACCTCATCTGGCAGACCGACGAACTGCGCGTCGTCCGCCCGGAGCCCGCCGACGAGGCCCGCAACGCCATCTACTACCTCGACGAACTGCACGCGGGCGCCGTCGGCGACGTCCTCGAAGACCTCGCCGCCGAACTCGACCGCGTCGGCGTCGAACTGCCCGCCGGAACCCGCCCCCTCACCTTCGGCACCTGGATCGGCGGCGACCGCGACGGCAACCCCAACGTGACCCCCGCCGTCACCTGGGACGTCCTGATCCTCCAGCACGAGCACGGCATCACCGACGCCCTGGAGATGATCGACTACCTCCGCGGCCTCCTCTCCAACTCCATCCGCTACGCCGGAGCCACCGAGGAACTCCTCACCTCCCTCCAGGCCGACCTGGAACGCCTCCCCGAGATCAGCCCCCGCTACAAGCGGCTGAACGCCGAGGAGCCCTACCGCCTCAAGGCCACCTGCATCCGGCAGAAGCTCGTCAACACCCGCGAACGCCTCGCCAAGGGCACCCCCCACCGCCCCGGCCGCGACTACCTCGGCACCACCCAGCTCATCGACGACCTCAAGCTCATCCAGACCTCCCTGCGCGAACACCGCGGCGGCCTCTTCGCCGACGGCCGCATGGACCGCACCATCCGCACCCTCTCCGCCTTCGGCCTCCAGCTCGCCACCATGGACGTCCGCGAACACGCCGACGCCCACCACCACACCCTCGGCCAGCTCTTCGACCGGCTCGGCGAGGAATCCTGGCGCTACGCCGACATGCCCCGCGACTACCGGCAGAAGCTCCTCGCCAAGGAACTCCGCTCCCGCCGCCCCCTCGCCCCCACCCCCGCCCCCCTCGACGCGGCGGGCGAGAAGACCCTCGGCGTCTTCCACACCATCAAGGAAGCCTTCGAGCGCTTCGGCCCCGAAGTCATCGAGTCCTACATCATCTCCATGTGCCAGGGCGCCGACGACGTCTTCGCCGCCGCCGTCCTCGCCCGCGAGGCCGGACTCCTCGACCTCCACGCCGGCTGGGCCAGGATCGGCATCGTCCCCCTCCTGGAGACCACCGACGAACTCAAGGCCGCCGACGTCATCCTCGACGAGATGCTCGCCGACCCCTCCTACCGCCGCCTGGTCTCCCTGCGCGGCGACGTCCAGGAGGTCATGCTCGGCTACAGCGACTCCTCCAAGTTCGGCGGCATCACCACCAGCCAGTGGGAGATCCACCGCGCCCAGCGCCGCCTCCGCGACGTCGCCCACCGCTACGGCGTACGCCTGCGCCTCTTCCACGGCCGCGGTGGCACCGTCGGCCGCGGCGGCGGCCCCTCCCACGACGCGATCCTCGCCCAGCCCTGGGGGACCCTGGAGGGCGAGATCAAGGTGACCGAGCAGGGCGAGGTCATCTCCGACAAGTACCTCATCCCCGCCCTCGCCCGCGAGAACCTGGAACTGACCGTCGCGGCCACCCTCCAGGCCTCCGCCCTGCACACCGCCCCCCGCCAGTCCGACGAGGCCCTCGCCCGCTGGGACGCGGCCATGGACACCGTCTCCGACGCCGCCCACAGCGCCTACCGCAAGCTCGTCGAAGACCCCGACCTGCCCTCCTACTTCCTCGCCTCCACCCCGGTGGACCAGCTCGCCGACCTCCACCTCGGCTCACGCCCCGCCCGCCGCCCCGGCTCGGGCGTCTCCCTGGACGGCCTGCGCGCCATCCCCTGGGTCTTCGGCTGGACCCAGTCCCGCCAGATCGTCCCCGGCTGGTTCGGCGTCGGCTCCGGACTCAAGGCCCTGCGCGAAGCCGGCCTGGACACCGTCCTGGACGAGATGCACGAACACTGGCACTTCTTCCGCAACTTCATCTCCAACGTCGAGATGACCCTCGCCAAGACCGACCTGCGCATCGCCCGCCACTACGTCGACACCCTCGTCCCCGACGAGCTCAAGCACGTCTTCGACGTCATCGAGGCCGAACACGCCCTCACCGTCCAGGAAGTCCTGCGCATCACCGGCGGCGAGAAGCTGCTCGACACCAACCCGGTGCTCCAGCAGACCTTCTCCATCCGCGACGCCTACCTGGACCCCATCTCCTACCTCCAGGTCTCCCTGCTCGCCCGCCAGCGCCAGGCCGCCGAACGCGACGAGGAGCCCGACCCGCTGCTCTCCCGCGCCCTGCTGCTCACCGTCAACGGCGTCGCGGCGGGCCTGCGCAACACCGGCTGACCCACACCACGGACACCACGGCCCAACAACGCGTCACACACAGCGTGTTACACACGCCGCGTCACGAACACCGCTCTACGCACAGCGCCTTACGAACACCGCGTCACGAACACCGCTCTACGCACAAGGCTTTACGCACACCGCACCACGGACGCACCCCAGGGGCGGCCCCGCTACAGCGCGACGAACGTCGCCACCAGCAGGGCCGCCCCCGCCACTCCCACACCCCACGCCGTACGCGGCATCCGCAGCCCGCCACCGATCACCAGCGCGGCCAGCACCATCGCCCCGCCGAACGGCATCCAGGCATGCAGAAAACCCGGCACCCCCGTCCGGATCACCACGTCCGTACCGGGCTTCACCACCACGGGGAAACGATCCCCCTCCTCCGCCGCCACCGACCGCTCCACCGTCACCCGCGCCCGCGCGGGAGACGTCGCGTCCGGCTCGTACCGGCCCGTGCACCGCTCCCCACCGCACTCCGTCACCGTCACCGTGCCGTGCTCGCGGCCCTTGGCCAGGACGATGTGATGCGCCGCGTCCCACGACGACCACACCCCCGCGACGAGCAGCACCAGGGCGACCAGCCCCATCGCGAACCGACGGCCCGCCAGGACCACCCGCTGGGAAGAGCTCCGCTTCATGGGGGCCGATCCTTGGCCAGACCCGCACCCCCGGTCAACCCGTGGCCGGAGAACGCCCCACCAGGGAAGGGAATGTCAGGAGTTGTACGCGCTCTGCGCCCGCTCCAGCCCCTCCGCCAGCAGACACTCCACCGCGTCCGCCGACCGGTCCACCAAAAACGCCAGCTCCTTGCGCTCCGCCGACCCGAAGTCCTTCAGCACGAAGTCCGCCACCTGCATCCGCCCCGGCGGCCGCCCGATCCCGAACCGCAACCGGTGATAGTCCGGACCCATCGCCTTCGTCATCGACTTCAGCCCGTTGTGCCCGTTGTCGCCGCCCCCGAGCTTCAACCGCAGCATCCCGTAGTCGATGTCCAACTCGTCGTGCACCGCGACGATGTGGTCCGTCGGCACCTTGTAGAAGTCCCGCAGGGCGTTCACCGGCCCCCCCGACAGATTCATGTACGACATCGGCTTCACCAGCACCACCCGGCGGCTCCCCGGCCCCGGCGGACCCATCCGCCCCTCCACCACCTGCGCCTGCGCCTTCTGCGCCCGCTTGAACTTCCCGCCGATCCGCTCCGCGAGCAGATCGGCGACCATGAAGCCGACGTTGTGCCGGTTCGCCGCGTAGTCGGGACCCGGGTTGCCCAAGCCCACGACGAGCCAGGGGTCGGTTACGTCGGACATCAGCGCTCGGTCTCCTCGGAGGGGATCAGGAACTCAGGGCGTACGGGGGCAGACAACTCAGGAGCAGGGACATCAGGAGCAGACAACTCAGAGCAGGGACATCAGGAGCAGGGAACACAGGAAAACGGGGCGGCGGCTCCCCGGGAAGGGAACCACCACCCCGTCAGTCAAGCAGGTGAGGCGGGAACCGCGAGGCTCAGGCCTCCGCGCCCTCGGTCTCCTCGCCCTCCGCGGCCTCGTCCTCGGCCGGCTCCTCGACCTGCGCGGCGACGACCTGGATCACGATGGCGTCCTCGTCACCGGCCAGCGCGGCGCCCTTGGGCAGCTCGATGTCCTTGGCGAGGATCGAGGCACCGGCGTCCAGGCCCTCGACGGAGACCGTGACGGCCTCGGGGATGTGGGTGGCCTCGGCCTCGACCAGCAGCGTCGCCTGGACGTACTCCAGCAGGTTGGCACCCGGGGCCAGGTCGCCCTCGGCGTGCACCGCGACCTCGACCTGGACCTTCTCGCCGCGCTTCACGGTCAGCAGGTCGACGTGCTCGATGGTGCCCTTGAGGGGGTGACGCTGCACGGCCTTCGGGATGACCAGCGTGTCCTTGCCCTCCAGCTCCAGACCGATCAGCACGTTCGCCGTACGCAGCGCCAGCAGCAGCTCGTGGCCCGGCAGCGTGATGTGGACCGGCTCGGCGCCGTGGCCGTAGACGACACCGGGAACCAGGTCGGCACGGCGGATGCGGCGGGCGGCGCCCTTGCCGAACTCGGTACGGGCCTCGGTGGCGAGCTTGATCTCAGCCATGGTTGCACTCCTCGTCAGTGGGGTGAGCCGTCGGAAGACGGAACACGATCGGTCACCCGGCCCACGACAGGCCTGCTACGAAGAGCGCGTCGATAACGGACCGCCGTACACACGGGTACGGCCTCCCTCGCCGAGCAACTCGCTGAGTCTACCCGGCGGGGAGGCCGCACCCCAAAGTGGATCATCCGCGACCGGTCGGCGCAGCCGCGAGGCGGTGGATCAGCCCTGCTCCTCGAAGAGGCTCGTCACCGAACCGTCCTCGAACACCTCACGCACCGCACGCGCGATCGTCGGCGCGATCGAGAGCACCGTGATCTTGTCCAGCTCCAGCTCACCCGGCGTCGGCAGCGTGTCCGTGAACACGAACTCGCTCACCTTCGAGTTCTTCAGCCGGTCCGCCGCCGGACCCGACAGCACCCCGTGCGTCGCCGTCACGATGACGTCCTCTGCTCCGTGCGCGAACAGGGCGTCAGCGGCGGCGCAGATCGTGCCACCGGTGTCGATCATGTCGTCGACCAGCACACAGACCCGGCCCTCGACGTTGCCCACCACCTCGTGGACGGAGACCTGGTTCGGCACGTCCTTGTCGCGGCGCTTGTGCACGATCGCCAGCGGCGCGTCCAGCCGGTCGCACCAGCGGTCGGCGACCCGCACCCGGCCCGCGTCCGGCGACACGATCGTCAGCTTGGTGCGGTCGACCTTCGCGCCCACGTAGTCCGCCAGGATCGGCAGCGCGAACAGGTGGTCCACCGGGCCGTCGAAGAAGCCCTGGATCTGGTCCGTGTGCAGGTCGACCGTGAGAATCCGGTCCGCACCCGCCGTCTTCATCAGATCCGCCACCAGCCGGGCCGAGATCGGCTCACGGCCCTTGTGCTTCTTGTCCTGACGGGCGTACCCGTAGAACGGCACGATCACCGTGATGGAGCGGGCCGACGCGCGCTTCAGCGCGTCCAGCATGATCAACTGCTCCATGATCCACTTGTTGATCGGGGCGGTGTGGCTCTGGATCAGGAAACAGTCCGCGCCGCGCGCCGACTCCTGGAACCGCACGTAGATCTCACCGTTGGCGAAATCGAAGGCCTTCGTCGGCACGAGACCGACTCCCAGCTGATGGGCGACCTCCTCGGCCAGCTCGGGGTGGGCGCGGCCGGAGAAGAGCATCAGTTTCTTCTCGCCGGTCGTCTTGATCCCGGTCACAGCACAGTCTCCTCGACAGGTATCTGGCGCCGCACGCGGAGGTCCCGATGTGCAACGAGCCAGCCGAAATGGGTGAGCATCTATCACGGTACGCCGTCACCGGCGCGCCTGTTTCCGGTCAGCTTTGCCCTTCGGACTCCCGCGCCGACCGCTGAGCGGCCTGGGCGGCCGCGCTGCCCGGACGCTTCCGGGCCACCCAACCCTCGATATTCCGCTGCTGGCCCCGTGCCACGGCCAGCGAACCGGACGGCACGTCTTTCGTGATGACCGACCCGGCGGCGGTGTAGACACCGTCCCCCACCGTGACCGGTGCCACAAACATATTGTCCGAACCCGTACGGCAGTGAGAACCGATCGTCGTGTGGTGCTTGGCGACCCCGTCGTAGTTCACGAACACACTGGCCGCACCGATGTTGGTGTGATCACCGATCGTCGCGTCACCGACGTAACTCAGATGCGGAACCTTCGTCCCCTCACCCACCGTCGCGTTCTTCATCTCCACGTACGTCCCGGCCTTCGCCTTGACCCCCAGCCGCGTCCCCGGCCGCAGATACGCGTACGGACCCACCGACGCCCCCGGCCCGATGTCCGCCGCATCCGTCACGGAGTTGTCCACCCGCGCACCCGCACCCACGACCGTGTCCTTGAGCCGCGAATGGGGACCCACCTCGCAATCCTCCGCGAGGTGCGTCGTCCCCAGCAGCTGCGACCCCGGATGCACCACCGCGTCCCGCTCGTACGTGACGGTCACATCGATCAGCGTGGACGCCGGGTCCACCACCGTCACGCCCGCCAGCATCGCCCGCTCCAGCAGCCGCTCGTTCAGCAGACGGCGCGCCTCGGCCAGCTGGAGCCGGTTGTTGATCCCGAGGATCTCGCGATGGTCACCCGTCACGGACGCCCCCACCCGGTGACCCGCCTCGCGCAGGATCGACAGCACATCGGTGAGGTACTCCTCGCCCTGGCTGTTGTCGGTGCGCACCTTCCCCAGCGCGTCGGCCAGAAGCCGCCCGTCGAACGCGAAGACCCCGGAGTTGATCTCCCGGATCGCCCGCTGCCCGGCGTCGGCGTCCTTGTGCTCGACGATCTCGGTGACCGCACCGGAGACGGAATCGCGCACGATGCGGCCGTACCCGGTGGAGTCGGGGACCTCGGCGGTCAGCACGGTGACCGCGTTGGCGTCGGCGGCGTGGGTGGCGGCGAGCGCGCCGAGCGTCTCGCCGGACAGCAGCGGGGTGTCGCCGCACACGACGATCACGGTCCCCTCGACGGAACCGCCGAGCTCCTCGAGCCCCATGCGGACGGCGTGGCCGGTCCCGTTCTGCTCGGCCTGGAAGGCGGTGCGCACGGGGGCGTCGCCGGCGTCGAGGTGCGCGGTGACCTGCTCACTGGCGTGGCCGACGACCACGACGAGCTGCTCGGGGTCCAGCTCACGGGCGGCGGCGACGACATGGCCGACGAGCGAGCGCCCGGAGATCTCGTGCAGGACCTTGGGGGTCTTCGACTTCATACGGGTGCCCTCACCCGCTGCGAGGACGACGACGGCTGCCGGGCTGGTTGCGCTCACGGATGTGCCCTTCGGCTTCGGGTGGTGGTCATCCGCAGGATACCGGGGGTGTTTCCGGTGGAAACGGGGGCGGGCCCCGACCGGTGTGGTCGGGGCCCGATACGTGAGCTCCGCCGGCTGGATTCGAACCAGCGTCTCAAGGCTCCAAAGGCCTGCGGGATGCCGCTACCCCACGGCGGATCACGGCCCAACCCTACCGGGTCGATCACCGCCTTCGAGCCGGGAGGCGGCCCCGTCGGCAATCCCCGACCACCATCCTTCGATACGGCGGTAGAGCGTCGCGCCCTTGGCGACTCGGATGACCAGGCACCCCCGGTACGCCTCGTTCACGTTCTTCCGTACCGTCTTCGGGTTGTGCTTCTTCAGGGTCGTCTTCTGAAGTGCCGAGACGTCGATGCCGACCAGGTCGGCCCAGTGACGTTCGGCCGCCGGGACATCGGCCGTCTCGTGGATCATCACCCGGTAGGAGAGGCGCTCGCGCCCGATGCCGAGCAGGTCCAGCCAGGCGAGATAGACGGCGATGACGTTCGGGTCGCTGTTGACGAACGCGACGTATTCACGCCGGTCGTAGACCTTGTCCTTGCCGCCCTCGGCCCAGTAGAGCGCGACGCCCGCGTAGAACAGCTCCTGGTCCGACATGGTCGCCGTCTCGCTCCGGGCGGTCGCCTTCGTCCGCTGCCGCTCGGCGTCACGCACCGCGAGCTCGTGGTCCCAGCGCATCCGGCCCGCGAGGCGCGCCTGCTCGATGGCGCTCCGGCTCCGCTGCGGCTTCGGCAGGTCCCGTACCCACAGGGATATGGACCCCTTGGAGCACCCCAGCTCCACCTGGATCTGGTCGTACGTCATGCCCTGGAGGCGCAGTTCCCGGGCCTTCGTCCGGAGGTCGTCCTTGGCGTTCGGGCGTTTCGTCCACTCCGGGGCGGGTTCGCCGTGGAGGAGGCGGTTGAGGATGTCGTTGTTGTCGACGTGGAGCCGGTCGCGGATCTGGCGGCGGCTGAGCCCCTCCCGGCGCAGCGCCACCGCCTGGGTGCGTAAGCCCTCGAAGTCGGCGTACTTGCTGGTGGTTTCCGTCATGCGGTGATTCTCGTCCGGAATGCGAACGTCCGGGTCGAAAGTCTGGTCGATTCGCCATTTCAGGCGATCCATGTGCGTTTCGTGCGCGTTCGAACGCGGAACGTGCTGTTGCCGGTCGCCGGGTGTCGGACTGCGTCCGCCCGTAGGGTGGAGGCCATGACCGCAACGGGGGCAGACCGGGAGGCGGCGGGATCGACCACCCGCGGCTACTGGTGGTGGGAGCGGCGGCGCAGTGTCGCTCTGGACGTGGGGCTGGCGCTGGTGTCGGCGCTGGAGTGTGGCCTGGAGGGGGTGGAGTTCGCCGCGAACACGGGTCTGCCGATGCCGGTGGGCGTGGTGTTCGGGGTGCTGGCCGGTTCGGTGCTGCTGATCCGGCGGCGGTGGCCGATCGCCGTTGTGCTGGTGACGATCGCGCTGACGCCCGCCGAGATGGGCTTCCTGATGCTGCTGATCGGCCTGTACACGTTGGCCGCGTCGGAGGTGCCGCGCCGGATCACCGTGGTCCTGGCCGCGATGGCGTTGGTGGGGACGTTCGTCGTCACGTATGTGCGGCTGCGGCAGAACGTGGCCGAGCAGGCTGATTTCGGCCCGGGGGACTGGTACGTACCGCTGATGTCGGTCTTCATGGCGGTGGGGCTCACGGCGCCGTCCGTGCTGCTCGGCCTCTACATAGGGGCGCGGCGGCGGTTGATGGAGAGTCTGCGGGAGCGGGCCGATTCGCTGGAGCGGGAGTTGTCGTTGCTCGCGGACCGGGCCGAGGAGCGGGCGGAGTGGGCGCGGACGGAGGAGCGGACCCGGATCGCCCGGGAGATGCACGACGTGGTCGCTCACCGGGTGAGCTTGATGGTGGTGCACGCTGCCGCCCTTCAGGCCGTCGCGCCGAAGGACCCGGCGAAGGCGGTGCGGAACGCGGCGCTGGTGGGGGACATGGGGCGGCAGGCGCTGACGGAGTTGCGGGAGATGCTCGGGGTGCTGCGTACGGGGGACGCGATGACGGCGCCCGTCGCGGCGGGCGGGGGTGTGCGTGCGGTGCCGCTGGCGTCGGTGGGACAGGCGGCGGCCGCCGCGGCCGCGGCGTCGTCGGACGACGGGCCCCGGCTGGGTGAGCTGGAGGTGCTGGTGGCGCAGTCGCGGCAGGCGGGGATGGCGGTGGAGCTGTCGGTGGACGGTGAGCCGCGGCCGTATCCGCCGGAGGTGGAGCAGACGGCGTTCCGGGTGGTGCAGGAGGCGTTGACGAACGTCCACAAGCATGCGGCGGGGGCGAAGACGTGGGTGCGGTTGGCGCATCGGGAGTCCGAGGTCGCGATGCAGGTGGAGAACGGTCCTTCGGACGCGGCGGTGGCGGACGCGGGGTTGCCGAGCGGGGGGAACGGCCTGGTGGGGATGCGGGAGCGGGTGCTGGCGCTGGGGGGTGTGTTCGTGTCGGGCCCGACGGACGCGGGGGGTTTCCGGGTGTCGGCGGTGCTGCCGGGCGGCCCGGACGAGTCCTGACCCGACGAGCCCGTGCGGTGCGCGGCGCGCGCTGGGAAACCCGCCCGGCGTCGGCCTTCGAGGTCCTTCGGGTGTTGCGCGGCCCGGACGAGTCCTGACCCGTAGCCCTCTCCTCCCAGGCGCGTGCCCGGGAGGAGAGGGCTACGGCGATGTCAGGCGGGAGGGCTGGGTGCCGGTGACGAGGGTGGCCAGGGCTTCGTCGATGTCCTGGCCCAGGTACCAGTCGCCGGTGTGGTCGATGCTGTAGACGCGGCCCTCGGTGTCGATCGCCAGGACGGCCTGTTCCTCGCCCTCCGCGCCGAGTGGGGCGACTTCCGTCTCCAGGGCGCGGCCGAGGTCGCCGAGGGTGCGGGCGAGGTGGAGGCCGTGCAGGGGGTCGACGCGGACGGTGGCCGGGGTGATGTGGCGGCCGGGTGCGGTGGCGGTGATGCGGAGGCGGCCGAACTCGGCCCAGGCCTCGACGGCGGCGGGGAAGACGGCGTGCCGGTGGCCCGCGGGGGAGGCGTGGGCGCGCAGGGCGTCGGCCCACTCCTCGGCCTGGCGGATGTCCCAGCGGCCGGGCTGCCAGCCCGCTTCGCGGAGGGCGGCGTCGACGGCGACGGGGAAGCGGGTGGAGCTGTGCTGCTGGAGGTGGTCGTGCATGGGTGGGCGGTCAGCCCTTCTCTGCGGTGGTGGCGGCGCCGGTGGTGGTGAGGTCGACGGGGCGTACGCCGAAGTGGGAGAGGAGGGCGGAGCAGGAGCGGCAGGGGGGTGCGTAGCTGCCGTGGAGGGGGTCGCCGTCCTCGCGGATGCGGCGGGCGGTGATCCGGGAGTGTTTGAGGGCGCGGCGGGCTTCCCCGTTGGTGAGGGGTTTTCGCTGGGCGCGTCGGGAGCGGCTGTTCTCGGCGGCGGTGAGCTGGCGGGAGAGCAGTATGGCTTCGGGGCAGCGGCCGGTGAAGCGTTCGCGCTGGCCGCTGGTGAGGGCGTCGAGGAAGTCCTGGACGAGCGGGTGCAGGGCGGGTGGCTGGTCCCCCTTACCCGCGGTGCAGGTGAGGGTTTCGCCGCGGATGGAGAGCGCGGCGGCCACGGCGGGGAGGATCCCGTCGCGGCGGTGGAGCAGGCGTGGGGTGGTGCCGGTCTCGGTGCTGCTCCAGCTGAGTCGCGGGTCCCCTGCGGTCCGTTGTTCCCCTGCGGTCCGTTGTTCTCCTGATGTCCGCGGATCCCCTGGCGTCCACGGGTCCCCTGACGTCCGTGGTTCCCCTGATGTTCGTGGGCCCCCCGGCATCCGTTCCCCTGGCGTTCGTGGATCTCCTGGCGGTCGTGGATCCCCTGATGTGACGGTTTGTGCGGAATGCATCGTGCTGGCGTCCCTCCCTGCAATCCCCCGAGTTGCGGGGACAGCCTGCCAAATGTGCCGGGTGGTGGGGAAGCTGGGGAGCGGAAACGTGCCTGCGTGTCGCCCGAACGTGCGAGAATGTCGCCTCACCGTCACGCGCCTGTGACCGTTCGTGAGGGAACCGGCGGGGCGGGAACCCCTGTTGCCCCACCGCTTAGGCTGTGCGGAACACCAGTACGCAGCAGGGGGCGACAGCCATGACGACAGGTCGGCTCGGGCAGCAGGCCCCGCCACCGAACGCGGCCTATGCCGGGCAGGTCGTGCACTTCCCGGATCCGGTGCGGGCGTCCCGCCATCCCGGAGGTGTGCGGATGGACGCGGACGGTCATCCGGTGCTCTCGCCGTACGCGCGGGCCGCCGCGGAGATCGCGGATCCGCCGGAGGGCTTCGGCGTCGACGAACTGCGCCTCACCGACTACGTGTCGGCGAACGCGGCGATGGCGGCGGCCGGTCATGAACTGTGGGACACGATCGCCCCGGTAGCGACTCCGCACGGCTGGACCTGGCACCACGTGGCGGGTGGCCGGCGGATGGAGCTGGTGCCGGTCGAGGTGAAGGCGCTGTTGCGGCATCACGCTGGTCTGGCGGGGACTTCGGTGGACCTGGACCGGCGGGGCACCCGGCCGTTGCAGGAGACCCGTCCGGCGCACTTCCGGCTGCCGAAGGGCGCGGTCGCGGTGAGCGAGCAGCAGATCCAGGGCGTCGAGGAGGATCTCGGGTACCGGCTGCCGGGCGCGTACCGCTCGTTCCTGAAGGCGGCCGGTGGTTCGGCGCCGGTGGGTGTGGCGCTGGACGCGGAGCTGGGGCTGCTGGTGGACCAGCCGTTCTTCACGGTGCGCGACGAGGCCGCGGTGAACGATCTGGTGTACGTGAACAAGTGTCTGCGCGATCACTTCACCAAGGACTTCCTGGGTGTCGCGTTCGTGCAGGGCGGGCTGCTCGCGGTGAAGGTACGCGGCGAGAGCCCGGGTTCGGTGTGGTTCTGCCCGATCGACGATGCCCGTGACCAGGACGGCTGGAGCGTTCAGGAGCGTTCGGAGCGGCTGCTGTTGTCGTGCGGTGCGGACTTCGACGCGTTCCTCCAGCGGCTGGCGGGCAGTCCGCCGGAGCTGGAGACGGTGGCGAACCTGATGGTGGACGGCGGCTTCGCGCGGGCCGTCCCGGTGGAGGGGTGAGCGCGGTGGTGACTTTCGCGCAGGCGCAGGAGCGGGCGGACGAGTGGGTCAACGGTGACGTGCCCGCGTACCAGCACCGTGAGGTCCGGGTCCGTGAGTTCGACCTGGGTTTCGTGGTGTGGGCCGAGGACCGGGCGGAGGGCCCGGTCTCGGACGGGGGCCGTCAGCGGCTGGTGATCGCCCGGGACAGCGGCGAGGCGACGTTGTGGCCGGGGTTGCCGGTGGGTGAGGTGATCCGGCGGTACGAGGAGGAGTACGGGGCCCCGGCGGGTGTGCCGGACCCCGCTCCGGAGCCTCCGCAGCGGGTGGACCTGAACCAGACGTCGTTCCTGTTGACGCCGCCGGAGTGGCTCCAGGAGGCGGCGGACAAGCTGGGGATTCCGGATCACCGGGCGGAGCGGCGGACCGCGGAGGCGGAAGCGGGTGCGGAGGCGGAAGCGGGTACGGAGGCCGAAGCGGGCACGGGAGCGGCTGGCCCCGCCTCGCCCGGCTCCCTCGCCGCTTCCCCGTCCTCCCCCTCACCCTCCGGTTCCTCCTCTTCCTCGTACTCCCCTTCGTCCTCCTCCGCGGACCCGTCCTCCGTGCCCGCCCGCGCGGTGCCCGCAGAGGGGACCCCGTGGGCGGGTACGGATACGAACTCCGACTCCGACGACGGGGCCGTACCGCTGCCCGCGACCGTGTTCGCACCGCCGCTGTCGGGGGCGGACGACGAGGAGAACCCGCCGCCGGTGGTCCCGGCGGAGGCGCCCACCGCGCTGATGTCCGGGGGCAGCCAGCTGCCGCGTACTCAGGTGGCCCCGGCCCTCGGGTCCGAGCGGGACGCTCAGGGCGACGGCGGCGCGAGTGACATCGCGGACGCGACGACCAGCAAGGCCGCGGTGCCGCCGCGCGGTGCGCGCGGGGCCGAGCCGTCAACTCCGCCCCCGCCCCCGCCCCCGCCCGGGGTGCCCGGGGTGCCGCCGGGTGCGACGCCGCCGTCCGGTCCGGGTGCGCCCGGGGCTCCGGCGGGCGGGTACATCCCGACGCAGCTCGTCTCCCAGCTCGGCCCGCCCGCGCCCGGGGCCACCCCGCCGCCCGGTGCGCCGCAGCCTCCTGGCCCTCCGGGTCCGCCCGGTGCCCCGGGCGCCACGCCGCCTCCCGGCCCTCCCGGTCCGCCTCCACCGCCGGGCTCGACGCCGCCTCCTCCTGGTCCGCCTCCGGGCGGCGGGGTGCACCACGCCGCGACGATGCTCGCCGACGGGAGCAGCATCGGCGCGGGTGTCCCGGCTCCTCCCGGTCCGCCCGGAGCCCCGGGCGTGCCTCAGCCCCCCGGCCCTCCCGGTGCCCCCGGCGCACCGCAGCCGCCTGGTCCGGCCGGTCCTCCGGGGCCTCCCGGTCCGCCGCCGGGTGCGACGCCTCCGCCCAGGGGCGGCGTGCACCACGCGGAGACGATGTTCGCCTCGCCCGCGCAGGTGGGTCCGCCGGGCCCGCCCGGTCCGCCCGGGGCCCCCGGCCCCGTACCGCGGCCGCAGGCACCGGGGCAGCACACCCCGCCGCCCCCGGCGTACGGCTATCCGCAGCAGCCCACCGGTCAGCCGACCGTGGGCCCCGGCTACCAGGCCGTGCTGCGGTTCCGCGCTCCCGACGGCAGCGAGCAGCAGCTGATCCGCCGCTCCGCGCCGGGCACCCCGCACCCCGAGTGGCAGATGCTGCACGAGCTGCGGGCGATGAACGTCCCGCCGCAGCAGGTCATCGAGCTCCACACGGAGCTGGAGTCCTGTGAGCTGCCGGGCGGGTACTGCGCCCGGATGATCCGCGAGACCTGGCCGCAGGTGCGGATCACCAGCGTCGCCCCGTACGGGACCGATCACGCGAGCCGCCAGCAGGGCATGCGGCATCTGCTCACCCACCAGGGCGAGCTGCACCAGGTGGCGGACGGCCCGGCGCGGCCCGCCCCGGTGCGGGCGCCGCTGCCGCAGATGCCGCCCGCGCCCGTGCTGCCGCCGGAGGCGGTGGCCGAGGAGCTGATGCAGGCGTTCGGGCCGCACGGGATTCTCCGGTTCGACCAGCGCGCGGTGTCCCGTCAGGGGGTGCCGGAGATCGTCGCCCGTACGTTGGTGTGGGCGGGGCTGCCCGCTGATTTCGGGCCGTTCTTCTGGGCGCAGCCGGGACAGCCGGTGGTGCCGACGCTGGGTGAGCTGGCAGCCCAGCGGGGGATTCAGGCCGCACCGGACGCGGGGTCGTACCTGGTGATGGGCACGGACTTCGGCAAGGCGCTCTGTGTCCAGTACGGGACGGCGAACATCGTGGCCGTGCCGGTGGAGGCCGGGCCCGGCGGGCAGTCGGTGCCGCCGCAGTTCGTGAACACGGGGCTGCCGGAGTTCGTGCGGTCGATGGCGTTGCTGGGCCGGATGTGGCGGCTGCGGTTCGGGCTGAACCCGGAGCAGGCGGGGCGCTGGACGGTGGACTTCCAGGCGCAGTTGGTGGCGTTGGACCCGGCGGCGCTGGCGTCCCCGGAGAACTGGTGGTCGGTGCTGCTGGAGCAGATGTGGGACGGCCTGATCTGAGCCGCGCGCCGCAGCGCCGCCGACGGTGACGAGGTGCCCGGACCCCGGGAGGGTCCGGGCACCTCGTGTCGTGCCGCACCCGAAGGGGCAGACACCCAGGGGCCGGTTGTGTGATGCCGGTCGCTTCCGTCCGGAAAGCGCCTGATCGATTCCGACTTCCGGCATCAATTGCCGCATCCTTGGCGTGTCGGTGAGGCGCATCGGTGAGTCGGAGAGGGGTTGCGGGGATGAGTGCTGGACCGGTGTCCGCGTACGACACCGTCGGCGTGCGGGGGCGGGGCTACCGCCCGGAACAGGTGGACCGTGCGACGGCCGCCCTGATCGCCGAGCGGGACACCGCGCAGGCCGAGGTCTCCCGGCTGACGGCCCGGGCGGAGGAACTGACCGCCGAGGCCGCCCGGCTGGCGGAGACCGTGGCGGCGCTGCCCGAGCCGGACTACGCGGAGCTGGGCGAGCGGGTCCTCCAGATCCTGGCTCTCGCGGAGAGCGAGGCCGAGGAGCTGCACGAGGCGGCGGTGGCGGCGGGCCAGGCGGTGCGGGACGAGGCCGAGGCGGCGGGCCGGGCGGCCGGGGACGCGGCCCGGGAAGCCGCGGACGTGGTCCGCGAGGCGGCCTCCCGGGCGGCCGGGGAACGGGTCGCGGAGGCGGCCCGGGAAGCGGAGAAGGTGCTTGCGGCCGCCCGGAAGGACGCCGAGGAGGCGCGGGCCGCCGCCGACGCCGCGATGGGCGAGACACGGCGGCGTACGACGGGCGTGCTCGCCCACCAGGACCAGGAGCACGCCGAGCGCCGCAAGGCCGCGGAGGCGGAGACCGCCGCGGCCGATGCGGAGTCGGCGGCACGCCACGCGCAGCTGACCGAGCGGGCGGAGACGCTGCTCGCGGAGGCAAGCCGCGATCTGGCTGCCGCGCAGGAGACGGCCCGGCACGGCCAGGAGGACGCGGACGCGCGGGCCGCCGAACTCCTCGCGGAGGCCCGGCTCCGGGAGGAGCGGATCGTCCGGGAGACGGAGCGGGTGCTGCGGGAGCACGAGGAGGGCCGCGAGGAGGCCCAGGCGCACATGGCGCACGTACGCAGCTCCCTGGCGGCACTCACGGGGCGGGTGTCACCCGGGGCGGCGGAAACGGCCACGGCTGCGGAGGCGGCGGAAACGGTCACGGAGACGGAGACGGCGGACGGGGCGAAGGTGGAGACGGCGGACGGGGCGGGGGCGTAGGGCCTGCCCCCGCCCCCGGCTGCCGCCTCCGACCGCCGCCCCCGGCTGTCGCCCCCGGCTGTCGCCCCCGGCTGTCGCCCCCGGCTGTCGCCTCCGACCGCCGTCCCGGCTGGCCCGGACCTCCGTCCCGGCTGTCGGCTACGCGCTGTGGACGATCTGGATCAGGTTGCCGCAGGTGTCGTCGAGCACGGCGGTGGTGACCGGGCCCATGGCGACGGGCTCCTGGGTGAACCGCACGCCGAGCGCGCTCAGCCGGTCGTACTCCGCCGCCACGTCGTCCACGGCGAAGGAGGCGGCGGGGATGTTGTCCGCGACCAGAGCGCTCGTGTACGGCTTCACGGCCGGGTGCTTGGCAGGCTCCAGCAGGAGTTCGGTGCCCTCGGGCTGCTCGGGCGAGACCACGGTCAGCCAGCGGTCCTCGCCGCCGATCGGGACGTCGTGCTTCTTCTCGAAGCCGAGCACGTCCGTGTAGAAGCGCAGGGCCTTCTCCTGGTCGTCGACGAAGACGCTGGTCAGATGGATTCTCATGAGGTGCTCCTGATCGTGTGGAGGCTTGGTGGTCCCCACTCTCTACACGATGGTGGCGCGGTCCCGGCGGACCGGCCTGCCCGCACGCGTCATCGGGTTCTCCCCGGTGCCGGGCCCGGCGCGGAGACCCGGGCGTCTCATTCCGCTTGCCCCGCTTTTCGCTGACGCCTGATCACCGGAACGGTGCTTCTGGCTTGTGGCGTAAGGACGTTCGCCGTGGGCGATGACGGGGTGTTAGTGACCGGTGGCTCTTGCATATGTCCGCCGGTGCGAGCTGAATTGAGTCGTGCACCTCGCAGTCCCCCCCCGTTCTTCCTGCAAGGGAGTGGTTATGACGGTCCGAGCACCGGACATCTTGTCACCGGAGTTCGAGAGTGACCCGTATGGGGCGTATCGCCGCATGCGGGATGACGAGCCTCTCATCTGGCATGAAGCCACCAAGAGTTACATCGTCTCGCGCTATGAGGACGTCGAGCGGGTCTTCAAGGATAAAAAAGGCGAATTCAGTACGGAAAACTACGACTGGCAGATCGAGCCCGTGCACGGGCGGACGATCCTCCAGCTCAGCGGACGGGAGCACGCCGTGCGCCGGGCGCTGGTGGCTCCCGCCTTCCGGGGCAGCGACCTCCGGGACAAGTTCCTGCCGGTCATCGAGCGCAATTCGCGCGAGCTGATCGACCGGTTCCGGGCCACCGGGTCCGTCGATCTGGTCACCGACTACGCCAGCCGGTTCCCGGTCAACGTCATCGCGGACATGCTGGGGCTGGACAAGTCCGACTACGACCGGTTCCACGGCTGGTACACGGCGGTCATCGCCTTCCTCGGCAACCTCTCCGGCGACCAGGACGTGGTGCGTGCGGGGGAGCGTACGCGGGTCGAGTTCGCCGAGTACATGCTGCCGGTCATCCGTGAGCGCCGCGAGTCGCCGGGGGACGACCTGCTGTCGGTCCTGTGCACGGCCGAGGTCGACGGTGTGCGGATGAGCGACGAGGACATCAAGGCGTTCTGCAGTCTGCTGCTGGCGGCCGGAGGCGAGACCACCGACAAGGCCATCGCGGCCATCTTCGTCAACCTGCTCCAGAACCCTGAGCAGTTGGCGGCCGTCCGGGCCGACCGCGAGCTGATACCCCGGGCGTTCGCCGAGACCCTGCGCTACACGCCGCCGGTCCACATGATCATGCGGCAGTCGACCACCGAGGTCGCCCTGAGCGGCGGCGCGATACCGGCGGGAGCCACGGTCACCTGTCTCATCGGCGCGGCCAACCGCGACGACAAGCGGTACCGGGACGCCGACTCCTTCGACATCTTCCGTGAGGACCTGGCCGCCACGAACGCCTTCTCGGCGGCGGCCGATCATCTGGCCTTCGCGCTGGGCCGCCACTTCTGCGTCGGCGCCCTGCTGGCCAAGGCGGAGGTCGAGATCGGGGTCGGCCAGTTGCTGGACGCCATGCCGGACGTCCGGCTGGCCGACGGCTTCGACCCGGTCGAGCGCGGCGTCTTCACCCGGGGCCCGCAGAGCCTGCCGGTCCGGTTCACCCCGGTCTCCGGCTGACGGCTGTCGGTGGACGCCTGCCGACTGACGCCTGGCGGCTCCCCGGTAGATGCGTGGGCGGCGGGAACCCGTGCTCCCGCCGCCCACGCTTCTTCTGCCCCGCCCTGCCCTGCCCCGCCTGTCTTGCCCTGCCCTGCCTCTGTCTCCGCCCGCTCCTACTGCGCCACCGGACTGAAGACGACCGGCAGTTCGGACAGCCCGCGCATCCAGATGGAGGGGCGCCAGCGCAGTTCCGCCGGGTCCACCGCGAGCATCAGGTCCGGCAGCCGCTCCAGCAGCGTCTCCACCGCCGTACGGGCCATCACGTCCGCCAGCAGCGGCGCGGGGTAGGGGCAGCGGTGCTCGCCGCTGCTGAAGGACAGGTGCGCCGCGTTCTCGGCGCCGACGTAGGACTCCGGCCAGATCTCGGGGTCGGTGTTGGCCGCGGCGATCCCCAGGACCAGGCAGTCACCGGCCCGGATGTGCCGTCCGCCCAGCTGGATGTCCCGGACGGCCCAGCGGCCGATGAAGTTCTGCGTCGGGGTGTCCAGCCACAGCACCTCGTTGAGCGCCTCGCCGACGCTGAGCCTGCCGCCGGAGACGTTCAGCGCGAACCGCTCGTCCGTCAGCAGCAGCCTGAGCGTGTTGCAGATCCAGTTGGCCGTGGGCTGCTGGGCGGCGGCGATCACCGAGATGAGGTCCTGGACGATCTGCTCGTCCGTCAGGCCCTCCGGGTGGGTCACCAGACGGGAGGTGACGTCGTGGCCCGGAGCGGCGCGCCGCTCCTGGACGAGCCGCCGCAGCCGGTCGCCCACCCGCCCGTACGCGGCCACCGGGTCCTCGCCCTCGTTCGCGTCGAGGGAGATGCGCAGGTCGTCGACGAGCCGCTGGGTGTCCTCACCCGTGATGGGCATACCGCACAGCTGGACCACGGCCCGCATCGGCAGCGCGTGGACGAACTGGCTCATCAGCTCGGTGCGGCCGCTCCCGGCGAAGGCCGTGATGAGCTTGTCGGCGATGGACCGGCAGTCGCGGGCCAGCTCGAACTGGTCCACGGCCTCCAGCGCCTCGGTGATCACCCCGGCCCTGCGCCGGTGCTCGTCGCCCTCGGTGAAGAGCACCGACGGCTGATACCCGACGTAGGGGAGCAGCGGCCAGTCGGCCGGGATGTTCTCCCACTGGTTCCAGCGGCGCGAGTCGCGGGCGAACAGCTCGTCGTGCTCGGTGACGTAGGACAGCTCCGCGTAGCCGAGCACCAGCCAGGCGGGGATGTCCCCGTCCAGGAGCACGGGGGCGACCGCGCCGTGCTCCGACCGCAGCGAGCGGTACAGCTCGGTGGGCGTCTGCTGGTAGGAGGTGCCCGACAGCCTGACCGCGCCCCGGCCGGCCGGGCAGCCGGGGGCGGTGGTGGAACCGAAGGCGGGGCTGGAGGTGCTGCTCATGCGGTCGCCTCCCGGGCGATGGCCATGGTGCGCAGGTGGTCGACAAGGGTGATCAGCACGTTCTTGCTGGACGTCCGCACCCGCGCGTCGCAGTCGACCATGGGGACGTGGCTGGGCAGGGCCAGGGCCTGACGGATCTCGTCGAGGGAGTACGTGGTGTCGTGGTCGAACCGGTTGACCGCGACCACGAACGGCGTTCCGTGGTGCTCCAGCCGGTCGATCGCGTACCAGGAGTCGTCCATCCGGCGGGTGTCCACCAGGACCACGGCCCCCAGGGTGCCGGAGAACAGCCGGTCCCACAGGAACCAGAACCGCTTCTGGCCGGGGGCGCCGAAGAGGTAGAGCACCATGCGCTCGTTGAGGCTGATGCGGCCGAAGTCGAACGCCACCGTGGTGGTCGTCTTCCCGTCGACCCCGCTGGTCTCGTCGACCCCGACGCCCGCCTGCGTCATGACCTCCTCGGTGTTCAGCGGGCGGATCTCGCTCACCGAGTGGACGAGCGTGGTCTTGCCGACGCCGAACCCTCCGACGATGACTATCTTCAGACCGGTCTCGGCCGCGTCGGGCAGCGGCGTCCGCCGGGTGGGCAGCTCAGAGCCTACGGAGTCCATCGAGCACCTCCATCAGCAGCTCGGAGTCGGGCAGCGCGGCGGCGGAGGCCGCGGCGCGGGGGTGGCGGGCGGTGATACGGCCCGCGGTGTGCAGGTCGTCGAGGAGGATGCGCACCACGGTGACGGGCAGGGAGAGCTCCGCGGCGACCTCGACGACGGCTGTCGGGTGCTTGCACAGTTCGAGGATGCGGACGTGCTCCGACTGCATGCCCGTGGTGGGCCGGGACTCGGCGACGATGAGTGTCACCAGGTCGAAGGAGTCCTCGGCCCGGCTGCGTCCGCCGGTGACCGTGTAGAGCCGGTCGGGGGAGCCGGTGTCGACGGGGCGCAGCGTCATGACCGGCCTCCCGGTGCCCCGCCGCGTGGTGCGGCGCGCAGATGGTCGCCGATCTGGTCGACCATCTGCGTCATCTGGTGGCCCACCACGCTCGGGTCGGCCTCCTCCGAGGCGACCACGGCCAGGTGGGCGCCCTCCCCGGCCTCCACGATGAAGAGCAGACCGCCGTGGAACTCGGTCATGGAGTGCCTCACGCCCCCGGTGCTGTCCCCGAACTCGATGGACGCCCCCTGGGCCAGGGCCTGCATGCCCGAGCAGATGGCGGCCAGCTGGTCGGCCTGGTCCAGGGTGAGGTGTTCGGTCCAGCAGAGTTTCAGCCCGTCCCGGGAGAGGGCCAGGGCGTGCCGTGTGCCGGGGGTCTGCTCCAGCAGCCTCTGCAGGAGCCAGGTGAGGCTGGTGTCGGTGGTCTGCATGTGGTGTGACGGACCGTGCGGGCCGGAAGGCCGGCTGTCGGCCCGTACCTCCAATCTCGGAAGGTTCGAGCGGGGGTGCCCGGTGCGGGGGCACCGGGCGTGGCTGGTACGAGGGGGCGCACCGGGCTACGAGGGGGGCGTGCCGGGCTACGGGGTGCCGGGCGGCGGCGGGGCGGCCGGGCCCGGCGGGCCCGAGGGGTCCACCTGGGGTTCGATGCCGCGCCGGAAGGCCCCGAACTGCTGGGCCGCGCTGCGCGGCGGGGTCGTCCGGGGGGTGCCGCCGCCGGTGGGGGGCGGACTCGCCGGGGCCCGGTGGCGGCCGCGCTCCCGCTCCCGCTCGGCCTCTCCCATGGTCCGGCCGGGGGTGCGGACGGGGAGGCCGTTGGGGGTCGACGGGGCGGTGCTCCGGGTCGGCAGAACCGTCGGCTCCGGTACGGCCGGGCCCTGCGGCGGCACGGCGGTGGCCTGCTCCGGGAAGGCCGGGGCCTGCTCGGGGAGGACCGGGGTCTGCTGAGGGAGGACCGGGGTCTGCTCGGGGGAGACGGGGCGGGGAGCCTGCCGTCCGTACTCCGTCTCCCGTCCGTACTCCGCCTCCCGCAGCCGCTCCGCGTCCCGGCCGTGCTCCGGGGCGGGGTCCGGCGACAGGTGCGCGGCCGGTGCGGGGTCGGCGGCGGGGGCGGGAGACGCCAGGGGCACGGGGGTGAGGTCCGGGGGCGTGGTGGGTGCGGGCAGGGACGGGACGGACGTACCGCTGGGGGGCGTCACCGTGGTGGCGGGCGGGAGCGTGGCCGACGGCGGAGCCGGTGCCGGTGCCGCGGAGGTGGCGGGCACGCCCTCGGGGGCCGGAAGGCCGGGCGCCTGCTGCGGGTCGCGGTTCTGCTGCGCGATCAGATGCCGGGGCAGCAGGACCACCACACCGGTCCCGCCCCGCGAGGACGGGCGGTAGTTGACGCTGATCTGGTGCTTGAGCGCGAGCTGGCCCACCACGGACAGGCCGAGCCGGGTGCCCTGGAGGGAGGCGAGGTCGGTGAGCCGACCGGAGACGGAGTCCGCCGCCCGGCGCATGGCGGCGTCGGCCATCTTCAGACCGCTGTCCTCGATGGTGACGACGATGCCGGTGCCGCGTTCCTCGACGTAGACGTGCACTTCGTCGATGGGGGGCGAGAAGTTGGCAGCGTTGTCCATCAGTTCGGCGAGGAGGTGCATGACGCTCTCGGCGGCGAAGCCGGAGATGGCCGCGGTGGACGAGCAGTGCAGCCGCACCCGCTGATAGGCGGCGATACGTCCGACCGCGCCGCGCAGGATGCTCTCCATGACGATCGGCCGGTTCCAGGCGCGGCTGGGCCGCCCGCCCATCAGCAGGGCCAGCCGGTCGGTCATCAGGCCGAGCTGCGAGGTGCTGTGGTCCAGTTTCAGCAGGTCACCGAAGACTTCCTCGCCGTGACGTTCCTGCATGGTGCGCAGATCGGCGAGCATGCTCACGGCCTTCGCCTGGACCCGGCTGAGGGCCTTGGCCGAGGCGGTCTGGGCGGCCAGGGCGCGACGCTCGCTCAGGGCCAGCTCCCGGACCACCGATTCGGCCGACGCCCGCAGGAGCGGGTGGTCGGGCAGCGCGGTCTCGGCCCGTACGGAGGCGCCGGTCTCGCCCGCGCGGAGCCGGGTGGTCACCGAAGGCAGCGTCTCCCGGGTGAACCGTTCCACTTCTACGCTCATCGCCTCCAACTCCTCGCGGAGCCGGGAGATCTCGCTCCCCAGCTCCTCGTGGAGCTTGGCGTTGTCCGCCTGGAGGGACGCGGCCTGCTGGCCCTGTTCCTCGATGGTGGCCGCGGCGATGTGCAGCAGCTTCCGATGGCGCGGACTGCGCGGCGGGGGGACCTGTTCGAGGGCCGCGGCGGTGTTCCAGCCGCCGCGCACCAGCCGGACCACGCCGGGCAGCGCCACGTCGGACGTGTGCGCCGCGTCCGCTTCGAGCGCCGCCGTCGACGCCTTGAGCCGGTCGGCCTCGACGGTCCGTTCCGTGGCCGTGCGCTGCGCCCGCAGAACCAGTCTGTGGGCGATCGCGAGTGTCGCGCTCAGGATCACCACGGCGGTGACGACGACGGTCACGGCCCAGCCGCGTGCGCCCTGGGGCGCCAGCACGACGGCCGCGATCCCGGCCGCGGCGCTCAGCGCCAGCAGGGCCCAGGCCGGGGCCGTCACGGCCTTCGGAGCCTTCATCGGTCGCCGCTGGGTGGCAGGTTCGGGTGTGGGCATTGATGCGGGTCCCTCAGTTCATGCCGAGCAGAAGGTGTGGGGCCGCCCCCGGAGGCCCGGACCGCGTGGGCGGGCGACAAGGGGAGGTGAGGCGGGAGAAGCCCCTGCCCGGCAGGCAGCGACCTCATCGTAGCCATCCTGGGGCACCGGGTGATCTGCTGAGCGGCATAGTCCGGTGGCAGTACAAGATTGTCGTGAACTATGCACTGCCGTGAGCTCGTTGTGTTGTGAGTGGTAGGTCCTGTGGAGAAAGCTGAAATCCGAGGCAACGCGTGCTCCGGCGGGGCGGGTGGCGCGAGCGGTACGGGGACGGGCCGTCCGGCAGCGCGGTGGAAAGCGCGAATTGTGCGCGGCACCGACGCGAACAAGGGGCCTCTTTTCGGTCAATATTGAGAGATATTCCGCCCGGTGCGGGACGGTCGGAATTGACTCGTGTAAGAGGAGTACCCCCGCGCTCGGACGGCCTCGCCGGATGAGGGGCGAGACCACCGGTGGCACGGCCTCAGCCGGTGACGGTTCTGCCGAGGAAGGCGGTCCAGGCCGGTGCGGTGAAAAGCGGCGCGGGCCCGTGGGGGTTCCTGCTGTCGTGGGGGGTCCCGCTGTCTCGGACGGAGACGACGCCGGGGAATCCGTCCGCCGACTGAACGCGGACGCCGCCCGCCTGATCGCTGCCGTGCCAGGCGCCGGTCGGGTCGGGACGGGACGCTCGCTGCACGGTAATCGACCTCCAGCGCGGATCGGATCAGGTCGAGCGACAGCGGCGGGGGCGGTGCCGGTGCTCTGAGGTGATGGTAGGCCAGAGCGAACCGCTCGATCTCGACCGGTTCCTCGGTCAACCGGCCATGATGCGCACCTTCTGACCAGGCCCAGCGCCGGGCTGAACAGTTCCAGTGCCGGGCTGACCAGCTCCGGCGCCGGGTTCGCTCCGGTCGCGCGCTCCACCCGGTCGATCCGACTGCCGACCACCTGGGGCAGGAAGCCGTCGTCGGTCCGGGTGAGACCGGCCGCCCCGCGGAACGTGCGCACACGGGAGCCGAACAGGGCGGCCAGGGAGGGCTGCGGATCCATCGCTTGGGTCACGGCGTCCGTTCCGTTCCTTACGGCGTGAGAGGTAAGGCGCTGTCACCTTCCGAGGCTAGGACGCCCGGACGACTCGTGAGTACGGAACGTCACGGAACCCGCACGTGTGGGTGACGTGAGGGGAGTCGAGCGATGCGACGAACCACCATGAAGAGGGGGAAAACGACGGCGAAGGGCGGTGAACAGGGGAGGGCCCGTACCGCCCTACGCGGATTCGGGCTGACCGCCCACGGGTTCGGCTCGATGCTGCGCCGCTTCCCCTCCACGCCCCGGTGCGCGGGCTGTTCCTGGCGGAGTGCCTGGTGGCGCGGTGAGGTTGGGAGCGGCGGGGTCGGGAACCGCGCAACCCGATCGGCAAGACGGTCTGGGTGGAGGCGCAGGCTGAGGTGGCGGCTGAGGTGGCGGCGGAACCGCCCGAGGGGCTGGAGCTCGGAGCTTCATTCGCCGCGTCGTCCGGAAAGGGGTGAGGGAATGATTGAGGAAGGAATGGACGAGGCGGTCGGCAAGCGGTTTCGGGAACGGGGGTGAGGGCAGGCGCGGTTGGACCGTAGAAGGGTCTGGCCACCCGACACCGCCGCGCAGGGGGAACGGACGGCGAGGCTCCCATGGAATTCGAGGAGCGTATTCATGCGAACGAAGAGGATGGCCGTCACCGCCGTAGCCGTCGTCGCGGGACTTTCCCTTTCCGCGTGCGGGGGCGACGACGGCACGACCAATACCGACAACGTCTCGAAGTCCTCCTCCACCCCTGCCGGGGAGCAGACGGAATCCGCCCCCGCCGACCAGCAGGAGAACGACTCCACCGGGACCGGGTCGCAGGAGGAAGCGCCTGAACAGGGCACGTCGGGCCAGGATTCCGCAGCCGGGGCGAAGCCGGAGAGGTGCCACACGGACGACCTCACGCTCACGGCGAGCGACGCGACCATCGGTGACGACCCCACGAAAGTCGTCGCCGTCAAGCTGCTGAACAAGTCCGATCGGGAATGTTCCATCAAGGGATTCGCCGGGGTGAACCTGTTGACCAGCGAAGGGGCGATCCCCGCGACCCGCAGGGACCAGAAAGACGACGGAACGACGCTGAAGAGCGGTGAGCCCACCTATTTCGGCATCTTCTACAAGGCGAATGAATCCGGCGGTTCCGGCGTCAAGATCAAGGGCCTCGTGGTGACGCCTCCGGACGAGAAGAAGTCCGTGACGCTCAAGTGGCCGGGTGAGGCCTCGCTCCCCGTCACCGACAGCCCCGAACCCACGGTGGAGATCGGGCCGATGGGCAGCGTCGGCCAGGGCGCCGGCTGACCCGACGCGGACCGGGCGGGCCCCGCCCCCTCGGCGGGCCGCTACCCACCCCCCTTGCGGGGCACCACCCTTGGGTCCCGCCCTCTGCGGGGCGCCACCCTTGAGCGCTTCTCGCTGCGGGGCACCACCCATGGCCGGTGGTGCCCCGCGTGACCGTTGGTGGACCGGTCCCGGCAGCGGACGTCCGAGGGGCGGACGTCCCCGGGGCAGGCGTCTCAGGGGCAGGCGTCTCAGGCGGCGGTGGTGTCCCGCCGACCTTCCTCCGGCGCCTCGGTGATGACCGGGAAGCGGCGTGGGGCGAGGGTGATCAGGGCCAGCAGCGCCAGGGCGGCCGCTCCGGCCGCGCCCACGTAGACGTAGTCGACCGCCGTGTCGACCGCCCGCCGCAGGTGGTCCGTCGCCGCCTCCGACAGGGCCCCCGGATGCTCCAGGGCGCGGGCGACCGCGTCCAGGTCGTCGGGGAGCCCGGGGTCCGGGGCGTCGAGCAGGCGGGCGGCGAGGACACCGTTGGCGACGGCCCCGAAGAGCGCCGCGCCGAGGCTCTGGCCGACCTGGCGGCAGAAGAGCACCGACGCCGTCGTCGTACCGCGCTCCGACCAGCCGACCGTCGACTGCACGCCCACGATCAGCGGCAGCTGGAACAGCCCGAGGGCCGCCCCCAGGAGCAGCATGATCAGCGCGGGCTGCCAGGGTTCGCCGGGATAGGGGAGCAGCGGGAAGGCCAGCAGGATCAGCAGGGCGGCGCTCATGCCGACGATCGCGGTCAGGCGGAAGCCGATGCGGTTGTAGACCCGGTCGGAGAGGGCGGCCGAGACGGGCCAGCTCAGGGTCATCACCGAGAGGACGAACCCGGCGGCGATCGGGCCGAGGCCGAGCACGGACTGCGCGTACGTCGGGAGGAAGACGGTCGGCGCGACCATCAGCAGCCCCATCGCGCCGAGGGCCAGGTTGACCGAGGCGATGGTGCGCCGCCGCCAGACCCAGCCCGGGATGATCGGTTCGGCGGCCCGCCGCTCGATCAGGACGGTCAGCGCGCCGAGCACCCCGCTCGCCGCGAACAGGCTGAGCGAGGGCCCGGAGAGCCAGGGCCAGGCGACACCGCCCTGGACGAGCGCGGTGAGCAGCAGGGAGCCCGTCGCGAAGACACCGAGCGCGCCCGCCAAGTCGATACGGGGGCGGGTGGCGGGGCGGGGCCGGGCGGGCTCGTGGAGGTGGCGGACGACCAGGAAGAGGGCGATCGCGCCGACCGGGAGATTGATCAGGAAGATCCACCGCCAGTCCGCGTATCCGGCGAGCAGTCCGCCCACCACCGGGCCCGCGACGGCGGAGGTTGCCCAGACCGTGGACAGCTTGGCCTGGATACGGGGCCGCTCCTTGAGCGGGTAGAGGTCGGCCGCGATGGTCTGGACGGTCCCCTGGAGCGCGCCGCCGCCGAGCCCTTGGACGATGCGGAACGCGATCAGCGCGGCCATGTTCCACGCGGCGGCGCAGAGCAGCGAGCCGACCAGGAACAGGACGATCCCGGCGATCAGGACCGGCTTGCGGCCGAAGGTGTCGGAGAGCTTCCCGTAGAGGGGGAGTGTGACGGTGACGGCGAGCAGATAGCCGGAGAAGAGCCAGGAGAAGACGGCGAAGCCACCGAGGTCCCCGACGATCTGAGGGACGGCGGTGGACACGATCGTGCCGTCGATCGCCGCCAGGGCCATGCCGAGCATCAGCGCCGCGACGACGGGCCGACGGCCCCGGGGGGTGGCGAGGGCGGCGGGGACGCCCGGTTCGCCTTCCCTGTGCGCGCCTGCCGCGCCTGCCGAGCCGTGAGCGCCTGCCGCGCTTGCCGCGCTTGCCGAGCCGTGAGCGCCTGCCGAGACTGCCGCGCCATGCGCGCCCGCCGCACCGTGCACGTCGGCGCCTTCATGCGCTCCGTGCACGTCGTTCGTTCCGTGTGCACCGCGTTCGCCGTCCGAGCCGCTCACCGGATTTCCTTCCCTATGCACGTATCTCCCGGGGCACTGTCTCATTCGCGCGCCCGGAAAGGGGAGGGGGTCCAGAGAGCGAGAGAGGAGAAGGGAAGGGGCGACGACAGGAGAAGGGAGAGATGACAAGGGGAGAAGGGAGAGGAAGAGGGAAGGGGAAGGCGGGCGAGGGGGCGGACGTAGCGGGTCCGGTTCGGCGGGCGCGGGGCGGAGGCTGTGGCTCCGGTCGGTTGGCGTCCGTGAGGCTCGAAGGATGCCCCTGACCTCCTCTCCACGGGGAGGGCGACGCCCCTTAGGGGGCACCCCCTGACCGTGGCCAGGGAGCCTTCCTCCCGGCGGAGGACGTGCCAGGTGGGGCCGTCTCCTTAACCTTTCCTTACGCCGCGGCGCTACGCCGGACTTGCGGCGGACCACAGGGGGACGGGTGGGGAAAACCCCACCTCAAGACTGCGCTGGGCACCATCGCGCCGGACCCCGTCCTGAAGCCAGACTCGAATCCGTACCCAGCGACGTCCCTTCATCGAGTGACATAGGAGATTTACCGTGACAACGGCTGTGACCATCCCCAGGCACGGGGGTACTGGAGGGCGTACGGCCGTCGCGGCGCGAGCGCGGCAGATCGTCAAGGCGTACGGCACCGGGGAGACCCGGGTCGTCGCGCTCGACACGGTGGATGTCGACATCGCCCGTGGGCAGTTCACGGCGATCATGGGCCCGTCCGGCTCCGGGAAGTCGACCCTGATGCACTGCCTGGCCGGGCTCGACACGGTGACCTCGGGCGAGATCTTCCTCGACGAGACCGAGATCACCGGACTTAAGGACAAGAAGCTCACCCAACTCCGGCGCGACCGGATCGGGTTCATCTTCCAGGCGTTCAACCTGCTCCCGACGCTCAACGCGATCGAGAACATCACGCTGCCGATGGACATCGCGGGCCGCAAGCCCGACGCCGCCTGGCTCCAGCAGGTCGTGGAGACCGTCGGGCTCTCCGATCGCCTCAAGCACCGTCCCACCCAGCTCTCCGGCGGTCAGCAGCAGCGCGTCGCGGTGGCCAGGGCGCTCGCCGCCAAGCCGGAGATCATCTTCGGTGACGAGCCCACCGGAAATCTGGACTCCCGGGCGGGGTCGGAAGTCCTCTCCTTCCTCCGCAAGTCGGTGGACGAGCTGGGCCAGACCATCGTGATGGTCACCCACGACCCGGTGGCCGCCTCCTACGCGGACCGGGTGCTCTACCTCGCCGACGGCATCATCGTCGACGAGATGCACAACCCGACCGCCGACCAGGTCCTCGACCGCATGAAGCACTTCGACGCGCGCGGGCGGACGTCATGACCGTCTGGAAGACCTCACTGCGCAACTTCCTCGCGCACAAGGGCCGGATGGCCCTCTCCGCCGTGGCGGTGCTGCTGTCCGTGGCGTTCGTCTGCGGCACGCTCGTGTTCACCGACACGATGAACACCACCTTCGACAAGCTCTTCACCATCTCCTCGCCCGACGTCACCGTCAGCCCGAAGGGCGCGGCCGACGACGGCGAGCAGCCCGCCGACGGCAAGCCCGCCGCGCTGCCGGCCTCCGTGGTCCAGCAGGTCGGCAAGGCCGACGGGGTGAAGCGGGCCGAGGGCTCCGCCTTCTCCATGGCGGTCACCGTCGTCAACAGCGACAACAAGAACATGGGCTCCGACACCGGCGCCCCCACCATCGCGAGCAACTGGACCCGGAACGACCTGCGTTCGATGGAGATCACCGCGGGGCACGCACCCCGCGGTCCCACCGAGGTGATGGTCGACGCCGACACCGCGAAGAAGCACAAGCTCGCGATCGGCGACGAGCTGCGCACCATCGCCGCCACCGGTGACCTCACGGCGAAGATCAGCGGCATCGCGTCCTTCACGGTCACCAACCCGGGCGCGGCCATGGTCTATCTGGACACCGCCACCGCGCAGAAGCACCTGCTGGGTGCCTCCGGCGTCTTCACCCAGGTCCTGGTGACCGCCGAGAGCGGCGTCAGCGACGCCCAGCTCAAGAAGAACGTGGCCGCCGCCCTCGACGGCTCAGCCGCGTACAAGCTCCAGACCCAGCAGGAGGCCGCCGACGCCAACAAGGACGACATGGGCGCCTTCCTGGACGTCATGAAGTACGCGATGCTCGGCTTCGCCGGGATCGCCTTCCTCGTCGGCATCTTCCTCATCGTCAACACCTTCTCGATGCTGGTCGCCCAGCGGACCCGCGAGATCGGCCTGATGCGGGCCATCGGCTCCAGCCGTCAGCAGGTCAACCGCTCCGTCCTGCTGGAGGCCGTCCTCCTCGGCATCGTCGGTTCCGCCGTCGGAGTCGCCGCCGGGGTCGGGCTGGCGGTCGGCCTCATGAAGCTGATGGGCGCGGTGGGCATGGAGCTGTCCACCCGGGACCTCACCGTCGCCTGGACGACGCCCGTGACCGGCCTGGTGCTCGGCGTCGTCGTCACCGTCCTCGCCGCGTACGTCCCGGCCCGCCGGGCGGGGAAGGTCTCCCCGATGGCGGCCCTGCGCGACGCCGGGACCCCCGCCGACGGCCGCTCCGGCTGGGTCCGGGCCGGGACCGGCCTGGTCCTCACGGCGGGCGGCGGCGCGGCCCTGTGGGCGACCACCCAGGCCGACAAGGCCACCGAGGGCTCGATGTTCCTCGCCCTGGGCGTGCTGCTGACCCTGATCGGCTTCATCGTGATCGGCCCGTTGCTGGCCGGTGTGGTGGTGCGCGGGCTGAGCGTCGTCGTCCTGCGGCTCTTCGGCCCGGTCGGCCGCCTGGCCGAGCGCAACGCGCTGCGCAACCCCCGGCGTACGGGAGCGACCGGCGCGGCCCTGATGATCGGGCTCGCCCTGGTGGCCTGCCTGTCCGTCGTCGGGTCCTCCATGGTGGCCTCGGCCACCGAGGAGCTGGACCGGTCGGTCGGCGCGGACTTCATCATCCAGGACGGCACCACCGGGCGGCCCATCGTGCCGCAGGCCGCCGAGGCTGTGCGGGCCGTCCCCGGCCTGGAGCACATCACCGACTACGCCTTCGTCAAGGCGAAGATCACCGGCCCCGACGGAAAGACGGTCGACGAGGGGATCACCGCCACCGACCCCACATACCAGCAGGACCTCCGCCGGACCGTCCTCTCCGGCGACCTGGCGAAGGCGTACGGCAAGGACGCCGTCTCCATCGGCGACACCTACGCCGGCGAGCACGGGGTGAAGGTCGGCGACACCCTCACCGTCGCGTTCAGGGCGGGGGAGACGGCGAAGCTGAAGGTCGCGGCCGTCACCTCCGACGACACCAATATCGACCGCGGCGCGCTGTACGCCAACCTCACCACCGTCGCCTCCTACGTCCCCGCCGACCGGATGCCGCAGAACGAGGTGATGTTCGGCAAGGCGGAGGAGGGCAAGGAGAAGGAGGTGTACGCGGCTCTCCAGAGCGCGATCGCCGATTATCCGGTCTACAAGGTGCAGAACCAGACCGACTTCAAGGAGCAGCTGAAGGACCAGGTCGGCCAGCTGCTGAACATCGTGTACGGCCTGCTCGCCCTCGCGATCATCGTCGCGGTGCTCGGAGTGGTGAACACCCTCGCCCTGTCCGTGGTCGAGCGGACCCGGGAGATCGGCCTGATGCGTGCCATCGGCCTCTCGCGCCGCCAGCTGCGGCGGATGATCCGGCTGGAGTCCGTGGTCATCGCCCTCTTCGGAGCCCTGCTGGGGCTGGGCCTCGGCATGGGCTGGGGCACCGCGGCGCAGAAGCTGCTGGCGCTGGAGGGCCTGGAGGTCCTGGAGATTCCGTGGCCGACGATCCTCACGGTCTTCGCCTGCTCCGCCCTGGTCGGACTGTTCGCCGCGCTGGTCCCGGCCTTCCGGGCGGGCCGGATGAACGTCCTGAACGCGATCGCCACGGACGGGTGAGGCGGGTGCGGACGAGGAGAGGTCTGGGCGGGTGACCCGTGAGGGGGTCACCTTAGGATGACGGTCGGCCCCGGGACGTTCCTCCAACGTCCCGGGGCCGGGGTCGTTGCGGGGGGTTGTCGACGGAGGCCGTTGACGCGGGTTGTCGCGCGGGGGCGCCCGCGGGCGCGAGCACACGCCGGCGCACCCCCGGCAGCTCCCGCGCCCCCGGCAACACCCGCCCCCCCCGGGTAGCACCCGCCCCCCCCGGGTAGCACCCGCCCCCCCCGGGTAGCACCCGCCCCCCCCGGCAGCGCCCCCTCCCCCCCGGCAGCGCCCCCTCCCCCCTGGCAGCCCCCGCCCACCCCGCCCCGCAGCGCCGGGGCATCGGAGCCGGGCCCCCGGGTTGCGGGAGCGGCTGTCGGTCCCGGGCCGTACCCTGGAACCCCCGGCCCGTCCCACGTGTCGGGTCCTTCGCGTTGCCCCCTGGCAGCAGCCGGCTGCTGGAGGCGAGGCCAGAGTGAGCTGGCCCCGATCTGATCCCGGACGGAAACCCCATGAGTCTGCAAGGTCTGCTGGATGTCGTCGTTACGGACCCGGCGCTCGGCGAGGCGGTGAAGGCCGCCGGGGACGGGCACCGGACGCATGTGGACCTGGTGGGTCCGCCCGGCGCCCGGCCGTTCGCGGTGGCGGCGCTGGCCCGGCAGACCGGACGCACGGTGCTCGCCGTGACCGCGACGGGCCGGGAGGCCGAGGACCTGGCCGCGGCGCTGCGGACGCTGCTGCCGCCGGACACGGTCGCGGAGTTCCCGTCCTGGGAGACGCTGCCGCACGAGCGGCTCTCGCCCCGCTCGGACACGGTGGGCCGCCGCCTCGCCGTGCTGCGCAGGCTCGCTCACCCGCGCGAGGACGACCCGGAGACCGGCCCGGTCTCCGTCGTGGTCGCGCCGATCCGGTCGGTGCTCCAGCCGCAGGTCAAGGGGCTCGGCGAACTGGAGCCGGTGAGCCTGAGCAGCGGGCAGAGCGCGGACCTGGGGGAGGTGGTGGAAGCGCTGGCGGCCGCCGCGTACGCCCGGGTGGAACTGGTCGAGAAGCGCGGCGAGTTCGCCGTACGGGGCGGCATCCTGGACGTCTTCCCGCCGACCGAGGAGCACCCCCTTCGGGTGGAGTTCTGGGGCGACGACGTCGAGGAGATCCGGTACTTCAAGATCGCCGACCAGCGGTCCCTGGAGGTCGCCGCGCACGGGCTGTGGGCCCCGCCCTGCCGTGAGCTGCTGCTGACCGACGAGGTGCGGGAGCGGGCGGCGGCCCTCGCCGAGGCCCACCCGGAGCTGGGCGAACTGCTCGGGAAGATCGCGGAGGGCATCGCGGTCGAGGGCATGGAGTCCCTCGCCCCGGTGCTGGTCGACGCCATGGAGCTGCTGCTGGACGTGCTGCCGGAGGACGCGATGGCGATCGTCTGCGACCCGGAGCGGGTGCGGACACGGGCGGCCGACCTGGTCGCCACGAGCCAGGAGTTCCTCCAGGCGTCGTGGGCGGCGAGCGCGGGCGGCGGACAGGCCCCGATCGACGTGGGCGCGGCCTCGCTGTGGGGTCTCGGGGACGTCCGGGACCGGGCCCGGGAGCTGGGCATGATGTGGTGGACGCTCTCCCCCTTCGCGGCCGACGCCGCCGACCACGACGAGGACACCCTCCAGCTGTCCATGCACGCCCCGGAGGCGTACCGGGGCGACACCGCCCGCGCGCTGGCCGACACCAAGGGCTGGCTGGCCGACGGCTGGCGCACGGTGTACGTGACGGCGGGGCAGGGCCTCGCCTCCCGTACGGTCGAGGTGCTGGGCGGCGAGGGCATCGCGGCCCGTCTCGACCCGGACCTCACCGAGATCGCCCCCTCCCTCGTGCACGTCTCCTGTGGGGCGATCGACCAGGGCTTCGTCGCCCCGGCGCTGAAGCTGGCGGTGCTCACCGAGACCGACCTGACCGGGCAGCGCACCGCCACCAAGGACCTCGGCCGGATGCCGGCCCGCCGCCGGAAGACCATCGACCCGCTGACCCTGGAGGTCGGCGACTACATCGTCCACGAGCAGCACGGCGTCGGCCGGTACGTGGAGATGGTGCAGCGCACGGTCCAGGGCGCGACCCGCGAGTATCTGCTGGTCGAGTACGCCCCGGCCAAGCGCGGCCAGCCCGGCGACCGCCTCTACATCCCGACCGACCAGCTGGAGCAGGTCACCAAGTACGTCGGCGGCGAGGCCCCGACGCTGCACCGGCTCGGCGGCGCGGACTGGACGAAGACGAAGCAGCGGGCCAAGAAGGCGGTCAAGGAGATCGCCGCCGACCTGATCAAGCTGTACAGCGCCCGCATGGCGGCTCCCGGACACGCCTTCGGCGCGGACACCCCCTGGCAGCGCGAGCTGGAGGACGCCTTCCCGTACGCGGAGACGCCCGACCAGCTGTCCACGATCGCCGAGGTCAAGGAGGACATGGAGAAGACGGTCCCGATGGACCGGCTGATCTGCGGCGACGTCGGCTACGGCAAGACGGAGATCGCGGTCCGGGCGGCGTTCAAGGCGGTGCAGGACGGCAAGCAGGTGGCGGTCCTCGTTCCCACGACGCTGCTGGTCCAGCAGCACTACGGCACGTTCACCGAGCGCTACTCCCAGTTCCCGGTCAACGTCCGCGCGCTGAGCCGCTTCCAGTCGGAGACGGAGTCCAAGGCGACGCTCGAAGGTCTGAAGGACGGCGCGGTCGACCTGGTCATCGGCACGCACCGGCTGTTCTCGTCCGAGACGAAGTTCAAGGACCTCGGCCTCGTCATCGTCGACGAGGAGCAGCGGTTCGGCGTCGAGCACAAAGAACAGCTGAAGAAGCTCCGTGCCAACGTGGACGTGCTGACGATGTCCGCGACGCCCATCCCCCGTACGCTGGAGATGGCGGTCACCGGCATCCGCGAGATGTCCACGATCACCACCCCGCCGGAGGAGCGCCACCCGGTGCTGACCTTCGTCGGCCCGTACGAGGAGAAGCAGATTGGCGCGGCGGTCCGCCGCGAACTGCTGCGTGAGGGCCAGGTCTTCTACATCCACAACCGGGTCGAGTCCATCGACCGGGCGGCCGCCCGCCTGCGGGAGATCGTCCCCGAGGCGCGCATCGCCACCGCCCACGGCCAGATGTCCGAACAGGCCCTGGAACAGGTCGTGGTGGACTTCTGGGAGAAGAAGTTCGACGTCCTGGTCTCCACGACGATCGTCGAGTCCGGCATCGACATCTCCAACGCCAACACCCTGATCGTGGAGCGCGGCGACAACTTCGGCCTCTCCCAGCTCCACCAGCTGCGCGGCCGGGTGGGCCGGGGCCGTGACCGGGGCTACGCCTACTTCCTGTACCCGCCCGAGAAGCCCCTGACGGAGACGGCCCACGAACGCCTCGCCACGATCGCCCAGCACACGGAGATGGGCGCGGGCATGTACGTGGCGATGAAGGACCTGGAGATCCGCGGCGCGGGCAACCTGCTGGGCGGCGAGCAGTCCGGCCACATCGCGGGCGTCGGCTTCGACCTGTACGTCCGCATGGTCGGCGAGGCGGTGGCCGACTACCGGGCCCAGATGGAGGGCGGCGTCGAGGAGGAGCCCCCGCTGGAGGTCAAGATCGAGCTCCCGGTCGACGCGCACGTCCCGCACGACTACGCCCCCGGCGAGCGGCTGCGCCTCCAGGCGTACCGCGCGATCGCCTCGGCCACCTCGGAGGACGACATCCGCGCGGTCCGCGAGGAACTGACCGACCGCTACGGCCCGTTGCCCGAACCGGTGGAGAACCTCCTCCTGGTGGCGGGCCTGCGCATGCTGGCCCGCGCCTGCGGAGTCGGCGAGATCGTCCTCCAGGGCTCCAACATCCGCTTCGCCCCGGTGGAGTTGCGTGAGTCCCAGGAGCTGCGTCTGAAGCGCCTGCACCCCAAGACGGTCATCAAGCCGTCCGCCCACCAGATCCTGGTCCCGCGCCCGACGACCGGCAAGATCGGCGGCAAGCCGGTCATCGGCCGCGAACTGCTGGCGTGGACCGGCGAGTTCCTGACGACGATCCTGGGGTCGTAACACCTGCCGGGACGTGGACGTGGGGGGGGGGGGGGGCGGGCGGCGGGGGGGGGGGGGGCCCCGCCCCCCCCCCCCCCCCCCCCCCCCCCCCCCCCCCCCCCCCCCCCCCCCCC
>NZ_JBIWOX010000025.1:0-81571 GCF_044767975.1 Streptomyces sp. NPDC101181 | reverse complement strand
CGTGGCCCCGCCCAAGGGGTGTGGGGGGCAGGGGGGGGGCCCGGCACCGGGCGGGGAGCGCAGGGGGAGCGGCGGGCACCGGGGGGGGGGGGGGACCGCCGGCCCCCGGTGGGGGGGCCCCCCCGGCCCCTCCCGGCCGTCACAGCGCCTGGGCGGCGGGCTTCACCATGCCGCGCACGGTGCGTGACTTCACGAACTCGCCCATCGCGGTCATCTCCCACTCGCCGGTGAACTGCTTGATGAGCTTCGCCATCATCACGCCGGTCTGCGGCTCGGCGCCGGTCAGGTCGAAGCGGACCAGCTCCTCGCCGGTCGCGTCGTCGAGCAGCCGGCAGTAGGCCTTGGCCACCTCGTTGAACTTCTGGCCGGTGAACGAGTTCACCGTGAAGACCAGGCCCGTGGCGTCGGCGGGAATCCGGCCCAGGTCCACGACGATCGTCTCGTCGTCGCCAGCGCCCTCTCCGGTGAGGTTGTCGCCGGAGTGCTGGATCGCCCCGTTGAGGATGGTCAGCTTGCCGAAGTAGCAGCTGTCCAGGTGGTTGCGGTTGGGGCCGTAGGCGATCACCGACGCGTCCAGGTCGATGTCCTTGCCGCGGAAAGCGGGCTCCCAGCCCAGGCCCATCCTGACCCGCGAGAGCAGCGGGGCGCCGCCCTTGACCAGGGACACGGTCTGGTTCTTCTGGAGGTTGACCCGGCCCTTGTCCAGGTTGATCTTCCCGGACCCCGCGGGCGGGACGGGCGCGGCGGGCGCCGCCGGGGGAGCGGGCGGGGCGGGCGGGGCGACGCGCGGGTCCACGGGAGCGGCGACCGGGGCGGCGGGGGCCGCGGCAGCCGGGACCGGCGGGGCGGCGGGCGCCGCGGGCTCCTCGACCGAGACACCGAAGTCCGTGGCGATGCCGGCGAGGCCGTTGGCGTACCCCTGGCCGACCGCGCGGGCCTTCCAGGCGCCGTTGCGCAGGTAGATCTCGATGACCACGAGCGCCGTCTCGTCGCTCAGCTGCGGCGGGGTGAAGGTGGCGAGCGGGCTGCCGTCGTCCGCGTTGCGCACGGTGGCGGTGGGCTCGACGCCCTGGAAGGTCTGGCCCGCGGCGTCCGGGCTCGCGGTGACGACGATCTTCTCGATGCCGGGCGGGACCGCGGTGGTGTCGACCACGATCGCGTCGGGCGAGGAGCCCCCGCCCGCGCGGTAGGTCACCCCGGGGCCCGAGGGCTGGTTGTAGAAGATGAAGTCGTCGTCCGAGCGCACCTTGCCGTCGGCGGTGAGCAGGAGGCCCGAGACGTCGAGCCGCACCGGGGCGGCGACGTCCACCGCCACGCGGGCGGCGGACAGAGGGATGTTCGAGCCGGGGGTCATTGCGGTCATGCACGGGGTAACGAACGACCTGGCTTTGCCGTTCCCTTACCTTCGCCCCTCCGCCCGTACCTTCGCCCCTCCGCCCGCCCCGGAACGCCGCCCGCGCCGCCCGGTCCGGTCCCCCGGGGCACCGCCCGGCCCGGCGTCTCTCAGCGCCGGTTGCGCGGGTGGTCGCGGGCCGTGCGTTCGTTGCCGTGCCGGTACGCGCCGGTCCAGCGCGCCATCACCAACTGGCCGTCGCCCTCCGCCACCTCGGCGAGGAACTTCCCGGCCCGGCCCCCGCGCAGGGTCCCCGCCGGGCGGCCGTGGTGGGTGATGGTGACGCTCCCGTCACCGTGCTCCTCGTAGCGGAATCCAGAAGGTCTCGGCATGCCCGTGATCCTGCCCGCCGTCCCGCCACCGTGTCGCGCGCTTTTCCCCGGGTGCCATCAGGTCTTCCCGGGCGGTCACCGCTCCAGCGCCGCCTTCATCGTCTTCTGCGCGATCGGCGCGGCCAGGCCGTTGCCGCTGACCTCTGAGCGGGCCGAGCCGGAGTCCTCGACGATCACCGCGACGGCGACCTCCTTGCCGCTGCCGGCGTCCTTCGCGTACGAGGTGAACCAGGCGTACGGGGTGTTGCTGTTGTCCACGCCGTTCTGCGCGGTCCCCGTCTTGCCGCCGACCTCGGCCCCGGCGATCCGCGCGTTGGTGCCGGTGCCCTCCTCGACCACCGTCACCATCGCGCTGCGCAGCTGCTCGGCGGTGGAGGCGGCCACCACCCGCTTCGTGTCGCCGTCGCCGGTCTCCTCCAGCACCGAGCCGTCGCCGTCCGTCACCTGGGACACCAGGTGCGGCGCGGCCAGCTCACCGCCGTTGGCCAGGGCCGCGGAGACCATCGCCATCTGGAGCGGGGTCGCCGTCACCTCGAACTGTCCGATGCCCGTCAGCGCCGTCTGCGCCCGGTCCATGCCGGTCGGGTAGAGGCTCTGGGCCGCCCGCACCGGGATGTCGAGCTTCTCGGTGTCGAACCCGAAGGCGTCCGCCATCTTCTTCACCTTGTCCTGGCCGAGGTCGGCCGCCGCCTTCGCGAAGACGTTGTTGCAGGAGTAGCGCAGCGCGGTGCGCAGGGAGGCGTTCTCGCAGGGGGCGGAGGCGTTCTCGTTGCGCAGGACGGTGCTGGTGCCGGGCAGGGTGTAGGGGGCGGGGCTCCTCGTCGCCTCGTCGACGGAGCCGTACAGACCGTTCTCCAGCGCCGCCGCCGCGACCACCAGCTTGAACGTGGAGCCCGGTGCCAGCGGCTGCCGCAGCGCCCGGTTGACCAGCGGCTTGTCCGGGTCGTCCAGCAGCTCGCGCCAGGCGTCGCCGTCGTCCGTGCCGCTGATCCTCGCGGGGTCGTACGAGGGTGTGGAGACCATGCCGAGGACACGTCCGGTCTTCGGGTCGATGGCCACCACCGCGCCCTTGTCGCCGCCGAGCGCCTCGTAGGCCGCCTTCTGGACGCCCGGGTCGATCGTGGTCAGGACGTTGCCCGGCGCGGCCTGCTCGCCGGTGATCAGGCCGGCCGGGTTCTTCAGGCGGTCGTCCGTGCCGTCCAGGACATCGCCGTAGATGCCTTCGAGCTGGGTCGCGCCGTACGCCTGCGAGCTGTAGCCCGTGACGGCCGCGTACAGCTCGCCCTCGGGGTATGTCCGCTGGTAGCGGAGGTCGCCGCCCCCGGTCGCCTTCGATCCGGTGACCGGCGAACCGGCCACGATGATGTCCCCGAGCGGCTGCGCGTACCGCGCGATGGTGTTCCGCCGGTTGTGCTCGTCGTCCGCGAGCGCCCTGGCCTCGTAGCCCTGCACCCATGTCGCCCGCACCAGCAGGGCGAGCACCATGAGCAGGCAGAAGACCGAAGCGCGCCTGATGGTCCTGTTCATCCGATGGTCCTGTTCATCCCGCTGGAAGACGAGCGGGGCGGCCCCGCTCGTTCCCCCTTGTGCCGCTTCTCACCGTTTTCTCAGGTGACCCCCTCCGGCCCCTAAAGGGCAGCCGTGCGGGGGGAATCAGCTGGTCGGGTCCGGTGTTGGCACCGGTGGCCCGACCGCGGAGAGGGGATTCTCCGCCCACCCGTCCGCGACCCCTGGAGAGAAGAAGAGTCATGCGCGTCGAGATCTGGAGCGACATCGCCTGCCCGTGGTGCTACATCGGCAAGGCCCGTTTCGAGAAGGGGCTCGCGGAGTTCGCCCACCGGGACGAGGTCGAGGTGGTCCACCGCTCCTTCGAGCTCGACCCCTCCCGGGCCAAGGGCCAGACCGGCCTGGTGGTCGACATGCTGGCCGAGAAGTACGGCCGCACCCGTGAGGAGGTCGCCGGGATGGAGGCGAACGTCGCCGCCAACGCGCGGTCCGAGGGGCTCGGCTACCGCACCGAAGGACGGGACCACGGCTCCACCTTCGACATCCACCGGCTGCTGCACCTGGCCAAGGCCCGGGGCCGCCAGGACGAGCTGCTGACCCTCGCCTTCCGGGCCAACTTCGCCGAGGACCGTTCCGTCTTCGACGACGACGTGCTGCTCGCCCTCGCCGAGGAGGCCGGACTCGACGCCGGAGAGGCCCGTGCGGTGCTCGCCGACCCCGAGGCGTACGCCGACGACGTCCGCGCCGACGAGCGCGAGGCCTCCGCGCTGGGCGCCAACGCCGTGCCGTTCTTCGTCCTGGACCGGCGCTACGGGATCTCCGGCGGCCAGCCCTCGGAGGTCTTCGTCCAGGCGCTGGAGCAGGCGTGGAAGGAGCGCCCGGACACCGGCCTGACCGGCCTCGGCGGTGAGGCGGCCGCCTGCGACGCGGAGGGAGCCTGCGAGGTCCCGCGCACCTGAGCCGCCGCATCGGTCGGCGCAGCGCGGGTGGCCCCGGCCGGCGGCGATTGACCACGAGGTGAGGGGGCCTCAGGGTGAGGGGATGACCATCTCCGTGCTCCGTCAGGTCGTCGCCGCCGAGTTCGCCCCCGAGGTCACCTACCTCAACACCTCCAGCTGGGGTCTGCTGCCCCGGCGGACGATCGCCGCCGTCAAGGCGCTCGCCGACGAGAACGCCGCCGGGCGCCGGAGCGGGGCGGGGAGCTTCGAGGCGGTGGAGGCGGCGCGCGTGGGGTTCGCGCGGCTCGTCGGGGTCCACCCGGACCGGGTCGCCACCGGCGGCTCGGTCACCGTCCATGTCGGGCTGATCGCGGCCTCGCTGCCGCCGGGTGCCGAAGTCCTCTGCCCCGAGGGGGAGTTCGCCTCCGTGGTCACCCCGTTCGCGCTCCGGGGTGATCTGCGCGTGCGGTACGTCCCGCTCGCGGAACTCGCCTCGGCCGTCCGCCCCACCACCGCGCTCGTCGCCTTCTCCGCGGTGCAGTCGGCCGACGGCCGGGTGGCCGACCTCGCCGCGGTCCGCGCGGCCGCGGCGGCGCACGGCGCCCGGACCCTGCTGGACGCCACCCAGGCGGCGGGCTGGTTCCCACTGGACGCCGGGGCGTACGACTACACGGTCACCGGCGGCTTCAAGTTCCTGCTCTGCCCCCGGGGTACGTCGTTCCTGACCATGACCGAGGAGGCGGAGCACGCCCTGCCGCCGCTCTTCGCGGGCTGGGTCTCCGCCGGAGCCCCCTGGAAGAGCAACTACGGCCCGGTCCGGCGCCTCGCCCCGACCGCCCGCGCCTTCGACGAGCCGCCCGCCTTCCTCTCGTACCACGGGGCCGAGCACTCCCTGGCCCTGCTCGCCGAGGTCGGCCCCGATGTGCTGTACGCGCACGCCACCGGCCTCGCGGCCCGGCTGCGGGCCGGACTGGCGGAGCTGGGGCACGAGGCGGTCCCGGGGGAGTCGGCGATCGTCGCCGTACCGGGGCTCGACGGCCGTCAGCCCGACCTGGTGGCGGCGGGGGTCGCGGTCTCGGCCCCGGCCGGGAACCTGCGGATCGCCTGCCACCTCTACAACACCGAGGCCGATGTGGACCGGGCGCTGGAGGTGCTGGCCGGGAAGGGCTGAGACGCGGTGGGCGGGGCATCGCCGGACCGGAGTCCCGGCCCGGCGGGGGCCCCACCCACCGGGCGATCGGCCCCGGCCGTGCTCAGCCCCACGTGCCCGGGGACGGAGGGCCGAGCCAACGGTCCGGCGGCGCCCCACCCCCGTGCGCCCGGTGTGCCGTGCCGCCCGGGGCCTCAGTCCTGCCCCGCGCAGCCCTCCGTCTCGTGGCAGAGGTTCGTCTCGACCTTCGCCAGCAGCCGGGTGAGCTCCGTGCGCTCCGCCGGGTCCAGGCCCGCCAGCGTGTGATTCTCCAGGCTGCACCAGGCGGTCCGCACCGCCTGGTGCAGCGCGCAGCTCCGGTCCGTCGCCTCGACCAGCACGGCACGCCGGTCGGCCGGGTCGGGGCTGCGGCGCACGTGCCCGGTCTGCTCCAGGCGCTGGAGCATCTTGGTGACCGTCGACGGGTCCAGGTCGAGGGACCTGATCAGCTCCGTCTGCCGCACCGCTCCCCGGTCCCACAGGTGCATCATCAAGAGCTCCTGCCCCGGGTAGAGGCCCACCTCCTTGAGCGCCCTGCCCGCCGCGATCCGGTGCAACCGGGCCACCCGGGAGACGGCGTGGCTCACCGGCCCGCCGAACGCCGCCGCGGGCAGCGCGTCGGTACAGGCGGGGTCCGCTGGGGTGGGGTGACCGGTGGTCATGGCGGGGCTCCTCGGGGTCCTCGGGGCGGCGGGCCACGGGCTGCGGGCCGCGCCTTGGATGATGCCCCGACGGGTTGCCACCACTTTACCTTGGTCGGCCAATTAGTGGGCTACAGTGGCGATCGGCGCCGATCATTGGCCGACCACATATTGGGTCGGCCGGTAGGTCGCGCCTGCCCTCCACCTTGTTACGGGAGCCCCTATGACCACCGCGTTCGATCCGATCGACCTGTCCGGCACCCCGCTCGCCAACCGCATCGCGCTGGCCCCGATGACCCGCAGCCGGGCGGGCGACGGCGGCACCGCCACCGAGCTGACCGCCACGTACTACGCGCAGCGCGCCTCGGCGGGTCTCGTCATCACCGAGGGCATCCAGCCCTCCGCCGTGGGCCAGGGCTACCCCGCCACCCCCGGTCTGCACAGCGCCGAGCAGGTCGCCTCCTGGCGTACGGTCACCGACGCGGTGCACGCGAAGGGCGGCCGGATCTTCGCCCAGGTCATGCACGCGGGCCGCATCGGCCATCCGAGCCTCCTGCCGGAGGGACTCGTCCCGGTCAGCGCCTCCCCGGTCAGGGCGACGGGCCAGGTCTACACCGCCGAGGGGCCCAAGGACTTCGTCGAGCCGCGCGAGCTGACCGACGCCGAGATCCGCGCGACCGTCGCCGACTTCGCCGCCGCCGCGCGCAACGCCGTGGACGCCGGGTTCGACGGGGTGGAACTGCACGGCGCCAACGGCTATCTCATCCACCAGTTCCTCGCCCCGGGCACCAACCGGCGGACCGACGCGTGGGGCGGCTCCGACGAGGCCCGCATCCGCTTCGCCGTCGAGGTGGTCAAGGCGGTCGCCGCCGAGATCGGGCCGGACCGCACCGCCCTGCGGATCTCGCCCGGCAACCCGTACAACGACATCGACGAGCCCGCGCCGGAAGCCGCGTACACCGCGCTCGTCCGGGAGATCGAGCCGCTCGGCCTCGCCTATCTGCACGTGCTGGAGGCCGTCCCGATGCGCGAGCTGACCCTCGGCCTGCGCAAGGCCTTCTCCGGGACGCTCATGATCAACGTGTACACCGAGGGCGTGACCGGACCCGACGACCACACGGTGATCGACGACGGCGTGGCCGACCTGATCTCCTACGGAGCGCTCTTCCTCGCCAACCCGGACCTGCCCGAGCGGCTGAAGGCGGGCGGACCGTTCAACACCCCGGACCCCTCGACCTTCTTCGGCGGCGACACCAGGGGCTACACCGACTACCCGGCGCTGGAAGCGGTCTGACGCTCCGCCGGAGGCCGCCCGTCCCACCGCCACCCGGTGCGGCGCGGGCGGTCCGGCAGCTCCGCGCGGCCGGTGGCCCACAGCAGGACCGCCCACCGGTCGCCGCCCGCCGGGGCCTCGGGGAAGAGCCGGGCCAGCGCCCGGTCGCACAGCGCGGCGGGCGGCGACCACGCCAGCCCCAGCCCCGCCGCGAGGTCATGGGTGTGCACCAGGGTCTCCACCACCCCCATCGCGGCGAAGCCCTCCGGGTCGGAGACCCCGTGACCGTGGTACGAGCGGACCCCGGACGGCGTGGTGCGCACCATGGAGGCGAGCAGTGCCCCGCTCGCCTCCAGCGTGGCCAGCAGCCCGGCGGGCCCGGCCGCGCGGTCGGCGAAGACCGCGTTGTGCGGCCCGCCCGGCCGCGCGGGCACCCACCGGTAGGGCACCTCACGCTCCAGCGGCGGCGTACGGGGACCCAGCTGCACGGCGTAGGCGAACAGATCGTCGCTCAGGTGCTCCGCGGTCTCCCAGCAACTCCACGTCAGGCTCCCCGCGGGCCGCTCCCAGCCCTCCGCCGGGGCCCCGCCCAGCGCGTCCACCGCGAGCCGTACGGCGGCCGTCACGTCGTCGGCGGTCACCGGCAGCCGGGTCCCGGTCAGCGCGGCCCGCTCGGCGGCGGAGCACTCCACGCAGAACTCGTTGCCCTCCGGGTCCGCGAGCGTCACCCACCCCCGCCCGTTCGGCCTGCGGTGGTCGCCGACCAGGGTGGCCCCGAGCGCCAGCAGCCGCTCGACCTCCTCGTCCCGGGAGCGGTCCCGCGGCTGGACATCGAGGTGCACCCGGTTCTTGACGGCCTTCGCGTCGGGCCCCTGGACGAACAGGATCGCCGCACCGGGCGTGTCGAGCAGCGCCTCCGGGTCGCCGGGGAAGTCGTCGTCCGCGAGCGGGGCGCCGAGCACCCGGGACCAGAAGGTGCCGAGCCGGTGGGCGTCGGCGCAGTCGATCGTGATGTGGCGTACGTGGGAAGTCATGGCCGCCACCTTCCCCTCGGCCCCCGGCCCCGGTCCACCGAGTTACGCGTGAGGGGCCCGGGACGGCGTACCGTCCCGGGCCCCTCACCTGCGGCGCGTCCCGCTACCTCACCGGGGTGAAGTCCCGCGCCCCGATGAACTCGGGGCGGCGGATCGGAGCCGCGAACGGCTCCTGCGCCTCGTTCTCCACGCTGTTGAAGACGATGAAGACGTTGCTGCGCGCGTACGGGGTGATGTTGTCGCCCGAGCCGTGCATGGCGTTGCAGTCGAACCAGGTCGCCGAGCCGGCCCGGCCGGTGAACAGCCTGATGCCGTGCCGGTCGGCCATCTTCGTCAGCGCCTCGTCGGACGGGGTGCCCGCGTCCTGCATCTGGAGCGACTGCTTGTAGTTGTCCTTCGGCGTCTCGCCCGCACAGCCGAGGAACGACTTGTGCGAACCGGGCATGATCATCAGCCCGCCGTTGGTGTCGAAGTTCTCGGTCAGCGCGATCGACACGGACACCGTCCGCATGTTCGGCAGACCGTCCTCCGCGTGCCAGGTCTCGAAGTCCGAGTGCCAGTAGAAGCCCGACGCGCCGAAGCCCGGCTTCACGTTGATCCGGGACTGGTGGACGTAGACGTCCGAGCCGAGGATCTGGCGGGCCCGGCCCACCACCCGCTCGTCGCGGACCAGACCGGCGAAGACCTCGCTGATCTTGTGGACCTCGAAGACGGACCGTACGTTCTGCGTCTGCTTCTCCACGATGGAGCGCTCGTCGGCACGGATCAGCGGGTCGGTGACCAGCCGGTCCAGCTCCGCCCGGTAGGCGGCGACCTCGTCCGGGTCGATGAGCTGGTCGACGGTGAGGAAACCGTCGTGCTCGTAGCCCTGGAGCTCCATGGCGGCGATCGGACCCGGTGCGCCCGGCGCGGACCAGATGACCGGGTCCTGGCGGGGAGTGGTCATCTCGGCGGCGCCGCGCGAGGGGTACAGATCGGCGCGTACTTCGGTGGTCATGGTTCAGCCCTCCTCGGTCAGCAATGGGTAGACACCGTTCTCGTCATGGTCTTCCCGTCCGGTGACCGGCGGGTTGAACACGCACACGCAGCGGAAGTCCGTCTTCGGCCGCATCGTGTGCCGCTCGTGCCCGTCCAGCAGGTACATCGTGCCGGGGGTGATCCAGTGCTTCTCGCCGGTCTCGTCATTGGTGAGTTCGGCCTCGCCCTCGGTGCAGAGGACCGCCTCGATGTGGTTCGCGTACCACATCGAGGTCTCCGTGCCCGCGTACAGCACGGTCTCGTGGAGCGAGAAGCCGACCTTCTCCTTGGCGAGCACGATGCGCTTGCTCTCCCAGGTGCCGGACGCGGCCTTGACGTGCCGGTCGGTGTTCTCGATGTCCTTGAACGATCGGACGATCACGGTGAGCGGTTGCCTTTCTCTCTGCATCGCCCCGGGCCGCGCGGGCCCGGGGCCTCTCCTGACGCCTGCCCGGGGAATGCCGGGTCAGGCCGTCTCGCGTACGCAGCGGGCCAGCGTGCGCAGGCCCTCGTCCAGCTCTTCGGGGGTGATGGTCAGCGGCGGCAGCAGCTTGACGACCTCGCTCTGCGGACCGGAGGTCTCCAACAGCAGCCCCAGTTCGAAGGCGCGGGCGCAGACCGCCGAGGCGCGCGCCTTGTCCTCGAACTCCATGCCCCACACCAGGCCGCGGCCGCGGAAGCTCGCGGTCGCCTCCTCGGCGCAGATGGCCAGCAGCGTCTGCTCGACCTGCTCGCCGCGGGCCAGGGTCTGCTTCTCCATCTGACCGTCGGCCCAGTAGGCCTGGAGCGCGGCGGCGGCCGTGACGAACGCCGGGTTGTTGCCGCGGAAGGTGCCGTTGTGCTCGCCCGGCTCCCAGATGTCCAGCTCCGGCTTGAACAGGCAGAGCGACATCGGCAGACCGTATCCGCTGATGGACTTCGAGAGGGTGACGATGTCCGGGGTCATCCCGGCCTCCTCGAAGGAGAAGAAGCCGCCGGTACGGCCGCAGCCCATCTGGATGTCGTCGACGATCAGCAGCATGTCCTGGCGGTGGCACAGGTCCTGGAGGGCGCGCAGCCACTCGGCGCGGGCGACGTTGATGCCGCCCTCGCCCTGGACCGTCTCCACGATCACGGCGGCGGGCTTGTTCAGCCCCGAGCCCTGGTCCTCCAGGAGCCGCTCGAACCACAGGAAGTCCGGGACCGTGCCGTCGAAGTAGTTGTCGAACGGCATGGGCGTGCCGTGCACCAGCGGGATGCCCGCACCGGCGCGCTTGAAGGCGTTGCCGGTGACGGCCAGCGAGCCCAGCGACATGCCGTGGAAGGCGTTGGTGAACGAGACGACGGCCTCGCGGCCCTTGACCTTACGGGCCAGCTTCAGCGCCGACTCCACGGCGTTGGTGCCCGTCGGGCCCGGGAACATCACCTTGTACGGCAGGTCGCGCGGGCGCAGGATCACGTTCTGGAACGTCTCCAGGAAGGCGCGCTTCGCGGTGGTCGCCATGTCCAGGCCGTGGGTGATGCCGTCGCGCTCGATGTAGTCGATCAGCGCGCGTTTCAGCACCGGGTTGTTGTGGCCGTAGTTCAGCGAGCCCGCTCCGGCGAAGAAGTCCAGGTAGGAGTGGCCGTCCTCGTCGGTGAGGCGGGCTCCCTGCGCGCGGTCGAAGACGGCGGGCCAGCCGCGGCAGTAACTGCGGACCTCGGACTCCAGGGTCTCGAAGACGCTCAGTGCGGGCGGGGTGATGGTCACAGCGGATCTCCTGCGTGAGGGGGTGTGACGGGCGGTGGTCGGTGCTCCCGGTCCGGTCGGGGCGGGCCGGGACCGCGCCGGATGGCCGTCCGGCGCGAAAAGTCGTGGGGACCGGGCGTACGGGTGGGTACGCCGGGCCGGGCGGCTCAGGTGGCGAACGGGCCGATCCGGTAGAGGACCTCCGACAGGTGGGTCCCCTCGGGGAACAGCCCGCCGTCGAAGAGCACCTCCTGCTCCAGGCCGACGTCGTGGCGCTGCGCGTAGGAGGTGAACAGCCGGTCGGAGGCGGTGTTGTCCGGGGTGATGGTCGTCTCGACGGACACCAGCCCCTGGTCGGCGGCGACCCGGGCGGTCAGCGCGTCCAGCAGGGTGGCGGCCAGTCCCTTGCCGCGGTGCTCCCGGTCGACGGCCACCTGCCAGACGACGAGGGTCTGCGGGCGGTCGGGCCGGAGGTAGCCCGTCACGAAGGCGATCGGCTCGCCGTCCTCGCCCCGGGCGACGGCGGACGTCGCGGCGAAATCGCGACACCACAGCAGGTAGCTGTACGAGGAGTTGAGGTCCAGGACCTCGGAGTCGCGGGCGATGCGCCAGATCGCGGCTCCGTCCTCCACTCGTGGGGTGTCGATGCTGAGAAATTCGCTTCGGGCACGGGCAAATTCTGCTGGTGCGGCGGTCATGTGAAGTGAATTTACCGAGCAAATTTGTAAATTGCATCGGTGCGAAGGGTTGGGTGGCGGGTCCTGGTGTGTTATCAGGCGGGCGCGCTCGTTCGCGCGAAATGTCGGCGTTTTGTTGGTTTTTGACCATCACATAACGGTCATAACGCTGCCCGTGTGTATTCGGTCACAAGCCCGTAACTCTTGTGAGACCTGCCCGAATCATGGAGTCCGGGGTCCGTGAGAACTTGTGTGTTTGGGGAAGAGAATAACGGGCAAAAGAATGCGGGAAGCTATTTCGAATAAAGTCATTTCCCGCACGGTGAATTCTCCGGGTTGATTCAGGCGCCCGGCCAGGTTTCCGACACCGCCCGCCGGGCAGCATCGACATCGACCCGCAGCCCCGCCTCACCCAGCGCCGCTCCCAGAGCGGCGAGCGAAGCGAGCACCGCGCCCCGCGTCGCGTCCGCCCCGTAGTGGTTGACCCGGATCATCTCCTTCGACAGCGCCCCGCCACCTGCGACCAGCGGCAGCGAGGGCTCCGTCGCCAGCGCCCGCGCGACCAGCGCGGCGGCGTCGGTCCCCGCCGGGGCGCGCAGCGTCGTCGCCACCGGAGCCGCGTCCCGTACGTCGTGGACGTACGGCCCCAGACCGCCCCCCAGCGCCACCGCACCGGCCCGGGTCGCGGCGGCCGCCGCGGCATGCCGGGCCATCACCGTCTCCAGCCCCGCCGCCTCGATCCGCTCCACACAGGCTTCCAGGCCCAGCATCTCCAACTGCGCCGGGGCGTGCGGCAGGGCCGTGCGGCCGGCGTCGATCCAGCGCTCCTTCCAGTCCAGCAGCGAGAGGTACGAGCGGCGCGGCGCGGCCGGGTTGGCGGCGATCCGCTCCCAGGCCCGCTCGCTCACCGACACCGCCGACACCCCCGCCGGACCGCCCATCGCCTTCTGCGCGCCGATCACGCACAGGTCCACGCCCCAGGCGTCCGGCAGCAGCGGCTCGGCGCCCACCGAGGCGACGGCGTCCAGCATGAACAGCGCCCCGTGCGCCCGCACCGCCTCGCCGATCTCCGCGACCGGGTTGGTGTTGCCGGTCGCCGCCTCCGCGTGCACCAGGGACACGAAGTCGATCTCCGGGTGCGCGGCCAGTGCCTCAGCGACCTGGTCGGCGGTGACCGCCGTGTGGAAGGGGACGGTGAGGTCGACGACCTCGGCGCCGCAGTCCCGCAGCCAGTTGCCGAAGGTCTGCCCGTAGGGACCCGTGACCACGTTCAGCGCGGTCGAGCCGGGCCGCGCGCCGCCGCGGATGCAGCCCTCCAGGGGCAGCAGCGCCTCGCCCTGGGTGATGACAACGTCCTGCTCGGTGGCGAGGAGGGCGGCCACCCGCCGCTCGATGGCCGCGAAGCGTGCGGCGGTCAGCGGGGGGAGGTCGAGGAAGGGGTGCGTCACGGTGGTGCTCTCCGGGGTCGGTCGGCGGTCTCTCGGCACTCGCAGCCTACCGACGGCCTCGTACAGTGCCGTCCATGAGTGATCGGGTGAGCGGCCGGGCGGGCGATCGGCGGCAGCGGGTGCTGCGGGTGAAGGGCCGGGTCCTCGTCGGCCCGGACGAGGTGCGGGAGGAACTGTGGGCCGTCGACGGGCGGATCACCTTCGACCGGCCGCCGGACGCGGACAGCGCCGCGACCCTCACGGGCTGGGTACTGCCCGGCCTGGTCGACGCCCACTGCCATGTGGGGCTGGACCGGCACGGCCCGGTCGACGCGGCCACCGCGGAGCGGCAGGCGATCACCGACCGGGAGGCCGGGACCCTGCTCGTCCGGGACGCCGGATCACCCTCCGACACCCGCTGGATCGACGACCGCGAGGACCTGCCGAAGATCATCCGGGCCGGGCGCCACATCGCCAGGACCCGCCGCTACATCCGTAACTACGCCCACGAGATCGAGCCCGGCGACCTCGTCGCCTACGTCGCCCGGGAGGCCCGGCGGGGAGACGGCTGGGTCAAGCTGGTGGGGGACTGGATCGACCGCTCAGCCGGGGACCTGACCGCCTGCTGGCCGCGCGGCGAGGTGGAGGCGGCCATCGCCGAGGCGCACCGCCTAGGCGCCCGGGTCACCGCGCACTGCTTCGCCGAGGAGTCGCTGCGCGATCTGGTGGAGGCGGGCATCGACTGCGTCGAGCACGCCACCGGCCTCACCGAGGAGACCGTCCCGCTCTTCGCCGAACGGGGCGTCGCGATCGTCCCGACGCTGGTGAACATCGCCACGTTCCCCGACCTCGCCGCGGGCGGCGAGGCCAAGTTCCCCCGCTGGTCGGCCCATATGCGCCAGCTGTACAAGCGCCGCTACGACACCGTCCGCTCCGCCTACGACGCGGGCATCCCGGTCTACGTCGGCACCGACGCGGGCGGCTCGCTGGCGCACGGCCTGGTCGCGGGGGAGGTCGCCGAGCTGGTGAAGGCGGGCATTCCGCCCCGGGAGGCCCTGTCCGCCACCACGTGGGGGGCGAGGCGCTGGCTGGGCCGGCCGGGCCTGGAGGAGGGGGCCCCGGCGGACCTGGTCGTCTACGAGGCGGACCCGCGCGCCGACGTCCGGGTGCTGGCGGCCCCGCGCCACATCGTGCTGAACGGACGCGTCGTCGGCTGAGGGCCCGGGGCGGGTGCGCGGGGTTGACGGGCGGTGACGGATACGGCCCCGAATCGTTGGAACACCTTCGCGCTCGCTCCGGCGCTCCTGCCCGCGGTACGGCTCACGCTCGGTGAAACGGGTGACGCGGGCGGGGCGGGAGGAACGCACGTGCCGAAAGATTCGAATATGCGCGCGGAAACCCCCCTTTGGGGTGAACTCACGTCAGGTGTCCGCCAGTTCACCCTCAGTGCGTAAAGATTCACGGAGTCGAGGCCACCGGCACAGGCGATGTCCCCCATTGGGCTGCGCCGGTGGCTCCATGTCTCTTGTGGGGGTTCCACCATCTTGAACAGCAACACCTTCCGTCTCGCCGCCCTGGCGGTCGCCGCCGCCCCGGTCGCCCTGCTCGCCGCGGTCCCCGCGCACGCGGCCCCGGCGACGCCCGCCACCGGCGGCGAGGGCAGGGCGAGCGCGGTCGTGCTCCGTACCGGGCTCGACGTCTCACTCCTCAACAAGACCGTCCAGGTGCCGCTCAAGGTCGCGCTCAACGAGGTGCAGGCCCCGGCCAGCGCCGAGAAGACCGCGCTCAGCGTGAACCTGGACGGAGTGGAGGGCGGGCGGCCGGTCAGCGTGCTGCGCGCCGACGTGGCCACCGCGGACGCCACCGTCGACCAGCACAAGGCGGAGGGGCACAGCAACCTGGCGAAGGCCCGCGTCCATGTGCCCGGACTGCCGCTGCTCTCGCTCATCGAGGTCGAGAAGGTGACCTCCAAGGCGGTCTGCGAAGTCGGCAAGGCACCCGTCGCCGAGTCGAACGTGCTCGGTCACGTCGCGGTGCTCGGCAAGAAGGTCACGCTCAGCGCGGGCGGCCCCACCCGGGTCGCGGTCCCGGGCGTGGGCGAGGTGGGCCTCGACCTCTCCAAGACGGTGACCACCGAGCGCACCGCCGCCGCGACGGCGCTCCAGCTCAAGGTCTCGGTCAACCCCCTCAAGCTCAACGTGGCCGAGGTGGAGGGCGAGGTCACCCTCGCCGAAGCGACCTGCGAGACCCCGAAGACGCCCGCGAAGCCCACCGAGCCCGCTGAGCCCACCCAGCCCGAGAAGCCGAGCGGCACCACCGGCGAGGTGACGACCCAGACCGGCCCCGCGCCCACCGAGGCCAACCTGGCCGAGACCGGAGGCAGCTCCGCCACCCCGTACATCGCCGGTGGAGCGGCCCTGCTGCTCGCCGTCGGCGCGGGCGCGACGGTGATGGCCCGCAGGCGCGGCAGCAGCCAGGGCTGACCGAAGCCGGGGGAGGGGAACGGGGGAAGAGGGGGGACATCGGGGGAGGGGGAAGGGGGCCCGGGGGGCGGTGTGCGCTGTGAGCGCACGCCGCCCCCCGGGGCGTCCGGGGCCGCTCAGGGTGTCCGGGGGGCCTCCCGTGACCGGGCGGGAGCGGTCCTCAGCGTCCGGACCGCGCGGGCAGCGCCTGCACCGCCTGGTCCAGGGCCTGGAGGAAACGATTGGTCGTGGCCCGGTCGCGGACCGCGAGCCGCAGCCACTGCGGACCGAGACCGGGGAACGTGTCCCCGCGCCGGGCCGCGAACCCGAGCAGCCGCAGCCGCTCCCGCACCTCGGCCGCCCGCTCCAGCCGCACCAGCACGAACGGCCCCTGGGCCGCGTCCACCGCCCGCACCTCGCTGAACTCGGCCAGCCCGGCCAGCAGATGAGCCCGGTCCACCGCGATCCGGTCGGCCGCCTCGGCCGCCTCCACCAGCGCCCGCGGCTCCATGCACGCCTGGGCCGCCGCCAGCGCCGGGGACGACACCGGCCACAGGGGCTGCGCGCCGGCGAGCAGGGCGACGGTCTCCGGCTCGGCCAGGACGTAACCGATCCGCAGCCCGGCCAGCCCCCACGTCTTGGTGAGGCTGCGCAGCACCACGAGCCCCGGGAGGTCCGTGCGCCCGCACAGTGCCTCGCGCTCGCCCGGCACCACGTCCATGAACGCCTCGTCGACCACCAGGGTCCGCCCGGGTCTGGCCAGCCGCTCCAGCAGCGCCGCCGGGTGCAGCACCGACGTCGGGTTCGTCGGATTGCCGACCACCACCAGGTCCGCCTCCTCGGGCACCGCCGCCGGATCGAGCCGGAAGCCGTCCTCGGGGCGCAGCAACACCCGCCCCACCCCGTGCCCGGCTGCCCGCAACGCCGCCTCCGGCTCGGTGAACTGCGGGTGCACGACCACCGGGTACCGGGCCGGGAGCGCCCGTGCGATCAGGACGAACGCCTCGGCGGCGCCCGCCGTCAGCAGGACCCGCTCCACCGGCAGCCCGTGCCGCTCGGCGACCGCGGCACGCGCCGAGGACCCGTCCGGATAGGCCGCCAGCGAGGCCAGCGACGCGGCTATCCGCGTACGCAGCCAGTCCGGCGGGGTGTGGGTGCGGACGTTCACGGCGAGATCGGTCAGATTCTCGCCGCGCACCTCCGCGTCGCCGTGGTGCCGCAGATCGGGCCCGGCGCTCTCGATGTTCGTGGGGGGTGTCATGGCAGCCATGGTGAACGGACGGGGGCCTCGCGTCACCGGTGAGGTGGAAGTTTTCCCGGCGGAAACACCAGGAGCCCCGGCGGGACGAAGCGCCCGGCGGGCCACCGCGCAGGTCGCCGCGGACTTCCCCGCCGCCGTACTCCCGCCCGCGGCACGGGACTTGGGCACCACCAGCTCCTCCGCGTCGATCAGCGCCGCCGCCTCCGCCACCGACGGGGTGCCGACCGCCGCGCCCACCGTCCCCGAGGGGTGCGGGACCCGTACCGCCGCCAGGGCGTGCGCCGGGTGGGCCCGCACCGGCACCCCGAGCCGGGCCGCCGCCGCCACGATCCCCGGCTCGCCCGCCTTCGCCTCCACCGTCGCCAGCTCCACGACGTCCGCGGCGCAAAGCCCCGCACCGCGCAGCACCGCCTCGATCAGGGCGGACACCTCCTCGCCCGCCACCCCGCGGCGGGCGCCGACCCCCACCACCAGAGCGTCGGCGCCGGACCGCGGTGCGGGGCCGGTGGATGCGCCGGTCACCGGCGGAGTCCTGTCATGGGCGCGGCCTGCCTTTCAGGTCGGACGGTCACCTGGGTACGGGGGAGGGGCGGGACCGTTCCGTATACGGTCACGGACCCGGGCGGCCGCCGGTTCGGTCCGGCTGGGGCCACGGGCGGCGTACGTGCCCGGTAAGGACACCCTGAGATGCGGGAAGCGGGCCCGATCGGCTAGCAAGACCCCATGGCGGTGTTCGTCGCGCTCGGCGCGTTCCTGATGACCCTGGCCGGCGGCTGGGTCGCCCAACGCGTCACCGACCGCCGTCATCTGGTGCTCGGCTTCGCGGGCGGCCTGATGCTCGGGGTGGTCGGCCTCGACCTGCTGCCCGAGGCGATCGAGGCCGCGGGCGGGCTCGTGTTCGGCGTGCCCGCCGCCCTGCTGCTGTTCGTCGGCGGCTTCCTGGTGGCCCATCTGGTCGAGCGGTTGCTCGCCGGACGCCAGGTGGCGCACGGGGCGGGCGGCGGACGCGTCCCGCAGGTGGGGCTGACGGCGGCCGCCGCGATGGTCGGCCACAGCCTGATGGACGGCGTCGCGCTCGGCGCCGCCTTCCAGGTCAGCGGCTCCATGGGGGTGGCCGTCGCACTGGCCGTGATCAGTCATGACTTCGCCGACGGGTTCAACACGTACACCCTCACCAGTCTGTACGGGAACGCCCGCCGCAAGGCGCTCCTCATGCTGTTCGCGGCCGCGGTGGCCCCGGTCGTGGGGGCCGCGACGACGCTGCTGTTCACCCTTCCGGAGGAACTGCTCGGCGGCTATCTCGGGTTCTTCGGCGGGGCCCTGCTCTACCTGGCCGCCGCGGAGATCCTGCCCGAGGCGCACCACACCCACCCCGCCCGCTCCACCCTGCTCTGCACCATCGGGGGCGTGGGCTTCATCTGGCTGGTCGTCGGCATCGGGGAGTGAGCCGCGCGTACGCCCCGTACGCCCCACCGCGCCGCGCACGCCGTCGCTCACCGCGCCGGAAGCGCCCGGCAGTGCTCGACGAACCGCCGGGCCACCCCGGGTGACGCCGCCCAGTGGGTGTGCAGATAGCTGGCGTGCACGCCCCGTTCGACGTACCCCTCCACCCGCCGCTCCGGCTGGTGCATCCCCCACGCGGGTGTCGCCCCCGCCCCCGGCTCCAGAACCGTCCGGTGGAACTCGTGCCCCCGCGTCCGGGTCCCGGCCGCCGCCAGCGGGCTGTCCGAGACCGCCACCGCCTGCCGGTAGCCAAGCGTCAGCCGCTCGGACATCCGCGCCCCGGCGTCCAGCACCCCGCACATCGGCTTCCCGTCCAGCTCGCGGGCCAGATACAGTAGCCCCGCGCACTCGGCGGCCACCGGCGCGCCGCTCAGGGCCAGCTCCGTCACCGCCCGCCGCAGCGGCTCGTTCGCCGACAGCTCGGGGGCGTACACCTCCGGGAACCCGCCGCCGATCACGAGCCCCGCCGTCCCCGGCGGCAGCTTCTCGTCCCGCAGCGGATCGAAGGCCACCACCTCCGCACCGGCCGCCGTCAGCAGCTCCGCGTGCTCCGCGTAGGCGAAGGTGAACGCCGCCCCGCCCGCCACCGCGACGACGGGCTTCTCAGCACCGGACCCCGGGGCGTACGCGGGCTCCCACGGCTCGTCCGCCAGCGCGGGAGCCGTCCGGGCCAGCGCTAGCAGCGCCTCCAGATCGCACCCGGCGCGCACCCGTTCACCCATGGTCCGTACGGCGTCCACCGCCTCGGTCCCCCGCTCGGCCACCGGGACCAGACCCAGATGCCGCGAGGGCGTCGCGACCTGCGGCGCCCGCCGGATCACCCCGAGCACCGGCAGCCCCGACTCGTCCAGCGCGTCCCGCAGCAGCGCCTCGTGCCGGTCGGAGGCGACCTTGTTGAGGATCACCCCGCCGATCCGCACCCGGGGGTCCCAGGAGGCGAACCCGTGCACCAGCGCCGCCACCGACCGGGACTGCGACGACGCGTCCACCACCAGCACCACCGGCGCCCTGAGCAGCTTGGCCACCTGCGCGGTCGACGCCAGTTCGCCCTGCCCCGAGGCACCGTCGTACAGCCCCATCACGCCCTCGACCACGGCGAGGTCGCACCCCGCAGACCCGTGCGCGAAGAGCGGGGCGATCAGGTCCGTCCCGCACATGTACGCGTCGAGATTCCGGCCGGGGCGGCCCGTCGCCAGGGAGTGGTAACCCGGATCGATGTAGTCCGGGCCGACCTTGTGCGGCGAGACGGCGAGCCCGCGCGCGGCGAAGGCGGCCATCAGACCGGTGGCGACGGTGGTCTTGCCGCTGTTGGAGGCCGGAGCGGCGATGACCAGACGGGGCACACTCACCACTCGATGCCCCTCTGGCCCTTCTGCCCCGCGTCCATCGGGTGCTTGACCTTCGCCATGTCGGTCACCAGATCGGCGGCCTCGACGAGCTTGTCCGGCGCGTTGCGCCCGGTGATCACCACATGCTGGGTGCCCGGCCGGTCCCGCATCACCTCGACCACCTCGTCGGTGTCGATCCAGCCCCAGTGCAGCGGATAGGCGAACTCGTCCAGCACGTACAGCTTGTACGTCTGGGCCGCCAGGTCCCGCTTGACCTGCTCCCAGCCCTCGCGGGCCTTCTCCTCGTTGTCGACCTGGCCGTCCCGCTGGACCCAGGACCACCCCTCGCCCATCTTGTGCCAGTCGACGCTGCCGCCCTCGCCGCTCGCGCCCAGCACCTTCAGCGCGTTCTCCTCGCCGACCTTCCACTTCGCCGACTTGACGAACTGGAACACCCCGATCGGCCACCCCTGGTTCCAGGCCCGCAGCGCGAGCCCGAAGGCGGCGGTCGACTTGCCCTTGCCGATGCCCGTGTGGACGAACAGCAGCGGCCGGTTGCGACGCTGACGGGTGGTGAGCCCGTCGTCCGGCACCGATATCGGTTGTCCCTGCGGCATCAAGCGGCCCTCCCGGCTGCGGTGACGTCCTTGACCAGCCCGGCGATCGAGTCGGCCCGCAGCTCGTCGAGCGTCACGGCCGTGCCTCCCAGCTCCCGGGCCAGCTCCCCGGCGAGACCGAGGCGTACGTACCCCGACTCGCAGTCCACGACGACCGAGGCCGTCCCCTCCGCCCGGTGCAGCCGCGCCGCGCGCCCCGCGAGCGCCACCGGCTCCGGACCGCCGGTCGCCCGCCCGTCCGTGACGACGACGAGCAACGGCCGCCGCGACGGATCGCGCAGCCGCTCCACCCGCAGCACGTCATGCGCCTTCAGCAGCCCGGCGGCCAGCGGCGTACGGCCGCCCGTCGGCAGCGACTCCAGCCGGGCCGCGGCCGCGTCCACGGACGAGGTCGGCGGCAGCGCCACCTCGGCCTCCTGGCCCCGGAAGGTGACCAGCCCCACCTTGTCCCGCCGCTGGTAGGCGTCGAGCAGCAGCGACAGCACGGCCCCCTTGACCGCGCTCATCCGCTGCCGCGCCGCCATCGACCCCGACGCGTCCACGACGAACAGCACGAGGTTGCCCTCCCGCCCCTCCCGGGTCGCCTGCCGCAGATCGTCCCGGCGTACCACCAGCCCGCGCCCGGCCCGCCCGCGGACCCGCTGGTGCGGGGCGGCGGCCTGGACGGTCGCGGCCAGGTGCAGCTTGGTCAGTGCCCCCCGCGGGCGGCGGGCGCCGGTCGTCCGCCCGTGCTCGGTGCGCGCCCGCGAGCGCCGCCCCGCCGCGCCCTCGCCGAGCCCCGGCACGCTGAGCACCTTCGTACGGAACGGCTCGGCGGACGCCACCGGCCGCTGCTCGCCCCCGGCGGGCCGGCCGGGCGTGCCTTCGGGAGCCTGCGACGGCGTCTCCTCACGCTCCGGTGCCGACGGCGGCGTACGGTCCCCGTCGGCCTGCGGCGGCACTCCGCCGCCCCCGCCGTCCGGGCCGGGGTCGGGGTCGTCGTCGCCCGGACCGCCGTCCTGCCCCTGGTCCCCGGTGGACTCCTCCAGCGTCCGGTCGAGCTTGTCCTCGTCCAGACCGGGCGCGTCGAAGGGGTTGCGGCGGCGCCGGTGGGGGAGGGCCAGCAGCGCGGCCCGCCGCACGTCGTCGGCGGCGACCTCCTCGCGTCCCGCCCAGGCCGCCAGCGCGGTCGCGGTACGGGCCATCACGATGTCGGCCCGCATCCCGTCCACCTCGAACGCGGCGCAGGTCGCGGCGATCTGCCGCAGCACGCCGTCACCGAGCGCCACATGGGGCAGCAGGGCGCGCGCGGCGGCGATCCGCTCGCGCAGCGCGCCCTCCTCCGCGGCCCAGCCCGCGGCGAACCCCACGGGGTCCTCGTCGTAGGCGAGCCGCCGCCGTACGACCTCCACCCGCTCGTCGGTGTCCCGGGAGGCGGCCACCTCCACGGTCAGCCCGAACCGGTCCAGCAACTGCGGCCGCAGCTCGCCCTCTTCCGGGTTCATCGTCCCCACCAGCAGGAACCGCGCCGCATGCCGTACGGAGACGCCCTCCCGCTCGACGTACGAGGCCCCCATGGCCGCCGCGTCCAGCAGCAGGTCCACCAGGTGGTCGTGGAGCAGGTTGACCTCGTCGACGTACAGGATCCCGCGGTGCGCGTCCGCCAGCAGCCCCGGCTCGAACGCCTTCACGCCCTCCGACAGGGCCCGCTCGATGTCCAGCGCCCCCACGAGCCGGTCCTCGGACGCCCCGACGGGCAGTTCCACGGTCCGCGCGGCCCGCGACACCCCGGCCGCCGCCGCGTGCGGCCCGTCCGGACAGGCCGGGTCGGGCGCGGCCGGGTCGCAGGAGAACCGGCACCCGGGTACGACGGACACCTCGGGCATCAGCGCGGCCAGTGCCCGCACGGCGGTGGACTTGGCGGTCCCCTTCTCGCCCCGCACGAGCACTCCGCCGACCGCCGGACTGACGGCGTTCAGCAACAGCCCGAGCCGCAGGTCGTCCTGTCCGACGATCGCGGTGAAGGGATAGGGCGTACTCACTGGGCCTCCTCGTTGACGTCAACATCAGCAATCCCCGGCGCCCGGGGTCTCCCGGCGTTCTCCGGCAGGGGCGGTGCCCCCGGCGGCACGAACGGCAGCCCGGCCGGCGCCCCGCCCTCGATCAGCCGCCACAAGGCGTCCGTGTCCGCGTGCTCCTCCACCAGATCGCCCAGCCGGTCCAGCTGTTCCTCCCGCAGCACCCCGAACCGGGTGTCCGGGGCCGGGACGAACCGCCGCCCGGCGGCCCGCGCCACCTCCGCCAGGAACCGCCGCCGGAACGCGTCGCTCTCCAGCGACCCGTGCCAGTGCGTCCCCCACACCGCCCCCACCCGGCACCCGTCCAGGAACGGCTCCCCGCCCCGTACGTCGGCCACCCCGTGGTGGATCTCGTACCCCTCCACGGGCTCGCCCAGGGCCCGGCCCACCGGCCGCGCCAGCGTCTTGGCCCGCTCGAAGCGCACGCGTACGGGAAGGACCCCCAGCCCGTCCACGACCCCCGCCCGCGACTCCACCTCGTCCTCGATACGCTCACCGAGCACCTGGAACCCGCCGCAGATCCCCAGCACCGGCCGCCCGTGTGCCGCCCGCCGCACCAACGCGTCCGCCAGCCCCCGCTCCCGCAGCCAGGCCAGGGCCCGCACCGTGCCGCGCGTCCCGGGCACGACGACCAGGTCCGCGTCGGCCAGCTCCTCGGCCCGGTCCACGAACCGCACCACCACGCCCGGTTCGGCGGCCAGCGCGTCCACGTCCGTGAAGTTCGACATCAGCGGCACCGCGCACACCGCGACCCGCAGCACGTCCTCACCGTGCGGCGGCGCCACGACCGACTCCCGCACCGCACCCCGCAGGGAGACCCGCAGGCCGTCCTCCTCGTCGATGCCGAGTCCGTGGGCGTACGGCAGCACCCCGTACGTACGCCGCCCGGTCAGCCCGCGCAGCATGTCCAGCCCCGGCTCCAGCAGCGAGACGTCGCCCCGGAACTTGTTCACCAGATAGCCCGCGACCAACGACTGGTCCTGGGCGCTCAGCAGCGCCGTGGTCCCGAAGAACGAGGCGAACACCCCGCCCCGGTCGATGTCGCCGACCACCAGCACGGGGAAGCGGGCGGCCCGCGCGATGCCCATGTTCACGATGTCGGTCCGGCGCAGGTTGATCTCGGCCGGGGACCCCGCGCCCTCGCAGATCACCGCGTCGTACGCCGACCGCAGCTGCTCCAGGCAGTCCGTGACCGTCCCCAGCAGCGCCTCCTGACGGCCCCCGTGGTACCCGCGGGCGCTCATCTCGCCGACCGGCCTGCCCAGCAGGACGACCTGGCTGGAGCGGTCGCTCCCGGGCTTCAGCAGCACCGGGTTCATCAGGGCCGTCGGCTCCACCCGGGCGGCCTGCGCCTGCATGGCCTGGGCCCGCCCGATCTCCGCGCCCTCGCGGGTGACGAAGGAGTTCAGGGACATGTTCTGCGCCTTGAACGGCGCGACCTTCACGCCCCGGCGCACCAGCCAGCGGCAGATACCCGCCGTGACGACGCTCTTGCCCGCGTCCGAGGTCGTCCCCGCGACCAGCAGCCCGCCACCGCTCATGCCCGCTCCCCTTCCCGCACCGGGCTCCGCCCGGCCCCGCCGTTCACGCCGCTCATGCCCGCCTCCGCTTCCGCGCCGCGGCCAGGTGCCCGGCGGCCAGGCGTCCCGCCACGCACACCCCGAGGGCCAGCGCGCTCACCCGCCGCGAGAGCCGCACCGCCCGCTCGATGTCGGCGCTGCGGACCTGCCGGCCGGACGCCCCGTTGAGGACGGGGCGGTGCTCCACCCGCCCCGCGTACGCCAGCGTGCCTCCCAGCCGTACGCCCAGCGCCCCCGCGAACGCGGCCTCCACCGGCCCCGCGTTCGGGCTCGGGTGGCGGTGTGCGTCCGCCCGCCAGGCGCGTAGGGCCTTTGCCGGGCGTCCGCCGCCCGCCACCGCCAGCGCGGCGGTCAGCCGGGCGCCGGGCCACCCCGCCAGGTCGTCCAGACGGGCCGAGGCCCAGCCGTAGCGGCGGTACCGCGGCGAGAGGTGGCCGACCATCGCGTCGAGCGTGTTCACCGCCCGGAAGCCGACGAGACCCGGCACCCCGCCGACCGCGCCCCACACCAGCGCGCCGACGACGGCGTCCGAGGTGTTCTCGGCGACCGACTCCACCACCGCGCGGGCGATCCCCGGGCCGTCCAGGGCGTGCGGATCGCGCCCGCACAGATGCGGCAGCCGCTCCCGGGCCACCTCCAGGTCCCCGGCGGCCAGGGCACCGCCGACGGCCCGCGCCTCCCGGCCCAGCGACGTCCCGCCGACCACCGACCAGGTGGTGGCGGCGGTCAGCGCGACGGCGAGCGCGGGACGGTCGCGCACCGCGCGGGCGGCCAGTGCGGCGGCCCCCACGGCGCCTCCGGCGCATACGAGGGTGTGTAGGGTGCCCCGGCCCCGGTCGTCGCGCCACAGCAGCGACTCCACGCGCGCCGCTACCCGGCCGAACCCGGCGACGGGGTGGCCCCGCCGGGGGTCGCCGAGCAGGGCGTCCGCGATCATCCCGGCCGTGGCGCCGTACGCGAAGAGGCGATCGGCCCGCACGGCTCAGCCCGCCGCGGGTCGGGGCGTTCCGGGGTCCGGGGGGACGGAATGCGGCGCACGGCGGCCCGGCATGGCGTCACGTCCTTGTCTCAGGGTCCGCGCCCTGGTTCGACGAGAGCGGCGACGAGAGTCTCCTGGCTCCCGGATCCACACATCCCCCGGCCTTCCAGCCCGTGCTCGACGGGCCGTGACATCCGAGTGGGGGAGTGCTCCCCGGTGACAGTGGCGGGACCGCGCCGGATTCGCACCGGCTTCCTCTGCTGTCGCCGTAATGGCTCCGGCAGTCCACCACGCTGCGAGAACAGCCGTCAACTTGCTGTTGACCTGCGGAGGACCGGTGTGGGCGGACGCACACCGGGCCGGGCACACACGCGGTGTGCCCGGCCCGGAGGACGTGCGGGAGAGCGCCGGCCGGCGCGTCAGGCCACGATCAGGTAGATCCCGTACGCGACCGCCGCCACGCACGCCGCGAAGCAGGCGTACGCGCTGGTGCGCGCCGCAACGGCCGATCCGCCGGAGCCTCCGGCGCGGTCACCGGCCGGGGCCGACAGCTTGGACAGGGCGACGATGCCCAGGGTGAAGACGCCGACCAGAGCGACGGTGACCACGAGACTGACACCGAAGACGGAGGCGAGTGCTGCCCAGTCGATTTTCATGCGGATCTGTCCTTACACCGTGGCCGGCGGGCGGGCCTGGTCGTCGGGAGCCGACGCCGGGGCCGGGATGGTGGTCGTGAGGCCGGCGGCCGGGACGCCCACCGGGGGCGGGGCGACGGCGGCCATGGCGGTTGTGACGACGCCCCGCGGCTCATCACCGCCGTCCGTGTCGTTGACGTTGGTGTGGTCGACCGGTTCGCGGCGCGAGGCCACCCAGATGGCGAAGGAGCCGCCGACCAGGATGACCGCGGTGGCCGCGACACCCCAGGGGCCCTGCTTGGTCAGGAACTCGGCGCCCGCACCGACCAGGCCCGCGGCCGGGAGCGTGAGACCCCACGCGACGAACATCCGGGTGGCGGTGGACCAGCGGACGACACCGCCCTTGCGGCCGAGGCCCGCGCCCATCACGGCACCCGAGCAGGACTGGGTGGTGGAGAGCGAGAAGCCAAGGTGCGAGGAGGCCAGGATGACGGTGGCCGCGCTGGTCTGAGCGGCGAAGCCCTGCGGCGGCTGGAGGTCGGTGAGGCCCTTGCCCATGGTGCGGATGATGCGCCAGCCGCCGAGGTAGGTGCCGAGCGCGATGGCGACACCGGCGGAGACGATGACCCACAGGGGCGGGTTGGAGCCGGGGGCCAGGACACCGCTGGTCACCAGGGCCAGCGTGATGATCCCCATCGTCTTCTGGGCGTCGTTGGTGCCGTGGGCGAGCGAGACGAGCCCGGCGGAGGCGATCTGTCCGGCCCGGTAGCCCCTGGCGGTCGACTTCCGCTGGTTCGGGTCGGTCACGTTCCGGTTGATCCGGTACGTCAGCCGGGTGGCCAGCATCGCGGCGATGCCCGCGACCAGCGGGGCGGCGATCGCGGGGAGCAGCACCTTGGTGACGACGGTGCCGCCGTTGATCGAGGACCATCCCGCCGACATCACGGCGGCGCCGATCAGACCGCCGAAGAGAGCGTGGGAGGAGCTGGACGGCAGGCCCAGCAGCCAGGTCAGGAGATTCCACAGGATGGCGCCGACGAGCGCCGCGAAGATGACCTCGGTTCTGATGCCGTCTTCGTCGACGATCCCGCCGGAGATCGTCTTGGCGACCTCCACGGACAGGAACGCGCCGACCAGGTTGAGAACGGCGGACATGGCCACCGCTGACTTGGGCTTCATCGCGCCGGTCGAGATGGTGGTCGCCATCGCGTTGGCGGTGTCGTGGAAACCGTTCGTGAAATCGAACACGAGAGCTGTCACGACCACAATCGCAAGCAGCAGCGTGATGTGTTCCATTTACCCAGGCAATCGTTCGACGTCATTGGCTCGTGGAACGTAGGCAACCTGGATGAACGGAAGATGAACTGGGCGGGGCGCTGTGGTGACCCCGGACGGGACCCGGTGGCTCCACTTGTGTACGGCAGGAGGACCGCGAGGTCAGGGGTGCGCTGTCCGGGCCGCCCTTTGCCGGACGTTGGCGCATTCTTTGACCGGCCGTCCGGACCCCGGAGGAGATCCCGGTCACGTGGGACGCGGCGTTCCGGTGGCCGCCCCCGCCCCTACGCTCGCCCCATGAGCGAACAGCAGCCGGAATCCGTCGCCCGCGCCTGGCGGGACGTGGTCTCCACCGCGCGCCGGAGCGCCGCCGAGGGCCTGGTCGTCGGGACCTCGGGCAACGTGTCGGCCCGGGTCGGCGATCTGGTCCTGGTGACCCCCAGCGGGGTGCCCTACGACCGGCTGGGACCCGGCGACACCGTCGGAGTCGGTCTCGACGGCCGGCAGGTCGTCGGGGACCTCCGGCCCACCAGCGAACTCCCCCTCCACCTGGCGGTCTACCGCGCGACCGACGCCGCCGCCGTGGTCCACACCCACGCCGTCCACGCCACGGCCGTCTCCACACTGCTGCCCGAGGTGCCGCTGGTCCACTACGCGGCCGCCCTCCTCGGCGGCCCGGTCCGCACCGCCGCCTACGCCCGCTACGGCACCCCGGAGCTGGCCGACGCGATGCTGGCGGCCCTGCGCGACCGCACCGGCTGCCTGCTGGCCAACCACGGCACCGTCACCTACGGCGACACCCTCGACCAGGCCTACGAACGCACCGCCCAACTGGAGTGGCTGTGCCGGCTCTGGCTCACCGCCGCCTCCGTCCCGGGCCACGCCCCGGCCCTGCTCAGCGAGGCCCAGCTCGGCGAGGTGACCGAGGCGCTGAAGAAGTACGGCCAGCGGACCTGACCGGGTCCGCGAGTTGCCACCGCTCCCGGGGGCCCTGCCTCCGGGGCCGCCGCCCCCGGCCCACCGCTCCCGGGGGCCTGCCGCCGTGGCCGCCGCCCCCCTCAGGTCCCTGCCCCCGGCCCACCGTCGAGGTGCCGTCCCGCTCCGGCCGCCCGCACCGGACGGCCCCCGCCCGCTGGCACCGCGCCGCCCGCCCCAGGACACTGGGTCCGTGCGCCCGGCAACTGCGACGGCAACGGCCGTCACCACGATCCTCGGCGTCGGCGCGGCAGCGGTCGCGGCCGGCCGGTACGCCAGCGACGCCGCCCTCAAAGCGGCCCACGGGCGGTCCCTCCCCGCCGACCGACGGCTCACCGTGCACTCCACCGCGGCCGGGCAGGTGACGCTGACCCGGTCCTTCTCCGCGCTCCGCCCCGGCACGTACGGGCTCACCGGCCCCGGCGTCCACGCGGTGGTCGGACCCGTCGTCGAGGGGGCGCCCTCCGCCCCCGACACCGTCGTCCGCACGGTGGAACGGGTCACCCGCGGGCTCCTCGAACCGGGCGCGAAGGTCCGCCTGACGACCGAGCTGTACGACGGCGACCCCGGCGTCGATCTGGGCCTGGACCACCGGGAGGTGCGGATCCCCGGCGAGCTGGGGCCCCTGCCCGCCTGGTTCGTGCCCGGCGCCCGCGACACCTGGGTCATCACGCTGCACGGCCTCGGCACCACCCGGGCCCACCCGATGAACCTGATGGGCTTCCTGCACGAGCAGCAGTTCCCCGTGCTGGACCTCGCCTACCGGGGCGATCCCGGAGCCCCCCGCCCCGCCGACGGCCTCGGCCGCTTCGGGGCCTCCGAGTGGCGCGACGCCGACGCCGCCATCCGCTACGCCCTGCGCTACGGGGCCGCCGACGTGATCCTGCACGGCTGGTCGACCGGGGCCACGATGGCCCTGCTCGCCGCCGTCGAGTCCCCGCTGCGCGACCGGATCGGCGGGCTCGTCCTCGACTCCCCGGTCCTCGACTGGCCGGTCACCCTGCGCGCCCTGGCCGCCGCCCGCGGGGTCCCGGCCGCTCTGCTGCCCCTGGCCGTGCGCGCCGCCCAGGGCCGGACCGGGATGAGCGGCGGCCCCCTCGTGCCGGTCACCTCGGCCCCCGCGGCGCTGCGCACCCCGACCCTGATCCTGCACGGGCCCGACGACACCATCGCGCCCTGGGGACCCTCCCGTGAACTCGCCGCCCGCCGCCCGGACCTGGTCAGCCTGCACGCCGTGGCCCAGGCTCCGCATGGGGCGATGTGGAACGCCGGCCCGGCCCGCTACGAGGAGACCCTGCGGCGCTTCCTCACGCCCCTGATGTGAGGCGATGCGGCGACCGTCCCCCTGGGGCACCAGCCCCGGCAGGGCCTTTCATCTACCGGTGAAACAGCTTCCGTTTGGGCTTTCGGGCTGTCAGGGGCAAGACTGCTCCCGTGACGTCCCGTACCCCGCGCGACTCCAGGCTGCGACTTGTCCGCCCGCGACCCCTAGCCACCGCACGCAAGGCCGTGACCACCCGGCGCACCAGGCCGGCCCCGCGGCCGCCCGAGGGCACCCCGCCCCGCACGGAACTGGCCCGCCAGGCCAGGGCGGTGCTCGCCGACGCCGTGCGCGTCGCCCGCTGGGCCGCCGACTCCCCGACACCCCCGGGACCCGGCGCCACCGCCCCGCTCGCCGCCCACGCCCCCGACCGGGCGGCCACCGCCCTGGAACTCTCCCCGGCGCAGGTGCGCGCGGGCTGGGACCGGGCCCGGCTGGCCGGACTCGTCGAACTGCACGGCGACACCGCCCGCCCCGGCTGGCGGCTGCGGGCCTGGGATCGGGACGACTCCGCGGTCCTGCGCGGCTGGGTGGCGCTCTTCGACGCCTGGTCGCTCGTCCACGCCGCCCCCGAGGGCATCGAGGCCGGAGCGGTCGCCGAAGCCGTCGAGGCCGTGCCCCAGGTGCTCTCCCTCCTCCAGCTCTCCGCGGGCCCCGTCGCCGTCCCCGCCCTCCTGGACCTCCTCGGCCAGCGCGTCGCCGAACTCCGGGAGGAGCGCTGCGAGGTCCCCCTCGGGCCCGGCAGATCCACCGCAGCGGCCACCCCGGCCCCGGCCGACACCGCCACCGGCGCCGCCCGGAGCGCCGGTGAACTCAACGCCCTGCTGCTGGACTGGGCCCTGGAAGGGCTTGCCGCGGTCGGCGCGCTCACCCTCGGTCAGGGCCACGCCACCCTCACCCCGCTCGGCAACTGGGCGGTGTGGGTCAAGCTGGAGCAGATCTGCGTCGCCGCCCAGAGCCCTGCCGGGAACATCGAGCAGTCCGCCGCCGACATGCTCCTCGGCTGCGCCCGGCTCACCCCCGGCCCGGCCCGCGACGAGTACCGCGCCTGGCTCGCCGCCCGCACGGTAGGCAGCGCCGTCGCCGAACTGCTGACCGTCGCCCGGGGCGAGGACGCCCTGCTGCGCGGACTGGCCTTCGAGGCGCTGCGCGTCGTCGGCGGCCCCGCCGAACCCGAGGTCCGCGCCGTCCTCGCCGAACCCCCGCTGCGCCCCTACGCGCTGCTCTGGCTCGCCGAGTACGAAGGCAATGACCCCGACGACGCCCAGGAGGTGCTCAGCCGGGAGGAGGCCACCTGGCTCTGGGTCGACACCGCCGCCGCCGTCGCCGACCACGGCGAGATCGCGCTCCTGGTGCGCCACCTCGACTCCGCCGTCCAGGGCACCGTCCCCGCCCTGCTCGACGAGGTCAGGGCCGTCGGCCACCCGCGCACCGTCCAGGTCCTGGTCGCCCTGGCCGCCGCCCACCCGGACCCGGCCCTGGCCAAGGCGGTCCGCCGGGCCGCCTTCCAGGTCCACACCGGCGGCGCCTGAGAGCCGCGCGTCCGGGGTCCGCTCAGCCCGCGGACCCCGGGGCGTACGTCCCGAAGCTCCACACGTTGCCCTCGGCGTCTCGGGCCATGTAGTCCCGGGAGCCGTAGTCCTGGTCGGTGGGCTCCATCAGGATCTCCACCCCGAACTCCCGGGCCCGTGCGCAGTGCGCGTCGACCTCGTCGACCACGACGTACACCCCTGCCGGCCCCGCGCCCGCCATCGCCCGTGCGAACGCGCCCTCGCGCCCCGTGGAACCCAGCATCACCCTGCCGTTGCCGCAGGACAGCTCGGCGTGCAGCACCCTGCCGTTGTCGTCCTCGTAGACCGCCTCCTCGGTGAACCCCAGCCCCTGCGTCAGCGTCCTGATCGCCGCCTTCGCGTCGTCGTACAGAAGCGTCGGACAGACCGTCGGAACCCCGCTCGCCGCGCCCGCCATGGCACTCACCCCTTCTGTCGTCCCCGCTGTCGCACCACGTTCTGTGATGTACGTCTCAGTCTTCCACCGGCCACTGACAACGCCCTCCCGGAGCGGGCCCCCCGGGCGAGCGGGCGGGCAGGACAGACGCGGCTCGGCTCGGGCGAAGCATCGCGGCTCAGCTCAGCTCGGCTCAGGCGAAGGTGTCGCACCGCGCCATGTCCCCGGTCCGCAGCCCGGTCGAGAACCACTGCTGCCGCTGCGCCGCCGAGCCGTGCGTCCAGGACTCCGGCGTGACCCGCCCCTGGTACCGCTGCTGGATCCGGTCGTCCCCGACCGCCGCCGCCGCGTCCAGCCCGTCCCGGATGTCCGCCCGGGTCAGCTCCGTGATCAGCGGCCGGCCCGTCGACTCGTCCGGCGTCGACGTCGCGTGGTGCGCCCAGACCCCGGCGTAGCAGTCGGCCTGCAACTCCACCCGTACCGCGTTGCTGTCCGCGCCCTGCCGCCCGTCCTGCGACCGCTCCAGCGTGCCCGTCTGGTTCTGCACATGGTGGCCGTACTCGTGCGCCACCACGTACGCCTGCGCGAACGGTCCGCCGCTGGAGCCGAACTTCGTCCGCAGGTCGTCGAAGAAGCCCAGGTCCAGATAGACCCTGCGGTCACCCGGGCAGTAGAACGGCCCGACCGCCGAGGTCGCCGACCCGCACGCGGTACCCACCTGCCGGCTGAACAGGACCGTCCGGGCATCCGTGTAGCTGCCGCCGCGCCGCTGGAACTCCTGGCGCCAGAAGTCCTGCACGCTGTTGACCACCGCCACCGTCCGGCAGTCGTCCCGGCTGTTGGCGTCCTGGCCCTTCAGGCAGCTCTCCTGCACCTGGGCGGCCGACGAGGAGCCGACCGACGGGTCGGAGCCGTCCGACGACAGCCCGAGCTGATCGGGCCCCACCCCGAAGAGCAGCCCCAGGATCAGGGCGATCACCCCGGCGATGCCCCCGCCCACGGTGGCCCTCCCGCCCGGGATGCGGCTGCCGCGCACATCCTGGACCTCGGACGTGTCCAGATCGGCGTCGTCGTCGAACCGCACGCTCGCACCACCCTCGCCTCGGGGCGGGCGGCGCGGTGCCGCCCTGCGCCGAGTATCGGACGGTTCCTCCCACCGGGCACGCGGAAAAGCAGTTGCGCGCCGCCAGTAGAATGGCCGCATGGCCATTCTCCTTGCGCATTAGCGGCGTCGAGAGACCTCCGCTTTCGTCCCTCCGCCGTCCACACTGCCCTGGAGTTTTTCCGTGATCACCGCTTCCGGCGTCGAGCTGCGCGCCGGCGCCCGCATCCTCATCGAGTCCGCCTCCTTCCGCATCGCCAAGGGCGACCGCATCGGCCTGGTCGGGCGGAACGGGGCGGGCAAGACCACGCTCACCAAGTGCCTCGCGGGTGAGGGCACCCCCGCGGGCGGCACCATCACCAGGTCCGGCGAGGTCGGCTACCTCCCCCAGGACCCCCGCACCGGCGACCTCGACGTCCTCGCCCGGGACCGCATCCTCTCCGCCCGCGGCCTCGACGAGATCCTGCGCAAGATGCATGAGAACGAGGACCGGATGGCGAACGGCAAGGGCGCCACCCGCGAGAAGGCGATGAAGAAGTACGAGCGCCTGGAGACGGAGTTCCTCACCAAGGGCGGATACGCCGCCGAGGCCGAGGCCGCCACCATCGCCGCCGCGCTCAACCTCCCCGACCGGGTCCTCGGCCAGCCCCTGCACACCCTCTCCGGCGGTCAGCGCCGACGCGTCGAGCTGGCCCGGATCCTCTTCTCGGACGCCGACACGCTCCTCCTCGACGAGCCGACCAACCACCTCGACGCCGACTCCATCGTCTGGCTGCGCGACTACCTCAAGTCCTACCGCGGCGGTTTCGTCGTGATCTCGCACGACGTCGAGCTGGTCGAGACGGTCGTCAACAAGGTGTTCTACCTCGACGCCAACCGCTCGCAGATCGACATCTACAACATGGGCTGGAAGCTCTACCAGCAGCAGCGCGAGGCCGACGAGAAGCGCCGCAAGCGCGAGCGCCAGAACGCCGAGAAGAAGGCCGCCGCCCTCAACTCGCAGGCCGACAAGATGCGCGCCAAGGCCACCAAGACCGTCGCCGCGCAGAACATGGCCAAGCGCGCCGACCGGCTGCTGGCCGGACTGGAGGCCGTCCGGGTCTCCGACAAGGTCGCCAAGCTGCGCTTCCCCGAGCCCTCGCCCTGCGGCAAGACCCCGCTGATGGCGGAGGGGCTGTCCAAGTCCTACGGCTCGCTGGAGATCTTCACCGACGTCGACCTCGCCATCGACAAGGGTTCCCGCGTCGTCATCCTCGGCCTCAACGGGGCGGGCAAGACGACGCTGCTGCGCCTGCTCGGCGGCGCCGAGAAGCCCGACACCGGCGAGATCATCCAGGGGCACGGCCTCAAGCTCGGCTACTACGCCCAGGAGCACGAGACCCTCGACCCCGAGCGGACCGTCCTGGAGAACATGCGCTCCGCCGCCCCGGACCTCGACCTCGTCGAGGTCCGCAAGACGCTGGGCTCGTTCCTCTTCTCCGGCGACGACGTCGACAAGCCCGCGGGCGTCCTCTCCGGCGGCGAGAAGACCCGGCTCGCGCTCGCGACCCTCGTCGTCTCCTCCGCCAACGTGCTGCTGCTCGACGAGCCGACCAACAACCTCGACCCCGCCAGCCGTGAGGAGATCCTCGGCGCGCTGCGCACCTACAAGGGAGCCGTCGTCCTCGTCACCCACGACGAGGGCGCCGTCGAGGCCCTCCAGCCGGAGCGCATCATCCTGCTCCCCGACGGCGTCGAGGACCTCTGGGGCGCCGACTACCGGGACCTGGTCGCCCTCGCCTGATCCGCCGGGATGGATCATTCGGCCTACGCGTGATCCGTCATCTGCGTGAGGACGTCTCGTACTCCGGTGGTGCGCCTGGCGCTCACCCGCCGTACGCCCCCCTTTCGGCCGGTGTTCCCCGTACGGCCCTGACCTGGAGATTCTTCTTCCGGTCCAGGCCGTGCATCCCGCCACCTCCCTTGGAACCGGCGATTCCGTTCATGTCGGGGTCCCGCGTGCCCGGTAATCCGCGCGCATCGACCTTGCCGAATGGGTGGCCAGGAAGCGCGGGAGGGGTGATCATGAGAGTCCAGAGCGCACTTCCCATGAGGAGGCACGGGTGGCCGAGACTCTGAAGAAGGGCAGCCGGGTGACCGGCGCCGCGCGTGACAAGCTCGCGGCAGACCTGAAGAAGAAGTACGACTCCGGTGCGAGCATCCGGGCGCTGGCCGAGGAAACGGGCCGCTCCTACGGATTCGTCCACCGGATGCTCAGCGAGTCCGGAGTGACGCTGCGGGGACGCGGCGGCGCGACGCGTGGGAAGAAGGCGGCTTCGGCCTGACGGCCGCAGGCGTCCGGAGGTCCGCGTCCGAGGTCTTCGGGGCTCGACGGAATCCGGGGTGACCACCCGGGTGACCGCGAGGTCGCCCGGGTGGTTACTGTTCAGTCACTTGATGCCGAGTGCTGACCGCACCCCGATCCGGAGGCTCCCATGACCTCGCTCGACGCTGTGCTCGACCAGGACGGTGTGCGGCTCACCATCGACGGTGCCGTCGCCACGGTGACGCTCACCAACCCGGCCAAGCGCAACGCCCAGTCTCCCGCTCTGTGGCGGGCGTTGACCGAGGCCGGACGGGTGCTTCCCGGTTCGGTGCGGGTCGTGGTGCTCCGCGCCGAGGGCGTGTCCTTCTCCGCGGGCCTCGACCGCCAGGCGTTCACGCCCGAGGGCTTCGACGGCGAGCCGTCGTTCCTCGACATGGCGCGCGGCCCGGAGGACCGGCTCGACGCGATCATCGCCGAGTACCAGGAGGCGTTCACCTGGTGGCGCCGCAACGACCTCGTGTCGATCGCGACGGTCCAGGGCCATGCCATCGGCGCCGGTTTCCAGCTCGCCCTCGCCTGCGATCTGCGGATCGTCGCCGACGACGTGCAGTTCGCGATGCGGGAGACCAGCCTCGGTCTCGTCCCCGACCTCACGGGCACGCACCCCCTGGTCCACCTCGTGGGGTTCGCCCGCGCCCTGGAGATCTGCGCCACCGGCCGCTTCGTGCACGCCGAGGAGGCCGAGCGCACCGGCCTCGCCAACCTCGTGGTCCCGGCCGACCAGCTCGACGCCGCCGCCCGCGACCTGGCCGCGGCCCTGCTGGCGGCACCCCGTGACGCGGTCGTCGAGACCAAGGCGCTGCTCGGCGGTGCGGTGACGCGTACGTACGAGGAGCAGCGCGTCGCCGAGCGCGCCGCCCAGGGCCGCAGGCTCCGCGACCTGGCGGGCATCACCGACTGACGCCACCCCGCGTCGCCCCCCGGACCGTTTGAGGGCCCCGGCTGGCCGGCCGGGGCCCTCCGGCCTTCGCGGGACCGGTTCCCTGACGGGGTCTCATGTACCGGGGCCGGGCTCCACCACGTTCGTGACCAGCACCGTGACCGGGAGCCGGTCCTCCGTGGCCGCGGCGACCGCCCTGCGCACCGACCGGGCCACGTCCAGCGCCCGCCGGTCCGCGGCCGTCGCCACCTCGATCCGTACGTGGTCCTGGGCGGTCCGCACCGCGGGGCCGAGGACCGCGGTCAGCGAGACGACGCCCGGCACTCCGGCGGCCGCGACCGCCGCGGGGCCGTCCGCCGTCGCGACGGGGACCGTGGGCACGGCGGGCGTCACCTGATCGGGCGCATCCCCGTCGAGCAATTCCGTGACCCGCAGGTCCACCTCCGCGATGTCCAGGCCCAGCCGGGCGTCCGCCGCCGCCCACAGCGCTTCGCGCACCGCCGCCGCGGCGTCGGGCAGGGGGCGGTCCGCCCCGGCCGAGAACTCCGCCTCGATCCGCAGCGGCCCGGCCGGCAGCGCGCTCACAGGAGCGGGAGCGGGAGCAGGAGCAGCAGCGGAAACCGAGGCCGGAGCGGGGGCTGAGGCACGGGCTCCGCGGTCCACCGCGGATGTCCCGGTTTCCGCCGGATCCACCGCCGATTCCGCGGCCGAGCCGATCCGCAGCTTCCCCAGCACCGTCCCCGGGACGGCCGCCGCCCCGCGCAGCACCGAGGCGGCGGCCGTCTCCGCGATCCACACGCCGTCCCCCGGTCCGCCCAACGGCAGCAGTCTGCCCAGGCCCAGCCGTTGCCGCACCGCGGCGGCCCATCCGTCGGCCCTCTGCGGGCTCCGCGTAGTCATCGCCCCAGCCTGCCGCATCCACGGCGCGGGATGGGGAAAGCGCACTTAACGTGGGCAAGGAAGTCCAACCCTGCCCCGAAGGGAAGAACGGCGATGACTGAGACCCCCCAGCGCAACAGCCCCGACAGCGGTCCGGGCGACAAGTCCCTGACCAAGCGCGGCGGCGGCGACCCCGGCACCCGGGGCCGCACCACCATCGCCGACGGCGTCGTCGAGAAGATCGCCGGAATGGCGGCCCGGGACGTGGCCGGCGTCCACGCCATGGGCAGCGGCATCTCCCGGACCTTCGGCGCGGTCCGCGACCGGGTCCCCGGCGGCGGCAAGTCCGTCACCCGCGGCGTGAAGGCCGAGGTCGGCGAGTCCCAGGCCGCCCTGGACCTGGAGATCGTCGTCGAATACGGCGTCTCGATCGCGGACGTGGCCCGCGACGTCCGGGAGAACGTCGTCGCGGCGGTGGAGCGCATGACCGGCCTCGAAGTCGTCGAAGTCAACATCGCGGTCAGCGACGTCAAGCTGCCCGACGAGGACGACGACGATGACGAGCCCGAGCAGCGCGTCCAGTAGCCCAGGCCGCCGCGCTCTCGTAAGAACCCGCCGAAAGGCACCCCGCGACAAGGCAGTTGAGGAGCAGAGATGAGCATGGCTGTGGTCGGTCTGCTGGCCGGCATGGCGCTCGGATTCGCCGGGTACTTCGGCGGATTCGGAGCCTTCCTACTGGTCGCCGCGCTGGGCGCGATCGGCTTCGTCGCCGGTCGCTTCCTGGACGGTGACCTGGAACCGGGCGACTTCTTCCGGGGTCGCGAGCGCGGCGACCGACGACGGTGACAGCGGTGACCGGGCGGATCGCCGCCGCCGAACGGGGCGAGACCCGGATCGCGGACCGGGTCGTCGCCAAGATCGCCGCGCAGGCGGCCAAGGAGGCCGTGGACGACCCGCCCGCGGCCGGGGCCACTCCCCGCGCCACGGTCACCGTGCACCGCGACGCGGCCCGGGTGCGGGTCAGCCTGGAACTCGGCTACCCGTGCGACATCGGCCGCCAGTGCGGCGCGGTGCGCCGCCGCGTCGTCCAGCGGGTCACCGCACTGGCCGGGATGGAGGTGCCCGAAGTGACCGTGCAGGTCGAGCGGTTGCACCCGGTGGGGGCGAGCGGAGCACAGGGGAGGATCCGATGACGGAACCCGGCGACTCCACGGGCTCCACCCGGCGCCTGCCCACGGTGGAGCAGCACGACGGCGACGCCCGCCCGGCCGGGTCCGGCGCGGATCCCGCCGACCGGCAACCGGTCCCCACCCTGGAACAGGGCGACGGCGGACCGGCGGGCCGCTTCTGGTCCGCGCGCCGGGTCCCGGCCGCCCTGCTGGCCTTGGTCGTGCTGGGCGCGGCCGGGCTGCTGCTGTACGACGTCGCGGCCGTACGGGCCGACCATCCGGCCATGCGGTGGCGCCGCTCCCTCGCCGACGGCCTCGCCGAACGTTCCCTGGACGACGTCCTGGTCATCGTCGGGGCCGCCGTGGCCGTCGCGCTCGGCCTCTGGCTGCTCCTGCTGGCCCTCACCCCCGGCCTGCGCGATCTGCTGCCGATGCGGCGCGAGCGCGCCGGCGTACGGGCCGGCCTGGAGCGGACCGCCGCCGCGATGGTCCTGCGGGACCGGGCCGTGGAGGTCCCCGGGGTGCAGTCCGTACGGGTCAGGATGGGCAGGCGCAGGGCCAGGGTGCGCGCGCTCTCGCACTTCCGGGAGCTGGACGACGTGACGAAGGATCTGAACGCGGTACTGGAGACGGCCGTGCGGGAGCTGGGTGTGGCCAAGCCGCCGCGCCTCTCCGTCCAGGTGCACCGGCCGGCAAAGAAGGGATGAGCCGCATGCGCTCCACCGTCAACCGGGTCCTGCTGGCCCTGGCCGGTCTGGTGCTCGTCGTCCTCGGCGGTGCGGTGCTCGCCGCCGGGCTCGGCGCGTCCGTGCCCTCCTGGTGGCCCTGGGACGGCAAGGGGGATGTGCTGCTCAGCGACGCCGACCGGGGCCGCTGGCGCGACGAGGGCTGGTGGTGGCCGACGGTGATCGCGGTCCTCGCCGTCCTGGTGGTACTGGCCCTGTGGTGGCTCCTCGCCCAGCTGCGCCGCGGCCGCCTCGCCGAGGTGCTGGTGGACAGCGGCGACGGCGAGGGGGCCCGGCTGCGCGGGCGCGCTCTGGAGAGCGCCCTCGCCGGGGAGGCGGGCGAGCTGGACGGCGTCTCCCGTGCCCACGCCGCCCTGACCGGCCGCCGCACCGCGCCCCGGGCCCGGGTGCGGCTGCTGCTGGAGCCGCACGCCGCACCCCTGGGGACCCTGAACGCGGTGGCCGACGGCGCCCTGACGCACGCCCGCCAGTCGGCGGGGCTGGCCGAACTCCCCGCCGAGGTCCGCCTGAGGGCCGTCAGGCACCGCGCGGAACGGGTGTCCTGACCGCTCCGGGGGCGTACGCCGGGCGGCGGGCCGTGTCCGTCAGAAGCCGTGCCGGTATCCGCCGTCGACCGGCACCATGATGCCCGTCAGATACGAGGCGGCGGGGGAGAGCAGGAAGGCCGCGGTCCTCCCGAACTCCTCCGGCGCCCCGTAGCGGCGCAGCGGGATGCGCGCCTCGTTGGCGGCGCGGGCGGCCTCGGCGTCGCCGGAGAGGGCGTCCAGCTCGCGGACCCGGTCGGTGTCGATCCGGGCGGGCAGCACCCCCACGATCCGGATGCCGCGCGGGCCGAGCTCGTCGGCGAGCGACTTGGCGAATCCGGCGAGACCGGGGCGCAGCCCGTTGGAGATGGTCAGCCCGGCAATCGGCTCGTGCACCGAACCGGAGAGCACGAAGCCGATCACCCCGCCCTCGCCGAGCGCGGCGGCCGCCGTCCGGGCGAGCCGTACCGCCCCCAGGAACACCGTCTCGAACGCCGTCTGCCACTGGTCGTCCGTGTTGTCCGCGAGCAGGCCGGGGGCCGGTCCGCCGACGCTGACGAGGATGCCGTCCAGTCGGCCGAAACGTTCCCGCGCCGTGTCCACCAGCCGCTGCGCGGCGCCGGGGTCGGCGTTGTCGGCGGCGATCCCCATGGCGTCCGGGCCCAGCGCCGCGGCGGCCTCGGTGACGCTCTTCTCGTCCCTGCCGGTGATGACCACCTTGGCGCCGTCGGCGGCCAGGGCCTGTGCGGTGGCGTTGCCGAGGCCCCGGGTGGCTCCGGTGACGATGTACACGCGGTCTTTCAGTCCAAGATCCATGGTCCTATCCTGCCGGGTCGCACGCGGCCAGGTCGACAGCGGAGTTCACCAGCCCGATATGGCTGAACGCCTGCGGGAAGTTGCCGAGCTGCCGCCCGGCCGCCACGTCGTACTCCTCGGCCAGCAGCCCCATGTCGTTGCGCAGCTCCAGCAGGTGCTCGAACATCTCCCGCGCCTCGTCCGGCCTGCCGATCCGGTGCAACGCGTCGACCAGCCAGAACGAGCAGGCCAGGAACGCCCCCTCCTCGCCCGGCAGCCCGTCGACGCAGGCGCCCTCCGTGCTGTAGCGGCGCAGCAGCCCGTCGCTTCCCAGCTCGGCACGGACGGCGTCGACCGTGCCGACGACCCGGGGGTCGTCGGGTGGCAGGAACCCGGTCCGGACGATGAGCAGCGTGGCGGCGTCCAGCTCCCGTGACCCGTAGGACTGGGTGAAGGTGTTGCGCTCGGGGTCGTACCCCTTTTCGCAGACCTCCGCGTGCACCGCGTCCCGCATGGCCCGCCAGCGGTCGGCGTCCCCGGGCAGCTCGGGGTTCTCCTCCAGCGAGCGCACCGCCCGGTCGGCGGCGACCCACGCCATCACCTTGGAGTGCACGAAGTGCCGCCGCGCCCCGCGGATCTCCCACAGCCCCTCGTCCGGCTCGCGCCACGACGACTCCAGGAAGCCGAGCAGGCTGAGCTGGAGGTTCCAGGCGTGCGACTGGTCGTCCAGACCGGCGACCCGGGCCAGCCGCAGCGCGTCGATGACCTCGCCGTAGACGTCCAGCTGACGCTGCCGGACCGCGGCGTTGCCGATGCGCACGGGGCGGGAGTTCTCGTAGCCGGAGAGCCAGGGCAGCTCCATCTCCGGCAGCCGCCGCTCGCCCGCGAGCCCGTACATGATCTGGAGGTCGGCCGGGTCCCCGGCGACGGCCCGCAGCAGCCAGCCGCGCCAGGCCGCCGCCTCCTCCAGATACCCGGCCGACACCATCGCCCCCAGGGTGAGGGTGGCGTCCCGCAGCCAGCAGAAGCGGTAGTCCCAGTTCCGTACGCCGCCGATGTCCTCCGGCAACGAGGTCGTCGGGGCGGCCACGATGCCGCCCGTCGGGGCGTACGTCAGCGCCTTGAGGGTGATCAGCGAGCGCAGCACCGCCTCGCGGTAGGGGCCCTCGTAGGTGCAGTGCTCGGTCCACTTCGCCCAGTCGTGCAGGGTGTGCTTGAGCGCCTGGTGCGGGTCGATCAGCTTGGGGCGCGGCGAGTGCGAGGGGTGCCAGGTCAGCACGAACGCCACGCTGTCGCCCTCGGCGACGGTGAACGAGGAGCAGGTGCTGAACTGCTGCCCCCAGGTCTTGACCGGCGGTTCGCTGCGCAGCCACACGGAGTCGGGCCCCGCGACGGCGACCCGGTGGCCCTGCGACTTGCGCACCCAGGGCACCACCGAACCGAAGTCGAAGCGCAGCCGCAGCACGGAACTCATGTCGACGGTGCCGCTGACGCCCTCCACGATCCGCATCAGGTCGGGCGCCTTGTCGCGCTGCGGCATGAAGTCGATGACCTTGACCGTGCCCGTCCGGGTCTCCCAGTACGTCTCCAGGACCAGCGAGTCACCGGCGTAGCTCCGCCTGGTGCAGACGTCCGAGGCGTCCGTCCCCTGGGGCGCGATCCGCCAGTGGCCGTTCTCCTCGGTGCCCAGCAGGGCCGCGAAACAGGCTCCGGAGTCGAAACGCGGCAGGCAGAGCCAGTCGACAGAACCGTTCCTGCCGACCAGTGCGGCGGTCTGGAGATCGCCGATCAGTGCGTAGTCCTCGATACGTGGGGTCACGCTCTGGCGTCTTCCCTGACCAGGCCCTCGCTAAGCGGAGCCGGACGTGTGCCGCGTCCCACCCGCCCGGACTCCCGGGGCGTCAGGCCCCGTGGTGCGCCCCGGCGTTCAGACGTCGGCCGGTTCCGGCCGCTCGGGCTCGCGGGCTGCGGCCTGCGCGTCCCCGGCCGCCGCCTCCGCCCGGTCGCGCAGCTCCCGCCGCACGAGGATCAGCCAGCCGACCGGGACGGCGGCGACGAACAGCCACCACTGCACGGCGTACGCCATGTGCGGGCCGATCGAACTGTCGTCGGGGGCGGCGATCTGCTCGGGGCTGTTGTCCGCCGGCCGCGGGGCGGTCTGCTCGACGTACCCGCCGAGGACCTTCCGGGACAGCAGCTGCGACTGCTGCTCGCTGTTGATCAGCATGACCTGCCGGTCCGGCAGCCCCGCCAGGTCCTTGATGCCGCTGCTGCCGGTGGTCTCGTCCGCCTTGAGCCGACCGGTGACGGTGACCTCGCCCCGCGGCGCGGGGGGCACGTCGGGGTAGGCCGTCTGGTTCGGGGCGGCGGGGACCCAGCCCCGGTTGACCAGGACCGTGCCGCCGTCCCGCAGGTCCAGCGGGGTCAGCACGTGGACGCCGATCTGGTCGTCCTGCGAGGTGCGGCGGCGCACGACCACCTCGTGCTCGGTGTCGAACGTGCCCGTCGCGCTCACCGCGCGCCAGTAGTCCTCGCGCGGGACGGTGTGCCCGGGGGAGGTGAGGTCGGCGACCGGGACCGGCTGCGCCGCCAGGTTCCGGGAGATCAGTCCGTTCTGCGCGACCCGGTGTTCGTGCCGGTGGAACTGCCAGAAACCCAGCTCGATCATCGTCGGGATCAGGACGAGCCCGAGGAGGGTGAGGATCACCCACTGCCGGGTCAACAGGAAGCGGTACACCCCATGACCGTACAACCGGGGTCACGGGGCGCGGCACGCAGGGGGTACGGCCGGGACTGCCCCACTACGAAGGCTTCCGTCGTGCTCTGTCCGTGATGCGCGCCTTTCCCCTCGGCGGGGTGAGCCGTGCCCGGTTCACTCCGCCGGCGGGGTCTGGTCCGGACGCGGGGCCGGTTCCGCCACGGGAATCGCCTCCTGGACCGCGGTCGTCCCCGGGTTCCAGGTCGCCTCCGGCGGGGGCGGGGGCGCCTGGTGCGGGAGGGTGGGCGCGTCGGCGGGCGCCACATCGCGCAGCAGGTGGGTGAAGGCGCTCTCCTCCAGGATCGGCGTGCCGAACGTCCTGGCCTTCTGCGTCTTGGACGTGACCGCGTCCGGGTCGTTGGTCACCAGCAGGCTGGTGAGCCGGGACACGCTGGTCGCCACATGCAGACCCGCCTCCACGGCCCGGTCCTCCAGCAGTTCCCGGTCCACCGAGGTGTCTCCGGAGAACGCCACCCGCATCCCCTGCTTCAGCGGCCTCTCCTTCTCGTACCGCCCCGGATTGGGATACGGGCAGGCGGGCCGCTTCCGGGAGGGCCGCCAGGTGTTCGGCTGCCGGGCGGGCCGGTACCCGGCGCGCGGGGCGACCGGCGAGTCGGACCACTCGGTCAGGGGCCGGCACTCCAGCAAAGGCAACCGCACCCCCTCCCGCGCCGCCGCGTGCAGGCTCGGCCGGAACGCCTCGGCCAGCACCCGGGCGTCGTCCAGGGCGTGGTGGGCCTGCTGCTGGACGACCCCGAAGTGCGCGGCGAGGGAGGCCAGCTTGTGGTTGGGCAGCGGCAGCCCCAGCTCTTTGGCGAGCGCGATCGTGCACAGCCGCCGCTCGACCGGGGCGACGACCGAAGCCCGTGCGTACTCCCGGGCGATCATCGACCAGTCGAAGGCCGCGTTGTGGGCGACGAGCACCCGGTCCGCGAGCCGCGCCGACAGCTCCTCGGCCACCTCGGGGAAGAGCGGCGCGCCCTCCAGCACGTCACTGGTCAGCCCGTGGATCCAGACGGGCCCGGGGTCGCGCTCCGGATTCACCAGCGTGTACCAGTGGTCCTCGACGTTGCCCAGGGCGTCCAGCCGGTAGACGGCGGCGGACACTATCCGGTCGTCGCGGGCGAGTCCGGTGGTCTCCACGTCGACGACCGCGTACCCCTGGGGGTAGGCGGTCGGCCACGGTACGGCTGTCTGGAGATCGTCGAGCATGGTCACAGAGAATACGGGCCGCGACTGACAGCCCCCCATCCGGCCGTTCCGGGCCGCCGTCGGGTGAGGCGGACGACGGGGCCGGGCGGGATGAGTCCGCTGCCGGTGGCGCGCGCGTCGCGGACCAGGCGGATCGTCAGATCCTCGGCGCCGACCTGCCGATGCGTCGAGTGACCGGGTGTCAGTTGCCGGAGGCCCGGTACGCCGCCCGGCCGGCCGAGCGCTTCGGGCGGCTCGACGCGGGAGAGCCGGTCCAGTCCCGGCCGTGCCGGCGGGACGGTGACCCGCACCTCGCATACTTGTCGGTAACAACCCCTAGCCCTCACCGGTCCGCGGCCCTACCGTGCTCGCATGGAGCCGAACCTGCCCGATGTCGTGCTGTGGTCCATACCGGCCTTCGTGCTGCTCACCGTGGTCGAGATGGTCAGCTACCGCTTCCACCCGGACGAGGACGCCGCCGGGTACGAGACCCGGGACGCCGCCACCAGCGTCACCATGGGGCTCGGGAGCCTCGGCTTCGACCTCCTGTGGAAGATCCCCGTCCTGGCGGTCTACATGGCCCTCTACGAACTGACGCCGCTGCGGGTGCCCGTGCTGTGGTGGACCGTCCTGCTGATGCTCCTCGCCCAGGACTTCCTCTACTACTGGTCCCACCGGGGCCACCATGTCATCCGCATCCTGTGGGCCTGCCATGTGGTCCACCACTCCAGCAGGAAGTTCAACCTCACCACCGCGCTGCGCCAGCCCTGGACCTCCGCGACCTCCTGGCCCTTCTACCTGCCGCTGATCGCCTGCGGGGTGCACCCGGCGGCGCTCGCGTTCTGCCAGTCGGCCAACCTGGTCTACCAGTTCTGGGTGCACACCGAGCGGGTCGGCAAGCTCCCGCGCCCCTTCGAGTTCGTGCTCAACACCCCCTCCCACCACCGCGTCCACCACGCCTCCCAGGGCGGCTACCTGGACCGCAACTACGGCGGGATCCTGATCGTCTGGGACCGGATGTTCGGGTCGTTCGCGGCCGAGACCGAGCGGCCGGTCTACGGGCTCACCAAGAACATCTCCACCTACAACCCGCTGCGCGTCGCCACCCACGAGTACGCCGCCATCGCCCGGGACGTACGAGCCGCCGACACCTGGAGCGAGCGGGCGGGACGGGTCTTTTGCGGACCGGGCTGGCAACCCGCGGCGAAGACAGGAGCCGGGCTGGGGCGGGACGCCGGGCCAAGGACGGCAGCCGGCCCGGTGCCGGGAGCCGAGCCCGGGGCGGGAGCCGGGCCGGGGCCGGGCGGCGGTGCCGCTCCGGCCGCCGCGTCACCGTCCGGTGCGGGTGCTCCGGTCGGTTCTGCCGCGCCCGCCACCGCGACTGCCGCGCCCGCCACCGCGACCGCCGGGCCCCCGGTCACCGGGGCCCCGGTGACCGCGCCCGCAGGAGCCCCGGTCACTGCGGCCGCCCCGGTGACCGCGGCCGTTCCGGTCACCGTGTCCGCCGAAGCGCCCGCGCCGGAACGCGCCACGTGAGCGCCACGGCCGCCCGCCCCATGCGTAGCCGGGGCGGCGCCGAGCGCTTCGCCCGGCCCGTACTGCTCGCGTTCCTGCTCGTCGCGGCTGCCGACCTGGCCGCGCTGCTCACCGGGGCCGGGACCGCCCATCTGATCGCCAAGCCGCTGCTGATGCCGCTGCTCGCCGGGTACGCGGTGCTGCGCGGCGCACCCCGGCTGCTGGTGGCCGCCCTGCTGTGCGGGTGGGGCGGGGACGTCCTCCTGCTCGCCGACAACGACCTGGCGTTCCTCTGCGGCATGGGGTCCTTCGCCGTGGGCCATGTCTGCTACCTGACGCTCTTCGGGCGAGGACGGGCCCCGGCCGCCCCGGCCACCGGGCTCGGCTATCTGCTCGTCCTCGTCGTCTTCCTCGTCCTGATCTGGCCCGGCCTCCCGGCGGACCTGCGGATTCCGCTGACCGGCTACAGCCTGCTGCTCACCGCCATGGCCTGGCGGGCCGGGGTGTCCGGGCCGTACGCGGCGGCGGGCGGGGCGCTCTTCCTGCTGTCCGACGCCCTCATCGCCACCGGTATCGCCCACTGGCCCCAACTGCCCGCCCCCGGCTTCTGGGTGATGCTCACCTACATCGCCGCGCAGTCCCTGCTGACGCTCGGGGTGCTGACGAAGGGGACGGCGGGCCGCGCGATCAGCGCCCCCTGACCCGCGTACGGGGGAGCCAGGCGGGTGCGTCCGCACCGAGGAACCCCGGCGGGCGCGCCCAGTCGGCCGGTCCGTCGCGCCCCGGGAGGGCCACCGGGGACAGGGCGTGCCGGATCTCGCCCAGCGGGCCGGGCGCGCTGGTGGTGAGGTAGGCGGCCGGGTCGTACGGCGGAGCCGGGGCCGGTGACGCCTCGGTCCCGCCGTACCCGCCCTCGCCCTTCCCGCCCCCGCCGTGCGCGTTCCCGCCCCCGTCGTTCCCGCCGCACGCGTCCTCGCCCTCGTCGCTCCCGCCGCCGTCCCCACCGCGCAGCAGCCAGTGCGCCGTCCCCGCCAGGGATGCCCGCAGCAACCGCGTACCGCCGTCCGCGCCGCCCTGCTCCGTCACCGCCCGCAGCACCCCCGCCGCCAGCAGGTAGCCGGTGCCGTGGTCGAGGGCCTGGGCGGGCAGCACTCCCGGCTCCCGGGGGGTGCCCTCCACCGCGGCGATGCCCGTGGCGACCTGGACGAGGCTGTCGAAACCGCGCCGCCCGCGCCACGGGCCCTCCCACCCCCAGGCCGCCAACTGGGCGATCAACAGGCCCGGGTGACGCTCGGCCAGCGCCCCGGGGTCCAGCCCGTACGCGTCCAGCGCCCCCGGCCGGTAGCCGGTGACGACCACGTCGGCCGAGGCGAGCAACTCCTCGAAGACGGCCCGGTCGTGGCGTGCGCCGAGGTCGAGCCGGGTGGACCGCTTCCCGAACCCCGTGTCGCTGTGCGCGTCCTGACTCTCCGGCAGCCGTGGGGTGTCCACCCGCAGCACGTCCGCGCCCAGCAGAGCGAGCGTGCGGGTGGCGACCGGGCCCGCGATGACCCGGGTGAGATCGAGGACCCGCAGACCGGCGGCGGGCGCGGCGGGTGGGACGTCGGGGGGCCCGTGGCGGCGTGGTGCCGTCGGCGGGCCCAGCCGGTCCAGGGCCAGCGGGGGACGGGCGGCGACGGCCGCGCCCTGCGGGTGCGCCGCCCACTCCTCGGGAGACCGGAGGGCGACGGCCAGGCCGCCCGCCGCGTACACCGTCTCCTCGGTCTCCACCGCTCGCCGCTCCGCGAACACCCCGGCCACGGTCCCGGGCGTGGCGTCCTCGGGCAGAGCCAGGGCGGTGAGCAGACGGGCGTGGTGGTGCGGGTAGTTGGCGTGGGTGCGCACCCAGCCGTCCGCGGTGCGCCAGAACCGGGAGAGCGGCGCGAAGGAGACCGGCGCCCGCCCGTCGATCCGCAGATGGCGTTCGCTGACGAAGGCCGTCGCCACCGCGCCGTCGTCCACCCGGACGCGGGGGACCGGCCCGCCCCTCCGGTGGGCCGCCAGCTCCCCGGCCGCCAGCGCGCAGACCGCCACGGCCGAGCGGGCCAGCGCCATGACGGGCAGCCGTGCCTCCAGGAGTCCGCCGGGACCGCCGCTCGCCACCCGGTCCAGCAGGGCCGGGTCCCCGCCGAGCGCCGCCCAGAAGGTCGCCGGACTCGGCAGAGGTGTCGGTGTGTGCGCCATGCGCGAACTATGGCACCGGCTGCCGCCCTGTCGGGCCGGGGCGGGGGAGTGCGCCGCGGCGGTCCGGCGAAAACGCCGGGGGCGCGGGTCCCGGGAGACTCACTCCCCGCACCCGCGCCCCCGGTTCACGGACAGGCCGCCGCCCGCCGCTGCCGGCGGACAGCGCCCACTACCAGCTCGCGGTTCCCGCTACCAGCGGACCGCGTCCAGCGCGTCGGCCACGCCGGCCCCGTAGAAGCCGTTGTAGCTCTTGCCGCCCTCGCAGACCGCGTCGATGACCCCGTCACCGTTGATGTCGTACGGCTCGCCGCACGCCTTCGCGTCCGCCTGGAGCGTCAGCAGGGCCTTCACCACGGCGGGCGAGGCGTAGGGGTGCTTGGACTTGATCAGGGCCACGACGCCCGCCACGTGCGGGGACGCCATCGACGTACCGGCCTTGTAGCCGAACTTGCCGCCGGGCAGCGTGGACAGGATCAGCCCGTTGACGGCCGGGGGCTCGGGGGTCTGGTAGACCGTCGAGTCGCCGCCGGGGGCCGCCACGTCGATGACGCCCTTGCCGTAGTTCGAGTACGAGGACTTCAGGCCCTTGGCGCCCGTCGCGGAGACGGTCACGACGCCCGGCAGCATGGTCGGGATGTCCGGGCAGACGCTCGGGTCGACGGTCCGGGTGACCGGCTCGGTGTCGTTGGGGCTGGTCGTGTCCTCGATCGCGTCGACCGACAGGTCGTGGCGGGAGTTGCCCGCCGCCGCGACGTTGACCGTGCCCTTGCGCTCCGCGTACTTCACGGCGCGGGTGAGCGCGTCGACCAGGGCGCCCTGGTCGGGGTCGTTCTTGCAGGTGAACAGCCACGGGTCGGCGTAGTAGCTGTTGTTGGTCACCTCGACGCCGTGCTCGGCGGCCCAGAGGAACCCGCAGACGACGGCCTCGGTGTAGAAGAACCCGTCCGGGTTCGACACCTTGATGCCCGACACCTTCACGCCCGGGGCGACGCCGGTGACCCCGACGCCGTTCTTCGCGGCGGCGATGGTGCCCGCCACGTGCGTGCCGTGGTCGCTCTCGCCCGCCGCCGGACGCCAGGAGCCGGCGGTGGTGTCCGGAGCGCCCGACACGCAGTTCGCCGAGGCGCGCTCGTCGAAGTTGGGGGCCAGGTCCGGGTGGGTGTCGTCGACGCCGGTGTCGATGACGGCGACCGTCACCTTCTTCGAGCCCAGCGACTTCTGGTGCGCCTTGTCCGCCTTGATGGCGGGCAGCGACCACTGGAGCGGCTCCAGCGGGTCCTCGTCGGGCCCCGCCTGTGCCGCGGCGGCCGCCGCCTGTCCGGCGGTCAGCGGTTGCGCTATGGCGCCGACGTCCTTGGTGGCCTGCGGCACGATCGGGTTGGTGCGGGTGGCGCCGGCCGACTCCACGCCGCGCACCGCGCGGATCGTCTCGCCGAAGGCCGGGTTCTGCGAGTGGACGACGATGACGCCGATCTGCTCATAGGCGACGACGACGGTGCCGCCGGCCTTGGCGATCGCCTTCTTGACGTCCTTGACGGTGCTGTGGCCGCCACGCGTGTTGACCACGTAGGACAGCTTCGGCCCGTCGGTCCGGGCGCTCGCGGCGCTCCGCTCGCCGGTGGGCGCCGCCGTGGCCGACGTCGCGGGCAGGAAACCGAGCGAGGCGGTCAGCGCGAGTCCGAGGGGAACCGCGAGCGCGCGGGTCCGTCTCGATGCCAGATGAGCCATGGGTTCTCCACATCATCCGTGCCGGTCGACCGGACACCTGGCGTGCTCGGTCGCGTACATGACGAGTGAAGCTATCGCTGATCTTTGCGACACATCAACGACTTCGGGCAAGTGAGTTCGAAGAGTGACCGATGCGGCCGAATGCGAACGGGTGACTTTTCGGATGCGGAAACCCGCCGGAACGGGACGCGGGAGGCGGGGCGGCGCACCCGGGGAAGCGAACACCACGTCCCCGGGAGGGCGGACACCAGGTCCCGGAGAGGACGGACACCACGTCCCCGGGAAGACGTAAAGACACAGTGAACCGCTTCGTCGCGCCCTCCGTGCCGTTGTCCAGGAGGTACATCCCGACCCCCGCCGGTATCGAGGCCTCCCTTTGACACCCGCCGTCCCCCGATCACCGCACCCGCGTCGCGAGGAGATTCCGTGGCTACCGATGCACCGCCGCCCGAAGGCGGTTCGCCCGCCGGACCCGCCCAGCCCAGGACGGAGGCGTACGTGGCGGCGCAGGCGAGCGAGGAATTCGCCGACCTGCGCCGCTCCTACCGCTCCTTCGCCTTTCCGCTCACCGTCGCCTTCGTGACCTGGTACCTGCTGTACGTCCTGCTGTGCAGCTACGCGGACGGCTTCATGTCCACCAAGGTCGTCGGCAACATCAACGTGGCGCTCGTCCTGGGACTGGCCCAGTTCGCCACCACCTTCCTCATCGCCTGGCTCTACTCCCGGCACGCCGCCGGCAAGCTCGACCCCAAGGCCGAGGCGATCAAGTCCCGTATGGAGGCCGACGCATGAGCGCCGCCCACGCAGCCGCGTACCCCGCCGTCCAGCTCGCCGCTGAGGGCGCGGGCGAGCACCGGCCGCTGATCATCACCCTGTTCGCCGCGTTCGTCGTGGCGACCCTGTTCATCACCGTGTGGGCGGGCCGCCAGACCAAGAGCGCCGCCGACTTCTACGCGGGCGGCCGCCAGTTCACCGGCTTCCAGAACGGACTCGCGGTCTCCGGCGACTACATGTCGGCCGCGTCCTTCCTCGGCATCGCCGGAGCCATCGCCCTCTTCGGCTACGACGGCTTCCTCTACTCCATCGGCTTCCTCGTCGCCTGGCTCGTCGCCCTGCTCCTGGTCGCCGAACCGCTGCGCAACTCAGGCCGCTACACCATGGGCGACGTCCTCGCCTACCGGATGCGCCAGCGCCCCGTCCGCACCGCCGCCGGCACGTCCACCATCGTCGTCTCGATCTTCTACCTGCTCGCGCAGATGGCCGGGGCCGGTGTCCTCGTCTCGCTGCTGCTCGGCATCACCAGCGACTTCGGGAAGATCGTCATCGTCGCCCTGGTCGGCGTGCTGATGATCCTCTACGTCACCATCGGCGGCATGAAGGGCACCACCTGGGTGCAGATGGTCAAGGCCGTCCTGCTCATCGCGGGCACCCTGCTCATCACCTTCCTGATCCTGCTGAAGTTCAACTTCAACATCTCCGACCTGCTCGGCACCGCCGCCAGCAACAGCGGCAAGGGCGCGGCCTTCCTGGAGCCCGGTCTGAAGTACGACGTCTCGGGTGTCTCGAAGCTGGACTTCATCTCGCTGGGCCTGGCCCTGGTCCTCGGCACCGCGGGGCTGCCGCACATCCTGATCCGCTTCTACACCGTGCCCACCGCCAAGGCCGCCCGTAAGTCCGTGAACTGGGCGATCGGCATCATCGGCGCCTTCTACCTGATGACGATCGTGCTCGGCTTCGGCGCCGCCGCGATCCTCGACGCCGACGACATCATCGCCTCGAACAAGGCGGGCAACACGGCCGCGCCACTCGCGGCGCTGGAGATCGGCGGCGGCTCCGGCTCCACCGGGGGCGCGATCCTCCTCGCGGTGATCTCCGCCGTCGCCTTCGCCACGATCCTCGCCGTCGTCGCCGGCCTGACCCTCGCCTCCTCCTCGTCCTTCGCGCACGACATCTATGCCAACGTGATCCGCAAGGGGCAGGCCACCGAGAAGGAGGAGGTCCGCGCCGCCCGCTGGGCCACCGTCGCCATCGGCGTCGTCTCCATCGCGCTCGGCGCGCTCGCCCGCGACCTGAACGTCGCCGGTCTGGTCGCCCTGGCCTTCGCGGTCGCCGCCTCCGCCAACCTGCCGACGATCCTCTACAGCCTCTTCTGGAAGCGCTTCACCACCCAGGGGGCCCTCTGGTCCATCTACGGAGGCCTCGCCTCCTCCGTCCTCCTGGTGCTGTTCTCGCCGGTCGTCTCCTCCAAGCCGACCTCGATGTTCCCGGACGTCGACTTCGCCTGGTTCCCGCTGGAGAACCCCGGCCTGATCTCGATCCCGCTCGGCTTCCTGCTCGGCTGGATCGGCTCGCTGGTCTCCAAGGAGAAGGCCGACCCCGAGAAGTACGCCGAGCTGGAGGTCAAGTCCCTGACCGGCGTCGGAGCCCACTGAGCCAGGGCACCCGCCCGAACCGTTCGGCTCTTCGGCCCACCCCTGCGGCCGGGACGCCTCGTAGGACCCTACGACGCGTCCCGGCCGCACCTCGTGGCAAACGGGCCCCCTCGATGTCACCGCTCTCACGTAGGCTCGAAAGAGACGGCGGCCGGAGAGACCGGCCGCACCACCGCGGACCACACCGGGGGAGGGGGCCACCGTGCTCATCGACACCTACGACCGGGTCGCCACCGACCTGCGCGTGTCACTGACCGACAAGTGCAATCTGCGCTGCACCTACTGCATGCCCGAAGAGGGCCTGCAGTGGCTCGGCAAGAGCGAGCTGCTCTCCGACGACGAGATCGTGCGCCTCATCCGTATCGCCGTCACCTCGCTCGGCATCACCGAAGTCCGCTTCACCGGCGGCGAGCCCCTGCTGCGCCCCGGACTCGTCTCCATCGTCGAGCAGTGCGCCGCGCTCACCCCGCGCCCCCGCATGTCCCTCACCACCAACGGCATCGGACTCAAGCGCACCGCCACCGCCCTCAGGGCGGCGGGTCTCGACCGCGTCAACGTCTCCCTGGACACCCTGCGCCCCGACGTCTTCAAGACCCTCACCCGCCGCGACCGCCACCAGGACGTCATGGACGGCCTGGCGGCCGCCCACGAGGCCGGGCTGACCCCGGTGAAGGTCAACTCCGTCCTGATGCCGGGACTCAACGACGACGAGGCCCCCGAGCTCCTCGCCTGGGCCGTGGCCCACGACTACGAGCTCCGCTTCATCGAGCAGATGCCCCTGGACGCCCAGCACGGCTGGAAGCGCGACGGGATGATCACCGCCGGGGACATCCTGGCCTCACTACGCACCCGCTTCACCCTCACCGCCGAGGACGGCGAGGCCCGCGGCTCCGCCCCCGCCGAGCGCTGGACCGTCGACGGCGGACCGCACCGCGTCGGCGTGATCGCCTCGGTCACCCGCCCCTTCTGCCGCGCCTGCGACCGCACCCGGCTCACCGCCGACGGCCAGGTCCGCACCTGCCTCTTCGCCCGCGAGGAGACCGACCTGCGCGAGGCCCTGCGCTCGAACGCCCCGGACGAGGAGATCGCCCGGCTCTGGAGGGTCGCCATGTGGGGCAAGAAGGCGGGCTCCGGACTGGACGACCCGTCCTTCCTCCAGCCCGACCGCCCGATGTCGGCGATCGGCGGCTGACCGCCGACCCGCCGGCAGGCCGAGGACGGCACCGGGAGCGCTACGGGGCGCCGTCCGCGGCTTGCCAGTCCTTCAGCGCCACGACGTCCTTGAGGAAACCCCGTACCCCGAGGAACGAGGACAGGTGCTCCCGGTGCTCGTCGCAGGCCAGCCACGTCTTGCGCCGCTCGGGCGTGTGCAGCTTCGGGTTGTTCCAGGCGAGCACCCACACGGCGGCGGCCCGGCAGCCCTTGGCCGAGCAGATCGGAGCACCGGCGGGACTCTCGGCGGACGTCTCGGGAAAGATCACGGCATCCAGCCTAGGTGGTCGGCCCGGGAAGTCCTTCGGGGGTTGACCGTGAGAGTTCGAGCGATGATGGGCGATCAAGGTGCCGAGAGCATCAGGCCGAGTCACGTGTCCAGTTGTGCACGGATGAGCGTGTCGAGTCGCTGCCATGCCGGTGATGAGGCGTTGACCGTGCCCTGAATAAGGGCGGGGATGTCAGACGTCGCATCCAGCGTGGGCAGTTCGCCGGGTCCGTAGCGGTCCTGGGTCGCCTTGACGATCCTGCGGGCGAGGGGCTCGACGCGTGGATCGTCGGCGTCAAGGTCGTGCGCGTGGTCGTAGTCCAGGAAGAGCTGCCGCAGCGCCGGATGGGCCAAAGTGCCGGTCTGGTCATGGAACAGCGCGATCGCTCGGTCCGGGTGGGTGGCGAACACGAGGATCCACAGGTCGCGTTGCAGGCCCACCCATCGAGAGGTGAATCCCCAGCTGCGCAAGTGCTCCAGATGGGCGCCGACCTCGGTGGGCAGTGGTGCCAGGCGCCCGGCTGCGAGGTCGCGCAGGCGACTCTGCGTTGCGTGAAGGCCACGGATGCTGGCGGTGAGCTCGTCGTCGATCTCGCGTAGCGCCCGCTGGAACTCCTCCTCGGTCGCTGTTCTCAGGTCCCGAATACGGGCCAGGGGGACGCCGGCTTCCGCGAGCGTCCGGATCTTGATCAGGTCAATGGCGTCGTTGGCGCCGTACCGCCGGTACCCGGATGAATCGCGGTCGGGCTCAGGGAGCAGTCCCTTGTCGTGATAGACGCGAACGCTCTTGATCGACACTCCGACGTACCTTGCCAGCTGCCCGATGGTGATCACCCAGCCATCATCCCCCTTGACCTTCCCCCAAGGGCAAGGTTGCAGCATGGCGTCATGGCGAATACGAATATCGATCGGGAAACCCTGCGCGAGCTGGCCGACGCGGGCAACGAGACCGCTCTGGACCAGCTGGCCGACCTCGCCGACGCGGCGGACGACCTCGGAGAACTGAGCGAGCTGCTGGACGAGGGGTCGATGCGCGCTGGTTTTCTGCTCACTCGACGTGTGGCCGCGACCGGCGATCTGCGCGAGCTGCAACGGATCTCCGACGCCGGGTACGACGAGGCCGGGGACGAGCTGAACCGATTGCTGAAGGCACCGGCCGACGGGCATCGGGACTGAGAATCCGACTGCTCCAGCCATCCAGGCCGCGCGGTCATCGATTTCAGGCCGCGGCTGTCACTTGCCGGACCTGCGCGATCCTCCCGAGATCGACCGCTGGTCCGGGGCCCTCTCGCGCGTCCCCCGGCCGGAGAAACGGCGACGCCGGGCAGCCACGGGGGGAGCTGCCCGGCGTCGGTCCGTCGCTCCGACGGGGGATGCGGAGCGCTCTCGAAGTATGTCACGGGGACCGGGGTGCGGTGCACCGGAACTTCATGATTGATCTGAGGTTTTCCTGAGCTTCCCGGGGTGTACGGGGTTCAGCTGTGCCCCTGCGACGGGGGCACCCGCCCGCCCGGCTCTTCCGGACCGGGAGACTCCGCCCGGGAGGCCGTCGGAGCCGCCTCCACGGCGGGCCGCATCGGCATCGGGACGTACGTCGTCGGCAGCGAAGGCGCGTTCTCCCGGCCCGCGTTGGCGATGACCACCGCCACGTACGGCAGCAGCACCCCCAGCACCAGCGCCACGATCGCCACATGCCGTTCGACGTTCCACAGCGTCGCGGCCAGCACCACCGACACCGTGCGCACCGACATCGAGATCACATAGCGCCGCTGCCTGCCCCGGACATCGTCCGCCAGCCCCTGACGTGCACCGGTGATCCGGAAGACCTCCGCGCCCTCGTTCTTCCGCAGCATCGCTCCACCACCCGATCTCGTCGCCGGTCGTCCCCGGGCCGGTCCGCGTCCACGGTACGCCGGGCGCCCGCCCGACGGGAGCCCGGGGCGGGGCCCCGGGAGCGAGGGGGCGTCCCCCGGACGGCCCAATCCCGCATGCGCCGCCCCGCGCGGCGGGCCAAGACTGGGCGGACGCGCACACCGCGCCGCACGAGGAGGCGAAATGAGCTGGTTGTGGGCAATCATCGTGGGTTTGGTGCTCGGCGTGATCGCCCGAGCGATCCTGCCGGGCAAACAGGACATCCCCCTCTGGCTGACGGTCGTGTTCGGCATCATCGGCAGCATCATCGGTAACGCCGTGGCCGGCTGGATCGGCGTCGCCGACACCAAGGGCATCGACTGGATCCGCCATCTGTTGCAGCTGGCGGGCGCCGTGGCCGTTGTCGCCGTCGGGGACATGCTCTGGCAGAAGGTCCGGGGCGGCCGCAGTCAGAGAACCTGACCAGCCCCCGTACGACAGCGCCGCGGCCGGACACGCGAGAGAACGCGTGCCCGGCCGCGGCGTCGTACGTGAGGGAGGGCGTACGGTCGCAGGGCCGAGGCAGGGCGGAGGGGGTCAGCCCGCCGGGACCACCTCGACCGCCGCCAGGTTCTTCTTGCCCCGGCGCAGCACCAGCCAGCGCCCGTGCAGCAGCTCCCCGGCCGCCGGAGCCACCTCCCCGTCGACGGCCTTCACGTTGTTCACGTAGGCGCCGCCCTCCTTGACCGTCCGGCGGGCCCCCGACTTGCTCGGCGCGAGACCGACCTCCACCAGGAGGTCCACCAGCGGCCCCAGGTCGGCGACCCGGGCGTGCGGCACCTCCGACAGCGCCGCGCTCAGCGTCGCCTCGTCCAGCTCGGCCAGGTCACCCTGCCCGAACAGCGCCTTCGACGCCGCGATCACGGCCGCGCACTGCTCGCCGCCGTGCACCAGCGTCGTCAGCTCCTCGGCCAGCGCCCGCTGGGCGGAACGCGCCTGCGGCCGCTCCTCGGTCAGCTTCTCCAGCTCCTCCAGCTCCGCACGGCTCTTGAAGCTGAGGATGCGCAGGTAGCGCGAGACGTCCCGGTCGTCCACGTTCAGCCAGAACTGGTAGAACGCGTACGGCGTGGTCATCTCCGGGTCGAGCCAGACCGCGCCGCTCTCCGACTTGCCGAACTTCGTTCCGTCCGCCTTCGTCATCAGCGGCGTCGCCAGCGCGTGCACCGCCGCGCCCGGCTCCAGGCGGTGGATCAGGTCGATGCCCGCGGTGAGGTTGCCCCACTGGTCGCTGCCGCCCTGCTGAAGGGTGCAGCCGTGCCGGCGGTACAGCTCCAGGAAGTCCATGCCCTGGAGCAGCTGGTAGCTGAACTCGGTGTAGCTGATGCCCTCCTGCGACTCCAGCCGACGGGCGACCGAGTCCTTGGTGAGCATCTTGTTGACCCGGAAGTGCTTGCCGATGTCCCGCAGGAACTCGATCGCGGACATCCCCGCGGTCCAGTCCAGGTTGTTGACCATCGTCGCCGCGTTCGGACCCTCGAAGGTCAGGAAGGGCTCGATCTGCCCGCGCAGCCGCCCCACCCAGGCGGCGATGGTCTCCGGGTCGTTCAGGGTGCGCTCGGCGGTGGGCCGCGGGTCACCGATCTGCCCCGTGGCCCCGCCGACCAGCGCGAGCGGCTTCAGCCCGGCCTGCTGGAGCCGCCGCATGGTGAGCACCTGCACGAGGTGCCCCACGTGGAGGCTCGCCGCGGTCGGGTCGAAGCCGCAATAGAAGGTGACGGGACCGTCCGCGAGAGCCTTGCGCAATGCGTCCTCGTCGGTGGACTGGGCGAACAGCCCGCGCCACTTCAGCTCGTCGACGATGTCCGTCACGGTTCCGTGTCTCCTTGGTCTACGTCATCGAATTGCGACACCTCAGTCTAGGGGCTGTTCCGTAATCCCTGGTGGGCGCGCGACGACAGCTACGGCACCTCGCCGCGTTGTCGGAACGTCCGAATACATCTGGTATTCGGACGTCCCTCCGCCTTGCGATGCACCGCATCTGACGCCGCACGCTGATCCACCAGGGATGACGTGACAGCCCTTGGGCGGGTCACACCCCCTGGCTGACCGAGCTCATGTTGAAGTCCGGGACGCGCAGCGCGGGCATCGCCGCCCGGGTGAACCAGTCGCCCCACTCGCGCGGCAGCGTCTTCTCCGTACGCCCCGCCTCCGACGCCCGGGACAGCAGGTCCACCGGCGACTCGTTGAAGCGGAAGTTGTTCACCTCGCCGACCACCTCGCCGTCCTCCACCAGATAGACGCCGTCCCGGGTCAGCCCGGTCAGCAGCAGCGTCGCCGGGTCCACCTCGCGGATGTACCAGAGGCAGGTCAGGAGCAGCGCCCGCCCGGTCGTCGCGGCGACCATCTCCTCCAAGGACCGCTCACCGCCCCCGTCCAGCACCAGGTTGTCGATGGCCGGGGCGACCGGGAGGCCGGTCAGGTCCGCCGAGTGCCGGGTCGTCGTCAGCCGCTCCAGCCTCCCCTCCCGCACCCACTCGGTCGGGGACAGCGGCAGCCCGTTGTCGAAGACGGAGCCGCTGTCGCCGGAGGAGTGGGCGATCACGAACGGCGCCGACTCCAGGCCCGGCGCGTGCGGGTCGCTGCGCAGGGTGAGGGGGAGCGGGGCGAGCCGCTCGCCCAGCCGGGTCCCGCCGCCCGGCGTCGAGAACACCGTCCGGCCCTCCACCGCGTCCCGCGCGGTCGACGACCACAGCTGGTAGATCAGCAGGTCCGCGACGGCCGTCGGCGGCAGCAGCGTCTCGTACCGCCCGGCGGGCAGGTCGATACGCCGCTCCGCCCAGCCCAGCCGCCGCGCCAGCTCCGCGTCCAGCGCCGCGGGGTCGACGTCCTTGAAGTCCCGGGTGGCCCGGCCCGCCCACGCCGAGCGCGTCCGGTCCGGGGACTTCGCGTTCAGCTCCAGCGTCCCGTTCGGCTGGTCGTGGCGCAGTCGCAGCCCCGTCGAGGTGCCGACGTACGTCGAGGTCAGCTCGTGGCTGGCGAACCCGTACAGCTCGCGGCCGCCCGACCGGGCCCGGCCGAAGGCGTCACCGAGGGCCGGGGCGAAGTCCGCGAAGACCTCCGAGCCGGTCTCGGCGGGCGCGTCCGTGAAGTCCGGGGAGGAGGGCACCCCGCCGACCAGCGGCTGCGCGTCCTCCGCCGGACCCGCGCCCCGGGCGGCGGCCTCGGCGGCCCGCACCAGCGGCTCCAGGTCGTCGGCGGTCACGGCGGACCGGGACACGACACCGGACGCGGTTCCCTCGGCCCCGTCCACGGTGGCGATCACGGTCAGGGTGCGCCCCCGGGTCACGCCGTTGGTGGTGAGCGCGTTGCCCGCCCAGCGCAGGTTGGCGGAGGAGTGCTCGTCGGCGATGACCACCAGGCCGTCCGTGGTGGACAGCTCCAGAGCCCGCTCGACGATCTCGTACGGCTTGCTGACCCGGCTCATCGTCCGGCCTCCCGCGTCGTGTTGAGACTGTGCCTGCCCGGGGTGCGAGCCCCGGACCCCCGGCCGGTTCCGTGGTCACCGCTCATCGTCCGGCCTCCTGCGTCGTGTTGAGGATGTTCACGCCTCGGAAGAGGGCGGAGGGACAGCCGTGCGAGACCGCAGCCACCTGCCCCGGCTGGGCCTTGCCGCAGTTGAACGCGCCGCCCAGGACGTACGTCTGGGGGCCGCCGACCTTCTCCATCGAGCCCCAGAAGTCCGTGGTCGTCGCCTGGTACGCCACGTCCCGCAACTGCCCGGCCAGCCTGCCGTTCTCGATGCGGAAGAACCGCTGCCCGGTGAACTGGAAGTTGTAGCGCTGCATGTCGATCGACCAGGACCGGTCACCGACCACGTAGATCCCGCGCTCCACGCCCCCGATCAGGTCCTCCGTGGAGAGCCCGCCCGGATCCGGTCGCAACGACACGTTCGCCATGCGCTGGACGGGGACATGGCCCGGCGAGTCCGCGTACGCGCACCCGTTGGAGCGGCCGAGCCCGGTGAGCTTCGCGATCCGGCGGTCCAGCTGGTAGCCGACGAGCGTGCCGTCCTTCACCAGGTCCCAGGACTGCGCCTCGACGCCCTCGTCGTCGTACCCGATGGTGGCGAGCCCGTGCTCGGCGGTGCGGTCACCGGTCACGTTCATCACGGGGGAGCCGTACGCCAGCTTGCCCAGCTGGTCGAAGGTGGCGAACGAGGTGCCCGCGTACGCCGCCTCGTACCCCAGCGCCCGGTCCAGCTCGGTGGCGTGGCCGATCGACTCGTGGATGGTCAGCCACAGGTTCGACGGGTCGACGACCAAGTCGTACGCCCCCGCCTCGACGCCCGGCGCCCGCATCTTCTCGGCGAGCAGGCCGGGGATCTGCTCCAGCTCCGTGTCCCAGTCCCAGCCGGTCCCGGTCAGATACTCCCAACCCCGGCCCACCGGCGGGGCGATGGTCCGCATCGAGTCGAACTCACCGGTCGCGCCGTCCACCGCGACGGCGGTGAACTGCGGGTGGATCCGCACGCGTTGCTGCGTGGTGACGGTGCCCGACGTGTCCGCGTAGAACTTGTTCTCGTGCACGGTCATCAGGGACGCGTCCACATGTGCCACGCCGTCCGCGCCCAGCAGCCGCCCGCTCCACTCGGCGAGCAGCGCCGCCTTCTCCTCGTCCGGTACGGAGAAGGGGTCGACCTCGTACGCGGACACCCAGGTCCGCTCGCCGTGCGACGGCTCGTCCGCCAGCTCCACCAGCTCGTCGGAACCGGCCGCCGCGATCACCTTCGCGGACAGCTTGGCCATCGCGACCGCCTGCGAGGCGACCTTCGCCGCCGCGTCCATCGTCAGGTCGACGCCCGAGGCGAACCCCCACGCGCCGCCGTGCACCACCCGCACCGCGTACCCGAGGTCGGTGCTGTCCGACGCGCCGGCGGGCCGGGCGTCCCGCAGCCGCCAGGAGGCGCCGCGCACACGCTCCAGCCGGAAGTCGGCGTGGGTGGCGCCGAGTGCTCGCGCCCGTGCGAGCGCCGCGTCGGCGAGAGCACGCGACGGGAGGGCCAGGAATGACTGATCTACCTCGTGGGGCACAGGGAATTCCCTTCTCGATACACGACGGCAGTGAACCATGCCCGAGGAGGACCACACCGGGGGATGCCGCGACTGCGTGAGCACGGCACGCAACTCCCCGGACTGTAGGAATCCCACAGCCCCCCGGACAAGCCACTGTCAGGGCCCGATTCTCCGTTCGGTGCGCGGTACCGATAGGTTTTCGACGTAACCGACCGCCAGGAACCACGCACCAGACCGCCAAGGAAAGGGTGATCCGTTGAGCCGCTCGGTTCTCGTCACCGGAGGAAACCGGGGCATCGGCCTCGCCATCGCCCGCGCCTTCGCCGACAACGGCGACCAGGTCGCGATCACCTACCGCTCCGGAGAGCCGCCCCGGGCGCTCACCGACGCGGGTGTCCTCGCCGTCCGCTGCGACATCACCGACGCCGAACAGGTGGAGCAGGCCTACAAGGAGATCGAGGACAAGCAGGGTCCGGTGGAGGTGCTGGTCGCCAACGCGGGCATCACCAAGGACCAGTTGCTGATGCGGATGTCGGAGGAGGACTTCACCGCCGTCGTCGACACCAACCTCACCGGCACCTTCCGGGTCGTCAAGCGCGCCAACCGCGCCATGCTGCGCGCCAAGAAGGGCCGCGTCGTCCTCATCTCCTCCGTCGTCGGGCTCCTCGGCTCGGCCGGTCAGGCCAACTACGCCGCCTCCAAGGCCGGACTCGTCGGCTTCGCCCGGTCGCTGGCCCGTGAGCTCGGATCGCGGAACATCACCTTCAACGTCGTCGCCCCCGGTTTCGTCGACACCGACATGACCCAGGTGCTCACCGAGGAGCAGCGCAAGGGCATCGTGTCCCAGGTGCCGCTCGGCCGTTACGCGCGGCCCGAGGAGATCGCGGCCGCGGTGCGCTTCCTCGCCTCCGACGACGCGTCGTACATCACTGGAGCCGTCATCCCCGTTGACGGCGGATTGGGCATGGGTCACTGATCACCATGAGCGGAATCCTCGACGGCAAGCGCGTCCTGATCACCGGGGTGCTGATGGAGTCGTCCATCGCGTTCCACACCGCGAAGGTGGCCCAGGAGCAGGGCGCCGAGATCATCCTCACCGCCTTCCCCCGCCCGACCCTGACCGAGCGCATCGCCCGGAAGCTGCCGAAGCCGGCCAAGGTCATCGAGCTGGACGTGACCGACCAGGAGCACCTGGACCGGCTGGAGGGCCTGGTGCGCGAGGAGCTGGGCTCGCTCGACGGCGTCGTCCACTCCATCGGCTTCGCGCCGCAGGACGCGCTCGGCGGCAACTTCCTCAACACGCCCTTCGAGTCCGTCGCCACCGCGATGCACGTCTCGGCGTTCTCCCTGAAGTCGCTGGCCATGGCCTGCAAGCCGCTGATGAGCGAGGGCGGCTCGATCGTCGGCCTCACCTTCGACGCCCAGTACGCCTGGCCGCAGTACGACTGGATGGGCCCGGCCAAGGCCGCCCTGGAGGCCACCTCCCGCTACCTCGCCCGTGACCTGGGCAAGGACGGGCTGCGCTGCAACCTGATCTCCGCCGGACCGATCGGCTCCATGGCCGCCAAGTCCATCCCCGGCTTCTCCGAGCTGGCCGACGTCTGGAACACCCGCGCCCCGCTCGCCTGGGACATGTCCGACCCGGAGCCGGCCGGCCGCGGTGTCGTGGCGCTGCTCTCCGACTTCTTCCCGCGCACCACGGGCGAGATCATCCACGTCGACAGCGGCGTGCACATGATGGGCGCCTGACCCCGCGCGACCTTCGGCGACGGCCCCCGGCCGCGCACCCCTCTCGCCGTACGCGGGGGCGGTACGCGGCCGGGGCCGTCGCCGTGCGTGACCGCTCCGGTCGAAAAGTCCGCCGATCCACCGCAGAATGTGGAGGAACCGGACTTCTGGTCAGGCTGCGGGAGGGAGAACGCCGTGCGCCCCACGCGTCGTCGCACCCGTCTCCTGCTGGCCGCCACGCTCGCCTTCGCCGCCCTCGCGGTCCCCCTGGGGGTGCACGCCGCCCGGGGCGCCGACGCCGCCACGGCCGCGAAACCCTCTGAACCCGAACGGGAGCCCGCGGGCTCCGAGTGCCGTACGTCCGTCGAGGGTTCCCGGGTCGTCGCGTACTGCCACAACCCCTATCCCTCCACCGACCTGGTCCAGCTGCACACCGAGTGCGAGCGCTGGTGGGACGTGGACGCGGACGGCGCGGCGGTCGCGGTGGAGCCCGGCCGGACCGTACGGCTGGAGGACCGCTGCTGGAAGGAGATCGCGACCGCCTGGGTCAGTCACCGCCCCGCCCCGGTGTGAGCGCCTCCCGCCGCCCCGACGGCTACACCCGGTCCGCGAGGCAGTTCAGCGCGTGGCCCGCCGCCTCGGCCGCCGCCGTCTCCGCGTCGCCCGCCCGGATCGCCTCCACCAGCCGGGCGTGGTCCATGTGGTTCTCCGGCCGCAGTTCGGGCCCCACGTCGCCGCGCAGGTAGTCACGCAGAAGATCCCCGAGGTCCGCGTACAGCTCCGTCAGCACGTCGTTGTGCGAGGCGGCGACCACCGCCAGGTGCAGCGTCGCGTCTGCGGCGACGAACGCCTCCGCCTCACCCGACGCCCAGGCCTCCTCCCGGCGCGCCATCAGCGTGTCCAGCTGCCGCAGATCCCGCTCGGTGCGCCGGGCGGCCGCCAGCCGGGCCGCCGAGGACTCCAGCGTGGAGCGCAGCTCCGCGATGTGCCGGGGGTCGGCCGCCGCGAACCTGCGGTGCATCACCCCGGCCAGCTCACTGGTGGCGACCACATAGGTGCCCGAGCCCTGCCGGATGTCGAGCAGCCCGTTGTGCGCGAGCGCCCGCACGGCCTCGCGCACGGTGTTACGGGCCACGCCCAGCTGCTCGACCAGCTCGGGCTCGGTCGGGATCCGTGAGCCGACCGGCCACTCGCCCGAGGTGATCTGGTTCCGCAACTGGGCGATCACCTGGTCGGAGAGTGCCGAACGCCGTGGAGACGTCAGCGCCATGGTGCTCCTTGCTCGTGAGCTGTCAGGTCCGGGCCGGATTCTCTCAGAGAGGCCCGGGGTACCCGAGGGGACCCGGCGGTCCGTGGGGGAGGTTCCGGAGCCCGCCGGGGGGGTCCCGCGAGGGTGTGCGGGATTGGACAACCAATCATCCCATGATTCTATGATGGAGCCATGCCGGACGACGAGACGCAGACCCCGACCCTGAACCGCGGCCCCGCCGCGCGCACCTCCCACGACCCGCGCGAGCCCCGCCTTCCCGTGACGGACGCGGCCCCCGCGCCCTGGCTGCTGCGCCTCATCGCCGTCGGGCTCGTCCTGGCCGCCCTGAACCTCCGCCCCGCCATCACCAGCCTCGGCGCTCTACTCGAAGAGGTGCGCGACGGGCTGCACATGAGCGGCAGCGTGGCCGGCGTCCTCACCTCCGTGCCGCCGCTCTGCTTCGCGGCCTTCGGGGTGATGGCGCCGCGCCTCGCCCGCCGCTTCGGCGCGGGCACCGTCGTCTGCGCGGGCATGGCGGCCATCGCGGCCGGTCTGGTGATCCGCCCGTACATCGGCTCCACCGCCGGATTCCTCGCCGCCAGCGCGCTGGCCCTCATGGGCATCGCCGTCAGCAACATCCTGATGCCGGTGATCGTCAAGCGCTGGTTCCCCGACCGCGTCGGCACCATGACCGGCCTCTACTCGATGGCCCTGGCCCTCGGCACCGCCCTGGCCGCCGCCGTCACCGTCCCGCTCACCGGCGCGCTCGGCGGCTGGCAGTCCGGACTCGCCGTCTGGGCCGTGCTCGCCGCCCTCGCGGTCCTGCCGTGGATCGTCCTCGTACGGGACCGCACCCCCGCCCCGGGGCAGTCCGCCGCTGCGACCGCCACGTCGTCCCGCGCCCCCGCCGCCGACCGGTCCGGCACCGGCACTGACACCGCTCGGGCCGCGGACGCCCGCCCCGCCGAGGGAGCCGCGCTCCGCATCACCCGCAGCCGGACCGCCTGGGGCCTCGCCTGCTTCTTCGGCCTCCAGGCCACCGCCGCCTACATCACCATGGGCTGGATGCCGCAGATCTTCCGCGACGCCGGGGTCTCCGCGGGCACGGCGGGCGTCCTGCTCGCGGTCACCATGGCGATGGGCGTTCCGCTCGCCTTCGTCATCCCCCGCGTCGCCTCCCGCCTCCAGCAGCAGGGCCCCATCGTCGTGGCACTCGGCCTGTGCGGCCTGGTCGGCTACGGAGGCCTCTACCTCGCCCCGGCCGCCGGGGCCTGGGTCTGGGCGGTGCTCCTCGGCGTCGCGAACTGCGCCTTCCCGCTGGCCCTCACGATGATCGGCATGCGGGCCCGCACCGGCGCGGGCGTGGTCAGGCTCTCCGCCTTCGCCCAGTCCACCGGCTATCTGCTCTCCATCCCGGGTCCGCTGCTCGTCGGTGTGCTCTACCAGCACAGCGGCGGCTGGGGCCTGCCGATCGCCCTGATGGCGGGCCTGATGATTCCCCAGATGGCGGCCGGAATCCTGGCCGGACGGGACCGGACGATCGAGGACGAGTGCTGAGATGCGAGACTGAACCCATGCCCGTGCTCGATCCGAATCCCCAGAACGGCCAGAAGAAGCTTCTCCTCGTGTTCGGGGCGATGCTTCTCGTGACCGTGGTCATCGGCGTGATCGCCTCGATCGCCTCCCCCTGAGCCTCCTCGAAGACCCCCTCCACGTCCCCTTCGCCCCCGGTTGGTGGGGCTGCCCCCACCAACCCCTAGGGGGCCGGTGTCAGGGTGAAGTGGGTGGGTAGCCGGGTGGGACCGGTCGCCCGCGAGCCTTAGGTTCACAGGTGACGACGGCCCGAGGCCCCACGGAGGCAGACATGCCGGCACCGACCCATCCCCGGTCCTCCCGGTCCGCCCCGCAGAGGGTGGAGGTCCGGCTGCCCTGGTGGGCCGTCGCCCTGCCCGCCGCGGCCTTCGCGCTCCTGCTCCTGATGATCATCAACCCCGGAGAGGCCACCGCCGCCCCGGGCGCCCCCGTGCTCGGACAGCTGATCGAGCGCGCACTCCACTTCCTCATACGCTGAGACCGGGCTCCGCCCTCCAGGCCCCGGACCAGCGGGGCAACTGGTCGGACGAGCCCGTCAACACCCTGCGCCGCAGGCCGCATTTCATGCGAAGCTGGGCTGTATGAGCGTCGAGACACCTCGCAGGATCGTCCTTCTCCGGCACGCCAAGGCGGAATGGTCACAGGCTTCCGACCACGAGCGCCCGCTGGCCGAGCGCGGCCGCAAGGACGCGCCCGTGGCCGGCCGCAGGCTCGCCGGTTCCGGCATCGACTTCGATCTGGCCCTCTGCTCCAGCGCCGTCAGGACGCGGGAGACCTGGAAGCTGGCGGTCCACGAATTCGCCCAGCGTCCCAGGACCGTCTACGAGGAGAGACTGTACGAGGCCTCCCTCGGCGACCTGATCGCCCTGTTCAACGAGACCCCCGACGACGTCCGCAACCTCCTGGTCATCGGCCACAACCCCGGGATGCACGGGGCCGCCGACGCCCTCTCCGGATCGGCCGAGGGCGACACCCTGGCCAGGATGACCCGCGACGGATTCCCGACGGCGTCCTACGCCGTGGTGGAGTTCCCCGGCTCCTGGAAGAGCGTGGAGCACGGGGCCGGAAAGCTCACCGAGTACTGGACGCCGAACGACTGAGCCCCATGGCTCGCGGGGGCTCGCACACGGGATCACCGGCCCCGCCCCAGCACGACGTACCGCAGACAGGGCGACGGGCCCCGCGCCGTACCACGCCACCCGCACCACGTCACGCGCACGCGGGGCCCCGGCACCACGATGGTGCCGGGGCCCCGCGTGTTCGTTCGTCATCCGGCTCGTTCGACGAGGCCGTCCGCGGCCTCCACCTCTTCGCGGGTGATGCCGAGCAGATAGAGCACGGTGTCCAGGAACGGCACGTTCACCGCGGTGTGCGCGGCCTCGCGGACGACCGGCTTCGCGTTGAACGCGACGCCGAGCCCGGCGGTGTTGAGCATGTCCAGATCGTTCGCCCCGTCCCCGATGGCCACCGTCTGCGCCAGCGGCACCCCCGCCTGTTCGGCGAAGCTGCGCAGCAGCCGGGCCTTGCCCGCCCGGTCCACGATGTCCCCGACGACCCGCCCGGTGAGCTTGCCGTCCACCACCTCCAGGGTGTTGGCGGAGGCGAAGTCGAGGCCGAGGCGCTCCTTGAGGTCGTCGGTGACCTGGGTGAACCCACCGGAGACGACGCCCACTTGGTACCCGAGCCGCTTCAGCGTACGGATCAGGGTGCGGGCGCCGGGGGTGAGCCGCACCTCGGAGCGCACCTTGTCCACCACCGAGGCGTCCAGACCGGCCAGCAGCGCGACCCGGGCGTGCAGCGACTGCTCGAAGTCCAGTTCGCCGCGCATCGCCTGCTCGGTCACCTCGGCGACCTTGTCCCCGCAGCCCGCGTGGGCCGCGAACAGCTCGATCACCTCGTCCTGGATCAACGTGGAGTCGACGTCCATCACGACCAGGCGCTGGGCCCGGCGGCTCAGCCCGGCCGAGACCACCGCGACGTCCACGCCGATCTCCGCGGCTGCGGTCGCCAGCGCGGTCCGCAGCTGCCCGGTCGCCGTCCCGGACACCGCGAACTCGACGGCGGTGACCGGGTACTTCGCCAGCCGGAAGATCCGGTCGATGTTCCCACCGGTCGAGGTGATCGCGGCCGCTATGGCGGCCGTCGACTCCGCGCTGAGCGGATGGCCCAGCACGGTCACATGGGAACGGCCCTCGCCACGCGGGCGGTTGTCGCCGATACCCGAGATGATCTCGGCCTGGAGCTTCAGGGACTCGGCCCAGCTGTGCACGGTCGCCCGCAGGTCGCCCTCGCTCGTCCCGCCCGCTACGGGCGTACTGACCAGGGCGCACAGCACGATGCGGCCCCGGGTGACGACCTGCTCGATGTCGACGACGTCGACCGCGTACGCGGCGAGGGTGTCGAAGAGCCCGGCGGTGATCCCGGGACGGTCCTTGCCGAAGATCTTGACGAGGAGGGTGGGTGCGTCGCTCCCAGGCTGGGACTGAGCTGACAAGGGCGGCTGAGGTAGCTGAGATGCGCTCATGGTGGTTCCACCGTATCGGTCCGGCAGCCGCCCCGGCCGCCCGTCCCGAGGGCCGGACGGAATTCCGCGCGAGGGGGGGATCCGGATTCCGCGCGACGGGGATCCTGAGGCTCCCCGGCTTCTGGTGACACCGTACGGTTCACTGGTTTCGCCCGGATCCGCGGAGGCGCCGAAGATCTGGCCGGTACGCATCTTGCGCACACCTCGCTCCAGCCCCGCGCGCACGCCCTCCAGCCTCTCCGCCGCCCACTCCGGGCGCTCCGCACGGGGTGCTATGAGGATGCTTGGGGGTATCTGGGAATGAGCGACTGATTCCGTCGTTCTTCTTCTGCTAAAACCCTGTTTTCCCCCGCCTTTCGGGGCTTCGGCGCCCGGCCCCCGCGGGGTCTTCGCCCTCCCGGCTTTCGGATCGGGGACGGGTCCTGGAATAGTTCCCCACGATGTTCAGCATCCCTAGACTCCCTGCGACGGGGGTAACACGGGGGACAACTAGTGGGGCGCGGAGTGCCGGAACTCGTACTGGAATTGAATGGCAGCACCTGGACGCTCGACTCGTCCAGGCCGTACACCCTCGGGCGTGATCCGCAGGGCGACGTGACGATCGACGACGCCAGGGTGTCGTGGCGGCACGCCACGATCAGCTGGAACGGCCGCAACTGGTCCATCGAGGACCACGGCAGCACCAATGGCACCTATGCCCAGGGCCGCCGTGTCCAGCAACTGGAGATCGGCCCCGGCACCGTGCTGCACCTGGGCAACGCCACCGACGGCCCCCGGGTGAGCCTCAGTGCCGCCGCGGGCGCGGGCGTCGGCGGTGGCCACGCGGTCGGTGCCCAGCAGGCGCCCGTACACCAGCCGCACCAGCAGCCCCAGGGCGGCGGCGCGGGCTGGTCCGGACAGCAGCAGCCGCCCGCCCACCACGCCCCGGCCCACCACCAGGCCCCCGGTCAGCAGCAGGGCTGGCAGCAGCCGCCGCCCCAGCAGCACGTACCGCACCAGCAGGCCCCGGGCCAGCAGGCCCCGCAGCAGGTGCCGCACCAGCAGTACCCGGGCGGGCCGGGCCAGGGCGCGGGGGCGTCGCCCGTCCACGGGGACCGCAGCCCGACCACGTTCCACCAGCTGGCCCTGGGCCGGGTCATGCGCATCGGCCGTGCGCTGGAGAACGAACTGGTCGTCTCCGACCTCCAGGTCTCCCGCCACCACGCGGAGTTCCACGCGACGCCCGACGGCCGCTTCGAGCTCCGCGACCTCGGCTCGCACAACGGCACGTACGTCAACGGCCAGCCGTTGCAGAAGTCCGGCTCCGCGCTCATCGGCCCGAACGACACCGTCGGCGTCGGTCACTCGACGTTCCGGCTGGTCGGGGACCGGCTGGAAGAGTTCGTCGACACCGGTGAGGTCTCCTTCTCCGCCCGCCACCTCACGGTGACGGTCGACGGCGGCAAGCAGATCCTCAAGGACGTCTCCTTCGGCGTCCCGGAGAAGTCGCTGATCGCGGTCATCGGTCCCTCCGGCTCCGGAAAGTCCACCCTGCTCAAGGCGCTCACCGGCTACCGGCCCGCCAACCAGGGTGACGTCCTCTACGACAACCGGAACCTGTACAAGCAGTTCGCCGAGCTGCGCCAGCGCATCGGTCTGGTCCCGCAGGACGACATTCTGCACAAGGAGCTGACCGTCACCAAGGCCCTCAAGTACGCGGCCAAGCTCCGCTTCCCCGCGGACACCACCGAGGCCGAGCGCCAGGCCCGGATCACCGAGGTCCTCGCCGAGCTGAAGCTCGACATCCATAAGGACAAGAAGATCACCTCGCTCTCCGGCGGCCAGCGCAAGCGCGTCTCGGTCGCCCTGGAGCTGCTGACCAAGCCGTCGCTGATCTTCCTGGACGAGCCGACCTCCGGACTCGACCCGGGCATGGACCGCGACGTCATGCAGCTGCTGCGCGGCCTCGCCGACGACGGCCGCACGGTGCTGGTGGTCACGCACTCGGTGGCCGAGCTGGCGATCTGCGACAAGCTCCTGGTGATGGCGCCGGGCGGGGCCGTGGCCTACTTCGGTCCGCCGGAGGAGGCGCTGAACTTCTTCGGCTACACCAGCTGGGCCGACGTCTTCTCCGCCTTCGAGAACTACCGCGACTACGACTGGGCGGGCCGCTGGCGCGGGTCGCAGCACTACCAGATGTACGCCGCCGACATCGACGCGGTCGCCGCCCAGCCGGTCCACATGCCGCCCCCGCAGCAGATGAGCCCGCCGAAGCCGCAGACCTGGGGCACGCAGCTGTGGACCCTGGTGCGCCGGTACGTCTCCGTCATCGCCTCCGACAAGGCCTTCCTCGGCCTGATGGTGGCGCTGCCCGCGGTGATCGGAGTGCTGAGCGCGGTCATCCCCGCGGACTTCGGACTGGCCGCGCCCACCCCGCCGACCCAGTTCAACGGCAAGGCCGGGATGATCCTGCTGATCCTGGCGGTCGGCATCTGTCTGGCCGGCTCGGCCAGCTCCGTACGAGAACTGATCAAGGAACGCGTCATCTACGAACGGGAACGGGCCACCGGCCTCTCCCGCTCGGCCTATCTGGCGTCCAAGGTCATCGTGCTCGGCGTGATCACGGCCTTCCAGAGCGTCATCCTCTGTGCCATCTGCTTCGCCGTCCGCGACCTGCCGGACGAGGGCCTGTTCATGCCTCCGGCCGTCGAGGTCTGCCTCTCCATCGTGGCCCTCGGGTTCACCTCGATGATGTTCGGCCTGATGATCTCCGCCCTGGTCAAGACCTCCGAGATGACCATGCCGCTGCTGGTCATGTTCGCCATCGTCCAGCTGGTGTTCACCGGTGTCCTCTTCCAGGTCTACGGCACCCCCGGGCTGGAGCAGCTCACCTGGCTGATGCCCTCCCGCTGGGGTGTGGCGGCCGCCGGCAGCACGCTGGACCTGGCCAACCTGATGCCGCCGTGGGACCCGAAGAATCCGACCGACCTCGACCCGCTCTGGGACGCCACGGCGACCCAGTGGGGGATCAACATCTTCGTTCTGCTGGTGCTCGCCCTCATCTGCGCCGTCGCGGTCGCCCGTCTGCTGCGCCGCCACGAGCCCGAGGTCATGCGCAAGTAGTCCATGTCCATGTCCATGGACGACGCCGAGGCCGGCACCCCCACGGGGGTGCCGGCCTCCGGCGTTCGGACGGCTGCGCTCGGCTTGGTCAGTACGCGCTGTTGACGTTGTCCATGGAGCCGTAGCGGTCGGCCGCGTAGTTGCAGGCGGCGACGATGTTGGCGACCGGGTCGTACAGGTCCTTCTTGGTGCCCGACACGTGGTAACGGTCGAAGGTCGGCTGGATCACCTGGAGCAGGCCCTTTGAAGGGATGCCGTTCCGGGCGTTGATGTCCCAGTTGTTGATGGCCCAGCGGTTGCCGCTGGACTCGCGCATGATGTTGCGGTGAATCCCGTTGTAGGAGCCCGGGATGCCTTCCTTCTTCATGATCGACATGGCCTCGCGGATCCAGCCGTCCAGGTTGTTGGCGTAGACGGGCTTGCGCGCGGTGGAACGGTTGGCCTTCTCGGCCCCGCGCTTCTTCGCGTCCGCCTTGGCCTTGGCGGCCTTGTCCTTCGCGTCGGCGGCGGCCTTCGCCTCGGCCTTGGCGGCGGCAGCGGCCTTGGTCTTCGCCTCGGACGCGGCCTTGGCCTTGGCGGCGGCCTTCGTCTCGGCGGCGGCCTTGGCCTTGGCGGCATCAGCGGCCTTCACCAGCTGCTCGGCGGTGGAGTGCTGCTCGATCATGCTGTTCTGCACGGTCTTGGCCTGTGCGGACCCGGCGGCGGTGAGGGCCACGGGCGCGGCGGCGGTCGCTGCCTGCGGGGCAATCTCGGCATCGGCGTTCGACGGGACGAGCGAGAAGGTCAGGGCGGCGACGCCCAGGGCCGACACACCGGCCACGGAGATCTTCTGGACCTTGTTCAGACGACGGAGACGACTGGGAATGCGGTTCGCGGACATGCAGGGATACCTCTTCGAATGCTCAGGTGTCCTCACGGAGGACGAGACCGGAGGTGGTGATGCCTACCTCCGTCGGGGACGAGAGCAATTCTTAGCGGCCGCAAAATCCTGTGGCAAAGGTGTGACGTACGAAGACGCATAGTGGACCGGGCCGGGGAACAGGGTCCCGTTCGCCCGAAATACTCCCTGATCATGCCGGGTCAAACCGCCCTTATGTGCCCACTAGGTACGCTCGTAAGTGACGTGGGTCCTATGCCCGGGGTCACATCGGCCGCGTAACATTCTCACCATTCGTTGCTATAGCAATCCGGAGGGTTACGTTCCTCATCCTGCGGGACGAGGCGGACGCCCCCGGAGTCATACCGGAGGAGGCGCTCCCCGGCGCCCGGCGACGTACCCGTGGCGCAGCGCCGCGGCTCCCCGCCTCGTACCCGCGGCGCCCTCGCCCCGGCCGTCCCGGGCCGGGCCGCGACGTGGTCCTAGGTCCCGCGCCCGAGGAGGCCGGCGGCCCGGACCTAGGGCCCCGCGCGACAGCCCCCGTCCCCCGGCCGATACGGCGGCGCCGCCCCCGCCGGTACGGTGACCCCATGAGTCACCGCCCGCCGTCGGGCCTCGCCGCGGTGAGTGCCGCGCTCCTCGCCATGAGCCGGCATCTGGAAGTGGGCGACGTCCTCAAGACGATCGTCGCCTCCGCCCGCGAACTGCTCGACGCCCAGTACGCGGCCCTCGGCGTCCCGGACGACCACGGCGGCTTCGCCCAGTTCGTCGTCGACGGCGTCAGCGAGGAACAGTGGAAGGCCATCGGCCCCCTGCCCCGGCAGCACGGCATCCTCGCCGCGATGCTGCACCAGGCCAAGCCGGAACGCCTCGCCGACGTGCGCGAGGATCCGCGCTTCGAGGGCTGGCCCGACGCCCACCCCGACATGTCCGACTTCCTCGGCCTGCCCGTCGTGGACGGCGACGAGATCATCGGCGCGCTGTTCCTCGCCAACAAGCAGTGCCCCAAGCCCGACGGCGGCTGCGGCTTCACCGCCGAGGACGAGGAACTGCTCCAGATCCTCGCCCAGCACGCCGCCATCGCCCTCACCAACGCCCGCCTCTACGAGCGCAGCCGTGAGCTGACCATCGCGGAGGAGCGCTCCCGGCTGGCCCACGAACTGCACGACGCGGTCAGCCAGAAACTGTTCTCGCTCCGCCTCACCGCCCAGGCCGCCGCCGCCCTGGTGGACCGCGACCCGGCCCGCGCCAAGGGCGAGCTGCACCAGGTCGCCGTCCTCGCCGCCGAGGCGGTCGACGAGCTGCGGGCCGCCGTCGTGGAGCTGCGCCCCGCCGCGCTCGACGAGGACGGGCTCATCGCCACCCTGCGCACCCAGATCCAGGTCCTGGACCGGGCCCACGCCGCCGAGGTCGCCTTCGAGACCCGGGGCGTACGGGCTCTGCCCGCGGCCCAGGAGGAGGCGCTGCTCCGAGTCGCCCAGGAGGCCCTGCACAACGCCCTGCGCCACTCGGGCGCGGGACGCGTGAGCGTCACCCTGGTCCGGCGCGGCCCCGCGACCGTCCTGCGCGTCACCGACGACGGCCACGGCTTCGACCCCACCACCGTCCGGCTCGCGGGCCGCCACCTCGGCCTCGTCTCCATGCGCCACCGGGCGAGCAGCGTCGGCGGCCAGCTCACCGTTGAATCGGAGCCCGGCGAGGGCGCCACGATCGAGATGGAGGTCCCCGGTGGCTGACAAGATCATCAGGGTGCTGCTGGTCGACGACCACCAGGTGGTCCGCCGCGGTCTGCGGACGTTCCTGGAGATCCAGGAGGACATAGAGGTCGTCGGAGAGGCCGGTGACGGCGCGGAGGGCGTGGCCCGGACCGAGGAGCTCCGACCCGACATCGTGCTGATGGACATCAAGATGCCCGGCACCGACGGCATCGACGCCCTGCGCCGCCTCCGGGAACTCGACAACCCGGCCAAGGTCCTCATCGTCACCAGCTTCACCGAACAGCGCACGGTGGTCCCCGCCCTGCGCGCCGGAGCCTCCGGATACGTGTACAAGGACGTCGACCCGGACGCCCTGGCGGGGGCGATCCGCTCGGTGCACGCCGGTCACGTGCTGCTCCAGCCGGAGGTCGCGGGCGCGCTCCTCGCCGACGACGACACCGGCACCGGGACCGGCCGGGGGAGCACCCTCACCGAACGGGAGCGGGAAGTCCTCGGCCTCATCGCGGACGGCCGTTCGAACCGTGAGATCGCCCGCGCGCTCGTCCTCTCCGAGAAGACGGTCAAAACGCACGTGTCGAACATCCTGATGAAGCTCGACCTGGCGGACCGCACCCAGGCCGCACTGTGGGCGGTACGCCACGGAGCGGCCGGCTGAGGCGGGCCGGAGATCCGGCGGGCCCGTCCGGAAAATCAGGTTCCCGTTCAAGCGGAGATTCATACTGTCGGGTGTATGTCACCCGTACGGCGCATCCTTCCGGGCCGTACGGCGTTCTCCAAGGCGTGCTGCGGCGGCCTGCCGCAGCCTCTCTAGGAGGAACCTGAAGTGAAGAACCTCAAGAAGGCCGCCGCCGTCACCATGATCGCCGGTGGGCTCGTCGCCGCCGGTGCCGGTGCCGCCTCCGCGACGGGCCACAGCGGCGCCGACGCCCACGGCGTGGCCACCCACTCCCCGGGCGTCGCCAGCGGCAACCTGGTCCAGGTCCCGGTCTCCGTCCCGGTGAACCTGGTGGGCAACACGGTCAACGTGGTGGGCCTGCTCAACCCGGCCTTCGGCAACTTCGGCCTCAACCACTGACACCCCGCGTCCCGAAGCCGGACGGCCCCACCCTCCCCGGGCCGTCCGGCTTCCGCGTATCCAGGGCCGAGCGCGCCGAGCCTCCAGAGGCCTCCAGAGCCGCACCCCCAGAGCCGCGGCCCGCCCGGAGACGCCCCGCGGCCCCGCCCCCTCCGGCCGACAGCACCCCATCCGGCGCGCACCGGGCCGCAGCTCTACCGGCGAAGCTCCCCGCCCTCCACATACGCGTTGTACGCCGCCACCAACGCCCGCCGGGCCACCCGCTCCACCGGCCGCAACGCGGCCCCCCGCGCCGCGATCTCCGAAGCGCTCACCGCACCGCCGTGCCCGTTCTCGTACGCCACCGAGACCAGCAGCCCCACCCGCTGCGCCATCTCCAGCACCCGCACCGCCCGCGGCGGATACCCGGGCGCCAGCACCTCGCGCCCACCACCGCGCTCCACCCGCGCCCGGTACGCGTCCACCGCCGCCTCCGCCACCGGCCCCGACCCGGCCACGTCCAGCCGCGACAGCACCGCCGTCGCATCGCGCAACGCCTCCGCCAGCTCCCGCTCGGCCTCGCCCAGCGACGGGACGTCCGCGGGCGGCGCCTCCCGCACCGGCAGCACCCGCCACACCACCTCGACGTGCACGTCCCCCTCCGGGCCCGCCTCACTCACCTCCGGCACCAGCCCGTATGGCACCCCGTACCCGACCACGGCCTCCTCCGCCTCCATCGCCCGCGCGTTGAAATCGGGCGGACCGCTCAGCCCCAGCGGATGCCCCGGCACCGGCAGCGCGACCCGGAACCCGGTGGCCCCCAGCGCCCGCAACCGGCCCAGCGCCAGCGTGAGCCCCACCGGCCCCGTCTCGCCCGGCACCCCCTCGACGCGGTGCACCGCGTCCTGTCCGACGATCGCGAGGACCGCCTCGTCCGGCGAGACGAGTCCCGCCAGAAGCGCGTTCCCCCAGGCGGCCAACAACCCTGAACGTGGTTCGACAAGCATGCCGACAGCCTAGGCAACGGCCGGGCGGCGGCCGGGTGCGGACCTCGCGCCCGGAGCACGTGCACGGTGGCGTAGGTTTTCCCTGGGAGCCGTGCCCACCGGCACGCGACGATCGACGAGACTGCATGGGGAGACGACACGCTCATGAGCGATGTACTGGAGCTGGTGGACGTATCCGTGGTCCGCGACGGACGTGCTCTGGTGGAAGACGTCTCCTGGTCGGTCAAGGAGGGGGAGCGCTGGGTCATCCTGGGCCCCAACGGCGCCGGCAAGACGACTCTCCTCAACCTCGCGTCCAGCTACCTCTTCCCGAGCAGGGGGACGGCCACCGTCCTCGGCGAGCAGCTGGGCGGCGTCGGCACCGACGTCTTCGAGCTGCGTCCCCGGATCGGCATGGCGGGCGTCGCGATGGCCGACAAGCTGCCCAAGCGCCAGACCGTGCTGCAAACCGTCCTCACCGCCGCGTACGGCATGACCGCCACCTGGCACGAGAGCTACGAAGCCGTCGACGAGGAGCGCGCCCGCGCCTTCCTGGACCGCCTCGGCATGACCGAGTACCTGGACCGCAAGTTCGGCACGCTCTCCGAAGGAGAGCGCAAGCGCACGCTGATCGCCCGCGCCATGATGACCGACCCCGAGCTGCTGCTCCTCGACGAGCCCGCCGCCGGACTCGACCTCGGCGGCCGCGAGGACCTCGTACGCCGCCTCGGACGCCTCGCCCGTGACCCGTACGCCCCCTCCATGATCATGGTGACCCACCATGTCGAGGAGATCGCACCGGGATTCACCCACGTCCTGATGATCCGCCAGGGCAGGATCCTCGCCGCGGGCCCGATGGAGACCGAGCTCAGCTCCCGCAACCTCTCGCTCTGCTTCGGCCTGCCGCTGGTCGTCGAGCACACCGGCGACCGCTACACCGCCCACGGCCTGCCGCTCGGCTGATCACCGGCCCCCACGCACCTCCTCCGACCGCCCTCCCACCCCGGTTCCACCCCACCCGGCCGTCCCGTCACCGTAGTTGGCGGCTGTGCGCCCTGTCGGTGACGGAGCGACAGTCCTACGATGACCATGTGGACATCGACGCATGGGTGTGGTGGCTGATCGGCGCGGTGGGGTTGGGCATCCCCCTCGTCATGACCGCGATGCCCGAATTCGGGATGTTCGCCGTCGGGGCGGTGGCCGCATCGGCCGTCGCCGCCCTCGGTGGCGGCATCGTCGCCCAGGTACTGGTCTTCGTGGTGGTGTCGGTGGCGCTGATCGCCGTCGTGCGCCCGATCGCCGCGAGACACCGGGCCGGACAGACCGGACATGCCAGCGGTATCGACGCGCTGAAGGGGCGTCAGGCGGTCGTCCTGGAACAGGTGTCCGCCGCGGGCGGCCGTATCAAGCTGGCCGGAGAGGTCTGGTCGGCCCGCTCGCTCGACGAGGACCAGGTCTTCGAACCGGGCCACCAGGTCGACGTCATCGACATCGACGGAGCGACGGCCGTCGTCATGTGACCGAGGACCGAACGACCATGTGAACGAACGACCCGCGAGGCGGCCCGAGTTCTGCCAGACTCGAAGTCGATCATGTTGATCAACCGAAGGGCACGAGACACACGATGCAACCGATCATCATCGTCCTGATCATTCTGGTGGTGCTCGTCTTCATCGCCCTGATCAAGACGATCCAGGTCATCCCCCAGGCCAGCGCGGCCATCGTGGAGCGGTTCGGACGCTACACCCGCACGCTCAACGCGGGCCTCAACATCGTCGTCCCGTTCATCGACTCGATCCGCAACCGGATCGACCTCCGCGAACAGGTCGTGCCCTTCCCGCCGCAGCCGGTGATCACCCAGGACAACCTGGTCGTCAACATCGACACCGTCATCTACTACCAGGTGACCGACGCCCGCGCCGCCACCTACGAGGTCGCCAGCTACATCCAGGCGATCGAACAGCTCACCGTCACCACCCTCCGCAACATCATCGGTGGCATGGACCTGGAACGTACCCTCACCTCCCGCGAGGAGATCAACGCCGCCCTGCGCGGAGTCCTCGACGAGGCGACCGGCAAGTGGGGCATCCGCGTCAACCGCGTCGAGCTCAAGGCGATCGAGCCGCCCACCTCCATCCAGGACTCGATGGAGAAGCAGATGCGCGCCGACCGCGACAAGCGCGCCGCGATCCTCACCGCCGAAGGCATCCGGCAGTCCCAGATCCTCACCGCCGAAGGTGAGAAGCAGTCCGCGATCCTGCGCGCCGAAGGTGAGGCCAAGGCCGCCGCCCTCAAGGCCGAGGGTGAGGCCCAGGCGGTGCGTACGGTCTTCGAGGCCATCCACGCCGGAGACCCCGACCAGAAGCTCCTCTCGTACCAGTACCTCCAGATGCTCCCGAAGATCGCCGAGGGCGACGCCAACAAGCTCTGGATCGTGCCCAGCGAGATCGGCGACGCCCTCAAGGGCCTCAGCGGAGCCTTCGGCAACCTCGGCGGCGGAGCCCCCGGCTTCAACACCGGAGGCGACGGCGGAGGCGCCAAGGGCGGCATCCCGGCCCCGTCCACCGCGGTGGAGCGACGCGAGGAACCTCCGGTCGTCTGACCCTCCGGCGCTCCGGCCCCCGGGCGCACCCGAACCCCCGGCCGTCGGAGCGGAAACGTCCTTCATGCATGATCGGTGAGGCCCCTCGACCTCCATGGCGGGGAGGCGTCACTGACCAGCGAAGGAGATGGCCTTGTCCATCTGGGAAATGCTCGCCGTCTTCGCCGCCGGAATGGGCGCCGGCACGATCAACACGATCGTCGGCTCGGGCACTCTGATCACCTTTCCCGTCCTGCTCGCCACCGGCCTCCCACCGGTCACCGCCACGGTGTCCAACGCCCTGGGCCTCATCCCCGGCGCCATCAGCGGTGCCATCGGCTACCGCAAGGAGCTGGTCGGGCAACGCCGACGCGTCCTCAAGCTGAGCATCGGCGCGGCCATCGGCGGCCTCACCGGGGCCACCCTGCTGCTGGCCCTGCCCTCCACGGCCTTCGAGACGATCGTCCCGGTCCTGGTCGCCCTCGCCCTGGTCCTGGTGATCCTTCAGCCCCGCATCAGCAAAGCCGTCCAGAACCGCCGCGCGCACACCGGCACCCGGGCCCGCCCCGACGGCGGCCCGCTCCTGTTCACCGGCCTGATGCTCGCCAGCGTCTACGGCGGCTACTTCACCGCCGCCCAGGGGATCATCTACCTCTCCCTGATGGGCATGCTGCTCGACGACACCATGCAGCGCCTCAACGCCGTCAAGAACATCCTGGCGGCCGTCGTCAACAGCATCGCCGCCCTGTTCTTCCTCTTCGTCGCGCACTTCGACTGGACGGCCGTCCTCCTGATCGCCGTCGGTTCGGCCATCGGCGGCCAGATAGGAGCCAAGGTCGGCCGCCGCCTGCGCCCCACCGTCCTGCGCGCCCTCATCGTCGCGGTCGGCACGGTGGCCATCGTCCAGCTCCTGCTCCGCTGACGCACAGAGGCCCGCCCCCAGCACAGGGACGGGCCCACACCGCGGCCGCACCAGCACCCGAAGCCGTACGGAACACCCAGCACCCGAAGCCTTACGGAACACCCAGCCGCACAGCCCTGCCCGGACGCCTCCCGCTACGCCGCCTCCGGCTACGCCGCCACCCGGTCCAGCCAGCCGGGAAGCGCCGCCCGGTCACCGGCCCCCATCGCCAGCAGCATCGCCTCGGCGGGGGAGGGGACGAACGGCTGCTTCAGCAGCGGCATCCCCGCCTGCTCCGGAGTCCGCGCCGCCTTGCGGTGGTTGTCCTCGGCGCACGAGGCCACCGTGTTCAGCCAGGTGTCCCGCCCGCCCTGGGCCCGCGGCACCACATGGTCGACGGTGGACGCCCGCCGACCGCAGTACGCGCACCGGTACTGGTCGCGTACGAGCACACCCCTCCGGGACCACGGGGCCTGTCTTCGGAACGGCACCCGGACATAGCGGCAGAGCCTGATCACCCGGGGCACCGGAATGTCCACGGCGGCACCACGCATACGCAGCTCGGGATGCGACTGCTCGACGACGGCCTTGTCCGTCAGGATCAGGACCACCGCACGGTTGAGCGTCACCGTCGACAACGGCTCGAAGCTCGCGTTGAGAACCAGCGTGTCACGCATCCTGCCCACCTCCCGTGTGCCGCCCGCCCCCTGGCAGGCCCGGATCAACTCTGGCTGGGCAGGCCGCGATGGACAACGCAATAAAAAATGCCCTGCTCTGGTCTCTCCAAGACCAGAGCAGGGCAAACAACAGACGAACTAATCGGACGCGGGAGCCTCGTACTCACCGATCAACCGCGCACGCCCCAGCGTGTGGAACCGGAGATTGAATCCGACCACGGCGGGGGAGGATTCGCTGTCGATCCCGAGCTTCTCGGTGTCCACCGCGTACACCGTGAACACATAGCGGTGGTTCTCCCCGGCCGGCGGCGCGGCACCGCCGAAATCCTTCGACCCGTAGTCGTTACGGGCCTGGACGGCCCCCTGCGGCAGCCCCGTGAACTCCCCGCTGCCCGCACCGGCGGGCAGCTCCGTCACCGACACCGGGATGTCGAAGACCACCCAGTGCCAGAACCCGCTGCCCGTAGGCGCGTCCGGATCGAAGCACGTCACGGCGAAGCTCTTGGTCTCCTCGGGGAACCCCTCCCACCGCAGCTGCGGCGAGGTGTTCCCGGAGGCGTACACCTGGGCGTCGCCCAGCACGGCCCCCGGCGCGAGATCGTCGCTCACCACGGTGAACGCCGGAACCTCCGGATGGAAATCGTGCGGCAGCGGGGCCCTCTTCTGCTCGGTCACGTCGCGTACCCCTCCTGATCGGGCCGGTCTGCCGCGAGCGGACCCACGGCCGCTCGCCCACAGACACCTCGGGCGGCTTTCCCCTCCGACCCTAAGCCGTCGTCAGAACCAGTTGCGCTGACCGCCGACCTGGGCCAGCCACTGGTTGAGGTAAGCGGCCCAGTCCGTCTGCTGGTAGTCGTGCAGCCCCACCTTGAACGCCCGGTAGGAGTCGCTGCCCTGGCTGAACAGCCCCGGCTTCTTGTCCATCTCCAGAATGACGTCCATCTCGCGCTCATCGGCGACGAACGTCAGCTCCACCTGGTTCAGCCCGCGGTACTGCGTGGGCGGAACGAACTCGATCTCCTGGTAGAACGGCAGCCGCTGGCGCGTACCGCGGATGTGACCGCGCTCCATGTCCGCGCTGCGGAAACGGAAACCCAGCTGCCCGAAGGCGTTGAGGATGGCCTCCTGCGCCGGCAGCGGGTGCACGTTGATCGGGTCCAGGTCACCGGAGTCCAGCGCCCGCGCGATCTCCAGTTCGGTGGTCACCCCGATGTTCATGCCGCGCAACTGCTGGCCGCCGAACATCGTGACCGGCGTCTCCCAGGGGATCTCCAGACCGAAGGGCACCACATGCACCGCGCCCTCCTGCACCTCGAACGCCCCGCCGAGCTTCAGCTTGGTGAACTCGATGTCCTGCTTGGTCTCCTGGTCCCCGCTCTCGACCTCGACCCGCGCCTGGAGCCCGACGTTGAGCCCCTCGATCTGCTGCGCCACGGACCCGCCCTGGATCCGCACCTCACCCTGGACGACCCCACCGGGGACGACGTTCACCTCGGTGAGCTCGGTCTCCACCGAGGCGCCACCGGCACCCATACTCGCGAGCAGCCGCTTGAAGCCCATAGTCACTCCTTGTTGGTCCTGACCCCTAAATACGCGCCATGACGGCAGCCGGTTCCCGGCCACGTCATCCCAGTACCCTCGGACGGCATGACCAAGAGCCCGGACCGCACGCCACTGCCGCGAGACTTCTTCGACCGCGACGTCCTGGAGGTCGCCCCGGACCTGCTGGGCCGCACCCTGGTCCGGCGCAGCACTGCGGGCACGATCGAAGTGCGCCTGACCGAGGTCGAGGCGTACGCCGGTGAGATCGACCCGGGCTCGCACGCCTTCCGCGGCCGCACTTCCCGCAACAGCGTGATGTTCGGCCCGCCCGGTCACACGTACGTCTACTTCACCTACGGAATGTGGCACTGCCTCAACCTGGTCTGCGGCCCCGAAGGCAGGGCGAGCGGGGTCCTCCTCCGGGCGGGCGAGATCAACGCGGGTGCCTGCCTAGCCCGTGAACGAAGGATCTCGGCCCGGAGCGACAAGGAACTGGCCAGAGGCCCCGCCCGCTTGGCCACCGCCCTGGACGTCGACCGGGAGTTGAACGGCAGCGACCTCTTCGACGGCCCGGCCCCGGCCCTGTCCGTCCTGCACGGCACGCCACCACCGGCTGACCTGGTACGCAACGGCCCCCGCACCGGAGTGGGCGGCGACGGCGCCCACCAGCCCTGGCGCTTCTGGATCGACGGAGACCCGACGGTGAGCCCGTACCGAGCCCACACCCCGCGGCATCGATCGAGCCGGAAGGCAACTTGACGCACTCTGGATGAACCCCTAACGTAGTCCGAGCGGCTTGACACGGGTACAGCTGTCGGTACGGTCCTTCGGACCGAATCGGGCCACTCGAAGCGGCCACACCACAACCTTCGATTTCACCCTGGCGGGTGCGAATTCGGCATGTCCGTATTTCGCTCGACAAGCTCGATTATGAGCTGCCAAGAGAATCGGCTAACGTGGTGAACACGCCGAAAGGCGCGACCATTCCATGGGTCACCGGAAATCAAATGCGGACCGGAAACGGACCGAATGAAGTCTGGTAACGTTGGAGTCGCTGGAAAGGAAAAGCGCGAAAGCGAAGAACCTGGAAAGCGAAATTGTACGGCCCGCTTCGGCCGGGAATCGGACACTGGAAAGTGTCTGGTAGAGTCGGAAACGCAAGAACGGTAAGACTGAAGGGAAGCGCCCGGAGGGCCCGGTGATACGGGGTCGAAGGAAGCGTCCGTTCCTTGAGAACTCAACAGCGTGCCAAAA